>NZ_DAMATK010000002.1:0-53339 GCF_032079985.1 Pulveribacter sp.
ACGAGCAAGAAAGGAAGTCGCCCGCCGGGGCGAGTCCCGGCCAGCCACATCAAAAACTCAGGACGAAATCAACCGCTGCAAATGCGGCGCCAGCGTCTGCAGGTTCACGAAGCTCAGCTCATACATCGCACTCAGTCCCGCTGCCTGTTCGTCATTAAGCTCTGCAGAGCAGATCACGAACCGACCACGCTCCAGGCCCAGGCGCTTTTTCAGGCGCAAGTACTTGTCGATGTCGCGGCGGAACTCGCCGCTCTTGCATTCGATGCAAATGGGCTGCTGACCCGCAGGCAGGGCTACCACGTCCAACTCGTGCAGGTCCTCGTTGGGAAACACCACCTTCACGCTGCGTGCGCAGGACACGCCGCCCGGATGGTTGTCCACTTGCCCGAGCAGCGCCATCAGCGCATACCACTCCAGCCAGCCACCCTCGAAGAAATGCCGGATGGCCGCCGCAGGCTGCAGCGTCAGGCGCACGATTTTTTCGGGCTTTTGGTAGTGGTAGCGCGCGAAGAAAGTGTGCTCGTAGAGCTTGCGGCACAGCTGGTTGATGGCCTGCGCATCCTTCTGGGCAAGGCTGGCCAGTTCCAGGTTGATCCAGCTGTGGCTCTTGCGGTAGGCGAAGCGCACGCGCTCGATGAGTTCGGCAAAGAGTGTGTGGTTGCTGCCCAGGAGCAGCGCCGCGTCGTCGAAAAAACCGCTCGTGTCCACATGCGCCGGGTCGAGCTGCACTTCGATCTGACGGGCGGCAAACCAGGCTTTGAGAGGCGCGTGCTGCTCCTCCGTGGCCAGGCCGGCTACGTTGGCCAGCGCCTTACCTGCGGCCGGCGCGGCCGCGGCCTGGGTGGGCTGCTGTGGCGTGGCGGCGGGCGGTGGTGCCGCACTGGCTGCCTCCTGCTTGAGCGCATTGAGTTCGCGCGTCGTGACGGCAAGCCTCTTGACCAGTTCTTCCACAAAAAACACGGTGCCGTAGACCCTGCTGGACGTGCCGCACCGGCCGCACGACGTTTGGGCATTGACAGGGGTCTGGGCGTCTTCGCTCACGAAGCCGCATTGGTTGCAGCGGTAAATGGGCATGGAGGATTGGAGTAAGTGGCGCCTAAGGAGTCAGTCGCCGGTGCGCACGTGCCGTACCGCCGCCTTCGGCCGAAACGCCTTGCACACCGCGTCGCGCGTCTCCAGGTACGGGCCCCCCAGCAGGTCGATGCAATAGGGCACGGCCGCAAAGATCCCGGGCACCAGCTGCGCTCCGTCTTCCCCCTTCAACCCTTCCAGCGTCTCGGCAATGGACTTGGGCTGCCCCGGCAAGTTGATGACCAGGCTCTTGCCGCGGATCACTGCCGTCTGCCGCGACAGGATGGCGGTGGGCACGAAGCGCAGGGAGATCTGGCGCATCTGCTCGCCGAAGCCGGGCATCTCGCGGTCGGCCACGGCCAGGGTGGCTTCCGGGGTGACGTCGCGCGGCGCGGGGCCGGTGCCGCCGGTGGTCAGCACCAGGCTGCAGCCGGCCTGGTCCACCAGCTCGATCAGGGCCTGGGCGATCTGCTCGGGCTCGTCTGGGATCAACCGCGGCTCAAAGTGAACCGGGTTGTGCAGCGCCCGCGTCAGCCAGTCCTGCAGCGCCGGCAGGCCCTTGTCCTCATAGGCGCCGCTGCTGGCGCGGTCGCTGACGGAGACGATGCCGATCTTCACCGGCTCGGGCGGCGGCAGGGCGGAGGGCGTGGTCATAGTCGTCATCTCAGTAATCCGTAGCCGTGGATAGGCGCAGCGCACCCGTCATGAAACCGGCGCACCCCAGGCCAGCAGACGCCGTGGATCCGGCTTTGCCGGTCCACCAGCGTCGTCCCCCTTCCCGAATGGCGCAGCTATTCGAGAGAAGGGGGAAGCGCCGCAGGCGCTCAGGGGGTTGCTCTTAATCACGCATCCGCAGAGCGCTCTTCCTCCGCCGCGTGGTCGCCGGCGTCGGTCATCTGCGCGCGCACCAGCTGGAACAGCTCGCGGTAGGAGCGGCTCTTGCGCGGCGCGAGGCCTTGCGAGACGGCGGCGGCGTCCGGCGGCGGCGTGTCCTTGCGGGCCTGGCGGATCAGGGCGCGGATCTGCTGCGTGTCGGTGCGCGGGAACAGCTCCAGCCACTGCGCCAGGGCTTCGTCGCTGGCGATGAGCTGGTCGCGCCAGTGCTCGGCCTGGTGCAGCAGCAGGCGCTCGGCGGCGCTGCCGCTGCGCTGCTCGTCCAGCGCGGCGTGGATGGCGGCGATGGTGTCTTCATCCAGCTTGCGCATCAGCTTGCCGACGAACTGCATCTGCCGGCGCTTGCCCTCGAAGTTGGTGATGCGTGCGGCCTCGTGCAGCGCATCCACCAGCTTTTCGGGCAGCTCCAGGCGGGCCATCAGGTCGGCGCGCAGCGTGAGCAGCTCGCCGCCCAGGGTTTGCAGCGCGTCGCTTTCACGCTTCAGGTCGGTTTTGGTGCTGCCGGGCGTGCCTTTGAGCTCGGCCTTCAGCTGCAGGTCCAGCTCGCTGCCTTCGGCAACGAAATGGCCCTTCACGAAGTAGCCTTTTTTGGGTTTGCGTGACATCGGTGGCAGGTGGGATTCGGGGCGGGAGAAAAAGCCGCGGCGGCGCGGCCTGCGGGGCGCTGCGCGCCTGCGGGCGCCAGGGGCGACAAGTATCATAGCCGCCGCTATGAACACTCCCCGCCCAGGCGCCCAGCGCGCTGCCGCCCCCAGCCAGCCCACCTCCACCGACGCGCCGCAAAGCGGCTTCAGCTACTCCCGCTCGTTCTTCGAGGGCCTGGTGGACCATGCCCTGGCGCACGCCAAGAAACTGGGCGCCACCGATGCCGGCGCTGACGCCTCCGAGGGCTGCGGCCTGTCGGTGAACGTGCGCAAGGGCGAGCTGGAGACGGTGGAGCGCAACCGCGACAAGTCGCTGGGCGTGACGGTCTACGTGGGCCGCCGGCGCGGCAACGCCAGCACCTCGGATTTCTCCGAGGCCGCCGTGGAGCGCACCGTGCAGGCCGCCTACGACATCGCCCGCTTCACCGCCGAAGACCCGGTGGCCGGCCTGCCTGACGCGGCCGACATCGCCCCGCAGGAGTCGCACCGCGACCTGCAGCTGTTCCACCCCTGGACCGTGGACAGCGAAGAGGCCGCACGCCTGGCGCTGGAGTGCGAGGCCGCGGCCTTTGCCACGCACAAGCGCATCACCAACAGCGAGGGCGCGGGCGTGTCGGCGCAGCAGTCGCACTTTTTCAGCGCCCACACGCGCGGCTTTCGCGGCGGCTACGCCAGCTCGCGCCACAGCATTTCGGTGGCGCCGATCGCCAGCCTGCCCGGGCGCAATGGCGAGATGCAGCGCGACGCCTGGTACAGCTCCATGCGCGACGCGCGCGAGCTGGCTTCGCCCGAATCGGTGGGCCGCTACGCCGCCGAGCGCGCCTTGTCGCGCCTGGGCAGCCGCAAGATCAGCACGCGCGAATGCCCGGTGCTGTTCGAATCGCCCCTGGCCGCCGGCCTGCTGGGCGGCTTCGTGCAGGCCATCAGCGGCGGCGCGCTGTACCGGCGCAGCACCTTCTTGCTGGATTCACTGGGCAAGCAGGTCTTCCCCAAGCACATCGACATCGACGAAGACCCGTTCCTCATCGGCGGCAAGGGCAGCTCGCCGTTTGATGACGAGGGCGTGCGCGTGGCGCCGCGCAAGGTGGTGCGCCAGGGCAAGGTGCAGGGCTACTTCCTGTCCACCTACTCGGCGCGCAAGCTGGGCATGAAGACCACGGGCAACGCCGGCGGCTCGCACAACCTGGTGCTCACCTCGCGCCACACCCGCCCGGGCGACGACCTGCCCGCCATGCTGCAAAAGCTGGGCACGGGCCTGTTCGTCATCGAGCTGATGGGCCAGGGCGTGAACTACGTCACGGGCGATTATTCGCGCGGTGCCAGCGGCTTCTGGGTGGAAAACGGCCAGATCGCCTACCCGGTGCATGAGATCACCATCGCCGGTAACCTGCGGGACATGCTGCGCGGCATCGAGGCCGTGGGCGCGGACGCCTACACCTACGGCGCCAAGACGGTGGGCTCGGTGCTGGTCAACCGGATGAAGGTGGCGGGCTCCTGAGCGCAGTGCGCCCAGGATTTTTTAGCAAAAAACGTTGCCAGCGCCCGCCGATATTGCGCTGGCAGCTATGCTTCTAATAGTAACTGCGCAGAGCGCCGTCAATACTTCCACCCAGCCTCGCCGATCCAGCGCAGCGCCGTGAGCGACGGCATGAACAGGTATTCGCCGCCGCGCAGGCGGTTGAAGGTGGTCACGCCGTCGATGCGCCGGCGCACGGGCTGCTCGGGGATGGTGAACGTGCCCGGCTCCTCGTGCAGGCCCACCACGGGGTCGCGCTCCTTGCCCAGGTCCAGGAAGTTGCCGCGGTTGATCCACTCCTGCTGCAGGAACTCGATGGTGTCGTAGGCCCGCGCGCTGATGAAGATGAAGTAGATGCCGCGCGGCTCGCCGCCGTCGTCGCTCGCCGTCAGCGCGGGCGTCCACTTCGGGCCAAAGGTCGAGGGCCGGCGGATGATGCGGTGGATGTTCTCGTCGGTCAGGATGGTCAGGCTGGTGCCGCGTGGGTTCAGCCGGCGCATGTGCGCGGCGTGCGGGCAGACCAGGCCACGCTCGTCGCCCTTGAAATCGAAGTCGTTGTTGCGCTGAGGGTCGGCGCCCAGCGCCTCGTCGTCGTGCTCCGGCGAGAGGTTGAGCGGCGCGCCCGAGCGCCAGCGGCCCACCAGCTTGGCGGCCAGCTTTTCCTGCTCCTGCTCGCCGCTTGCGTGCTGGCGCACGAAGTCGTTGAACGCGCCGGGGCGGCTGTCGTACTTGCGCAGCACCACGAAGGAGCCGTTGCGGCCCAGCTCGGGCGGCTCGGGCATGGCCACCGGCTGGCCGCTCTCGCTGTTCTCGCCCAGGATGAATTCGCCCGGCGCCAGCGCGCGCCCACCGCCGGGCGGGGGCTCGACGCCGGCGCCCTGGACCACCGGCTGCGAGATGCCGTCGCGAAAGCCGAAGGGGTTCTTGGCTTCCTCGTCTGCGCCGAACTCGTGCGTGCCCACCAGCGTCACGCCGCTCGACGCGCGTAGCTCGCCCATGGCCTTGTCCACTGCCTCATCCAGGGCGGCTTTGTCTTCGGCGTAGATGGTCAGAGCGATGTGCAGGCGCTCGCCCTGATACGCCTCCTCCCAGGTCTCGGGCGCGTTCTCGCCGAAGTCGCGCAGCTGCTCGGCGCGCTGGGCCATGCCCTGGCGAAAGGGCAGAGGGAAGGACGCAAGAGCACTGTCCGGCAGGCCCAGGGCTTTCAGGCCCGCGTGGCTGATGGCCACGCCGGTCCAGGCGTTCAGGTCGCCCGTCCAATCGTCGGCCGACGGAATATGTTTGGCCAGGCGCGCGATCAGGTCGCGCCCGCCTTCGGCCTCATCGACGTGCAGCATGGCGTGGATGCCCACGTAGGGCTCAGGGCGCGAGCGCAGGATCAGCGCCTGGATATCGTGAAGTTGCAGCGTGACCTTGTCACGGTGGAAGCGGTCCTTGAGGTGTTGCAGCAGCGCCATCAGTAGTCCACCCCCTGCGGTTGAGAGATCTCCTTAGATAGCTCGTCCAGCGCCTTCGCCGTGGACTGGTCCATGTCCTTGTTCTTGCTCATGGCATCCAGAAACTTGTCCAGCGCCTGCTCCATGCGCTGCAGCCGGCGCACGTCCACCACGGTGACCTGCGGGTTGGCGACGAACCAGCCGGCGGCGTCGATCTGGTGCTGGGCGATGTAGTCCTTGACCTCGGGAGAGTCGATGCCCGGCCAGCCTTCGACGTTGGCGAACAGCAGGTCCATCAGGCCGGGAATCTTGGTGGCGAAGTCGTTGATGTAGGTGTCCCAGTCGCCGTCGTAGGTGGTGGCAAAAAGGATGCGCTTGTCATCGTCGAAGAACACGAAGCGCATGTCGTGCAGCGTGGACACGCGCTGCGCGCCGTCGAAATTGCCGCCGGTGAGCTTGAACAGCCGGCGCAGCCGGTCGGCGCCGCCGGGTTTGAGCGTGGCGATCGCCGTCAGCTCTGAGACGTTGCCCGACTGGCGTCCCGCGCGGCCGGCCGATTGCGAGCTGCCTTTGAACAGCGGGTTGTGGTCGCGCACCAGCGCGTCGATGGCGATCTTGGCCACCTGCGGCGCGTCGGCGGCGATTTCCTGGGCGATGCGGCGGAACTCGGCCAGCCGGCTCTCGCCTTCCAGGCGCGGGTCGCCGCCCGATTCCTGGCCGTCCTGGGGCTTGCTCTGGGTTTTGGTGTTCATGGGTGCAGCCTTTCTTTCAAGCGATGCGTTGCGGGGCCGGCTCTGGCGGCGGCTTTTTCCTTGCTCCTCTTTTCCTCAAGGAGAAAGCGCGTCAATCCGGGATGTCGGCCAGCGATGCGGGCTCGCGCCGGGGAAGGGCGTTCAGGCGGTGGCGCTGCGCGGTCGAGGACTCGTAGGCCGGCCGGCGCACGCGCATGATCGAACCCAGCGGACGGTGCGCCGCCACGCCGTTCCAGGGGTTGAAGGCCAGGTGGTCGTCGCCGTACACCTGGCGCTCGGGCGAATACGGGTTCTGGATGTCGAAGCGCAGCGTGGCGATGGCGCGGTGGGGCGAGGCCTTCTCGTCCCACAGAACGGAGGCATCCTCCACCGGCATGGCGGTGCGGTCGGTTTGCAGCTGCGCGCGCAGCTCGTATGTGGCGCCCTGTTTGGCGAAGTGCGACGTGAGCGCGTCGCGCATGGCGGAAAAGCCCTCGCCGATGGGCTGCTCGTTCAGCCCCTGCAGCTCGCCCCAGGGCGCCAGCGACAGCTTGGCCACGTAATTGCCAAAGCGGATGGCCGCCTGGGTGTGGTAGGTCTCACCCAGCATGTTGGTGTTCTTTTGCGCCAGGCCCTGCACGGTGGCGCCGGGTGTGCCACCCAGGCGCTCGACCACGTTCTCTATGCCGCGTGCGGCGGCTGCCACGGCGCGCTGCAGCGGCTGGGGTGCGTCGGCATTGGCCTCCAGCAGCGTCAGAAAGCGCGGATAGTCTTGCACCGTGCCAAAGGCCAGCACGGGGAAGTTGACCATCAGGAAATCCTGGTTGTGCCCGCCCAGGCCGGGCAACAGGCGATCGCCCTGCACGCCCATGACCTTGATGGCAAAGCCGCGCGGCGCGGGGGCTTCATCGCTGTGGATGTCGCCGGGCGCGGACGACAGGCGCGCCACCACTTCGTATTCACGCGGCTGGCTGAAGAGGCCCTGCGCCAGCTCGGGCGGCAGGTTGGCGTGCACGGCGAGCGTGCCTTTGAGGATGGCATGGCTCTTGGCGTGTGCGTCGCGGTGCGCGTGGCGGTGGCGCTCGGCGTTGCGCGCCTGGGCGGCAGCCATGCGGGCGACGATTTCCTGGGTCAGGCGGGCTTCGTCCTCCTGGATCTGTTCGACGGTGTCGTCATAGGGCAGTGCAGTCATGGCGTCCTCCTCAGGGTGTTGCCGCAGGGCAACTCATCGGGCCATGGTAGGGACGCGCGACAGACAGGCTGTCAATGGCTGTGACAGCGTGCAAAAGCGCCGCTGGCTGACAGCGGCGGGTGCATTGGCGAAGCAGCGGACAGTCCGCCCGGGTGGGGCGAGTGGGCCGGAGCAGGGTGATTCAGGGTTAACCCGGGGATTTCTTGCTGCGCCGGAAACGTCGGTTGCACAAAGATACGCACGGGCGTGCGTTTATGCCCAGGCGGCCGCCACCAGCCGCAGGGCGAAAGCTCGGCGCTACCCAGGAAAATGAGGCCAAAAGCGGTTCTAACGCCCGCAGATCAAGCGCCGGCAGCTATCTTATTGATAGTCGCCGGCTGCCCCGCTCAGGCCTCCTCGTGCGTCAGGCTCAGTCCCAGGGCGCCGCGGCGGCGCAGCCAGGGGCTGGGGCGCCAGCGCGGGTCGCCGTAGACGGTCTGCAGGTTGAACAGCACCTCCAGCACGCTGGCCGGACCGAAGCGGTCGCCCAGCGCCAGCGGGCCCACGGGGTAGCCCAGGCCCAGGGTGACGGCGCGGTCCAGGTCGGCGGGCGAGCAGATGCCCTGCTGGCAGATGTCCGCCGCAATGTTGATGATGGCCGCCAGCACCCGCTGCGTGACGAAGCCGCCGGAGTCGCGGATCACGCTCACGGCCTTGCCGTCGCGCGCGAACAGCGCGTGGGCGGCATCGCGCATGTCGGCGCGCGTGGCCGGGTTGGTGGCCAGCACGCGCCGGCGCGTGGCGGCGTCGTCCACCAGCAGGTCGATGCCCACGGTGCGGGCCGGGTCCAGGCGCTCGACCACGGCCACCGTGGTCACGTCAAAGCCCAGCGGCGCCACCAGGATCAGCGCGGCGGACGAGGGCGCGGCGCCGGTCTCGATCTGCGCGCCCAGGTCTTTGAGCAGCTGGTACAGCTCGGCGCGGCGCGCCGCGCGCGGCGACACCCACACCGGAGGCAGCTCGCCCACCTGAGGCACGGGCGGCTCGGGCGGCAGCTCGGCCTGGCCGTCCGTGTAGCGGTAAAAGCCTTCGCCGCTCTTGCGCCCCAGCAGGCCACCGGCCAAGCGCTGGGCGGTGATGGGGCTGGGGCGAAAGCGCGGCTCGTCGTAGAACTGGTGGTAGATCGATTCCATCACCGGGTGCGAGACGTCCAGGCCGGTCAGGTCCAGCAGTTCGAACGGGCCCAGCTTGAAGCCCACCTGGTCGCGCAGGATGCGGTCGATGGTGGCGAAGTCGGCCACGCCCTCGCCGGCGATGCGCAGCGCCTCGGTGCCGAAGCCCCGGCCGGCGTGGTTGACGATGAAGCCGGGCGTGTCGCTGGCTGCCACGCCCGTGTGGCCCATGGCGCGGGCGTACTGCATCAGCTGCTGGCAGGTGGCGGGGGCGGTGCGCAGGCCGGCCACCACCTCCACCACCTTCATCAAAGGCACGGGGTTGAAGAAGTGAAAGCCGGCCATGCGCGCGGGATGCCGCAGGCCGGCCGCCAGCGCGGTGATGGACAGCGAGGAGGTATTGCTGGCCAGCACGGCGGTGGGCGCCACGACGGCCTCCAGCTGCGCCAGCAGGTCGCGCTTGGCCTGCATGTCCTCGGCGATGGCCTCGACCACCAGTTCGCAGCCGGCCAGCTCGCCCAGCGTGGCCACCGGCACCAGGCGCTCGCTCCAGGCCTGCACCTCGCCGGGCTGCACGCGGCCCTTGTCCTGCAGGCGCTGCCACTGCTGCAGCACGGCCTCGCGCGCGGCATGGGCGGCGCCGCTGCGGGCGTCGAACAGCTGGACGGTGCTGCCCGCCTGCGCCGCGATCTGCGCGATGCCGCGGCCCATGGCGCCCGTGCCGACGATGCCGACGCGGGTGAAGGGAGTGGGTTGGGGTGTTTGCATGGGCGGAATTATCCGCACCATGCGAGGACGGAGATCGTGGGCACGTTCTCAGGCGCGGTGCGCCGCCATGGACCGCATCAGCCGCGCGGCGGCGGTCTCGGGGTCGGGCGCGGCGACGAGGGCGCGCACCACGGCGATGGAGCCCACGCCAGTGGCCAGCACCGGGCCGAAGCGCGCTTCGTCGATGCCGCCGATGGCCACCTGCGGGTAGCCGCGTGTCAGGCGTGCATAGGCCGCCAGCCGGCCCAGGCCCTGGGGTGCGGTGGCCATTTTTTTCAGCGTGGTGGGGAACACCGCGCCCATGGCGATGTAGCTGGGCCGCACGGCCGCGGCGCGCAGCATCTCGGCGTAGCCGTGGGTGCTGACGCCCAGGCGCGCGCCGGATGTGCGCAGCGCGGCCAGATCCTGCGGCGGCAGCGCGTCCAGGTCTTCCTGGCCCAGGTGCACCCCGTAGGCGCCGGCGTCCAGCGCGTCGCGCCAGTGGTCGTTGATGAACAGCAGCGCGCCCGTGCCCTGCACGGCGGCCACGGCGGCGCGCACCTCGCGGGCGATCGAGTCGCGGTCGTCGCTCTTGAAGCGCAGCTGCACCGTGGGCACGCCGGCGCGCGCCATGCGGCCCACCCATTCGGCATCGGGCAGCACGGCGTACAGGCCCAGGGCCTGCGGGCATTCGGCGAAGGCTGGGCCGTGGCCATCACTGCGCTGCGCCAGGCCGAAGTCCTGCGGCGCATCGGGCCACTGGGCCGGATCGAAGCGGCCGGTGCGCGCGGCCTGTGCGGCCCAGGCGCGGGCGATGCATTCGGCGTCCTGCGCGATGAAGCCCAGCTCGCTGGCCGCGGCCAGCGCGGCGCGGTAGGCCGGCGCGTCGCTGGTGAACGGGGGAACGGGCTCGGGCGCGAAGCCGGCAAAGGCGGCGGCGTGCCGGGCCACGATGGCCTGGGCCAGGTCGGTGGCGGCCGTCATGTGGCGTGGTGCCAGAAGGGCGTGCCCAGCACCGGTGTGCTGGGCTGGGCGGTGGACTGCGGCTGCATGGCACCGGCCATGCGTGCGGTGCGGCCGGCCGAGACGGCGTCGGCAAAGGCGCCGGCCATGGCCACGGGGTCGCTGGCCAGGGCCACGGCGGTGTTCAGCAGCACGCCGTCGAAACCCCATTCCATGACCTGGCAGGCGTGCGACGGCAGCCCCAGGCCGGCGTCCACCAGCAGCGGCACATCCAGCCGCTCGCGCAGCAGCTGCAGGCCATAGGGGTTGACGGGCCCGCGCCCGGTGCCGATCGGCGCGGCCCAGGGCATGACGGCCTGGCAGCCCACGTCCACCAGACGCTGGCAGAGCACCAGGTCTTCGGTGCAGTAGGGCAGCACGTGAAAGCCGTCGCGGATCAGCTGCTCGGCGGCCTGCACCAGGTTCAGCGTGTCGGGCTGCAGCGTGTAGTCGTCGCCGATCACCTCCAGCTTGATCCAGGGCGTGCCGAACACCTCGCGCGCCATCTGGGCGGTGGTGATGGCTTCATCGGCGCTGTAGCAGCCGGCCGTGTTGGGCAGCACGGGCACATCCAGGCGCTTCAAAAGCTCCCAGAAGCCCTGGCCGGCGTCGCCCGGCTGCGCGCCCTGGCGGCGCAGCGAGGCGGTGACCATGGCCGGGCGGGCGCGCCGCACGGCGGCCTCCAGCACGGCAGGCGAAGGGTAGCGGGCGGTGCCCAGCAGCAGACGGCTGTCGAAGGACTGGCCGTACAGCACCAGCGCGTCGGCGCTGGCGGAGAGGGAGGTGTCTTGCTTGGTCATGGAGATAGGAACTTAGCCGCCGGTCACCGGCGCGATGATTTCCACCTGGTCGCCGTCGGCCAGAGGCTGGGCGGCGTAGCGGCTGTTGGGCACGAACTGCAGGTTGACGGCCACGGCAAAGGGCGCCTGAGGGGCGAGGTGCGCCACGGCGTCGGCCACGGTGGCGCCGTCGGGCAGTTCCACGGGTTGCTGGTTGATGAGGACGTTCATGGTCAGGGATCAATCCATCTGCAGGCTGAGGTCGAAACGGGAGGCCAGCGGCGATTGTCCCGTCTGCAGCAGCTCCATGACCACGTCCAGCAGCGCCGGAGCGATCATGAAGCCGTGGCGGTACAGGCCGTTGACCTCCAGCACGCGCGGCTGCACGGCGCGCACGGCGGGCAGGTTGTCGGGCAGGGTGGGACGGCACTGGGTGGCCAGCTCCAGGATGCGCGCTTCGGCAAAGCCGGGGTGCACCGCGTAGGCGGCGGACAGCAGCTCCAGCGTGCTGCGCACGCTGGCCGGCGACAGGTCGTCGGACTCGATCTCGGTGGCGCCGATGACGAACAGGTGGTCCTGCTTGGGCGCGATGTAGATGGGGTAGCGCGGGTGCACCAGGCGCGTGGGGCGCTGCAGCGTGACACCGGGCGCATATAGGCGCACCACCTCGCCGCGCACGCCGCGCAGCTGGCGCCAGTGCGCGCGCGCGCCCAGGCCGCGGCAGTCCAGCACCAGGTCGGGCTGATCTTTGGTGCCGGGGGCAAAGTCCGACGGCGCGCGGGTGCTGTGCCAGTGCAGGTCCACGCCCAGCTGCTGCAGCGTGGCGCCCAGGGCGGCCAGCAGTTGGCGGTTGTCCAGCTGGCCTTCGCCGGGCAGGTACAGGCCCTGGTGGAAGCGCCCGGCCACGGCCGGCTCCAGCGCCGCCACGCCGGCGCCGTCCAGCGCCTGCAGCGCCGGCAGGCCCTGCACCGCGTGCTGCGTGCGCTGCAGCGTGTGTTGCAGCCGGGCGGCGTCGGCCGCGTCCTGGCGGTGCCACAGGATCAGGGTGCCGTCCTGCTGCAGATACACCGGCTCGGCCAGCTGCGCCAGCAGCTCGGGCCAGCGGGCCAGCGCGTGCTGGCCCATGCGCACCACGCCGGGTTCGGTCACGGCGGATTCGGCCAGGGGCGCCAGCATGGCGGCGGCCACGTGCGCGGCGCTGCCCTGGGCGTCGGGCCCGCCGGCCTCGTGCAGCTGCACGCGGTGGCCATCACGGGCCAGGCGCACGGCCAGCAGCCGGCCCATGAGGCCGGCGCCCAGGATGGCGATGGACAGGGGAGCGTCGAGGGAGGGAAGAAGGGAGCGCATCGCGTTTTGAAGCCCGGCAGACTGGTGGGGACAAAACGGGCGCGGCGGCGCGCTGCGGAAACTCCCCACGCCAGCATGATCTGGATCGGGTGCGAGGGTGTGTTCTCAGCCGCCAGCACGTCGTGGCGGCACCCCTGTTTCGTCCGAAGCGGGAATTACAGCACAGGGGTGCCAACCCTGGTGTTGACGTGGCGCAGCCCGGGCCATGCTCGATAATTTTTGCCATGACGCAGCAAGACACCCAGGCCCCGCAGGGCCGACCCTCCGGGCCGCGGCGCTATGCGCGCGTGCTCTCGATCGCCGGTTCGGACTCGGGCGGCGGCGCCGGCATCCAGGCCGACCTGAAGACCTTTGCCGCCTTAGGGTGCTACGGCATGACGGCCATCACCGCCATCACGGCGCAGAACACCCGCGGCGTGCGCGACATCCACGGCGTGCCGCCCGAGATGCTGCGCGCGCAGATCGACGCGGTGGTGGAGGACATCGGCGTGGACGCCGTGAAGATCGGCATGCTGCACTCGCCCGAGGTGGTGCGCGTGGTGGCCGATGCCATCGGCCGACACGCCCTGCAAAACGTGGTGCTGGACCCGGTCATGGTCGCCACCAGCGGCGACCGGCTGATCGCCCAGGAGACGGTGGGCGCGCTGGTGCAGGCGCTCTTTCCCCTGTCCGCCGTGGTCACGCCCAACCTGGATGAGGCCGGCTGGCTGCTGCGGCGCAGCATCGAGGTCGAGGAGCAGCTGGACGAGGCCGCCGACGCGCTGCTGGCCCTGGGCGCGCGCGCCGTGCTGCTCAAGGGCGGCCATCTGCCGGGCGATCGTGTGGTGGACGTGCTGGCCCTGCCCGGCGGCGTGCACGAGCGCCTGGGCTCGCCGCGCATCGCCACGCACAACGGGCACGGCACCGGCTGCACGCTGTCGTCGGCCATCGCCGCGCACCTGGCGCTGGGCCGGGAGCTGCCCGAGGCGGTGCGCCAGGCACGCAGCTACATCCTGGGCGCGATCGCCGCCGGCGCCGACGTGCGCACGGGCGCCGGCCAGGGGCCGCTGAACCACGGCTACGCGCCCGTGGCGCAGCGCATCATCGAAGAAGAAAAGAGATAGGAGAAAGCGGCGGCACGGGGCGGATCACCAGCCCCAGGTCAGCCGCTTGGCCACCCAGCCGGTCTGGCCGCCGCCCCTGCGCACCTTGGTCCAGGTGCCCTGGCTTTCCAGCGTGCGCACGATCTCGTTTTGCTCCAGCTTGCCAACCACGCGGCTGTTTGTGCCGGGCTTGGCGCGCAGGTTGGCGGTGCGCGCCGTCACCACGCGGTGCGGCGTCTTGGTGGTCAGTGGGGCGAAGACCCAGCCCAGCGTGGCCTCGTAGTCGCGCACGCGCAGCCACTGGCCGCGGCGCTCACGCACCTGCAGGGGGTAGCCGCTGGACAGCTCCCACAGCGTGTCCGAGCGCGTGGTGGGTTTTTCGCGCACGTTCACCACATTGCCCTTGATGCTGACGAACTCGCGCGCCTGCGCGCCGGCGGGGGCCAGCAGCGGCGCGGCCAGCGCCAGCGCGGCGGCAGCGGTACGGAGGGCGGAGGCAAAGCGGGGCAGGTCAAACGACACGGGGCGGGGTTCCTTTCTGTGCGGATGGGTGTGAAAAGGCCAACCGAAATGGAGGGGCACGCGCGCCGCGAAGTTCCGGCGTGCGTGGCGTTGCTATTTAAATGAGAGCTGCTGGCGCTTGATTCATGGGGGTTTCAAGTCTAAATATTTTGAATATGGCGCTGATCAAGCGCTGGCAGCTACTCAAACCATAGCAGGCTTGGCCGCGCGCTCGCGCGTTGCCCACGACAGCAGCAGGCACAGCGCCAGCGTGGGCAGGGCCGCGCCCATGCCGGGTACCAGGCGCGGGCCGGCGTGGTAGAAGGCCACCCCCGCCAGCCACAGCAGCACGGCCGGCCAGTGCACGGGCGCGGTGCGTGCCAGGTCGACGCGCGCCGCGGCGCCGCCGGCCAGCCGCCCCAGCACCACGCCGAACAGCGGCACGAAGACCGAGCTGAGCAGCAGCAGGAAGGGCTCCAGGCTGTGCATGGGGAGCAGCAGCGCCAGGCCCGTGCACAGCAGCGCGATGAGGATGCCGAGGCGCCGCACGCTGGTGCGCGGGCGCAGGGCGTGCGCCGAGACGGCGCCCGAGTACGCGTCGCCATAGGCATTGTCCACTTCGTCGATCAGGATCAGCGACAGCGCGATCAGCCCGCCCTGGGCCAGCAGCAGCGCCGTCACCAGATCCTGGCTGGGCAGCACCAGCGCCACCAGCACGCCCAGGCCGTAGCACCACATGTTGGCCAGCGCGTAGCCGGCCCAGGTGGCGCGCAGCGCCGTGCGCCCGCTGGTGCCGTGGCGAGCGTAGTCGGCCACCAGCGGCAGCCACGAGATGGGCATGGCGATGACCAGGTCCAGGGCCGACATCACGCCCATGCCGCCCGCGCCCGGGCGCCGCCACAGCTCGGCCAGGCCCTGGGCCTGCGCCAGTGCGGCGAACTGCCAGGTCAGCCACAGCAGCGACAGCACCACCAGCGGCAGCGCCACGCGCGCGATGATGCGGCGCACCAGCTGCACCATGGAGCCGCTGAGCAGCAGCACCACCACGCCGCCCCACAGCAGCGTGGCCGGCACCGCCCAGGCGGCGCCCGCCATGGCGCCGGACTGGCGCGCGATGGCCAGCGTGGCGTCGCGCATCACCACCAGCTCGAAGGTGCCCCAGCCGACGAGCTGCACGATGTTCAGCACGATGGGCAGGGCGGCAAAACGCCGGCCGTAGACGGCGTGCATCAGCCCGGCGCTGGCCAGGCCGCTGTCGCAGCCGAGCTTGGCCACCCAGCCCAGCAGGCCGGCGCCGACTGCTGAGCCGGCGACGATGGCCGCCAGCGCCTCGCGCGGCGACAGCGCCGGCATCAGATAGGCGCCCACCTGCATGACCAGCAGGCCCACGCCCAGGCTGAACCACAGCGAGGCATGGTCGTGCCAGCGGAACACGCGCTGCGCGGCGGCGACGGGCGCCAGCGCCTCGTTGGCCGCGCCGGCGGCGGGGGAAGGGGTAGTCGTCATGCGGTGCGCTCCTTGGGCCAGGTCGCGCGGGCAGGCGCCGGGCGCGCTGCGGCATGGCGGCGGCCCGGCGTGCTTTCCCTGCGCGAGGATGATCTCAGTCAGGTTCGAAGGGTGTGATCTCAGCCCTGGCCGCGATCGGCGCAGGACACCCCCAGCAAAACGCGGCCAGGGCGGCCGCGCCGGGGCATTTTAGGCGGCGGGCAGCACGCCCAGGCGGCGCTGCAGGCGCTCGCTGCTGGTGGTGTATTCCAGCGGGCCGCTGTGGCCCGTCAACTGCTCTGCGGCGGCAAAGGCGGCCAGCGTCGCTTCGTGGAAACCGCAGACGATCAGGCGGCGCTTGCCGGGGTAGCTGTTGATGTCGCCCACCGCGTAGATGCCCGGCACGCTGGTGGCGAAGGTGGCTGGGTCCACGGTGATCTGCTTGCGCTGCATGGCCAGGCCCCAGTCGGCCATCGGCCCCAGGCGCGGCGAGATGCCGGGATAGGCCAGCAGCAGGTCCAGCGCCAGCGTCTCGGGCTCGCCCTGGGGGTTCAGCAGCTGCAGGCCTTGCAGCCGCCCGCCGCTGGCCTGCACGCCGGTGATCTGCCCCGTGGCCACGTGGATGCGGCCCGCCGCGCGCAAGGCCTGCAGTTGCTCCAGCGCCTCGGCCGGCGCGTCGAAGGCGTCGCGCCGGTGCAGCAGCGCGACGCTGGCGGCCAGCGGCGCGCAGTCGATGGCGGCCTGCACGGCGGCTGCGTCGCCGCCATGCACCACCACGCGGCGGCCGGCGGCGGCATCCAGGCGGGCAGGGTGGTACAGCAGCTGGCTGCCGTCGAAGGCCGACAGGCCCTCCACCTTGAGCGCGCGCGGTACGAAGGCGCCCACGCCGGCGGCGATGAACACGCTGCGCGCAGCCAGGCGCAGGCCGGCGCTGGTCTGCAGCAGCAGGCGGCCATCGTCCTGCGCGGCCAGGGCGCTGACCTGCTGGCCGAGGTGAAGCGTGGGGGCAAAGGGCGCGATCTGCCGCTGCAGCCGCTCGACCAGCTCAAGCCCGCTGCAGACCGCGATGCCGGGGATGTCGTAGATCGGCTTGTCGCCATACAGCTGGGCGCACTGTCCGCCGACGTGGGGCAGCGCATCGATCAGGTGCGCGGCGATGCCCTGCAGCCCGAGCTGGAACACCTGCCACAGGCCCACGGGGCCGGCGCCGATGACGACGGCGTCAACGCTCTGCGGCGTGGCAGTGCTCATGCGTGGATCAGCGTTCCAGGTATTGCAGCTTGTCGGGCTTGCCGTTCCATTCGTCGGCATCGGGCAGGGCACCCTTCCTCTTGGTGATGCTCTTGAACTTCGGGGTCAGCTCGGCGTTGAGCTTGATGTAGGGCAGCTGGTCGGCCGGCAGGTCTTCCTCGGCGAAGATGGCATTGGCCGGGCACTCGGGGATGCAGACGGCGCAGTCGATGCACTCGTCCGGGTCGATCACGAGGAAATTCGGGCCTTCGCGGAAGCAGTCCACGGGGCACACGTCCACGCAGTCGGTGTATTTGCACTTGATGCAGTTCTCGGTGACGACGTGAGTCATGAGTGAGCTCTAGAGTTCTTGGGTATTCGGGATAGCCCGCAATTTTAGGCTGCGAGGCGCGGCAACCGGGCGCCAGGCCATGGCCCGGGTCCGGTTACCTTGATACGGATCAAGCCGCGGGGCTGCCTGGGCGCCCCTCAGCGCACCAGCACCGCGCCGGCCGTGCGATGGCTGGCGGTGTCCACCAGGATCATCGAGCCGAGCACCCGTGCATGGGCGAAGGGGGCGGCGGGGATGGCTTCCTGCAGCTGCAGCTCGACGTGGCCGATGGCGTTGGGTTCCAGTGCGTCGGCCGTCTCCTGCGCCAGGGTGTGGATGTTCAGCCGGTGGGCTACGCGGCGCACCTTGGCCTTGACCCAGCGGTGGCCGTGCAGCGCCCAGTACACGCGCCCGGCGGCCAGCGGCTCGTCGTCCAGCCAGGCGACGGTGGCCGACAGCTCGCGCTGGCCCGGCCACGCGGTGGTGGCGGCGGGGCTGTCGAAATCGTCGTCGGCGGTGAGCGCCGGCACTGGCGCGGCCACGATCCAGTCGCCGCGCGAGACGTCCACCTCGCGGTCCAGCACGATGCCGGCGCTGGCGCCGGTGGCCGCGTCGGCGGGGCGGCGGGCGTGGTCCAGCACCTGGGCCACACGCGCGGCCTGGCCGCTGGGGAAGACCTGCACCTGCATGCCCGGCGCCACGCTGCCCGTGGCCACGCGGCCCCAGAACACGCGCCGGCCCTGTGTGGTGTCGGCCGAGGCCGAGGCGGTTTTTTCCACCCACTGCACCGGCAGGGCCAGTGGCAGCTGCGCGTCGGCCGGGGTGCAGGGCAGGCGCTCCAGCAACTGCAGCAGGGCGGGGCCGTCGTAGCCGCACCAGCCGGGCTGGGGCGCGGCCACGTTCCAGCCCTTCAAGGCGGAGAGGGGCACGGTGGCGGCGACGCTCAAGCCCGCCTCATGCGCAAAGCGCGCCAGCGCCGCGCGGATGTGGTGGAAGGCCCGCTCGGGGTCGGTCACGGCGTCCAGCTTGTTCACGGCGAAGACCAGCGAGTGCACGCGCAGCAGGTGGGCCAGCAGGGCGTGGCGGCGCGTTTGCGCCAGCAGGGCGGGCTCGCCCGGCTGCCAGTCCAGCTTGGTGGCGTCCACCAGCACCACGGCGCAGTCGGCCTGCGAGGCGGCGGTGACCATGTTGCGCGTGTACTGCTCGTGGCCGGGCGCGTCGCCGATGATGAACTTGCGCGCGGGCGTGGCGAAGTAGCGCCAGGCCACGTCGATGGTGATGCCCTGCTCGCGCTCGGCGGCCAGGCCGTCGGTGAGCTGGGCCAGGTCGGTCTCGCCCGAGCGCGATACGCCGGCCAACTGGTCGGACAGCACGGCGCGGCTGTCCACCAGCAGGCGGCCGATCAGCGTGCTCTTGCCGTCGTCCACGCTGCCGCAGGTGATGAAGCGCAGCGCGGTTTCATGGTCCAAAGTGGCCGCAGCGCTTGCCTGCTGGGCGCTGGCAGCTATTGTTTTGATAGTGCCAGGTGCGGTGGCGGTGGTCATCAGAAATACCCGTCCTTCTTGCGTTTTTCCATCGAGGCGTCGCTGGTCTTGTCGTCCATGCGTGTGGCGCCGCGCTCGCTGACCTCAGTCGACAAGGTCTCGATGACGATCTCCGCGGCGCTGGCGGCGTCGCTTGCCACCGGGCAGGTGCAGGTGATGTCGCCCAGGGTGCGAAAGCGCACCGCGCGGGTTTCAACCTGCTCGCCGTCTTTTGCGGGGGTGAGCGGCGTGACGGGCACCAGCAACCCGCGGCGCTCGACCACCTGGCGCGGGTGGCTGTAGTAGAGGCTGGGCAGCGCAATGGCCTCCCGCTCGATGTATTGCCAGACGTCCAGCTCGGTCCAGTTGCTGATGGGGAAGACGCGGAAGTGCTCGCCCGGCGCAATGCGGGTGTTGAACAGCGTCCACAGCTCGGGCCGCTGGGCCTTGGGTTGCCACTGGCCGAAGCTGTCGCGGTGCGAAAAGATGCGCTCCTTGGCGCGGGCCTTTTCCTCGTCGCGCCGGGCGCCGCCGATCAGCGCGTCGAAGCGGAATTCTTCGATGGCTTCGAGCAGCGTCACCGACTGGTGCGCGTTGCGCGGTTCGTCGGGGCGACTGAGGCGCACGGTGCCGCGGGCCATGGAATCCTCCACGCTGCGCACGATCAGGCGCGCGCCCAGCTCGGCCGCACGCTGGTCGCGAAACTGTGTGACCTCGGGAAAGTTGTGCCCGGTGTCGATCATCAACAGCGGGTACGGGATGTGGCCGGCGCCAAACGCCTTCTCGGCGCAGCGCAGCATGACCAGCGAATCCTTGCCGCCGGAAAACAGCAGGGCCGGGCGCTCGAAGGCGGCGGCGACCTCGCGCAGGACGAAGATGGTTTCTTCCTCCAGCGCGTCCAGGTGGCGGTTGCTCAAGGTGCTCAGCACGTCGGGGTCGACACGGGCGTTCATCTGTTTTTTCCAATCCGGTTATCTATCGTGCCGCGCAAGGTCCACGCGGCATCAAACTGACGCAACCCAAGCCAGGGCAGCCGAGCAAGGGCCGCCCCGCAGCGAGGGCTGCGTCCCCCTGCCCGCAATGCGCAGCATTGCGAGAGCGGGGGGAAGGCGCGCAGCGCCTGCGGGGGGTGTTTCATATCAGTGGGCTAAATGGAGGCCGCATTCGCGCTGGGCCTCGCCCTTGGTCGGGTCCACGTAGTCGAAGTTGTTGGGCAGGCCGTGGGTTTGGCAGTACTGGTGCAGGTCGCGGGACGTCCAGTGCAGCAGCGGCGCCACCTTGATCAGGCCGTCGGGGTTGACGCTCACAGGCTGCATCTGCGCGCGCACGGCGCTGTCGCTGGCGCGCAGCGCGGTGAACCACACCCGGGGCGCGGTCTCGCGCAGGGCGCGGGCGAAGGGCTCGAGCTTGACCTCTTCGGTGAAGGCGGCGTGGCGCGGGTCGTCCAGCGCCGGCGCCGGGCCCTCCAGCGCCTCGCGGTGGGCGCGCGAGCGCAGCGGCAGGTAGGTGCGCAGGTTCAGTTTCAGGAGGCGCGCCACCTCGTCGGCGTAGCGATAAGTGGCCTCGGTGTTGTAGCCGTTGTCCATCCAGATGACGGGCACATCGGGCTGCACCTGGGTGACCAAGTGCAGGATCACGGCCTCGAACGGGCGGAAGTTGGTGGTGACGATCGCCGGCTGCTCCAGGCCCAGGGCCCAGCGCACCAGGCCGGGCGCGTCGCGGCCCAGCTCGGCGTTGACGCGGGCCAGGTCCAGGCCACGGTCCAGCGCGAGGGCGGCGCCGCTCATGCCGCCTCCCGTGCGAACAGCGGGCGCGGCTCGTGCACGTCGCCCTGGTAGAAGGCTGAGAAGCGCGCGAACTGACGCTCGGCGGCGGCGGGGTCCACGCCCTCGGCCAGCACGGCGCTGGAAAAGCCGCTGCGGTGCATGTGCACCAGCTGGTCGATCAGCACGTCGCCCGTCGCGCGGATGTCGCCGGCGAAGCGGTAGCGGCGGCGCAGCAGCAGGGCCTGGGTGTAGGCGCGGCCATCGGTGAACTTGGGGAAGTGCAGCTCGATGACCTGCACGCCCTCCAGCGCGCCGCTGGCGGCCAGCTCGGCCAGATCGGCGTCGTTGGGGATTCGCAAGCGTTTTTCGGACTCAAGGCCCGTGGAATAAGCGCTGACTGCTATGATTTTCATAGTTCTCTAGGCCTCGGGTTTCAGTCCTGCTCGCTCAGGGCGGGCTCGTCGATCTTGGGGTGGCGCGCGGCGTTGGCGGCCGCCTTGAAGGGGTCGTGGCCCACGCGGCGCAGGGCGTCGATGAACAGCTCGCCGGGCTTGCGCACGGCGCGGAAGACCTCCAGCACGGCCTCGATCACATCCGGCACCTCGGCCGCGTTGAACGAAGGGCCGACCACCTTGCCGCCGATGGCCGGGCCGGACAGGTCGCTGCCGTCCGCCCCGCCAAGGGTGATCTGGTACCACTCCTTGCCGTCCTTATCCACGCCCAGGATGCCGATGTGGCCGCTGTGGTGGTGGCCGCAGCTGTTGATGCAGCCGCTCATGTGCAGGTCGATGGGCCCCAGGTCAAAGAGCTCGTCCAGGTCTTGGTAGCGCTCGGTGATCGCCGCGGCGATGTGCAGCGAGCGGGCGTTGGCCAGCGAGCAGAAGTCGCCGCCGGGGCAGGCGATCATGTCCGTCAGCAGCCCGATGTTGGGCTGGGCCAGGCCCAGCTTGCGGGCGGCCTCGTACAGGGCGGGCAGGTCGGCCTCGTGCACCCAGGGCAGCAGCAGGTTCTGCTCGTGCGTCAGGCGCGCCTCGGCGGCAGAAAAGGTCTCGGCCAGCTGCGCCAGGGCGTCCAGCGTGTCGGCGTCGGCGTCGCCGGGGGCAAAGCCCGGGCGCTTGAACGACAGCGTTACCGCGCGCAGGCCGGGCAGGCGGTGGCCGCGCACGTTCTGGCGCAGCCAGCGCTGGTACAGCTGGCCCTGCGGGTCGACGCGCGAGGGCAGGCCGGCGGGCCGCAGTTCGGGGATGACGAAGTGGCTGGTCACGCGGTCCAGCTCTTGCTGGGTGATGGTGTGCGGGGCACCGTCCAGCTCGGTGATGGCCTTGAACTCCTCTTCCACCGCGTCGATGAAGCCCTGGCCCTCGGCCTTGACCAGGATCTTGATGCGGGCCTTCCACTTGTTGTCGCGCCGGCCGTAGCTGTTGTACGTGCGCACGATGGCCTCGATGTAGTTCAGCAGCTGCGGCCAGGGCAGAAACTCGCGCACCACGGTGCCCACGATGGGCGTGCGGCCCATGCCGCCGCCCACCTTGACGGTGAAGCCGACGGCGCCCTGGGCATCGCGCACGGCTTGCAGGCCGATGTCGTACCAGCCGATGGCGGCGCGGTCTTCCAGCGCGCCGTTGAAGGCGATCTTGAACTTGCGCGGCAGGTAGGTGAACTCGGGATGCAGCGAGCTCCACTGGCGCGTGATCTCGGCGAACGGGCGCGTGTCCACGATGCCGTCCTCGGAGATGCCCTCGTAAGCGTCGCAGGTGATGTTGCGGATGTCGTTGCCGCTGGTCTGGATGCCGTGCATGTGCACGCTGGCCAGCAGGTCCATCACGTCGGCCGCCTTGGACAGCGGGATCCAGTTGAACTGGCAGTTGGTGCGCGTGGTGAAGTGGCCGTAGCCGTACTTGAGCGGCTTGGCAGGCAGCGTCTGGCCGGGCTGCGACGCCTCCAGCGCGTTCTGCGTGGCCTGGGCGTGGGCCAGTAACTCGGGCGTGGGGCGGTCGTATTCGCGGGCGATGTGCGCCAGCATGCGCAGCTGGGTGCTGCTGATCTCGCCATAGGGCACGGCGATGCGCGCCATGGGAGCGTAGCGCTGGATGTACCAGCCGTTTTGCAGGCGCAGGGGCAAAAGCTGCTCGTCCGTCAGCTCCCCGCGCTCCCAGCGCTCGAGCTGGTCGCGGAATTGCTGGGCGCGCAGCTGGACGAACTGGCGGTCGAATTCGGTGTACTGGTACATGGCGCGGCGGGTCGTGGTGTGGGGGCCGTGCCGCGCCGGGCTGCCTAAGGCAAAAGCCCGCCGCGACACGCAACGCAGCGACTGTAGGCAAGGTTCTTATAAAAACAAACTACTGTTTATGACTTCACATATGTCGCAACAGGCATATAAAAAGACGTCCCGGTTCGACATGCGCCGGCCTGGGCGCGCCCTTTCCCGGCACCCAGGAGTTCCGCCCTGCGGCTGACGGGAAGGAACAGGGCCGTCACCGGCGGTGCCGGCGGCCTGGGCCTGGGTTATGGCGGCTACGTGGTAGCCAAGGGGAGGCGCTCCTTAATCAATAGCTGCTGGCGCTTGCTGGGTGGGTGCTGGGGCCGGTTTTGGCTTCAAACCACCCGCACTGCGGCGGTCACAGCCGCTCGCTGGCCAGGGCCTGCGCCAGCCGCGCCTGCAGCGGCAGCGGCTCGCCGTGCAGGCGCGCCGCCAGCAGTTCGCCGCACAGCAGCGCCAGGGTCAGGCCACGCGCGCCCATGGCGGTGCTGACCCACAGGCCGGGCAGCGCCTGCGCATCCAGCGGTCCGACCAGCGGCAGCCGGTCCGGCGCCGCGCAGCGCACGGCGGCCCAGGTGTGCACGGCCGGCAGGCCCGGCGCGAAGGCCGGTGCCAGCACCGGGGCCAGCGCAGGCTGCAGCCGCGCCAGCTTGTCCCGGTTGGCCGCGCGCCCGGCTGCTTCATCGGCGGGGCTGACGGGCAGCGTGGCTTGGTCGCGCTCGAAGGTCGAGCCCAGCACCCAGCCCAGGTGCGCGGTGCCGGTGACGGCGTTCGGCGCTTGCCCCGGCCCCGCCAGCGGCGCGCAGGGGACCAGGTTGCCGTGGCCGTTGACCGGATGCGCCGGCCAGGCCGCGCCGGAGGGCGCGTCTGCATGCCAGCCCCAGGCCAGCTGCCCGCGCAGCATCTGTAGCGGCAGCGGCACGCCGGCCACCCCGGCACTGGCCGGGCCGGCACAGACCACGGCCAGTTCGGCGCCAGGCAGCGTGGCATCCAGCAGGTTGCCGGCATCGTCCAGCGCGCGCCACAGGCCATCGCCGTCCCGCTGCAGCCGCGCTACCCGTGCGTTGCCGTGCCATGCAATGGCCGGCTGGGCGAGCAGCCGGCGCACCAGCGCCGGCGGGCTGACCCAGCCGCCGCGCGCGTGCCAGGCGGCAGGTGCATCGGTACTCAGGTGGCTGGCGTGCAGCTCCTGCGGCGTGGGCGGGCGGCTCCAGTCCAGACCGGGGCCGGCCTCCCAGGCCAGGCGCACGGGGGTGTCCACGCCGTGCTCCAGCACGCCGGTGTCGTCCCACTCCACGCCCTTGGCCTGCGGCGCAAGGGCCGCCAGCGTCTGCAGCGTGGTGCGCACCCCCGCACGCGACAGGCGCGACAGCACGCTGTCGTCGGGCGAGACGTGCGAGGCGAACACGCCTGCCGGCAGGCCCGAGGCGCCGGCGGCGGGGGCGGCGGATGCGTCCAGCACGGTGACGCGCCAGCCGCGCCGCGCCAGGCTGGCGGCCACCGCGGCGCCCGCCAGGCCCGCGCCCACGACCAGGCAGTGCCCGGGAGGCTGACCGTCGGGCAGGGCAGCGTGCGGCAGCGGTGGTTGGCCCGCGCGCGGCTGCCAGGGCGGGTCGAACGTGGCCTGCAGCAGGTCGCCCCCGGCCGGCGCATTCGCGGCTGCCTGGACGGTGAAGCCGCTCGCCGCCAGCGCCTCGGGCAGGGAGGGCGGCGCGCCCCAGGCGGCCAGGCGCGCGCCGCGGCGGCAGCAGCGTGCCACCGCTTTCAGGGTCTGCATGCGCCACGGGTCGGGGTCGCTTGCGGGGCCCAGGCACACCGTGTCGGCGGTGGGCTGCTGCTGGCGCAGCAGGGCCTGGGCGTCGCCCACGCACAGCGTCAGCAGCACGCGCCCGCCCTCAAAGGCCAGGCGGTGCACGCCGGGCAGCAGGCCCCAGCACTGTTCGGCCAGCTGCCGCGCCAGGGGTTGCAGCTCGTCGCATTGCGGCGCTGCGCGCAGCAGCTCGTCCGCGCCCGGGGGGCTGGCCGTGCACGCGACGCAGTGCAGCACGCGCGGGCGGTGGGTGTCGGCGCGCCAGGCAGCCCACGCGACCAGGAAGTTCAGCCCCCGGCTGAAGTGCACGTCCAGCAGGCGCCACTGCGCCTGGCCCGCCCAGGCATCGGGCAGGCCCCCGCCGTGCAGGACGAGATGGCGCGCCCGGGCCAGGGCACCGCCATCGCCGCCCGGCTCGCGGCCGTCCGGACAGGCGTTGCCCGGCATGTCGGTGGACGGCCGGTGCAGGGATTCGGTCATGGCAGGGTCATTCCCAGCGCTGCTGGTAAGAGAACACGGGCAGACGCCAGGCGAAGCGGATGGCCAGCAGCCGCAGCGCCAGGCCGATGGCAAAACACGCGGCGGTGGCCAGGTTCAGGCCGACGTCCAACGCGCGCAGGCCCAGGAATAGCAGGCACACGGCCAGCGAGACGCTGGCGTACAGCTCGCGCCGGAACACCACCGGCACCTGGTTGCACAGCACGTCGCGCAGGATGCCGCCGCTGATGCCGGTGAGCATGCCCGAGATGACCACCACCACCGTGGGGTAGCCCAGCTCCAGCGCCACGTTGCAGCCGATGAGGGAAAAGGCCACCAGACCCATGGCGTCCAGCAGCAGGAACACGCGCTTGATGCGGTGCATGTGGGGCGCCAGCACGGTGGTCAGCAGCCCGGCGCTGATGACCAGGTAGACGTATTCAGGGTGCTGCGTCCAGCCCAGCGGGTAGTGGCCCAGCACCATGTCGCGCAGCGTGCCGCCACCCAAAGCGGTGACGAAGGCGATCACGGCGACACCGAAGATGTCCATGTTGCGCCGGCCCGCGGCCAGGGCGCCGGACATGGCCTCGGCCGTGATGGCCACGAGATAGACCACCAGCATGACGCTGAACTGCGAAGCCTGGAACGAGTCCAGCAGCGAGACCGATGGCAGCATGGCAGAAAGACCTCCGGCGGGGCGCGCCTGCGGTTTCAGGGGGCACAGCGGCAGCCGCCCCCGCCACGGGGTGCGGCGGGGGCGGCTGCGTCAGGTTGCGCTACACGCTGGGCGGGGACGTATCCCGCCGCAGCGTCTGCGCCGCTGCGGGAAAAAGTGGTTTTACGAAATCACTTTTTTCCAGCGCTTCACTGGGTTACGCGCTGGGCGGGACGTAGCCCGCCGCGGCGTCTGCACCGCCGCCGAAGAAATGATTTTCCATCTGCCGGGCCAGGTACTGTCGGGCACGCGCATCGGCCAGGTTCAGGCGGTTCTCGTTGACTAGCATGGTTTGGTGCTTGAGCCAGTCGGCCCAGGCCTTCTTGCTCACGTTCTCGTAGATGCGCTTGCCCAGGTCGCCGGGGTAGGGCGGGAAGTCGAGGCCTTCGGCATCCTGGCCGAGCTTGATGCAGTGGACGGTACGTGCCATGGGGAATATGTTCCTGCGTAAAAGTTTTCAGTCATTAAACGAATAACGAACTGAATTCTTATTGGTTTCGGTTTGCTGGGGCGGCTTCCAGAATGCGTTGCATCTCTTCCAACGCACAGAAAGCACCCGTGAAAAATCGCCGTCACTTTATCAAGTTTCCCCTTGCGGCCGCGGCCCTTGCCGCCACGCTGGGCACGGTCATTGCCCCGCCTGCGCTGGCCCAGGGCACGCAGTTCCTGAACGTCTCCTATGACCCGACGCGCGAGCTGTACGCCGAATACAACCAGGCCTTCGCCCGCCACTGGAAGGCCAAGACGGGCCAGGAGGTGCAGTTCAAGCAGTCGCACGGCGGCTCGGGCAAGCAGGCGCGCTCCATCATCGACGGCATCGACGCCGACGTGGCCACGCTGGCCTTGGGCGGCGACGTGGACGCGCTGGCCCGCCACGGTCTGCTGGCCGCCGACTGGCAAAAGCGCCTGCCGCACAACTCGGCGCCCTACACCTCGACCATCGTGTTCCTGGTCAAGAAGGGCAACCCCAAAGGCCTGAAGGACTGGGACGACCTGGCCAAGCCGGGCGTGCAGGTCATCACGCCCAACCCCAAGACCAGCGGCGGCGCGCGCTGGAACTACCTGGCCGCGTGGGAGTTCGCCAAGCGCAAATACGGCGGCGAGGCTCAGGCCAGGGACTTCGTGGCCCGGCTCTACAAGAACGTGTCGGTGCTGGACACCGGCGCCCGCGGCTCGACCATCACGTTCGTGCAGCGCGGCGTCGGCGACGTGTTGCTGGCCTGGGAGAACGAGGCATTCCTGGCGATCAAGGAGTTCGGCAAGGACAAGTTCGACATCGTCGTGCCGTCCCTCTCCATCCTGGCAGAGCCCACGGTGGCGGTGGTGGACAAGGTGGTGGACAAGAAAGGCTCGCGCGCGCTGGCCGAGGAATACCTCAAGCACCTGTACTCCGACGAAGGCCAGGACATCGCCGGCAAGAACTACTACCGCCCCACGGGGGAGAAGGCCAAGGCGAAGTTCGACGCGCAGTTCCCCAAGCTCACGCTGGTGACCATCGACCAGGCCTTTGGCGGCTGGGCCAAGGCGGACAGGGAGCACTTCGCCGACGGCGGCAGCTTCGACCAGATCTACACCAGGCGCTGAAAAAAAACAGTCAAAAGTGCCTCCAGCCCTTGCTGGACAGGCGCTGGCAGCTACCAAAAGGGTAGCGGAGAGCTACCTCACCACAGCAGCACGACCGCCACGATGGCCGTGCCCAGCACCAAGTTCACGCCCACCCAGGTGCGCATGCGCGCCAGCGCCGCGCCGCCCGCGGCCCAGTCGCCGGCGGCGACGGCCGCATCCAAGCGTGACAGCACGGCGAAGTACAGGTAGCCGAAGATGGCCATCATCAACAGGCCGACGCCGATCATGAAGTGCCAGTCCGCCGGCATGGCAAAGCCCCCGCCCGAGCCCACGCTGACCATGCCGATCATCGCCAGACCCGTGGTCAGCACCACCACCACGGCCGCGGCCACCGCGCCCAGGAAGCGCTGCAGCACGCCGTGCATCAGCGGCACCCGCTGGGCCGGTGGCAGTGCCTGCGCGGCCGGGCGCAGGAAGAAGTGGGCGAACACCATGCCGCCCACCCAAACGATGATGGACAGCACGTGCAGCAGTTTCAGGGCGTTGTAGAGCATGGAAAGAAGGGCGCCAGGGCGTTGACAAAAATTGCCGCGCATTGTGCCCAGCCTCACCAGCGGCCCGGCTGCAATGCCAGTACGGCCACTGCGGTCAGCGCCACCAGGGCCGCGTTCATGCAGGCCAGCAGGAAGCCGAAGCGCACCAGCCGGCCTTCCTCGTCCGGCGTGGTGCGGGCCAGGCCCAGCACCACCATGGCGATCGGGATGGAGCCCATGGCCGCATGTCCTGCCGCGCTGTTTTGCAACGCCGCCAGCAGCGCCCGCCCGCCCTCGGGCAGCAGCGCGATGGCCGGCATGAACAGCGCGTTGCCGCCCAGGGTGGAGCCCGTCATGTAGCCCGACAGTGCTCCCATCAGCCCCACCGCCGGCGCCACGGCCAGGGGCGGCAGGGCGGCCAGCGAATGCGTCAGGCCGTCCAGGAAGCCGCCCTTGACCATCATCTGCGACAGCGCCAGGAAGCAGGCGATGGTGACCAGCGGCCGCGCCGCCCGCGCGCCCAGGGCGCGGGCCAGGGGCGGGTGCGCGGCGTCCTGCAGTGTGCGACTCCGGCGTAGCCAGACCCACGCCAGGGCCGCCGCCAGGGCGATGCCGGGCGAGGCCAGGGGCTTCCACACCACGGCCGCGCCGGCCACCGTCCAGCGCTCGTCAAGCCGGGTCAGCAGAGTCACCCATTTCAGCAGTACCACGCAGGCGATCAGTGCCAGGTAGGGCCAGGCGGCGTGCGGCCAGGCGGCGCCGCGGGCGCGGGCCAGCCAGGAGGGTGCCAGCACGGCCAGCACCACGGCCAGGCCGGCGCCCACGCCCGCCACCTCGGGCCCGGTGGCGCGGCTCAGCGCCCACAGCACGGCGAGGAACAGCGTGCCGTGCACGGCCAGTGCCAGCCAGGCCCGGGCCCCACGCGCCCCGGTCCACCACAGCGACAGCGCCGCCACGGCCAGGAACACCGGGGCGCTGACCAGCGCCGTGTCGGCCGCCAGCGCCTCGGGCGCCAGCCCGGCCAGCGAGGCCCCGACCACCGTCGCCAACCCCAGCGTGCCCCACGGCATGATGGCCATGCCGACCAGAGCCAGGCGCAACGCCACCGGCCGCGCGAACAGTGCCAGCAGCAGCGGCACGGTAGCCACCATGGACACGCCGAAGCCCGTCATCGACTCCAGCAGCGGCCCCAGCCCCAGCACCACCAGCAGGACCTGGTTTGCGCGCGGCAGCGCCAGCGCTTGCACCGACTGGCTGAGTGCCTGGTTCACTCCCAGCCGCTCGATGGCGATGACGAAGGCCAGGCCTGGCACGATGACGCTGGCGGTGATGGCAAGCAGCAGCGCAGTGTCCAGCGCTGCCGCGCCCAGGTCCGCGCCCTGCAGGGGCCGCGCGGCGCCCAGCGCCCACAGCAGCAGGGCCAGCAGGCAGCCGGCCAGCGCCGCCTGCAGTGGTGGGCGGCGCAGCACCATAAGGGCCAGCATGACCAGCAGCAGGGGCGACAGGTGCAGCAGCAGCGACATGGAACAGACCTTTGAGGGTGTGGCGGCAGGCCGGCACCCCAGGGTTGCCGGCGCGCCAGCATACGGCGTGCGGCCGCCGCGGGGTCGCCCGTTGCGCCCTGGCGAGGCTGATCAAGTCGCTCCTGAAAAAAGAGCTGCCGGCGCTTGCTGCACAAGGGCTGGAGCCTGTTTTTATGCCAAACCGCGCGTCCTCAGCCTGCCTGCAGCATGGCCCGCGCCCAAGGCGGCAGGGGCGTCGCCAGCGCGGTCGCGCCGGCCGCCGTGCGCACGGCCACCAGCTGCGGGCCGCCTGCTTGCACGTCGGCGCCGTCATACAGATAGGCCACGTCGGCCCGGCGCACCGCCTGCGCCAGCAGCGCCAGCGTGCGCGGGTAGCGCGCCAGGATGCGTTCGGGCGGCACCGGATGGCCGCCCTCGCGCACGCGCTGGGCCACGCGCTCGAGCAGGCGGTGCGGGTCGTCCAGCGCCACCACGTGCAGGGCGACGGTAAAGCCGCGGCTTTGGGCGTGCTCCATCAATTCCAGCTTGGAGGGGTGGGAGAACACCGTCTCGCTGGCGAACGGGGTGCGCGCTTCGATCAGCGCCGCGCGCCGTGCGTCGGCCCAGGCGCGGGCGGCCAGCGAGCGCTCGTGCGGATCGGCGATGTGCTGCAGCTGTGCCTGCTCGTGCAGGTCGGCGTTCACGAACGGAAGCGGCGGGCCCAGGATGCCTTCGCGCACCAGCGCGCGGTACAGCGTGGACTTGCCCGCGCCGTTGGGCCCGGCCAGCAGGTGCAGCCAGCAGGGCGCCGCCGTGGCGGCGGCGGAGGCGTGCGTCACCGGGCGCGCGACTGGTTCTCGCGCACCACCTCGCGCACGCGCTCGGCGAGCGTGCCGCGCGCCTGTGCGGCCAGCAGGCGGCCGGTGAGCGCGTCCACCGACACGGGCGCCGTGGCCTGCGCGGCGGCGGCCTCGTACTGCTCGATGGCGGCGCGCGCGTCCTGCACGCTCAGGCCGGTGTGCTCGACGATCTGGCCGAGCGTGGCCCAGTATTCGATCTGGCTGGCGACCGAGCGGCGCAGCGGCTGCGCGGCCTGGCGCGCCTGCTCGACCAGGGAGCCGGGCAACTTGACGGAGGAAAAAGCGGGTTGGGCCATGGCGAAGACTCCTTTGTGGCGCATTTTGCGCCATTTTGGCTTTCTTCAAGGCCGTTGGGGCTGGCAGCCGGGTATGACGTGCAGGGTCCAAGCAACGCACGGGGTGGTCGGTGCGGTCCTGGCAGGCCCGGCCCCGTGCAGGGTGTGCGAGACTGCACCGTGAGCCGGCTCGCGCGCCGCAGCTCAGCAGGGGCAACGTGCCTGCCGTGCTGTTCTCACGCCCCCGGCAGACCCCAGCCCAACGACGATGCCTCTCCTTTTTTCATTGAATGCCGGCTGCAGGCCGGGACTGCGCAGGTGCTGCCCATGAAGCGCCGCTGGTGGGCCGCAGCGGCCGCCGTGCTTGTCCTGGCCGCGCTGGCCTGGCTGGGCGTGCGCGCCCTGCGCGGCCCGCTCCTGCCCGGCTATCAGGTCACGGCCGGGCCGCTGGTGCAGACGGTGGTTGCCACGGGGCAGGTGGCGGCGGTGTCGCGTGCGCAGGTGGGCAGCGCGGTGACGGGGGTGCTGGTCGAGCGACGCGTGCGCGAGGGCGACCGGGTGCAGCCGGGCGACGTGTTGGCGGTGCTGCGGGCCGATGACCTGCAGGCCGCGCTGCGCGAGGCCCAGGCCGCCCTGGCCGAGCTGCAGCAGTCCACGCGCCCGCAGGCGCAGGCGCGCCTGGCCGAGGCCCAGGTGCGGCTGGAGCAGGCCCGCCGCGAGGCGCAGCGCCGCCAGGCGCTATTTGCCCGGCAGGCCATCGCGCGCGAGGAGCTGGAGCAGGCCCTGCAGGCCGAAGCCGTCGCCCGCACGGCCGCCGCGCAGGCACAGCTGAACGCCCGCGCGCTGCAGGCGGGCAACCCGGCCGAGGCCGCGGCCCGCGCCCGCGTGGCGAGCGCCCAGGCCCAGCTGGACAAGACGACCATCCGCGCCGAGGTCGCCGGCACGGTGCTCACCCGCAATGCCGAGCCCGGCGACCTGGTGCAGCCCGGCCGCGTGCTGTTTGAGATCGCGCGCAGCGGCGCCACCGAACTGCTGGTGGCGGTGGATGAGAAGAACCTCGAAGTGCTGGCCGTCGGCCAGCCGGCGCTGGCCATCGCCGACGCCTTTCCCACACGGCCGTTCCCCGCCCGCGTGGACTTCATCGCGCCCAGCGTGGACGCCCAGCGCGGCACGGTGGACGTGCGCCTGGCCGTCGAGCCGGTGCCGGACTTCCTGCGTCAGAGCATGACGGTGTCCGTGAACGTGGAGACGGGCCGGCGCGAGCGTGCCCTGGTGGTGCCCAACGACGCCCTTGCCGCGCTGCAGGGCGAGCACGCCCGGCTGTGGGTGGTGCAGGACGGCCGCGCGGCGCAGCGCCAGGTGCGGCTGGGGCTGCGCGGCCTGGCGCAGACCGAGGTCACCGAGGGGCTGCAGGCCGGCGACTGGGTGCTGGCCGACGGGCAGGCCGCGCTGGAGCCAGGCCAGCGCGTGCGCGTCGAGCCGCGCCAGCCGCCCGCGCGCGATGCGGGCCTGGCCACGCGCAAGGAGCTGCCTGTGCAGCTGGACTGACGACGGGCCGACGCCATGTGGGCTGAATGGACCATCGCCACCAAGTTCCTGCGCGAGGGCCGGACGCAAAGCGTGCTGATCCTCGTGGGCATCGGCGTGGGCGTGGCCGTGCTGGTGTTCCTGAGCGCGCTCATCACCGGGCTGCAGCAGAACATCATCGACCGCACCCTGGGCACGCAGCCCCACATCAAGATCCAGCCGCCGCAGGAGCGCAACCTCATCGTGCTCCCGCCGCCCGGCACCACGCAGCTGGTGCTGGAGACCCAGCGCGCGCAGCGCCTGCGCTCGATCAACAACTGGCAGCAGGTGCGCGACGTGCTGGAAACGCTGCCGCAGCTCACGGCCGTGTCGCCCGTGGTGTCGGGGCCGGCCTTCGTGCGCCGGGGCGAGGCACTGCTGCCGGTGGCGCTGCTGGGCATCGACCCGGAGCGCTACCGGCGCATCATCGCCGTGCAGGACGAGCTCGTGGCCGGGACCTTCCGCATCGGCGCGGGCGACGCCGTGATCGGCCGGCAGCTGGCCGCCGACCTGGGCGTGCGCGTGGGCGACAAGGTGCGTGTGGACGGGGGCCAGGGGCGCGAGAGCGTGGTCAACGTCGCCGGCATCTTCGAGCTGGGCGTGCGCGAGCTGGACGCGCGCTACCTGTACCTGGACATGAAGCAGGTGCAGTCGCTGCTGGAGCTGCCGGGCGCAGCCACCGGCATCGATGTCAAGGTGCGCGACATCTTCGCGGCGCAGGACGTGGCCGCCCGGCTGGCGCGCCTGACCGGGCTGCGCGCGGAGAGCTGGATCGAAACCAACGCCCAGCTGATGAACGCCCTGCGCTCGCAAAGCCTGTCCACGCAGATGATCGGCCTGTTCGTGGCGCTGAGCGTGGCGCTGGGCATCGCCAGCGTGCTGTCGGTGAGCGTGGTGCAGCGCACGCGCGACATCGGCATCCTGCGTGCCATGGGCACGACGCGCCAGCAGATGCTGCGGGTGTTCCTGATCCAGGGCGCCGTGTTCGGCCTGGTGGGCTCCCTGGTGGGGGGCGCAGCAGGCTATGGGCTGGTCACGGCCTTTAACGTGCTGGGCCCGAAGCTGTTTCCCATTCCCATGAGCCCCTGGTTGCTGGTGCTGGCCGCCGCGCTGGCCACGGTGACCGGGGTGCTGTCGGCGGCGGTGCCGGCGCGCCGCGCCGCCGCGCTCGACCCGGCCGAGGCCATCCGCCATGTCTGAGCACACCGCCGCCAGCCAGGAAGTCCTGCGCCTGCAGGAGCTGAAGAAAAGCTACAACGTCGGCAAGCCCACGGAGGTGGAGGTGCTGCACGGGCTGGACCTGCGCCTGCAGCGTAGTGACTTCGCGGCGCTGGTGGGCGCCTCCGGCTCAGGCAAGAGCACGCTGCTCAATCTGATCGGCTTGCTGGACCGGCCGACGTCCGGCGAGCTCTACCTGCTGGGTGAGCCCACGCGCGACATGCCCGATATGCGCCGCACGGCGCTGCGCGGCCATGCCATCGGCTTCGTCTTCCAGTTCCATTACCTGATCCAGGCCTTCACGGCGCTGGAGAACGTGCTGATGCCGCTCATGGTGGCCCGGGGACGGCCCACGCCGCAGGACACGGAGCGCGCGCGCCACCTGCTGCACGAAGTGGGCCTGGCGCGGTACGAGCAGCGCAAGCCCGACCAGCTCTCGGGCGGGCAGCAGCAGCGCGTGGCCGTGGCGCGGGCGCTGGTCATGCAGCCGGCCCTGCTGCTGGCCGACGAGCCCACCGGCAACCTGGACAGCCAGTCCGCCGCGGACGTCTTCGGGCTGTTTCGCCGCTTCAACCGCGAGTTCGGCTGCGCCGTGCTGATGGTGACGCACGACCCGCGCTTGTCCGCCCAGTGCGACCGCACGGTGACGCTGGTCGACGGCCGGATCGAGCGCGACGAACGCCAGCGCGCCGCGCCGGCGCCGCCGGCCGCCGGGTGACGGACGCCGCGCCCGTAGTCGGCATGCCGGCGCGTGGCCGCCAGGCTCAGGGCAGGGCGTGCGCCGCCACCTGGGCGAGGTACGACTCGGGCTCGATGTCGGTGTAGTTGGGAATGTCGGCCATCAGCACCGGCGCCGACTGCCGGGCGGCAGCCTGCGCCTGCTCCAGCGTGGGAAAGTAGGCGCTGGTCAGCGCGACGACCTGGCCGGGGCGCGGCTGGCCGGGGTAGAGCGCGCGGTCGCTCTCCAGCCGCGCCAGGCCCAGCGGCCCCAGGGCCTGGCGGGCGATGCGCATGTGCGCGCCATGGTAGTAGTCGTGGTCGAAGCGGGCGCCTTCGCGCCAGCGGTACAGGACGGTGACCTTGATCATCGGAAAAGCGCCTCCTTGGCAGGGGTGGGTGGCAGCGCGGCGGCCCCGGCCCCGCGCGCCGCCGACCGTAGGGCAGCGCGGCCCGGCGTGCTGCCTCCTGGGCGACAGCCGGGCGGCGGCGACGTTACCCGGGCGGCAGCAGCTCGCTGGCCGCGCCCTTCACGTGCAGGGGCAGCGCCGCCAGCGTGGGCAGCCAGGGCATGGCCGATTCGCCCCAGATCTGCCGCTGGGGCACCAGCTGCGCGCGCTCGTTCACGCAGCCCAGGCGCAGGTTCAGCACCTTGGGCTGGTCCGCCTCGGTGGCATACAGCTGGGTGCCGCATTCGGCGCAGAAGCCCTGGGCCCGGCGGTTGCCGCTTTCGGCCACCTTCACGTAGTGCCGGGGCTGGCCGGTAAGGGCCACGTCCTCTACGGGCGTGGGGAGCACGGCCCGAAAGGGCGCGCCGGAAAACTGCTGGCAGTCCGCGCAGTGGCAGACCTGGACCCGCGCGGGGTCCACCTGGGCCGTGTAGGAAATGGCGCCGCAATGGCACTTGCCAGTGATTTGCATGGGAGAGAAAGGAGAAGGGATGGTCAGGATTTGCCGGATGCATCGTCGTCCAGCGACGCGCTCCAGCGGCTGCCCCAGCCGCCGCGCAGCTGGTCGATGTTGCGCCGGTCGCGCTTGGTGGGCCGGCCGTCGCGTAAGGCGTCAGCCGGCTCGGGTGCCAGGCGGCGGGCCTGCGCCGCCTGCTCGCGCGCCGCGATGCTGTCGGCAGTCTCCTCGTACAGCAGCTGCGCCACCGGCGCCGGGCCGCGCATGCCGCTCAGGGCGCGCACGACCACGGTGCGTGCCACCGGGCCTTGGCGCAGCGCCACGGTGTCGCCCACGCGCAGCTCGCGCGCGGCCTTGGCGGCTTGGCCGTTGACGGTGACGCGGCCGCGGCCGATTTCGTCCACGGCCAGGCCGCGCGTCTTGTAGAAGCGCGCGCACCACAGCCATTTGTCCAGGCGCATGGATTCCGGGGGTATCGTCATCGCGGATATTTTGCCGGGCCGCCATCAACCTTGGTGCGCCAGCGGCAGGCGCACCACGGCGTCCAGGCCCCGCACGCGCTCGCCCTGGCGTCGGTTGGACAGGGCAATGCTGCCGCCCAGCGCCTGCACGATCTCCTGGCAGATGGCCAGGCCCAGGCCGCTGCCGTGGCGCACGTCGCCGGCCGAAAACGGCTGGAACAGCCGCGTGGCCAGCTCGTCGTCGATGCCCGGGCCGGCGTCGGCGATGGTCAGCACCGCCTGGCCGGCGCCCGCGCGCAGCGTCACGGCCAGTTCCGAGCCGTCCGGCGCATGGCGGATGGCGTTGTGCAGCAGGTTGCGGCACAGCTCGCGCAGCATCCAGTCGTGGGCGCGCACAGGTGCGGCGGCGGTTTCGATGCCGAAGTCCAGGTCGCCCTGGGCCACCAGGGGTGACAGCTCCAGGGCGACTTCGCGCAGCACCTCGTCCAGCCGGGCCACGGGCACCTGGCCCTGCTGGCGCAGCTGCTCCACCTTGGCCAGGGCCAGCATCTGGTTGGCCAGCTGCGTGGCGCGCTCCACGGTGTCGCCCATCTCCTGCAGCGCCTGGGCCGGCGGCAGGTCGCCGCGCCGGGCGGACTGCACCTGGGTCTTGAGCACGGCCAGCGGCGTGCGCAGCTGGTGCGAGGCATCTCGCACGAAGCGCTTTTGGTGCGCCAGCAGGCGCGACAGGCGCAGCATCACGGCGTTGGTGGCGGCGATCAGCGGCTGCAGCTCGCGCGGGGCATCGGGTGCGGAGATGGGGGCCAGGTCGCCCTCGGCGCGCGATTGCAGGTCGCTGCTGAGTTGGCGCACCGGCCGCGTGGCACGCTGCGTGACCAGCGCCACCACAGCGGCCACCACGGCCAGCAGCAGCGCCTGGCGCGCCAGCGTGTCCCACAGGATCTGCAGGGCAGCGGCCTCACGCAGCTCCAGCGTCTCGGCCACCTGGATCACGGCCATGCCGCGGCCCTGGCTGCTGGCCACGGGTTGCAGCAGCACGGCCACGCGCACGCTCTCGCCGCGAAAGCGCGCATCGTAGAAGTCCACCAGCGCCGCATAGGGTGGCCGTGCGGGGATGGTGCCGCGCCACACGGGCAGCTCGGCAAAGCCGGAGACCAGCTCGCCCTGCAGGGTGGACACGCGGTAGAACATGCGGCTTTGGTTGTCGGCCTCGAAGGCCTCCAGCGCGGCGTAGGGCACGGTGGCGCGCAGCTCGGCCTGCTCGTCCCAGCCGCGCACGTCCAGCTGCTCGCTGATGGTCTTGGCCGAGGCCAGCAGCGTGCGGTCGTAGGCGGTGTGCAGCGCGGCCAGCGCCTGGCGGTGCAGGCTGTAGGTGTTGACGCAGACGAACAGCAGCGTGGGCAGCAGGATGCCCAGAAGCAGCTGGCGGCGCAGCGAACGCGGGCGGCTCACTGGGATGACACCTTCGGCTTCGCCTGCGGTGCAAGCGCCCTTCGGAACGGCCGGGCGGGCGCTCACGCCTGCTGCGCCTTCAAAAGATAGCCCAGGCCGCGCAGCGTCATCAGTGCCACGCCGGTGCCGGCCAGCTTCTTGCGCACGCGGTAGACCACCACCTCGATGGCCTCGTACTGCACCTCGCTCTGGCCGGGAAAGACCAGCTCGTACAGCCGCTCCTTGGCCACGGCGCGCCCGGGCTGGGCCAGCAGGGCGCGCAGCAGCGCCAGTTCGCGCGGCGTCAGGTCCAGGGGCTCGCCATGCACGTAGATGGCGCCGCTGCCCCGGTCGCAGCGCAGGGCGCCCAGCGCCGGGGCGCCGGCGGGCAGGGCGGGCGATGGCGCGTCGCCGCTGCGGCGCAGCAGGGCGCGCAGGCGGGCCTCCAGTTCGTCCAGGTCGAAGGGCTTGGGCAGGTAGTCGTCGGCGCCCGCGTTCAGGCCCAGCACGCGGTCGCCCACGGTGCCGCGTGCGGTCAGCAGCAGCACGGGGGTGCGCAGGCCGCCGGCGCGCGCCTGCTGCAGCACCTGTAGGCCGTCCAGGCCGGGCAGGGTCAGGTCCAGCACCACGGCGTCGGGCGGCTGGGCGCGCCACTGGGCCAGCGCATCGCGGCCGTCGCCCAGGGCCGTCACGGCCATGCCGCGGCGCGCCAGCGAGCGCTGCAGCGTGGACCGCATGGTGGCGTCGTCTTCGACAAGCAGCAGTTGCATCGGGCGATTAGAAAGCCGTTCAGGCAGGGCGCCGGACCCGGTGTTAACCCTGGTGTGCCGGACAGCCGTTTGACAGCTTGCGTGCGCATGATCGCGGCGTTTGCTGTTTTCATGGCGATTCCAACCAGGTAAGGAGACACCACCATGCGCCGCGATACCTTCCTCAAGTCCCTGGCCGCCCTGGCCGCTGCCGGCAGCCTGCCGCTGTCGGCCCAGGCCGCCGTGGCCATCAAGATGATGCTGCCGGCCAACCCCGGCGGCGGCTGGGACAGCACCGGCCGCGCCCTGGGCAAGGCGCTGCAGGACGCGGGCGTGGCCTCGTCCGTCACGTACGAGAACAAGGGCGGCGCGGCCGGCGCCATCGGCCTGGCGCAGTTCGCCAACGCCAGCAAGGGCGACCCTAACGCGCTGATGGTCATGGGCGCGGTGATGCTGGGCGGCATCATCACGGCCAAGCCGCCGGTGGGCCTGGACCGCGTCACGCCGATCGCACGCCTGACCAGCGAATACAACGTCTTCGTGCTGCCCGCCAGCTCGCCCTTCAAGACCATGGCCGACGTGGTCGCCCAGCTCAAGAAAGACCCCGGCAGCGTGAAGTGGGGCGGCGGCTCGCGCGGCTCCACCGAGCACATCGCCGCCGCCATGATCGCCCGCGAGGTGGGCGTGGACCCGGCCAAAATCAACTACGTGGCCTTCCGCGGGGGCGGGGAGGCGACGGCCGCCATCCTGGGCGGCAACGTCACCGTGGGCGGCAGCGGCTACAGCGAGTTCTCCGAATACATCGCCGCCGGCAAGATGCGCCCCATTGGCGTGACGTCGGGCCAGCGCCTGAAGGGTGTGGACGTGCCCACCCTGAAGGAGCAGGGCATCAACGTGGAGATCGGCAACTGGCGCGGTGTGTACGGCGCGCCGGGCATCACCCGGGCCCAGCGCGACGCGCTGGTGGCCATGGTGCAAAAGGCCACCAAGAGCGCTGCCTGGGCGGAGGCGCTGGAGAAGAACGACTGGACGCCGGCCTGGCTGGCGGGCGACGCCTTCGCCGAGTTCGTGGACGCCGAGTTCGCCAGCCTGCGCGCCACTATGGTCAAGTCGGGCATGGTCTGAAGCGTCGGCCTTTTTGCTATTGATAGATGAGCTGCTTGCGCTTGTACAGCAAGGGTTTGAGCCGGTTTTGGCTTGAATTCTTGCCGCGGCGCCGGCAGCCCGTGCGGGGTGTGTCCTGATGACTGAAATCTCCTCCAGCGACGGCGACGCGGCCGGCGTGGCGCCTTCGGCAATTCCGTCCGCCCGCTGGCAGGCCACCGTGGGCGTGGCCGTGGTCCTGGTCGCGGCGGGCCTGGCCGTGGGCGCGCTGCAGATCCCCGGCACCGCCGGCTATGGCGGCGTGGGCCCCAACTTCGTACCCTGGCTGTGCGCGGCGGTGCTGGGGCTGTGCGGCGTGCTGCTGGTGCGCGAGGCGCTGTCCGGCGGCTACCGCCACGCGCAGGACCCGGGCGGCAGCGCGCGCGGGCACTGGGGGCGATTCGCCTGGGTCTCAAGCGGGCTGCTGCTGAACGCGGCGCTGATCACGGAGATCGGCTTCATCCTGGGCTGCGCGCTGTGCTACGCCCTGGCGGTGCAGGGCCTGCGCCGCGCCCAGGGTGATGCGCGCACGCTGTCGCCCCGCGTGCTGCTGGTGGATGTGCTGGCGGGCCTGGCCATCGCCGCGCCGGTGTTCTGGGCCTTCACCCAATTCCTGGCCATCGGCCTGCCGGGGCTCACGAACACGGGGTGGCTGTGATGGGCATGGAAATCTTCGACGCGCTGCTGGCCGGCTTTGCCACCGCCGCCACGCCGGTCAATTTGCTGTGGGCGCTGGTGGGCTGCGCCCTGGGCACGGCCGTGGGCGTGCTGCCCGGCATCGGCCCGGCGGTGGCCGTGGCCATGCTGCTGCCCATCACGGCCAAGGTCGAGGTCACGGCCTCGATGATCTTTTTCGCCGGCATCTACTACGGCGCGATGTACGGCGGCTCGACCACCTCCATCCTGCTGAACACGCCCGGCGAGACGGCCAGCATGGTCACGGCCATGGAGGGCAACAAGATGGCCAAGAGCGGGCGCGCCGGCGCGGCGCTGGCCACGTCGGCCATCGGCTCGTTCGTGGCCGGCACCGTCGCCACGGTGGTGGTCACGCTGTTCGCCCCGGCGGTGGCCGACTTCGCCGTGCGCCTCGGGCCGCCCGAATATTTCATGCTGATGGTGCTGGCCTTCACCACGGTGAGCGCCGTGCTGGGCCAGAGCAGCCTGCGCGGCATGGTGGCGCTGTTCGTCGGCCTGGCGCTGGGCTGCGTGGGCATGGACCAGATCACGGGTGCGGCGCGCTACACCGGCGGCAAGATGGAACTGCTGGACGGCATCGACATCGTGCTGGTGGCCGTGGGCCTGTTCGCCGTGGCCGAGGTGCTGTACGCGGCGCTGTACGAGGGCCGCGTGCAGGAGTCGCGCAACGCCATGGGCCGCGTGCACATGACGCAGCGCGACTGGAAGCGCTCGGTGCCCGCCTGGCTGCGCGGCACGGCCATCGGCACGCCGTTCGGCTGCATCCCGGCCGGGGGCACGGAGATCCCCACCTTCCTGAGCTACGCGGTCGAGAAGAAGCTGGCCAAGGGCGAGGACCGCGCCGAGTTCGGCAGCGCCGGCGCCATCGAGGGCGTGGCCGGGCCGGAAGCGGCCAACAACGCCACGGTGACGGCGGCGCTGATTCCGCTGTTGACGCTGGGCATCCCCACCAGCAACACCACGGCCGTGCTGCTGGGGGCCTTTCAGAATTACGGCATCAACCCGGGTCCGCAGCTGTTTACCAGCTCGGCCACGCTGGTGTGGGCGCTGATTGCGTCGCTGTACATCGGCAACCTGATGCTGCTGGTGTTGAACCTGCCCATGGTGGGCATGTGGGTCAAGCTGCTGAAGATCCCGCGCCCGCAGCTGTACGCCGGCATCCTGATCTTCGCCACCGTGGGCGCGTACGGCATGCGCCAGAGCACGTTCGATCTGTTCCTGCTGTACGCCATCGGCCTGCTGGGCGTGCTGATGCGGCGCTATGACTTTCCCACCGCGCCGGTGGTCGTCGGCATGATCCTGGGGCCCTTGGCGGAGGCGCAGATGCGCAACGCCGTGGCCATCGGCGAGGGCAGCTGGTGGGTCTTCCTGCAGCGGCCCATGTCGGCGACGCTGCTGGTCATCGTGTTGGCCGTGCTCATCGTGCCGCGCGTGCTGCGCCGTTGGGCCGAGCGCCGGATGCGCAGCGCGGCCGGCTGAGCGAGTCGCTATTGAATCGGGAGCTGCCAGCGCTTATGTGGTAAGGCCTGGAGCCCGATTTGCCTATTATTTTTCCGCACTGCCCTGCTGGCGACGCCCAGGCGGTCAGAGTGACGCCGTCGGCCAACCGGTCAGGTGCTGCTGGGCGATCTGGCTCAGGGCGGTGAGCCACGCGTGGTCGTCGTTCAGGCAGGGGATGTAGCGGAATTCCTTGCCGCCCGCCTCCATGAAGGCGTGGCGCGCCTCCTGGTTGATCTCCTCCAGCGTCTCCAGGCAGTCGCCGGTGAAGCCGGGGCACATCACATCCACGCGGCGCGTGCCGGCCTGGGCGAGGGCGACCAGCGTGGGCTCGGTGTAGGGCTCCAGCCAGCGCGCCTTGCCGAAGCGCGATTGGAAGGTGATCTGCCACTGCTGCTCGGTCAAGCCCAGCGCCTGCGCCAGCAGCCGCGCCGTGGTGCGGCACTGGTCGGCATAGGGGTCGCCCAGGCGCACGTTGCGCTCGGGGATGCCGTGAAAGCTCATCACCAGGCGCTCGGCCGGCCCACCTTCGCGCTGCCAGTGGGCGCGCACGCTGTCTGCCAGCGCGCCGATGTAGCCGGGGTGGTCGTGGTAGCCGTTGACGAAGCGCAGCTCGGGATAGACGCGCGCGCGCTTGACCCAGGCGGCCACATCGTCGAACAGGCTGGCCGTGGTGGTGCTGGAGTATTGCGGGTACAGGGGCAGCACCAGCACGCGCTGCACACCGGCGTCCTGCAGCGCCTGCAGCTGCGCGCCAATGGCGGGCTGGCCGTAGCGCATGGCGTGCTGCACGCGCACGGCGTGCCCGGCCTCGCCCAGCCAGCCGCGCAGCATCAGCGCCTGCTTGGCCGTCCACACGGCCAGGGGCGAGCCCTCGGGCGTCCAGATGGTCGCGTACTTGGCGGCCGACTTGGCGGGCCGGATGCGCAGGATGATCCCGTGCAGGATGGGCAGCCACACGAGGCGCGGAATCTCGACCACGCGCGGGTCGCCCAAAAACTGCGCCAGGTAGCGGCGCAGCGCCGGCGCCGTGGGCGCATCGGGCGTGCCCAGGTTGCACAGCAAGATGGCGGTATCGGAAGAAGGCATGGGCGGCGATTATCCTTGGCCGCGCCATGACGAAGACCCATACGCTGGACCTGGCGCGCATCCGCGCCATCACCCTGGACCTGGACGACACCCTGTGGCCCGTGTGGCCCACCATCCGCCGCGCCGAAGCGGCGCTGGCCGGCTGGCTGGCCGTGCACGCGCCGGGCACGGCGGCGCTGTTCGCCGATGCGCCGGCCCTGCGTGCGCTGCGCGTGCAGGTGGAGGCCGGGCGCCCCGACCTGCGCCACGACCTGAGCGGGCTGCGGCGCGAGTCCATCCGCCTGGCGCTCACGCAGGCGGGCGACGACCCGGCGCTGGCCGAGCCGGCGTTCGATTGCTTCTTCGCCGAGCGCCAGCGCGTGGAGCTGTTCGACGACGCGCTGCACGCGCTGGAGTTCCTGGCCGCGCGCTACCCGGTGGTGGCGGTGTCCAACGGCAACGCCGACGTGCACCGCATCGGCATCGGCCGGTACTTCAAGGACAGCCTGAGCGCCACGGTGCTGGGCGTGGCCAAGCCCGACGCGCGCATCTTCCACGCCGGTGCGCGGGCCGCGGGCGTGGCGCCCGGCGCGGTGCTGCACGTGGGCGACGATGCGCTGCTGGACACGCGCGGCGCGCTGGACGCCGGCCTGCAGGCCGCCTGGCTGAACACCACCGGCGCGGCCTGGACGCATGGCGGCCCCGCACCGCACGCCACGGTGGCCAGCCTCGGCGCCCTGTGCCAGCTGCTGCGGTAGCGCCGCGGCGCCAGCCATCGCTGCCACCCGGTTTGCTATTAAAAAAGGAGCTGCCAGCGACCGTAGTACAAGCGCTGGCGGCTGATTTGGCTTAGCTCAAAAAGTCGCGGATGGCCGCCAGCGTCTCGTGCGGCGCTTCGGTCATCTGGTTGTGGCCCACGGGCAGGTGCACCACGGTGACCTGCTTGCCGGCGGCGCGTGCACCGTCGATCAGGCCCTTGGCAGCCTTGGGGCTGGTCATCTGGTCGCGCGCGCCCAGGGCGAACAGCACCGGGCACTGGATGGCCGCGATCGCCGCCTCGCCGCCGGCGTAGCTGTCGCAGGCCACGAAGCCGCGGTGGAACACGTTGGCCTGTCGGTTGCCCTGCATCACGCGCCGCCCCAGCGCCATGCCGGCGCCGTAGACCCAGAAGCCCGCCCCGGTGGGAGGCGCCAGCGTGCTGCGCGAGAACACGTTGACCATCTTCAGGGCCGCTTCGGGCGTGTCCTGCGAGGACTGGATCAGCGCCGGCGAGACCTTCATCGGGTAGGCCGTGCCCACCAGCACCAGGTGGCTGATGCGCTCACCTAGGCGCGCGGCCGTCTCCAGCGCGATCAGCGAGCCCCAGCTGTGCCCGACCAGTGCGGCGCGCTGCACGCCGGCGGCGTCCAGCAGTCCGGCGATGAAATCCGCCGCCTGCTCGACGCTCTGGGGCGCCTCTCCGCCGCTCCTGCCGTGGCCGGGCAGGTCCACGGCCAGCACGTTCCAGCCGTGCGTGGCCATGTAGCGGCTTTGCCAGGCCCAGACGCTGTGGTCGCCCAGCACGCCGTGGATGAAGACCACCGTGGGCTTGGCCGCGTCGAAGGCCCGGCCGCCGGTGTAACAGTAGGCGCTGGCGCCGTTGACTTGGTAGTTCATCACGCACCTGCCTTTCCGCCAAACTTCTCTGCGGCCTTGAGGGCGCGCTTGAGGTCGTCGATCAGGTCATCCGCCTCCTCTAGGCCGATGGACAGGCGGATCGTGCCCTGGCTGATGCCGCCGGCCGCCAGCGCCTCGTCGCTCATGCGGAAGTGCGTGGTGCTGGCCGGGTGGATGACCAGGCTCTTGGCGTCGCCCACGTTGGCCAGGTGGCTGAACAGCTGCAGGTTCTCGATGAACTTCTTGCCCTGCGCGCGGCTGCCCTTGATATCGAAGCTGAACACGGAGCCGGCGCCGCGCGGCAGCAGCCTTTGCGCCAGCTGGTGGCTGGGGTGCGTCTCCAGCATGGGGTGGCCCACGCGCGAGACAAAGGGGTGGCTGGCCAGGAACTGCACCACTTTCTCGGTGTTGCGCACGTGCCGCTCCATGCGCAGCGGCAGCGTCTCGATGCCCTGCAGGATGGTCCAGGCCGAATGCGGGCTCATGCAGGCGCCGAAGTCGCGCAGGCCTTCACGCCGCGCGCGCAGCAGGAAGGCGGCGACGCTGGACTCCTCGGTGAACACCATGCCGTGAAAGCCGTCGTAGGGCTCGGTCAGCTCGGGGAATTTGCCCTGGGCCGCGCCGCCCTCCCAGTCGAAGCGCCCGCCATCGACCAGCACGCCGCCGATCACCGTGCCGTGGCCCGACAGGAACTTGGTGGCCGAGTGGTAGACCAGGTGCGCGCCGTGCTCGAAGGGCTTGATCAGCCAGGGCGAGGTGAGGGTGGAGTCCACCAGCAGCGGCACGCCCGCGTCCTCGGCGATCTGGGCGATGGTGGGGATGTCCAACACGTCCATGCCCGGGTTGCCCACGGTCTCGCCCAGCAGCAGCCGGGTGTTGGGTCGGATGGCGGCGCGCCAGCCGTCGATGTCGCCGGGCTTGACGAAGCTCGTCTCGATGCCGAAGCGGCGCAGCGTGTAGTGCAGCAGGTTCTGCGAGCCGCCGTACAGCGCGGTGCTGGCGACGATGTGCCCGCCCGCGCCCATCAGCGTGGCGACGGCCAGGTGCAGCGCGGCCTGGCCGCTGGCGGTGGCGATCGCGCCCACGCCGCCCTCCAGCGCGGCGACGCGCTGCTCCAACACGTCGGTGGTCGGGTTGCTCAGGCGGCTGTAGACGTGGCCGGGGCTTTCCAGGTTGAACAGGGCGGCGGCGTGATCGCTGGACTGGAAGACGAACGAGGTCGTCAGGTACAGCGGCGTGGCGCGCGCGCCGGTGGTCGGGTCCGGCTGGCTGCCCGCGTGCAGCGCGAGCGTGTCGAAGCCAGGGTCGGAATATCCGGGCATCCGTGTCTCCAAAGTGGTCAATGCGCCGGGGATTGTGGGCTATATTTTCGCGAGCATCCGGCGCACGGCGCGCCTGCCTGCCCCGAAAGCGACACCGAGAGACATCCCATGAAAGTCAGCGACATCCTGCGCGTCAAAGGCAACACCCTCTACACCGTCACGCCCGACGAGCCGCTGGCGCAGGCCGTGCAGACCATGGCCGAGAAAGACATCGGCTCGCTGGTGGTGATGGAGCACGGCGATCTGGTGGGCATGCTCACCTTCCGCGAGGTCATTGGACACCTGTCCCGGCAGGGAGGAAGCCTAGGCACGACACTGGTGCGCACCGCCATGGACGACGCGCCGCTGACCTGCACGCTGGAGACCGACATGGACGAGGTGCGACGCATGATGCTGGGCCGCCACGCCCGCTACATGCCGGTCATGGAAAACCGCATGCTGATGGGCGTGGTCAGCTTCTACGACGTGGCCAAGGCCGTGGTGGACGGGCAGAACTTCGAGAACAAGCTGCTCAAGGCCTATATCCGCGACTGGCCGCAGGAAGAATCCAGCGGCCAGCAGCAGCCGGGCTGAGCGCAGCTTTCATAGCCAAAGATGGCTCCAGCCCTTGCTGTATAAGCGCTGGCAGCTCACTTTTTATGAGCACGGGGCTGGGCGATAATCCCGGTCCTATGAGCGGCAACACACTCGGCACCCTGTTTTGCGTCACCAATTTCGGTGAATCCCACGGCCCGGCCATCGGCTGCGTGATCGACGGCTGCCCGCCGGGCATGGCACTGGCGGAGGCCGACATCCAGCACGACCTGGACCGCCGCCGTCCCGGCACCAGCCGGCATGTCACGCAGCGGCGCGAACCCGACGCGGTGGAGATCCTGTCCGGCGTGTACGAGGGCCGCACCACCGGCACGCCGATCGCCCTGCTGATCCGCAACCAGGACCAGCGCAGCAAGGACTACGGGGACATCGCCCAGAGCTTTCGCCCCGGCCACGCCGACTACACCTACTGGCACAAGTACGGCCTGCGCGACCCGCGCGGCGGCGGGCGTTCGTCCGCACGCCTGACGGCTCCCACCGTGGCTGCCGGCGCCGTGGCGCGCAAGTGGCTGAAGGAAAAATACGGCACCGAGCTGCGCGCCTGCATGACGCAGCTGGGCGAACTGGACATTCCCTTCGAGTCCTGGGAGCACGTGCCCCGCAACCCCTTCTTCGCCCCGGTCGCCGACGTGCAGCGCTACGAGGACTACATGGACCGGCTGCGCAAGGCCGGCGACTCCTGCGGTGCGCGCATCCGCGTGCAGGCGGCGAACGTGCCCGTGGGCCTGGGCGAGCCCCTGTACGACCGGCTGGACGCGGACATCGCCCACGCCATGATGGGCCTGAACGCGGTGAAAGCGGTGGAGATCGGCGCCGGCTTCGCCAGTGCGGCGCAGCGCGGCACGGTGCACGGCGATTCGCTCACCCCCCAGGGCTTTGCCAGCAACCACGCGGGCGGCATCCTGGGCGGCATCAGCACGGGGCAGGACATCGAGGTCAGCATCGGCATCAAGCCCACCAGTTCCATCCTCAGCCCGCGCCAGTCCATCGACGTGCACGGCCAGAGCGTGGAGGTGGTGACCAAGGGGCGGCACGACCCCTGCGTGGGCATCCGCGCCGCGCCGATCGCCGAGGCGCTGCTGGCGCTGGTGCTGATGGACCATGTCCTGCGCCACCGGGCGCAGTGCGGCGACGTGCACCAGGCCGTGGGCCCCATCGCCGCCAGCGCGGGCTGAAACCGGCGCTTGCGGCCAGTTCACAAGACAAGGGCCGCAGTTGCGGCCCTGGTGCTGTGAAATGATGGCAAAAAACGGCTCTGTCGCCCGCCAGCTAAGCGCAGGCAGCTACTAAAACCGTAGCGCCAGTCGCTTCACTTGCCCACCTCGTCGACCAGCGCGCGGAACTCGTGCACGTCCTCGAAGCTGCGGTACACGCTGGCAAAGCGCACGTAGGCCACCTTGTCGAGCTTCTGCAGCTCGCGCATGACCAACTCGCCCAACGTGCTGGACAGCATCTCGCGCTGGCCCAGGTTCAGCAGCCGTTCCTCGATGCGCTCAATGGCGCTGTCGATCTGCACCGTGCTCACCGGGCGCTTGCGCAGCGCCAGCTGGAAGGACGCGAGCAGCTTGGCGCGGTCGTACTCCACGCGCCGCCCGTCCTTCTTGACGATGGTCGGAAAGTTGACTTCCGGCCGCTCGTACGTGGTGAAGCGCTTGTCGCACGCGGCGCAGCGCCGGCGCCGGCGCACCAGCGTGCCGTCCTCGGACACGCGGGTTTCTGCGACCTGCGTCTCCGGGTGGCTGCAGAAAGGGCACTTCACGCTGGCGTGGCCCGGCGGGCGTTCAGCGGTAGACCGGGAAGCGGCTGGTCAGTTCGTGCACCTTGGCGCGCACTGCGGCCAGGTGGCCCTCGTCGTGCGGGTTCTCCAGCACATCGGCCAGCAGGTTGGCCGTCAGGCGCGTCTCTTCTTCCTTGAAGCCGCGCGTGGTGATGGCTGGCGTGCCCACGCGGATGCCGCTGGTCACCATGGGCTTTTCCGGGTCGTTGGGAATGGCGTTCTTGTTGATGGTGATGTGCGCCTTGCCCAGGGCCGCCTCGGCTTCCTTGCCGGTGATGCCTTTGGCGCGCAGATCCACCAGCATGACGTGGCTTTCCGTGCGGCCGCTGACGATGCGCAGGCCGCGCGCCGTCAGCGTTTCGGCAAAGACCTTGGCGTTCTTCACCACCTGCTGCTGGTAGGTCTTGAACTCGGGCGACAGCGCTTCCTTGAAGGCCACGGCCTTGGCGGCGATGACGTGCTCCAGCGGCCCCCCTTGCAAGCCGGGGAAGATGGCGGAATTGAGCGCCTTCTCGTGCTCGGCCTTCATCAGGATGATGCCGCCGCGCGGGCCGCGCAGGCTCTTGTGCGTGGTGGAGGTGACCACATCGGCAAAAGGCACCGGGTTGGGGTATTCGCCCGCGACTACCAGGCCGGCGTAATGGGCGATGTCCACCCAGAAGATGGCGCCGACTTCCTTTGCGATCTTCGCAAAGCGCTCGAAGTCGATGCGCAGGGCATAGGCCGAGGCGCCGGCGATGATCAACCTGGGCTTGTGCTCGCGTGCCTTGGCCTCCAGGGCGTCGTAGTCGATCTCTTCCTGGGCGTTCAGGCCATAGGAGACCACGTTGAACCACTTGCCGCTCATGTTCAGCGGCATGCCGTGCGTCAGGTGCCCGCCCTCGGCCAGACTCATGCCCAGGATGGTGTCGCCGGGCTTGCAAAAAGCCATCAGCACGGCCTGGTTGGCCTGCGAGCCGGAGTTGGGTTGCACATTGGCCGCCTCGGCGCCGAACAGCTGCTTGATGCGGTCGATGGCCAGCTGCTCGATCACGTCCACGTTCTCGCAGCCGCCGTAGTAGCGCTTGCCGGGGTAGCCCTCGGCGTACTTGTTGGTCAGCTGGGAGCCCTGTGCAGCCATGACGGCGGGCGAGGCGTAGTTTTCGCTGGCGATCAGCTCGATGTGCTCTTCCTGGCGGACGTTTTCGGCCTGAATGGCAGCCCACACCTCGGGATCGGTTTGTTCGACAAGGATGTTGCGTTGGTACATGGTTGGCAGTCTGATGAACGTGTGCCCCCCGAAGGCTTCCAGGGGCTGCCCAGGCGAACGACGGATCGCGGCAAAGGCAGCCCGTTGGGGCTGCCCGCGCGGTACGCTTCCCAGTGGTTGGCAGGAAAGGCATGCCTCCTGCAGGATTTCCACGTCAGCGGCGGCGCCCTCTCAGGTGCGCCACGCCTATCGCCAGTCGCGTACCCGGCTAGTGTAGCCGAGCGCCGAGAACCAACCGGTCAGACGCCGGCCAGCATGGCCACCTTCTCGCCAGTGGGCTGCAGTGCGGCGGAGGGCGCGCTCACGTCGGCCGCCTCGGCCGGAGCCTTCGTGGACAGCACGGGCGTGGCCGGCGGCACGTTGGGGGCGGCGGCCCGTCCGCCCGCCACCTGACGCAGACGGAAGTGCTCGGCCAGCACCTTGGCGGCATAGCCGCCGTCGCTGGGCAGGTTGGCGGCGCCCACGTAGTAGCGCAGGCCCCCCTCCAGCGAGCCGGCGCGGGCGATGCATTCCTGCAGCACCTTTACGCCCACGCGCAGGTTGGCCAGGGGGTTGAAGGCTGCCAGGTGGCCGCCCACGTCCTCGTACTTGTCGGTGTGCACGCGCGTCATGACCTGCATCAGGCCTTGCGCCCCCACAGGACTCTGGGCGAAGGGATTGAAGCTCGATTCGATGGCCACGATGGCCAGGATCAGCGTCGGGTCCAGCTTGGTTCGCGTGCCGATCTCGTAGGCCTCGTTCACCAGCGCGGCCACGGGCTCGGGGGCCACGCGGTATTTCTTGCTCAGCCAGTAGGCCACGGCGGCCTGCTCGCGCGGCAGTTCCTTAGGGTTGATGGCCAGGGGGCGATCGCCCAGGGGCGGCTCGGCTTCCAGTTGCACTACCACCGGCTGGCGCGACTGCAGCCAGCCCATCAGGTGTTCCTCGCCCGCTTGACGCAGGTCGGGCCGCGCCGTCAGGGTGATGGCGACGAAGGCGACGGCCAGCCCCAGCAGGGCGAAGCTGCTGTGGGTGACTTCCAGAAAGCCATTGGCGACATCGGCGGCAAAAGTGCGAACGCCGGCGACGGCTCTTCCTGAAGCTGTCATAGCTCTCATCCTTTCTGCAAGAAACGAGTCCCGGCAAGGCGAGGCACCGCAATGCAGCGATGCAGGGGAGGGAACTCGATTTCGGGCCGGGCGTGCTCGCCCGGACTGGGTTGCCATATCGATCCGTGCCGGGCGCGCGGCGCACCGGAAACTTGCGGACCATCGGAGCCGAGAGACGGCTGGGCTAGGGTTACTACGAGGTGATGTCGTGAAGCTGGCGGATTCTAGGGGGCTGCAAAATGCTCAGTCAATACTAAGGTTTTCTTGTTTGAGACAAAAAAAGCATAAATGAACTGATTGCAACATCAGGAAACAGCTCTTGCCTGATGGGGTCGGTGCGGTTGTGTCATTGCGAAACATCGATGGAAGGGGACGCCCGCCTTTGCTAATCTTCCATTCGTCCGGCTGTGGCCGGGCGCGAAGCCAACCAGGTTCGCAGCTTTGCAAAAGGCGGCCTCCTGCGCGGCATCCCTCGGAGGCAATACTTTGCCTCCCGCACTGGGGGACTTATCTCTCCCCGAGTGCGAAAAGCGATGGCACATGGACCGCTGCGTCCGCCATCGGGCCCGGTGGAAGGCTTCCTTCCACCGGGCTTCTCTTTTTCTGCTTTTCATCAACATCGGGGCGGCCGGCAGGCATGTTTCTCTTGATGACAGCCTTGCCCTCTATATATGTATGGAGACGGCTTGGCGCTTCCTGGGAGGGGTTTAAATGAAAATGGCTGCAAACCCTTGTGTAGCAAGCGCTGGCAGCTATCAGTTTTGATAAATGTCCGCTCGCAGTGGAGATGCCTCGAATGGCTTCCGCCGCGTGGCCTTGGCAGCCCTGGCGGCCGTCTTGCAAAACCGGGCCAAAATAGCAACTTTCCCGCGGTGGCCGGACTTCCCGTCTACCCGCTTCTAGCCGCGATGACCCCCCAGCGTTCGCCGCATCCCGGTCCATCGCCCTCCTGCCAGAACCATGTTTCCTTTTTCTTCCCGCAGCAAAATGTCCGACGCTCCTGAAACCTCCCCGGTCCCGGCAAAAACCAGCGAGCCGCATCCCCTGGACGCGCTGACGGGTGGCGCCTTCTCGGCCGCGACGTCCGGCGAGCGCGCGGGGCGCATCCGCGATTGGCTGGCCACGCAGCCCCCGGTCGAGCGCCTGCAGGAGGTCTTCAAGGAACTCAGCGCGCGTGACAAGGGCGCGGCCCGTGCCGTGCGCGAGCGGCTGGACGAGATCCGCCGCGCCCAGGCGCAAGAGGCCATCGGCGCCGAATGGGCCGCCAAGGCCGAGGCACTGCTGGCCGCGCCACGCCTAAACATCGCCGACGCCCTGGCCTGGCAGCGCGACGCCGCCAAGGCCGGCGCGCCGCTGTCGCGCGAGCCGCTGTCGCAGCTCAAGGGCCAGCTGGCCGAGCGCGTCAAGGTCATTGAGGACCTGCAGCACCGCGTGCAGGTGCAGCGCGAGGCCGCCGTGCTGCTGGCCCAGCGCATCGAAGTCCTGTCTACCAAGCCCTGGAAGGACGCGCAGGCGGCCCTGGCGCTGCTGAGCTCCGACGTCGAGCGCTGGCAGGCGCAGGCGCAGGAGCTGTCCGGCGACGCCGCCTGGCCCAGCGTGGAAGCGCGCTTTCCGGCCCAGCTGGAGGCCTCGCGCGCCCAGCTGCTGGTGGTCTGGGAGGCCTTCCAGTCGGCGCTGAGCCAGACCGTCGCCGCGGCTGAGGACGCCGCGGCGCCACTGCCGCCCGTACCCGTCTGGGCCGATGAACTACGCCAGGCGCGTGGCTTGCCCACCGAGGCCGAAAAGGCCCAGGCGCGCAGCGCTGCTCCGGTCCGCCCCAAGGTGGATCCGGCCCAGCGCGAGGCAGCCCAGCAGGCAGTGCGCGAAGCCTTGGCCAAACTGGAGGAAGAGACCGCCCAGGGTCACGGCAAAGCCAGCGCCGGGGCAGCGACTGCCCTGCGCGGGGTGCTCAAGGTGCACGGCAAGCTGATCGACAACGAGCTGGAGCAGAAGGTGCATGCCGCACTGGTCGCCGCTGGCGAGCTGGAAGGCTGGCAGCGCTGGAGCGCCGACCAGGTGCGCGAAGACCTGGTCGCGCGTGCCGAGGGCCTGCTGAACCGTCCCGAAGGCCAGGCCTTGGGCGGCCGCAAGATGCAGGAAACGCTGCGCCAGCTGCGCGAGCAGTGGAAGCAGGCCGACCAGGGCGCGCCCGCCAACCATGCGCTTTGGAAGCGTTTCGACGAGGCCTGCAACGCCGCCCACAAGATCGTGGAGGCCTGGCTGGAGAAGGTGCGCGCCGAAAGCGCTCAGCACCGCGCCCAGCGCCAGGCCTTGGTGGACGAACTCAAGGCCTGGACGCAGGAGCAAACCTCCGCTACCACCCCCGACTGGAAGGCCGCCAGCCGCGCACTGCACCAGTTCAGCGAGCGCTGGCGCGCCGGCGGCCACGTCAGTGAGAAGGTGTTTGCCGAGCTGCAGCCCTTGTGGAAGGAGGCCATGGCCGAGGCCGGCGCTCCGCTGGCAGCCGCGCAAAAGGCCAGCCTGGCCCAGCGCCACGCCATGATCGAGGAAGCCACGGCGCTGGGCGCCGCGCCGCAGCTGCGCATCGACGCCGTCAAGGCTCTGCAGCAGCGCTGGCAGGCCGAGGCGCAGGCGGTGCCGCTGGACCGCCGGCAGGAGCAAAAGCTGTGGGACGCCTTCCGCAAGCCCATCGACGAGGCCTTCGCCCGCAAGAGTGCGGCGCGCGAGCAGGGTGCGGCCCAGATGGGCGCGCGCGACCGCGCGGTGCTGGAAGCGTCCAAGGCGCTGGAGGCGGCCAACGCCTCGGGCGACGCCCAGCGCATCCGCGAGGCCATGGCCTCGCTGGACGCTGCGCTGAAGGCGCAGCATGACGCTCAATCTGAGCAAAATCAGGCTGCAGCCCATGTCCAGCAAGCGCCAGCAGCTACAAATACTGAAGCAGGCGCTGAAGCGCCGATGGCAGAGGCTGCACCCGCACCCGCGCCTGTGCAGCGCCCTGTGGTGGCCGTGCGCGGCGACGATCGCCCTGGTGCGCGCAAGCCAGCCACGGCCGCGCCCCAGCAGCGCGGTGGCCGTCCCGGTGACCGGCGCGACCGTGACGACTTCAGGGGCGGGCAGGGCGGGCGCATGCGCGACCGGGGCGATGCTCCGGCCCGCGGTCCCCGCCTGGGCGACACCGCCTTCCGCGCCCAGCGCGACGCCATGGAGCATGCCCAGGCCACGCTGCGCAAGCTGGCGGCCCAGGCCCACGGCGAAGCGCTCACGCAGCTGATGGCCGCCTGGAAGGCCCGCGATGCGGCGCAGGTGCCCAGCGTGCAGGAGCTGGGCGGCAAGGTGTCGCCCAGTGCCCGCACGGCCTGGACGCAGGCGCTGTCTGCTCCGGCTGCGGCCAGTGATGCGCAGCAGGCGCTGCTGCGCCTGGAGATCGCCGCCGAGGTGCCGACCCCGGCCGAGCAGCTGTCGGCGCGCCGTGCGCTGCAGCTGCAGCTGCTCACGCGCCGCAACGATCCGTCGCCGCAGCAAACCTGGGAGAGCGACGCTGCACAGATCTTCGCCAGTGCCGGCGACGAAGCCCAGGCGCGCCGCCTGCAGAACGCGCTCAAGGCGCTGCTGCGCAAATGAGAAGCTGGTGATGGGGCAGACCGGGCTGCAAGGCCCGGCGCCCGGCGCAATATGCCGGCTTGAAGCGCCAGCAACGAAAAAGCCGCTGATTTGCATCAGCGGCTTTTTGTTTGTTTTGGTGCCCAGGAGAGGACTCGAACCTCCACGCCTCTCA
>NZ_DAMATK010000002.1:53439-203242 GCF_032079985.1 Pulveribacter sp.
GCGCTAGTACCTGAAACTAGTGCGTCTACCAATTCCGCCACCTGGGCATTTCAGGGAAGCCGCGAGTATAGGATGCTTTTTTGGCGCTTCCGGAAAGTTTCGCAAAAATTTTTTATGTGCGGTGGGCGCTGCAAACAAAAAAGCCGCTTCACGGATGAAGCGGCTTTTGTTGCCGGAACTCTTGCGGGTTCTCGTTAAACTTGGTGCCCAGGAGAGGACTCGAACCTCCACGCCTCTCAGCGCTAGTACCTGAAACTAGTGCGTCTACCAATTCCGCCACCTGGGCATTTCAGGAAAGAACGAGATTGTACAACCAAAAAAAACACGCCAGCGTGACTTCCGCGCAAAAAGTTTCCTCCGATGAGATCGAGGGCAGCGTACAGGGTCACCGCGACGGCCACGGCTTCGTCATTGCGGACGACGATGGCCAGGACATCTACCTGCCGCCCAACGAAATGCGTGCCGTGCTGCACAAGGACCGGGTCCGTGTGCGCGTCGTGCGCCATGACCGCCGCGGCCGGCCTGAGGGCCGTGTGCTCGAGATCGTCGAGCGTCCGCGCCAGCCCATCATCGGCCGCCTGTTGCAGGAGAGCGGCGTCTGGCTGGTCGCTCCGGAAGACAAGCGCTACGGCCAGGACGTGCTGATCCCCAAGGGCGCCACCGGCACGGCCAATGCCGGCCAGGTGGTCGTGGTCGAGCTGACCGAGCCGCCGGCCTTGTATGGCCAGCCCGTGGGTCGGGTGGTCGAGGTGCTGGGTGAGGTGGACGATCCGGGCATGGAGGTGGAGATCGCCGTGCGCAAGTACGGCGTGCCGCATGAGTTTTCCGAGGCCGCCCTGGCGCAGGCCAAGGCCCTGCCCGACAAAGTGCGCGCGCAGGACAAGCGCCAGCGCGTGGACCTGACGGACGTGCCCCTGGTCACCATCGACGGCGAGGACGCGCGCGACTTCGATGACGCCGTGTACTGCGAGCCGGCCCGCGTGGGCCGCGGCAAGGGCTGGCGACTGCTGGTGGCCATCGCCGACGTCAGCCACTACGTGGAGACGGGCAGTCCCATCGATGTGGATGCCTACGACCGCGCCACCAGCGTGTACTTCCCGCGGCGCGTCATCCCCATGCTGCCGGAAAAGCTCTCCAACGGGCTGTGCTCACTGAACCCGCATGTCGAGCGCCTGTGCATGGTCTGCGACATGCTGGTCAACGCCAAGGGCGAGGTGCATGCCTACCAGTTCTACCCGGCCGTGATGCGCAGCCATGCGCGCTTTACCTATACCGAGGTGGCGGCCATTCTGGCCAATACCCGCGGGCCGGAGGCGGCGCACTACCACGAGCGCGTGGGTGATCTGTTGAACCTGCATGACGTGTACCGTGCGCTGCTGGCCGCACGCCATGCGCGTGGCGCGGTGGACTTCGAAACCACAGAGACGCAGATCGTCTGCGATGACAACGGGCGCATCGACAAGATCGTGCCGCGCGTGCGCACCGAGGCGCACCGGCTGATCGAAGAGGCCATGCTGGCCGCCAACGTCTGCAGCGCCGACTTCATCGGCGAGGGCAAGCGCGTCGGCCTGTTTCGTGTGCACGAAGGCCCTACGCCGGAGAAGCTGGAGATCCTGCGCGGCTACCTGAAGGCCATGGGCGTGGGCATCATGGTGGGCGACGAGCCGCGGCCCGGGGAGTTCCAGTCCATCGCCGAGGCCACCAAGGATCGCCCGGACGCCCAGCAGATCCACACCATGCTCCTGCGCTCGATGCAGCAGGCCATCTACACGCCTATCAACAGCGGCCACTTCGGCCTGGCTTTCGAGGCCTACACCCACTTCACCAGCCCCATCCGCCGTTACCCGGACCTGCTGGTGCACCGCGTCATCCGCTCCATCCTGGGCAATTCCAAGTACGTGCTGCCGGCGCTGCCGACGCCGGGCGAGGCGCAGTTCAAGCTCGCCAAGCGCCTGGCGGCCAGGGCCGCCGCTCCCACGCAGCGCCCGCGCAAGACGCCTGGTGCCGCCAGCACGCGCGAGACCCAGGCCTGGGAGGCGGCAGGCCTGCATTGCAGCGCCAACGAGCGCCGGGCCGACGAGGCCAGCCGCGACGTAGAGGCCTGGCTGAAGTGCCAGTACATGCGCGAGCACCTGGGCGAGGAATACGGCGGCGTGGTCAGCGCGGTGACCAGTTTCGGCATTTTCGTGACGCTGGACGCGCTGTACGTCGAGGGGCTGGTGCACATCACGGAGCTGGGCGGAGAGTACTTTCGCTACGACGAGGCACGCCAGGAGCTGCGCGGCGAGCGCACGGGCATCCGCTACGGCATAGGCGCGCGCGTACGCGTACAGGTCAGCCGGGTGGACCTGGATGGCAGGCGCATTGACTTCCGCCTGGTGCACGACGAGCTGTCGGCCCTTCAAGCAGGGGACGGCAAGGGCCGCGATGCGGGCAAGCGCCGCAACGGTGCTGGTGCGGAGGACGTTGGTCGCACACGCAAGGAAAAAGCCCGGGGTGCGAAGGCCGAGCCGGCAGGCAAGGCCGCTCGCGTCGGTGGCAAAAAGCCTGGCAAAGGCGGCGCACGCCAACGCGGCTAGGATGCGGCAGACGGCCCGCACCCCAGCGGGCATGACAAGAGCATCACGCACAAGAAGCAAGGAGATTGGATATGTCCAGAGTGGACGTACAGCCGGGCGTTGCCCTCATCACCGGCGCAGGCACCGGCATAGGACGGGCCGCGGCGCTGGCTTTGCTGGGTGCGGGCTGGAGTGTGGCCTTGGTCGGGCGGCGCGAGCCGCCGCTGCAGGTGGTGGCGCAGCAGTCGGAGGCCGGTGCGCGCGTGCTGGTTGCGCCGGCCGACGTGACCGACCCGGCCGCCGTGCGCGAGGTGTTCGATCGCACGGTGCAGCACTTTGGCCGTCTGGATCTGTTGTTCAACAACGCGGGCACCGGTGCGCCCGCCGTGCCGCTGGACGAGCTGAGCGTGGAGCAGTGGAAGAGCGTGGTGGATGTGAACCTGAACGGCATGTTCTACGGCATCCAGAATGCTTTTCGCGTCATGAAGGCGCAGTCGCCGCGCGGCGGGCGCATCATCAACAACGGCTCCATCTCGGCGCACGCGCCGCGTCCCCATTCGATTGCCTATACCGCCACCAAGCATGCCGTGATGGGCCTGACCAGGACGGCCTCGCTGGACGGGCGTGCCTGGGACATTGCGGTGGGGCAGATCGACGTGGGCAATGCCCATACCGAACTGGCTGAGCGCATGACCCAGGGGGTGCTGCAGGCGCATGGCGCCATTGCAACCGAGCCCATGATCGACGTGGACATCGTGGGACAGTCGGTGCTGTACATGGCCAATCTGCCGCTCGGCGCCAATGTGCTGTTCCATACCGTCATGGCGACCAAGATGCCATTTGTCGGACGTGGTTGAGTCGACATGGAGGGGCTGGCGCGCGGCGTTGGCCTGTGCGCTGTGGCTGCTGCTTGCGCAGCCCGCTCTGGCCCAGCCGGCAGCGGCGGGGCGAACAGATGACATGCAGGGACGGGTGCTGGCATGCACGGCGTGCCATGGCAAGGAGGGCCGGGCCACGCCGCAAGGCTATTTCCCGCGCATCGCTGGCAAGCCGGCAGGCTATCTGTACAACCAGCTGCTCAACTTCCGTGACGGGCGGCGAAGCTACCCGCAGATGTCCTATTTGCTCGAGCACCTGACTGACGACTATCTCCAGGAGATCGCGCAGCATTTCGCCAGCCTGCAATTGCCCTATGCCCAGCCGCCCGCTACGCAGGTGCTGCCGCAGGAGCTGGAACGCGGGCGACTGCTGGTACAGCACGGCGACGCGGGTCGCGATATTCCGGCTTGTGTGAGCTGCCATGGTGCGTCGCTGATGGGGGCTGCCCCCTGGTTACCGGGTCTGCTAGGCCTGTCACGCGACTACGTGGGCAGCCAGCTGGGTGCCTGGCAGACAGGGCAGCGTCATGCGCAGTCGCCCGACTGCATGGCCGCCGTCGCAAGCAAATTGAGCCTGCAGGACGTGCGCTCTGTCGCAGCTTGGCTGGCGGCGCAGCCGGTGCCCGCTGGAGCCGTCCCGGCACGGCAGCTGCCTGAAGCCATGCCGCTGCGCTGCGGTGGCGTGCCGGGACAAGGGGCCGCGCAATGACAGGCCTGCTTCGCAGGAGGTGGCCCTGGGTTGTGGCCGTCTTTGTGGTCAGTCTGCTGACGATGGCCGTGGCCTTGGTCACATTGCTCAACCGGCTGGGAGAAGCGCCACTGCCCATTCTGCAAGTGGCCGTGCCGGCGACGCCCGAGGTGATCGCACGCGGGCAGTATCTGACGCGTGTCGGCAACTGCATCGCCTGCCATACCGCGCGGGGTGGACGCGACTATGCGGGCGGGGAAGGCGTGGAAACACCCTTCGGCACCATCTTCGCTCCCAACCTGACGCCGCACGACGGGACCGGCCTGGGCGGCTGGACGGCCGCCGAGTTCTGGCGCGCTATGCACAACGGCCGGTCGCGCGATGGGCGGCTGCTCTACCCAGCGTTTCCCTATCCGAACTACACGCTGGTCACGCGCGAGGATTCCGACGCCATCTTTGCCTATCTGCAAAGTCTGGAACCAGTGGACAACGCCAGCCGGCCCCATGCGCTGCGTTTCCCGTTCAATACGCAAGCGGCGCTGGCCGTATGGCGGGCGCTGTTCTTCCGCCCTGCGGCCTCGCGCGCTTCGATCGTAGTGCCCGCTGGTGCTGCCGATGCTCCGCAGCAGGCGCGACTCAACCGCGGTGCCTATCTGGTTCAGGGGCTGGGGCACTGCGCGGCTTGCCACACGCCGCGCAATGCCTGGGGCGCGTCGCAGGCGTGGGCGCCGCTGCAGGGGGGCATGGTTGCCGGGCAAAACTGGTATGCGCCGGCGTTGGACGCGGCGTCCGAGGCGGGCTTGGCCGGCTGGGAGCCGGATGAGGCAGTGGCCCTGCTGACAACGGGTGTGTCCCCACGCGCCAGCGTGTCCGGTCCCATGGCCGACGTGGTCTTCCACAGCTTGCAGCATTGGAGCGAGGTCGACATGCGCGCGGCCGTGGCCTGGCTGCAGGCGTTGCCCCAGCGCCAGGCCACGGCCACGGGTAACGCAATCAGGCCCTCCCAGGCCGAGCTGCAGCGAGGTGAGCAGCTGTATGACCGGCACTGCGCCGAGTGCCATGGCAGTCAGGGCGAGGGTCAGGCACAGGCCTTCCCCGCCCTGGCCGGCAACCGTGCCGTGCTGCTGCACGATCCCACCAATCTGGTGCGGGTGCTGTTGCAGGGAGGCTACGCGCCGGCGACGGCAGGTAATCCCAGGCCGTTCGGCATGCCGCCCTTCATGCAGACCTTGAGCGACCAAGACATGGCCGATGTGCTGTCCTTCATTCGCAATGCCTGGGGTAACGAGGCCGGCAAAGTAGATACCATGGCGGTCCACCGCGCCCGCGAGCGGCGCGGACCATAGACTTCATTACCACGTCCAGGAGATCGATCGCACATGGGCAGCCAGGCCGCTACGGCGCTGCAGGCTTCACGGGACCAGGTCTGGTGGGTGGTGTGCTTTTGCGCCCAATGGTGCGGCGTATGCCGGGAGTTCCGCGCCGCGTTCGACACCCTGGTGCGTGAGCAGCCGGCTCTGCACACGGCCTGGGTGGACGTGGAAGACGAGGAGGACATCGTTGGCGACCTGGACGTCGAGACCTTCCCCACCATCCTCGTGGCCGGACAGGGGCGCGTGCGGTTCTTCGGTCCGGTGCTGCCGCAAGCCCCGGTGCTGACGCGTATGGTGGCCAGCCTGCAGGCCGGGGAGGGCGGGACAGGGGCGGACGCAGCCGCCCAGGCGCTGTTGCAGCGGGTGCTGGACAGCCGCTAGGAGCGTCGGCGCCATGCAAGATGCATGCCGCCGCACCTTTACAGAGCCTTGCAATCACGGATACAATACGCGCTTCACGACCAAACGGGCGGGTATTCACCGCCCTTTTTTTTTGGCGTTTGTTTTTTGGCCGCGGCTTTTTTTGTGCCGGTCTGGCCGCCGGATTGGAATCACACAGGGTAGAGCGCAGACACGTGGCATTGCAGCAAATCGTTGAACAGACCGTGACCGGGCTGGGGTATGACCTGGTGGAGATTGAGCGCTCCGCCGGAGGCTTGCTGCGCATCACCATCGACATGCCCTGGACGGCGCCCGAAGTCGACGCGCCGCCGGCGCCCGAGCAATTCATCACCGTCGAAGACTGCGAGAAAGTCACGCGCCAACTGCAATTCGCCCTGGAGGTCGATGGGGTGGACTATGCGCGCCTCGAAGTCTCATCGCCAGGCATCGACCGCCTGTTGCGTCACGAGCAGGACTTCATCCGTTTCGAAGGCGAGGTGGTGGATCTCACGCTCAAGCAGCCCATCGGCGCGGCGGCGGGAGGCGCGGTGGCGGCCAACCGAAAGAAATTCCGCGGCGCGCTGGAGCGTGCCGAAAGCGGCGGCTGGCAGATCGTCTGGAGCGACGAACCCCCGCCCAAACCCGGCCAGCGCGTGAGCAAGAAGCGGCCGCCAGCACCGGTCCAGGTGCTGGGCTTCACCCTGGACGAGCTGCGCGAGGCGCGCTTGGCCCCCATCGTGAACTTCAAGGGCCGCGGCGCCAAGGACGGCGCCGCCGCTGCGGACTGACACGGACGAACAGAGATTTAAGCCGGGTGGCCGCGACGCACAGTCGAGCTGGCGGCCCGCAGGAACGAAAAACAGGAGAGTCGTTGCATGAACCGCGAATTGTTGATGTTGGTGGATGCCATTTCGCGCGAGAAGAACGTGGAGCGTGACGTGGTCTTGGGTGCGGTGGAATCCGCGCTGGCACAAGCCACGAAGAAGCTGTACGAAGGCGAGGTGGACATCCGCGTGTCCATCGACCGCGACAGCGGTGAGTACGAGACCTTTCGCCGCTGGCTGGTGGTGCCCGACGACGCCGGCCTTCAGAATGCCGAAGCCGAAGAGATGCTCATGGACGCGCAGGACCGCGTGCCCGGCATCGAGGTGGGCGAATACATCGAAGAACCGGTGGACTCCGTTCCCATCGGGCGCATCGGCGCCATGGCGGCCAAGCAGGTCATCCTGCAAAAGATCCGCGACGCCGAGCGCGAGATGCTCCTTAACGACTTCATGAGCCGTGGCGAGAAGATCTTCACCGGCACCGTCAAGCGCATGGACAAGGGCGACATCATCGTCGAGAGCGGCCGCGTGGAAGGCCGCCTGCGCCGCAGCGAGATGATCCCCAAGGAAAACCTGCGCAACGGCGACCGCGTGCGCGCCATGATCATGGATGTGGACCTGACCCTGCGCGGCGCTCCCATCATCCTGTCGCGTTCGGCGCCCGAGTTCATGATGGAGCTGTTCCGCAACGAGGTGCCGGAGATCGAGCAAGGCCTGCTGGAGATCAAGAGCTGCGCGCGCGATGCGGGCAGCCGTGCAAAGATCGCCGTGCTCTCGCACGACAAGCGTGTGGATCCCATTGGCACCTGCGTGGGCGTGCGCGGCACTCGCGTGAACGCCGTCACCAATGAGCTGGCCGGCGAGCGCGTGGACATCGTGCTGTGGTCGGACGACCCGGCGCAGTTCGTCATCGGCGCGCTGGCGCCGGCCAACGTGTCCTCGATCGTGGTCGATGAGGAAAAGCACGCCATGGACGTGGTGGTGGACGAGGAAAACCTCGCCATCGCCATCGGCCGCGGCGGGCAGAACGTGCGCCTGGCTTCCGACCTGACGGGCTGGAAGATCAACATCATGGACGCGACCGAGTCCGCACAGAAGCAGGCCGAGGAAAGCAGCGCCTTGCGCCAGCTGTTCATGGAGCGCCTGGACGTGGACGAAGAAGTCGCCGATATCCTGATTTCCGAAGGCTTTGAAAGCCTGGAAGAGGTGGCATACGTGCCACTGTCGGAAATGCTGGAGATCGAAGGCTTCGACGAAGACACGGTGGGCGAGCTGCGCTCGCGCGCCAAGGATGCACTGCTGACCATGGAAATCGCCCGCGAAGAAAGCGTGGGCAGCGTCTCGCAGGATCTGCGCGAACTGGAAGGCCTGACGCCCGAGCTGATCGAGAAGCTGGCCGCCGGTGGCGTGAACACGCGTGACGACCTGGCCGATCTGGCCATCGACGAGCTGACCGAGCTGACCGGGCAGTCCGAAGACGAGGCGAAGGCGCTGATCCTGAAGGCGCGCGAGCACTGGTTCGCTGCGGGGCAGGAATAAAGGTCAGGGGAGATCGAAACACATATGTCGAGTAACACTGTCGCCGAGTTCGCAGCCGAACTCAAAAAGTCGCCTGAAACCCTGTTGGCCCAGCTCGAATCGGCTGGCGTGAGCAAGACGTCCACCACCGATGCGCTGACTGAGGGTGACAAGCAGGCACTGCTGGCCCACCTGCAGGCCAGCCACGGCACGTCTGCCGCTGACCGCAAGAAAATCACGCTGACCAAGAAGTCCACCAGCGAGATCAAGCAGGCCGACGCCTCCGGGCGCGCCCGCACCATCCAGGTGGAGGTCCGCAAGAAGCGCACCTTCATCCGCCGCGACGATCCAGCCGAGGCGCAAGCCGCCCCGGCTCCGGCAGCCCCCTCCACCGAGGAGCAGGAGGAGCTGGCCCGCCGCGCCGAGGAAGTGCGCCGCCAGGCCGAGCTGATCAGCCGCCAGGAGGCAGACCTGGCTGCCGAGCGTGCCGAACGCGAGCAGCGTGAGCAGCGCGAGCGCGAAGCCGAGGAGCGCGCCGCGGCCTACGCGGCCCAGCAGGCCGAGAAGAAGGCGCAAGAGTCCGCCGAGCGCGAGGAAGCTCGCCGCGAGGCCGAGGCCGGAGCCGAGGCCCGTGCCAGTGCCCAGGCCGAAGCCCGTGCCAAGGCTGAAGCCGAGTCGCAGGCGCGCGCCGCCGAGGAGGCAGCTCGCGCGGCCGACCTGGAGGATCGCCGCCGCAAGGCCCTGGCCGAGGCCGAGGCTATCCGCGCCATGATGGCTGCGCCGCGCAAGGTGCTGGTGGCCAAGAAGCCCGAAGAGCCCAAGCCTGCCGCCGCCGCCAAGACAGCCGCTGGCGCCGATGCCAAGAAGGGTACGCTGCACAAGCCGGCGGCTGGCACTGCGGGCGCACGCCCCGGTGCAGCGCCCGCGGGCGGCAAGGAAGTGAAATCCGCCAAGCTGTCCTCTAGCTGGGCGGGTGATCCGGCCAAGAAGAAGGAAATCAAGACCCGCGGCGACAGCAGCGGCGGCGTGGGCCGCAGCAGCTGGCGCGGCGGTCCGCGCGGACGCCGTGGCGACCGCGACGACCAGCGCCACCAGGCGGCAGCGCCGGCGGAGTTCCGCGCCCTCGAAGTGCACGTGCCGGAGACCATCACGGTGGCCGAGCTGGCGCACAAGATGGCCATCAAGGCCTCCGAGCTGATCAAGGTGCTGATGAAGATGGGCCAGATGGTCACCATCAACCAGCCCCTGGACCAGGACACGGCCATGATCGTGGTCGAGGAAATGGGCCACACCGCCAAGGTGGCGGCGCTGGACGATCCGGAAGCCTTCACCGCCGAGGAAGTCTCCGGCCATCAGGCCGAGGCCGTGTCGCGCGCACCGGTGGTCACCGTCATGGGCCACGTGGACCACGGCAAGACCTCGCTGCTGGACTACATCCGCCGCTCCAAGGTGGCGGTGGGCGAGGCCGGCGGCATTACACAGCACATCGGCGCCTACCACGTCGAGACGCCGCGCGGCATCGTCACCTTCCTGGATACCCCCGGCCACGAGGCGTTCACCGCCATGCGTGCCCGCGGTGCCCAGGCCACCGATATCGTCATCCTGGTCTGCGCGGCCGACGACGGCGTGATGCCGCAGACCCGCGAAGCCGTGAAGCACGCCAAGGCGGCGGGTGTTCCCATCGTGGTCGCCATCACCAAGTCCGACAAGCACGAGGCCAACCCCGAGCGCGTCAAGCAGGAGCTGGTGGCCGAGGAAGTGGTGCCCGAGGAATACGGCGGCGACTCGCCCTTCGTGGCGGTGTCGTCCAAGACCGGCATGGGCATCGACGAGCTGCTGGAGCAGGTGCTGCTGCAGGCCGAGGTGCTGGAGCTCAAGGCCCCGGTCGACGCTCTGGCCAAGGGCCTGGTCATCGAGGCGCAGCTGGACAAGGGCCGCGGCCCCGTGGCCACGGTTCTGGTGCAGTCCGGCACGCTCAAGGTCGGCGACATCGTGCTGGCTGGCCAGACCTATGGCCGCGTGCGCGCCATGACCGACGAGAACGGCCGCTCCAGCAAGGAAGCTGGCCCGTCCATCCCGGTGGAAATCCAGGGTCTGACCGAAGTGCCCCAGGCCGGCGACGACTTCATGGTGCTGGCCGACGAGCGCCGTGCCCGCGAAATCGCCACCTACCGTGCCGGCAAGTTCCGCAACACCAAGCTGGCCAAGCAGCAGGCAGCCAAGCTGGAGAACATGTTCGCCGACATGCAGGCGGGCGAGGTGCAGCACCTGCCCATCATCATCAAGGCGGACGTGCAAGGCTCGCAGGAAGCTCTGGGCCAGTCGCTGGTCAAGCTCTCGACCGACGAGGTCAAGGTGCAACTGGTGTATGCCGGCGTGGGCGGCATCAGCGAGTCCGACGTGAACCTGGCACTGGCCTCCAAGGCCATCGTCATCGGCTTCAACGTGCGCGCTGATGCCGGCGCGCGCAAGCTGGCCGAAGCGCATGGTGTGGACCTGCGCTACTACGGCGTCATCTACGACGCCGTGGAAGAGCTGAAGGTGGCCATGTCCGGCATGCTGGCCCCCGAGCAGCGCGAGGAAATCATCGGCATGGCCGAGATCCGCACGGTGTTCGTCGCCTCCAAGATTGGCACGGTGGCCGGCTCCTACGTCACGCAGGGCTTTGTGCACCGCAATGCACGCTTCCGCCTGCTGCGCGACAACGTGGTCATCTACACGGGCGAGGTGGAATCGCTGCGCCGCATGAAGGACGACGTCAAGGAAGTGCGCGAAGGCTTCGAGTGCGGTATCAAGCTCAAGAACTACAACGACATCCGCGAGGGTGATCAGCTGGAGTTCTTCGACATCAAGGAAATCGCGCGGACCCTGTAAGCCATGGCAGCGAAGAAGTCCTCCACGCCCAATCGCAGCTTCAAGGTCGCGGACCAGATCCAGCGTGATCTGACCGAACTGATCCGCGAGCTGAAGGACCCGCGCATCGGCATGGTCACCCTGCAGGCCGTGGAGGTCACGCCCGACTACGCGCACGCCAAGGTCTTCTTCAGCGTGCTCGTGGGCGATGCCGACGGCACGCAGGAGGCGCTGAACCAGGCCGCGGGCTTTCTGCGCAACGGCCTGTTCAAGCGATTGCATATCCACACCGTGCCCACGCTGCACTTCGTGTACGACCGCACGCCCGAGCGCGCGGCCGACATGAACGCGCTGATCGCGCGCGCCGTGGCCTCGCGTTCCAAGGACGACGACGAACGATGACCACGCGCGCTCCCCGCATCCGGGTGCAGCGGCGCCCGGTGCACGGAGTGCTGCTGCTGGACAAGCCCCTGGGCTTGTCAAGTAACGACGCCCTGCAAAAGGCCAAATGGCTGCTGCGCGCCGAGAAGGCCGGGCACACCGGCACGCTCGACCCGCTGGCCTCGGGCGTGCTGCCACTGTGCTTTGGCGCGGCCACCAAGTTCAGCGCCCTGCAGCTGGACGCACCCAAGACGTACGAGGCCATCGCCCTGCTGGGCACCACCACCACCACGGGCGACGCTGAAGGACAGGTGCGCGAGCAGCGCCAGGTCGACCCGGCCCAGCTCACCCCCGAGCGGCTGGCCGCCGTGCAGGCGCAGTTCACTGGTCCCATCCGCCAGGTGCCTCCCATGCACAGCGCCCTGAAGAAGGATGGGCGCGCGCTGTATGAATACGCGCGTGCCGGTCTGGAGGTGGAGCGGCCCGCGCGCGATGTCGAGATTTTCAAGCTGAATCTGGCTCTAACGCAGACAGATCAAGCGCAAGCAGCTATCAAAATAAGAGTGACCTGCAGCAAGGGCACCTACATCCGCACGCTGGGCGAGGACATCGGCCAAGCCCTGGGCTGTGGCGCGCACCTGGTGTTTCTGCGGCGCATTGACACCGGCGGCCTCGGCGTGGAGCGCTGCATCACCCTGGAGCAGCTGCAGGCCATGGACGAGGACCAGCGCCTGGCCCAGGTGCAGCCGGCGCAGACACTGCTGGCCGGCCACGCCACCATCACGCTGGACGAGCAGGAGGCCGGCCGCTTCCTGTCGGGGCTGCGCCGGCGCGGGCCCTGGCCCGACGCGCCGGCCGTGGCGGTGTACGCCGAGCAGCCGCACGCACTGCTGGGCGTGGCCCACGTGCGCGGCGGCGAGTTGATCCCCGACCGGTTGCTCAGCCCGCTGGAGATCCAGCAAATCCTTCAAGGCGCGCCGCGCGCCGATCACAACACCCCCTTGAGCGCGGCACATTGAACACAGACAGCACCAACGTTATGAGCAAACAAATCCGTAACATCGCCATCATTGCCCACGTCGACCATGGCAAGACCACCATGGTGGACCAGCTGCTGCGCCAGTCGGGCACCTTTGCCGCCCACGAGAAAGTCGTGGACACGGTCATGGACAACAACGCCATCGAGCGTGAGCGCGGCATCACCATCCTGGCCAAGAACTGCGCCGCCTCGTGGAAGGGCACGCACATCAACATCCTGGACACGCCCGGCCACGCGGACTTCGGCGGCGAGGTGGAGCGTGCGCTGTCCATGGTGGACGGCGTGGTGCTGCTGATCGACGCGCAGGAAGGCCCCATGCCCCAGACGCGCTTCGTGACCAAGAAGGCCCTGGCCCTGGGCCTCAAGCCCATCGTGGTGGTCAACAAGGTGGACAAGCCTGGCGCCAACCCCGACAAGGTGGTGAACGCCGCCTTCGACCTGTTCGACAAGCTGGGCGCGACCGACGAGCAGCTGGACTTCCCCGTGGTCTACGCCTCCGGCATCAACGGCTGGAGTGCGCTGGAGCAGGGTCAGCCGGGCGAGCAGTGGGGCGAGGACATGTCGGCGCTGTTCGACACCGTCCTCAAGCATGTGCCCGTGGCCGGCGGCGATGCCGGCGCGCCGCTGCAGCTGCAGATCTCGGCGCTGGACTACTCCACTTTCGTGGGCCGCATCGGCGTGGGCCGCATCAACTCGGGCGTGCTGAAGGCCGGCCAGGATGTGCTGGTCATGCACGGCGTGGACGGCGACAGCTACAAGGGCCGCGTCAACCAGATCCACCAGTTTCAGGGCCTGGACCGCGTGCAGGTCAGCGAAGCTGGCCCGGGCGAGATCGTGCTTATCAACGGCATTGAGAACGTGGGCATTGGCGAGACGCTGACCGACCCGGCGAATCCGAATCCGCTGCCCATGCTCAAGATCGACGAGCCGACGCTGACCATGAACTTCGCCGTCAACACCTCGCCGCTGGCCGGTCGCGAAGGCAAGTTCGTCACCAGCCGCCAGATCTGGGACCGGCTGCAAAAGGAGCTGCGCTCCAACGTGGCGCTGCGCGTGAAGGAAACCGACGAGGACGGTGTGTTCGAGGTCGCCGGCCGCGGCGAGCTGCACCTGACCATCTTGCTGGAAGAGATGCGCCGCGAGGGCTATGAGCTGGCCGTCAGCAAGCCGCGCGTGGTCTTCAAGGACATCGATGGCGAACGCTGTGAGCCCATCGAGCTGGTCACCGCCGACATCGAGGAAGGCCACCAGGGCGGCGTGATGCAGGCCCTGGGCGAGCGCAAGGGCGAACTGGTGAACATGGAGCCGGACGGCCGCGGGCGCGTGCGCCTGGAATACCGCATCCCGGCGCGCGGCCTGATCGGCTTTACCAACGAATTCCTGAACCTGACGCGTGGCTCGGGCCTGATCAGCAACATCTTCGACAGCTACGAGCCGCACAAGGGCGACATTGGCGGGCGCAAGAACGGCGTGCTGATCAGCATGGACGATGGCGAGATCTTCACCTATGCCCTGGGCAAGCTGGACGACCGCGGCCGCATGTTCGTCAAGGCCGGCGACCCGGTGTACGAAGGGATGATCGTCGGCGTGCACAACCGCGACAACGACCTGGTGGTGAACGCCACGCGCACCAAGCAGCTGACCAACTTCCGCGTCAGCGGCAAGGAAGACGCCATCAAGATCACGCCGCCCATCGACCTGACGCTGGAGTACGGTGTGGAGTTCATCGAGGACGACGAGCTGGTGGAGATCACGCCCAAGAGCATCCGCCTGCGCAAGCGCCACCTGAAGGAACACGAGCGCAAGCGCGCCAGCCGCGAAAGCGCCTGATGCCGTGGACGGCACGCTGACCGTTCCTCCTGCCACCACGCCCGCCGGCCTCACGCATGGCCGCGCGGTCTGGCTGATGGCTGCCGCCGCGCTCATGTGGTCGATCGCCGGCGTCGTCACGCGCCACCTGGAGCAGGCACGCAGCTTCGAGATCACCTTCTGGCGCAGCTTCTTCATGCTGCTGTCGCTGACCGTGATCCTGCCCGCCCTGCGCGGGCGAGCGGCCTTCGCGCCGGTGCTGCGCGCCAGCGCGCCGCTGTGGCTGTCGGGTGGGTGCTGGAGCGTGATGTTCACCGCCTTCATGGTCGGCATCACCCTCATGCCCGTGGCCAACGTGCTGGTTACCATGGCCGCCGGGCCACTGCTCACCGCCCTGTTGGCGCGGGTGTTCATCGGGCACCGCATTGCGCCGCGCACCTGGTGCGCCATTGCCATGGCGGGCGCCGGCATCGTCTGGATGTACGGAGCCGAGGTTGGCAACCTGTCACCCCTGGGCTTGGCCGTGGCGCTGTGCATTCCGGTGGCCGCCGCCGTCAACTGGACGGTGGTGCAGCGCGCCCAGACGCAGGGCCACGCGGTGGACCTGGTGCCGGCGGTGTTCATCGGCGCGGCGCTGTCGGCGCTGGCCACGCTGCCCTGGGCGCTGCCGTTTGCCGCTTCGGGGCGCGACTTGGCGCTGCTGGCCCTGCTGGGCCTGGTGCAGCTGGCCATCCCCTGCGTGCTGGTGGTTTATTGCGGGCGCGTGCTCAAGGCGCCCGAGATTGCCCTGCTGGGCCTGCTGGAGGTCATTTTCGGCATCCTGCTGACCTGGGTGGGCGCGGGCGAGAAGCCGGCGGCCGCCGTTTTGATGGGCGGCACGCTGGTCATCGCCGCACTGGTTTTCAACGAACTGCTTGGATGGAAGGAGCAACAACAATGACGATGGAGATGAAGAGCGGCGAGATCGTGGCCGAGGTGCGGGGGCAGGTCGGCTGCATCACGCTGAACCGGCCCAAGGCGCTGAACGCGCTGTCGCTGGCCATGGTGCGCGACCTGATGGCTGCGCTGCTGGCCTGGCAGCACGACGACAAGGTGCTGGCCGTGGCCATCCGCGGCAATGGGCGCGAGGGCGCCTTCGGGGCCTTCTGTGCGGGCGGCGACATCCGCTTCCTGCACGCCGCGGGCAGCACGGGCAACCCCGAGCTGGAGGACTTCTTCACCGAGGAATACGCCCTCAACCACCTGATCCACACCTTCGGCAAACCCTACATCGCCTTCATGGACGGCATCGTCATGGGCGGCGGCATGGGCATCAGCGAGGGCGGCAGCCTGCGCATCGTCACCGAGCGCACCAAGATGGCCATGCCCGAGACCATCATCGGCCTGTTCCCCGACGTGGGCGGCGGCTACTTCCTGTCGCGCTGTCCGGGGCGCGTGGGCGAATGGCTGGCCCTGACGGGCGAGACCATCGGCGCAGCGGACGCCATCGCCTTCCAACTGGCCGACGGCCTGCTGCCTGCGGACCAGCAGGTGGGCGTGTGGGAGGCGTTGGGCACCCTGCAGTTCGCCAGCGGCCAAGCCGTGCAGGACTTTGTTGCTTCGAAATTTATAGCTGCTGGCGCAGGCCAGGTAAGCGCTAGAGCCCAAATTGACCAGTATTTTGCATTGCCCGACGCTACTGCCATCGTGCAGGCGCTGGAGGCGGCCGACGGTGAATGGGAGCGCGCCACGGCACAGATGCTGCGCAAGCGCTCGCCGCTGATGCTGCACGTGGTGCTGGAGCAAATCCGCCGCGCCCGCGGCATGGACCTGGCCGATGACCTGCGCATGGAGCGCGACATGGTGCGCCACTGCTTCTACCTGCGCCCGGGCCAAAGCGAGACGGTGGAGGGCATCCGCGCCCTGGCCGTGGACAAGGACCATGCCCCGAAGTGGAACCCCGCGCGCGTCGAAGACGTGCCGGCCGAGCTGGTGCAGGCGTTTTTCCAGAGCCCCTGGCCGGCGCACGCCCACCCGCTGGCGGCGCTGCGCTGACGCGAAAAAAGGCCACGCCGGCTGGCGTGGCCCTTTGCGCGCTACTCGCGCCCCAGGGTCAGGGGCGCACTGTGCGCCAGTTGCCGCCGACGCCTTCGCCGGTCATGTCGCCGGCGCGCGTGTCCTTCACGAAGTAATACAGCGGCTGACCCTTGTACGCCCACTGACGCGTGCCATCGGCGCGCGTAACGATGGTGTAGTCGCCCATGGGCCGGGCGTTGGGCGCCACGGTCAGGGGCGGCCAGTTGGTAGCGCACTGGTCGTTGCAGACCGACATTCCCTGGCTGTCCTTGGCGTAGGTGTAGAGAGTGTTGCCGTTCGGACCAATCAGGCGCCCATCGGCCGCGCGGGTCGGCATGTCGGGCGCCGCGGTGTCCGTCTTATGCGAGAACACACCGTTGGCACAGCCTGCCAGCAGTGCGCTGGCCATCAGCACGGTTGCGAGAGATTTCATGGCACGCTCCTGTGTGAAAACACTGCAGTGTGGAGCGGCCGTACGGTCGAGCGTGTCGGAGAAAAGGCCGTTTTGCTTCGCTCAGCGGTGGCGGCTCTTCATGACGCGCTCCACCTCGCGCTTGCCCTCGCGCTCCTTGATGGTGTCGCGCTTGTCGTGCTCGGCCTTGCCCTTGGCCAGGGCGATCTCGCACTTGGCGCGCCCGTCCTTCCAATACAGCTTGAGCGGCACCAGGGTGTAGCCCTTTTGCTCCACCTTGCCGATCAGGCGGCGGATCTCGTCCTTGTGCATCAGCAGCTTCTTGGTGCGCGCGGCGTCCGGGCTGACGTGGGTGGAGGCGGTCTTGAGCGGGTTGATCTGGCAGCCGATCAAAAACAGCTCGCCTTCCTTGATGACCACATAGCCGTCGGTCAGCTGCGCCTTGCCCTCGCGCAGCGCCTTGACTTCCCAGCCGTGCAGCACCATGCCGGCCTCGTGGCGTTCCTCGAAGAAATAGTTGTAGGCCGCTTTTTTGTTTTCGGCGATGCGGGGCGATGGATCAGGTTTCTTGGCCATGGGTGTCGTAGATGAGGCGCGGACCGGAAGATTCAAACGCCTTCCCTACAATGCTTGTCGTCTCGCGCCGTCGATTTTAGGGGGCGTATCCCAGCACCCAGCCTCCTCATGAAAACCGTCAACAAGTCCGTCCTGATCTGGTACAGCCCCGAAGAAATGTTTGCCTTGGTCACCGACGTGGCGCGCTATCCGCAGTTTCTGCCCTGGTGCGACCACGCCCGCGTGCTGACCGAGCATGAGACCGGCATGACGGCCGAGGTCGGCATCGCCCTCGGGGGAATCAAGAAGTCCTTCGTCACCCGCAACACGCACGAGGCCGGCCGGCGCGTGAAGATGGAGCTGGTCGAAGGCCCGTTCTCTCAACTGGACGGCGACTGGCAGTTCCACCCCGTGGGCGACGGCACGCAGCGCGCCTGCAAGGTCGAGCTGACTCTGCGCTACGGCTTCGACAGCCGCACGCTGGCGGCCCTGGTCGGCCCGGTATTCGACCGCATCGCCGCCACGTTGGTCGACGCCTTCATCAAGCGCGCCGAGCAGGTCTATGGCTGATGCCTCGCTGCGGGTGACCGTGAGCGCATCGCTGCAGCCGGGCCAGGTGCGGGAGTGGGAGCTACGGCTGCCCCCTGGCGCCACCGTGTCCCACGCCCTGGAGGCCGCCGGGCTGCAGCAGGCGGATCTGGTGGCGCTGGCTCTGGGCATCTGGGGTCGCAGCGCTGAGCCGGGCGACGTGCTGCGCGACGGCGACCGTGTGGAATGCTGCCGCGCCCTGACCGTAGACCCCAAGATCGCCCGGCGCCAGCGCTTTGCCAGCCAGGGCGCGCGCGCCGCGGGGCTGTTTGCCCGGCGCCGCCCCGGCGCCAAGCAGGGCTACTGAGACAACCTCTCGCCCACGAAAAAGCCACTGCAGGGCAGTGGCTCGCTGGGGCGGGGCGGCGCGTAGCCAGCGCCGTTTATTTGCAGTCCGATGCCATGATGGCCTGGGCCCGGCGCAGCTCGGCAGCACGCGTGGCCTCGTCCATGAAGCCGCGCTCGCCCTGGGCGTTGACGTGCGCCATCGGTATGCCGGAAGCCAGCGTGGCGCTGGACTGGCGGGCGCGGGCGCAGTTCTCGGCGCGGGCTTTGGCCTGGCGCTCGGCCTGGGCTTTCTCCTCGGCCTGCTTGCGCGCGGCCTCGGCGGCTTCGGCCTTGGCCTTCTTGTCCTCCAGCTGCTGGTCGCGCCCGGCGGAAGGGGCGGAAGCAGCGGCCGCGGCCGGTGCCGCTTCGTCTTGCTGCGCCGTGGTGGATGCGGCGGCCGCGGAAGCCGCAGCGGGCAGTGTGCCGCGCAGCGTGGGCTGCTTCAGGATGTTCTTGTCCGGCACGTCCTGCGGTGGCGGGCGGTCGCTGAAGACCTTGCGGCCGTCCTTGTCCACCCACTGCCACTGCGCCGATGCGCCCAGGGCCCAGGTGCAGGCCAGCGCGAGCAGGAAAAGCTGTTTGCGTTTCATAGCGGGCCAGTGTAGCCGCGCGCTCGGCGGCCAGCCACGGAGCTGTCGCACGGCGGGTACAATCCTTTTTTTGGAGCTTGATCACATGCGCCTACTCGGAAAAGCGCTCACCTTCGACGATGTGTTGCTGGTGCCGGCGTACTCCCAGGTCCTGCCCAAGGACACCTCTCTCGCCACGCGCTTCACGCGCAACATCTCCCTGAACCTGCCCCTGGTGTCCGCCGCCATGGACACCGTGACCGAGGCGCGCCTGGCGATCGCCATCGCGCAGGAGGGAGGCATTGGCGTCATCCACAAGAACATGACGGCCGAGCAGCAGGCCGCCGAAGTCTCCAAGGTCAAGCGCCACGAATCCGGCGTGGTGCATGACCCGGTGGTCATCACGCCCGAGCACACCGTGCTGCAGGTGCTGGAGCTGTCGGAGAACCTGGGCATCTCCGGCTTTCCGGTGTGCGATGGCGGCAAGGTGGTGGGCATCGTCACCAGCCGCGACGTGCGCTTCGAGACGCGCTACGACGTCAAGGTGCGCGAGATCATGACCCCGCGCGAGAAGCTCATCACCGTCAACGAAAAAGACGGCACCACGCCCCAGCAGGCCAAGGCGCTGCTCAACCGCCACAAGCTCGAGCGCCTGCTGGTGGTGAACGACGCCTTCGAACTGAAGGGCCTGATCACCGTCAAGGACATCAACAAGCAGACCATCTTCCCCAACGCCGCGCGCGACGCCGCCGGCAGCCTGCGTGTGGCCGCCGCCGTGGGCGTGGGCCCGGGCACCGAGGAGCGCGTGGACCTGCTGGTCAAGGCAGGCGTCGATGCGCTGGTGGTGGACACCGCGCACGGCCACTCCAAGGGCGTGATCGATCGTGTGCGCTGGGTCAAGCAGAACTACCCGCAGGTCGAGGTGATCGGCGGCAACATCGCCACCGGTGCCGCCGCGCTGGCGCTGGCCGAAGCCGGCGCCGACGCCGTGAAGGTCGGCATCGGCCCGGGCTCCATCTGCACCACGCGCATCGTCGCGGGCGTGGGCGTGCCGCAGATCATGGCCATCGACAGCGTGGCCACGGCCCTCAAGGGCACGGGCGTGCCGCTGATTGCCGATGGCGGCATCCGCTTCTCGGGCGACATCGCCAAAGCCATCGCGGCGGGCGCATCCACAGTGATGATGGGCGGCATGTTCGCCGGCACCGAAGAGGCGCCCGGCGAGGTCATCCTGTACCAGGGCCGCAGCTACAAGAGCTACCGCGGCATGGGCTCCATCGGCGCCATGCAGCAGGGCAGCGCCGACCGCTACTTCCAGGAAGCCACCACCGGCAACCCCAACGCCGACAAGCTGGTGCCCGAGGGCATCGAAGGCCGCGTGCCCTACAAGGGCTCCATGGTCTCCATCGTGTTCCAGATGGCTGGCGGGGTACGCGCGGCCATGGGCTACTGCGGCTGCGCCACCATCGCCGAGATGAACGACAAGGCCGAGTTCGTGGAGATCACCGCTGCCGGCATCCGCGAGTCGCACGTGCACGACGTGCAGATCGTCAAGGAAGCGCCCAACTACCGCGCGGACTGAGCGCAGCGCCAACCACAGGCCCGAAGCCACCCCAGGCCTTCGGGCCTTTGTCTTTCTTTCTCCCTCCCTCCCGGGGACCAGCCACCATGCAACACGACAAGATCCTCATCCTCGACTTTGGCTCGCAGGTCACCCAGCTCATCGCCCGGCGCGTGCGCGAGGCACAGGTGTATTGCGAGGTGCATCCGTGCGACGTGTCCAGCGACTGGGTGCGCCAGTTCGCCGCCGACGGGCGGCTGAAGGGCGTGATCCTGTCGGGCAGCCATGCCAGCGTGTACGAGGTGGACGACCGTGCGCCCGATGCCGTGTTCGAGCTGGGCCTGCCCGTGCTGGGCATCTGCTACGGCATGCAGACCATGGCCACGCAGCTGGGCGGCAAGGTCGAGGGCTCGCACAGCCGCGAGTTCGGCTACGCCGAGGTGCGCGCGCACGGCCACACGGCGCTGCTCAAGGACATCCAGGACTTCGCCACGCCCGAGGGCCACGGCATGCTTAAAGTCTGGATGAGCCACGGCGACAAGGTCACCGAGCTGCCGCCGGGCTTCAAGCTGATGGCCTCCACCGCGTCCTGCCCCATCGCCGGCATGGCCGACGAGGCGCGGCACTACTACGCCGTGCAGTTCCACCCCGAGGTCACGCACACCCCGCAGGGCGCGGCACTGCTGTCGCGCTTCGTGCTGGAGATCTGCGGCGCGCGGGCCGACTGGGTCATGGGCAACTACGTGGACGAGGCCGTGGCGCGCATCCGCGAGCAGGTGGGTGACGAAGAAGTGCTGCTGGGCCTGTCCGGCGGCGTGGACTCCAGCGTGGCGGCGGCCCTGATCCACCGTGCCATCGGCGACCGGCTGACCTGCGTGTTCGTGGACCACGGCCTGCTGCGCCTGCACGAGGGCGACATGGTTATGGACATGATTGCCGGCAAGCTGCACGCCCGCGTCATCCGCGTGGATGCAAGCGAGCTGTTCCTGGGCAAGCTAGCCGGGGTCAGCGAGCCCGAGCAAAAGCGCAAGATCATCGGCGGCCTGTTCGTCGACGTGTTCAAGGCCGAAGCCGAGAAGCTCAAGGCTGCCGGAGGAGGGCACAAGGGCGTCACGTTCCTGGCGCAGGGCACCATTTACCCAGACGTGATCGAGTCCGGCGGCGCCAAGTCCAAGAAGGCCGTGACCATCAAGAGCCACCACAACGTGGGCGGCCTGCCTGAGCAGCTGGGCCTGAAGCTGCTGGAGCCCCTGCGCGACCTGTTCAAGGACGAAGTGCGCGAGCTGGGCCTGGCCCTGGGCCTGCCACGCGAGATGGTCTACCGCCATCCCTTCCCCGGCCCCGGCCTGGGCGTGCGCATCCTGGGCGAGGTGAAGAAGGAATACGCCGACCTGCTGCGCCGCGCCGACGCCATCTTCATCGAAGAGCTGCGGGGGACGGTGGGCCCGGCCACGGGCAAGAGCTGGTACGAGCTGACCAGCCAGGCCTTCACCGTCTTCCTGCCGGTGAAGAGCGTCGGCGTGATGGGCGATGGCCGCACTTATGACTACGTCGTCGCGCTGCGTGCCGTGCAGACCACCGACTTCATGACCGCCGACTGGGCCGAGCTGCCGTACGCGCTGCTCAAGCGCGTGTCCAGCCGCATCATCAACGAGGTGCGCGGCATCAATCGCGTGACCTACGACGTGTCGAGCAAGCCGCCAGCGACCATCGAGTGGGAGTGAACTCCCCCCGCCCGGACGGCGGGCGCAGATAAAACCCTTCTGCCGTGACCCCGACCCGCCTGCGAGATCTGCTCGAAACGCGTCAGGTCTCCGTCTACTTCGCCGCGGTGGCCCTGGCCGGCGTGCTGGCCTGGCGGGTGCCGGCCACGGCGGCGCTGACGCCGGCCATTGACCCGCTGCTGGCCTTCATGCTGTTCGTCACCTTCTTGCAGGTGCCGCTGACGGAGCTGCGCCAGGGTGTGGCGAACGCGCGCTTTCTCGGGGCGCTGCTGGCGGCCAACTTCGTGGCCGTACCGCTGCTGGTGTTCGCCCTCACGCCCTGGCTGCCGGCCGATCCGATGCTGCGCACCGGAGTGCTGCTGGTACTGCTGGCGCCCTGCATCGACTATGTGGTGACGTTCGCGCACCTGGGGCGTGCGGATGCCCGGTCGCTGCTGGCTGCAACGCCGGTGCTGCTGGCAGCGCAGATGCTGCTGCTGCCGGTGTTCCTGGGCGCGTTCCTGGGCGCGTTCCTGGGCGACGAGGCCGCCGGGCTGGTGCGCTGGGGGCCGTTCCTGCAGGCCTTTGTCTGGCTGATCGCCGTGCCGCTGGCGCTGGCGGCGGTGTGCCAGGCGTGGGCGGCGCGATCCCGTCCGGGCATGCGCCTGGCCCGCGCCCTGGGCCTCATGCCCGTGCCGGCCACGGCCGCCGTGCTGTTCGTGGTCGTGGCGGCCGTGGCGCCGCAGCTGGGCCTGGCGCTGGGCGCCGTGCGGGTCGTGGTGCCGGTTTACGTGGCCTTTGCCGTCGCCGCGCCGCTGCTGGGTTGGGCCGTGGCGCGCGCCTGGCGCCTGCCCTCGGGCCAGGGCCGGGCCGTGGCATTTAGCAGCGCCACGCGCAATTCGCTGGTGGTGCTGCCGCTGGGGCTGGCCATTCCGGGTGCCGTGCCCTTGGTCCCCGCCGTGATCGTGGCGCAGACGCTGGTGGAACTGGTTGGCGAACTGGCCTATGTGAAGCTGCTGCCGCGTTTGGGCCCGCGCGCAGAGTAGGCTTGCGGCTTTGGCATGCCGCCCGGTCGGCGGCCACCCCCTCACGAATCAACGGAGAGAAACGCATGAACCCACTACCCACCGCCGCCTGGGGCGCGGCCCTGACGGCGTTGCTGCTGGCAGGCTGCGCCAGCCGCGAGTCGCTCGTGCCGCAGGTGCGCCAGGATGTGGCAGCCGATGGCGCCAAGACCGTGTCCGTCGCACCTGACCGGCTGGCCTGCGAGCGCGGGGCGCGCTGCCCGGTATTGGCTGCGTCCTGGAGCAGCGCCCGGGCGGGCCAGGCGGAGCTGGCTATCGGCCTGCCCGGCGTGCAGTCGCCCGTGACAGGCGCGGACGTGCACATCGGCGGATCGGAAGTGGTGCGCCTGCGCTCCAGCCAGGCCAATGTGCAGGACGGCATGAGCCGCTTCGACGTGCCGCTGCGGCTGGTGGACCGGCTGGCCTATGCCCAGCGCGTCTGGATGCGGGTGTACACCGCCGATGGCGCCGGTGTGGATGAATATGTGAACAGCGGAGAGCAGAGCAGCCGCGCGGCCGAGGCCATGGCGCACTTCCTGGCGGCGGTGCAAAAGGCGGGCGGCGCGGGCGCCGGCGTGGAAGGACCCAGCGGCGGGCTGTTCGACCGGCTGGGCGTGAAGGACAAGCCCTGAGGCCTGGCGTGCCCGCGGTCAGTGGGCGATCGCTATAGAAGATATAGCTGCCTGCGCTGATCCAGCAGAGCTTTGAGGCAGAAAAATGCCTGAAAACGACGAACTGTAAGCGCCAGCAGCTATTCTTTTGAGAGCGGCTGGGCAGTCAGCCGCAGATGCTGCGCCAGCGTGGCGGCCGACAGCTCGCCGCTGCGCACCGCCACCAGCGCGCCGCGGGCGTCGTAGAACAGCGTGGTCGGCAGCGCCCGGTGGCCCAGCAGGGCGCCCAACTGCGAGGACTGGTCCAGCACCACATCGGCCTGCGGTAGCTGCTGGGCGGCGGCAAAGCCGACGACGGTCTCGGGCGCCTCGCCCTGGTTGACCCATAGAAAGCGCACTTCCGGGTTGTCGGCCCGCGCGCGCAGCAGCACCGGCATCTCGCGCCGGCACGGCGGGCACCAGCTGGCCCACAGGTTGATGACCACCGGCCGGCCCTGCAGCGCGGGCAGCTGCACCGTGCGTGCATCCAGCGCCACGCCTTGCCAGGCGGGCAGGGCGGTCGGCGCGGCCGGCTGTGCCAGCTGCAGCGCGCCGGAGCCGGCCAGCCACAGGCCGGCGCCCACGGTGGCGGCCAGCGCCACGGGTCGGCGCCAGGGATTGCGGCGCAGCCACAAGGCCAGCACGTACAGCGCTCCGGCCAGCAATCCCCAGCCGGCGGACCAGCCGCCGTCGCGGATGTCCAGCGCCGTCCACGGCGCGCCGGCGTATTCGCGCCCGTACTGCAGCACGAAGCCCAGGCGTGCGGCGGCCAGTGCCAGCAGCGCCAGCACCCAGGCGTGCGGGCCCGGCGGCAGGCCGGCGCGGCGCGCGCTGCGGTCGTGCAGCGTGCTGGCGATCAGCCAGGCGGCCAGCACGATGACGCCGGCCCAGGGCAGGACCAGGGGCCCGAGGACGAGCATGGGAGAAGAAAGCATGGTGTGAAGGTCGGTCTCGCGCCGTCAGCCGGGCGTCATGGCGTGGGGTGCTGGCGCAGCGGCCAGCGCAGGCGCGCCTGCAGGCCGGGTTGGGCAGGCGCCAGCTGCAGGCTGCCGTCGCCGCTTTCCGCGATGCGCCGCGCGATGGTCAGACCCAGGCCGCTGCCGGTGCTGCTGCTGGCACCTTTGCGCCAAAAGCGCCGCGTGGCCTGCGCGCACTCGTCCTCGGTCAGGCCGGGACCGTGGTCGCGCACGGTGATTTCGACGAAGCCCGGCACATCGCCGCCGTTGCCGGGCAACAAGGCCAGCGCGCACTCCACCGGCGCGTCGCCGGCGTGGTGGCGCAGGGCGTTGTCCAGCAGGTTGCCGATGGCGCTGGCCAGCAGCGCGGCGGGCACGGCGATGCTGGCGCGCTGCCAGGAGGGGTCCTGCGCGGGCGGCTGGCAGTGCACTTGAACGGCCGGGGCGGTGCCGCGCTCGTGCAGCGCGCGCTGGCGCGACTGCTGCACGGCCCGCTCCAGCGCCTGGGCGATGGCCGCGGCGGGCGTGCTGTGCTCGCCTTCGGGCCCGGCGGCGCCCTCCACGCGGGCCAGCTGCAGCAGCTGCTCCAGCGTGCCGTGCATGTGGGCGATGCCCTGCAGCGCGGCGTCCAGGGCCTCGTGGGCCACGGCATCGCGACCGGGCGTGGCCAGCGCCAGCTGCGCCACCTGCACCTGGGTCTTGATGGCGGTCAGAGGCGTGCGCAGCTCGTGCGCGGCGTCGGCCGTCCAGCGGCGTTCGTGCTCGATGGCGCTGCGAGCGCGCGCTAGCAGTGCGTTCAGACTGTCCACCAGGGGCCGCAGCTCGCGCACGTCCTGGCCGGCGCGCACCGGCTCGGTGGCCTGGGGCTGGCGCTGGCGCAGCTCCTGCTGCAGCCGCGCCAGTGGGCCCAGGCCGCGCGTGACCAACAGCCACACCAACAACCACACGCCGGCCAGCGCCACGGTGAAGGTCAGCACCAGCGAGCGCATAGCGGACTGCGTCAGCTGCGCACGCAGGTCCAGCCGGTCGGAGGTGGCCACGCGCAGCTCGCCGTCCTGCAGCACGTAGGTGCGCCAGGCCTTGCCGCCCTTGGTGATGGTGCCAAAGCCCGGCGCGCCCAGCGTGGAATGCGCTGGTGCGTCGCCGGTGCGGGCGATCGGCAGCACTTCGACCTCGCTGCGCACCAGGCTGACCTCGCAGGCCACGCCGTCGCGCGCGATGACGGACTGGAGCTGCTGCTGCAATTGCGGCTGCTGCTGCGTGGTGGTGTCGACCAGCGGCGCGGCCGGCGCGGGCGCGGGCTGGAACTGGTGCACGATGCTGGCCACCATGTGCGCCGAGGCCACCAGGCGCTCGTCCAGCATGGCCTCCAGCTCGCCCTGCAGCACGCCCACGCGCCACCAGCCCACCGCTGCCCACAGCGCGCCAGTCGCCAGCGCCAGGGCAAGCACCAGACGGTGGCGCAGGCTCTTCATGCGCGGGGCGTGGCCCTCGCTGCGGCTGCCGTTGGGGGCGTTGTCGGTCATGGGGCGCTCGGCCCGTGGCGCACGCCCAGGCGAAAGCCCTGGCCGCGCACGGTGTCGATGATGTCCGCGCCCAGCTTGCGGCGCAGGTGGTGCACGTGCACGTTGACGGTGTTGCTGCCCACGTCTTCGTCCAGCCCGTACAGGCGGTCGTGCAGCTGCGCGGTGCTGAGCACGCGCCCGTCGGCCTGCACCAGCGCGGCCAGCAGCGCCCATTCGCGCCGGGGCAGGTCCACCGGTTCGCCGTGCAGGTACACGGCGGCGCCGGCCAGGTCGATCTCGCAGTCGGGGCCCAGCGGCACCCGGTCGCTGGCGCGCCCGCCGGCGCGGCGCACCAGGGCCTGCAGGCGCAGGGCCAGCTCGGGCAGGTCGAAAGGCTTGGTCAGGTAGTCGTCCGTGCCTTGCTCGAAGCCGGCGATCTTGTCCTGCAGCGTGCCCCGCGCCGTGAGGATGAGCACCGGCAGGGCCAGGCCGGCGGCGCGCCAGCGGCGCAGCAGGGTCATGCCGTCGCCATCGGGCAGGCCCAGGTCGAGCACGCAGGCGTCGTAGGCGCGGGCGTCCATGTGGGCCTGGGCGGCGGCGGCGGTGGGGGCGACGTCGGCCTGCATGCCGTGCAGCAGCAGGCCGGCGCGGATGCCGCTGGCGACGAGCGGGTTGTCCTCGACGATCAGGAGGTGCATGGGGAGATCATGCCCTTGGTTCTTTGCCGGGCAGGCGCCAACAGCCATCAAAAAAGCAGCGTCACACCTTCCTCACCCGCACCGGCAACCCCTGCCGCACCACCGCACCCGACACCCAGTCGATCCACACGTTGTCCTTGGCGGGCCGGGTGGGGTCGGCAAAGCCCAGGCGGTTCAGGTTCACGCCATTGCCGTGCTGCGGGTTGTGGGCCATGGGCTGGCCGTCCACGGTGTGGGCCGCGGCGCCCAGCTGGGTGTGGCCGTAGCCGTATTCGATGGCGATGGCGCCCTGGGCGATGCCGCCGCGTACCAGGGCCACGCCCCGCAGCTGAGCGCCGGGGGTGCTGACCTCGATAGGGTCGCCGTTGGCGATGCCCAGCCTGGCGGCGTCGTCCTTGTTCAGGCTGATGGGGTTGTGCGGGTGTACCTGCCGCAGGCGGCTGGCGGCAATCGACATGCTGCTCATCAGGTTGGACTTGTAGCTGCTCATGGTCAGCGGCCAGTCTTGTTCGGTGAAGCGCTCGCGCATGCTGCTGCCGTCGGCAAAGCGCGTGGGAAACCAGGTGGGGCAGCCCGCGTAGCGCTCGCCGGTCATGGAGTGGCGCATCTTGGCCAGGCCCTCGTGCCAGATCTGCACGGGGAACTTGTGCGCGGCCTTGATGTGCTCGCCCTTCCATGCGTCTTCGATCGTGTCGAAGCGGCCACCCCGGCTCATCACCATGGCCACGCGGCGCACTTCCTCGGGCTTCAGGCGCCGGTCCAGGTCGGGCATCCAGCGCTTCAGGCCCGTGATCTCGATGTCGTCGTCCGATGCCTCGGGCACGGGTTTGCCGGCCTGGTAGGCGATGTTGCACATGCCGCGCAGGTAGAAGTCCTCGGCGCTTTCCAGGTCGAGCGGTTCGCCCTCCTTGGTGCTCATGGCGTTCTTGCCGAAGCCCGGTAGCTGCAGCTGCTTGGCCACGGCGAAGAGGAAACTCTCCAAGCTCACGGGCCTGCCCTCCGCCGTCCTGGCGGTGGCGGACTCCACCACGGGCCAGCGCACGGTGCTGCTCTTGGCCACCACGTCGGCCCAGGGGGCGCCGATGCCCCAGCTTTCGTAGGTGACGGTGTCGGGCACGATGTAGTCGGCCAGGGCCGAGGTCTCGTTGATGAACGGGTCCACCGAGACGAACAGCGGCAGCCGCTTCGGATCCTTGATGGCGTCCAGCAGGGTGTTCTCGAAGCCGCAGATGGCGTACACCGGGTTGCTCATGTGGTTGATCCACGCCTTCACCGGGTAGGGGTAGCCCAGAAGGCCGGCGGCCAGCATCTCGCTGCTCATGCCCCCCGGCGCCGGGTACCACGGGGCCTTGGCGGGGTAGGGGTTCTGGCCGGCTTCCTTCTTGCGCTTGAATTCGCTGGTCTTCTCGTACGGGAAGCGCGTGCGCGACAGGGCTACCCCGCTGGCCTTCACCGCGCCGTCGAATTGCGCGAAGTTGTAGCGCGGCCCGGGCCCGAAAGGGCCGAACGGGCCGGCGTCCAGCACCCAGCCGCCCTTGACGTTCAGGTTGCCTACAAGATTGTTCAGCATGGCGATGGCGTAGGCGGTGTAGAAGCCTGCGCCGCTCATGGTGCCGCCGTGCGAGTTGGCCACGGCCTGCTTGCCGTGGCTGGTGAATTCGCGCGCCAGGTCTTCGATGTCCTTCACCGGCACGCCGCACAGGTCCGAGTATTCCTGCAGCGTCTTGCGGCGCGCTTCCGCGCGCAGGCGGGCGAAGGCGGTGCAGACGGCCACCGGTGTGGGTTCCTCGGTGGAGCCCGGGGCCTTGATCGGGGTGAACTCGCGCTCCACCACCAGCTCGGCCGCCTGGGCCACGGTGTGGGGCACCAGCTTGAAGCCGCCGCTGCCGTCGGCCACCTGCACCACGTACACATCCTCGGCGGGGGTCTTCTCGTCCACCGGCTCGGGCAGGGGCAGGCCCAGATCCGCGCCGCGCAAGAACTGCCCGTAGCGTGGGTGCTGCACGTCGTTGATGAGCAGGTGGGTGGCGTTGCTCCAGCTGGCTTCGCCCGCGGCGACCATGGCGGCCGGGCCGGGCTGGGTGAGAAAGGTGGCGTCGTAGCGCTCGTTGTCGATGATCCAGCGGATCAGCGCCATGGCCAGGGCCAGGTCGGTGGCGGGTTTGATGGGCATCCACCGGTTGTTGTCGCCGGCGGCCAGGCTCGAGGAGGTGGGCAGCACGGGCGAGACGACGACATACCGGTAGCTGTCGTCCTCGCGCGAACGGGCCTCGGCCAGCTCGCGGCCCATGCGCTGGAAGGGGTTGCCTGCCTGCGCGGGCGCGGTGCCCAGGAACAGCCCGAAGCGCGAGTTCTTCCAGTCCGGCTTGCCGTGCGGCATGCCGGGGATGTTGCCCAGGGCCGCGGCCGTGCCCACGCGGTAGCTCTGACCGCAGTAGGCGCCGTGGTTGGCGAAGTTGACTGAGCCGAACGCCGGGCCGACGAAGCGGCGGATCAGCGGCGTGCGCCCTTCGTTGGAGGCGTCGGTGAACAGCAGCTGATTGGACTTGGGGCCGTACTCCGGGTTGTCGGCGTCGATCAACGTCTTGACGTCGCGGATGGCCGCCAGGCCGTCCACATGGCCCTCGCCGAACAGGTCGCCGCCCTCGCAGATCTCCTGGACCAGTTGCTCGAAGGAGATCGTCTTCCACTGGCCGGAGCCGCGTGGGCCCACGCGCTTGAGCGGTGCCAGCACGCGGTGTGGGGCGGTCTGGTGCTCGAACATCGCAGAGCCGCGCGCGCAGCTGGTGGCACGGCCTTCCAGGCCGTTGTCGCCGCCCAGCAGGGCGTAGACCTCGCGCACCGGCGTTTCCATGGGTGCGTGCTGGGTGGTGGCCAGTGGGTGGTAGGGGTTGCCGGCCACGCGCAGGATCTTGTTGTTCTCGGTATCCACGCGCACGCGGATGCCGCACTGCGTCCAGCAGCCCAGGCAGCTGCTGGGGCTGACCACCTGGCCGGGCTGGGTGGAGAGCAGGCCGGTGACGGGGTCGATGCGGAACTCGGGCGTCAGCGAATTGCCTCGCGTGGCGCTCTTCGTGGCCACGCCGGAAGTGCCCTGGACCAGGCCCTTGGCGCCCTTGGCCACGGTCTCGCCGTAGCCGGCGGCAAAGGCCGCCAGGCCGCCGGCCACGGCGCCGCCGCGCAGCAGCATGCGGCGGCGGTTCATTTCTGGGCTGGCGTCGGCGCCACCAGCGTTTGCGGGGTGTTGTTTCTTGTCGGACATGGAAGATCCTCTCTCGGGCGAGCGCAGCAGCGAGTGATTTGCTTCTGTTTTTATAGCTACTAGCGCTTGCTGGTATTGGGTTGGAGGCTGTTTTGCTATGAATCAATGAGCGTCACGCGCGGGCGGGGGCTGCATCCTGGCGCGCCGGGAACAGCTCCAGCGCCCAGCTGGCCAAGGCCACCAGCGCCACGCACAGCCCGGCCACGCCCAACATACCCATCAGGCCGTCGCCGCCCAGCGGCATGTGGTACAGGTACAGGCCCGCGCCGAACTTGGGCACGCCTTGCACGCCCATGAACAGCGCCCAGCGGAAGGCCCAGGCGCTGGCCGCCAGCCCCAGGCCCAGCACCAGCGTGTAGCCGGTGGCGCCCAGGCGGTGGCGGCCGCGCAGCAGTGCACCCACCACGGCGGCGCCGAACACGGCCGAGCCCAGCATGGCCAGGCGCCACACGGGGAAGTCGCGGAACAGGCGCAGAGCCTCGTCGAACGAGCGGTTCAGGCCCGCCATTCCGGTGCCGGCCCAGGCCAGCGCCACCAGCACCAGCGCAGCGGCCAGGGCCAGGCCGATGCCGCGCAGCAGCTGCAGGGCGGCGGCGCCGGGGCGCAGCGTGGCGGGCAGGAAGCGCTCCAGCACGAAGGCCGCGCCCACGGTGGCCAGCCAGCCGGTCAGCGCCAGGTTGATGGGCACCCACAACGTGTTCCACAGCGGACGGGCGCGGATGACCATCATCTCCGCGCCGGTGTAGAAGGTGATGGACAGCGCCGACAGCACCAGCAGCGGCGCCAGCGCGCGCATCCAGCCCCCCCGGCCCAGCCACCAGCTGGCGATGAACGCCACGCCGAGCGTGACGAACACCGGCAGCAGCAGCGCACCCACCGACATCCACGACCAGGGCGTGAAGTGCGCGTAGAAATGCCAGAAGCGCGCGGGCTGGTGCAGGTCGGCCAGCAGCGACACGGGGGCGGCGATCACGCTGACGGCCAGCGTCAACACGGCCACGGGCAGCAGGCGGCGCATCAGGCTGCCCCGGGCACCCCAGGCGCACAGCGCGGCCAGCAGCGCGCCACCGGTGGCCACGCCGGCCAGGAAGAAGTACTGCACGGCCCAGGGCAGCCAGGCGGCCTCGTAGTGCGGGGTGAGAAGTTCGATGATTTGCATGACGGGCTCCTTGCTCAGTGCTCGGCCAGCAGGCGCACGCTGGCCTGGCCGTCCACGCCGTTGACGAATTCGTCGGGCAGGCCGATGTAGAACACACGCGGCGCGGTCTTCATGTCGGGCTTCAGGACCTTGATCTCGTCCTGGTGCTCTGCCATGCGGCGATGGATCTCGCTGCCCTGGTCATTCAGGTCGCCGATCACGCGCGCGCCGCCCACGCAGCTCTCCACGCAGGCCGGCAGCAGGCCGACCTCCAGGCGGTGCTCGCAGAACGTGCATTTGTCGGCGGTCTGCGTCTCGTGGTTGATGAAGCGCGCGTCGTACGGACAGGCCTGCACGCAGTAGCCGCAGCCCACGCAGCGTTCGTTGTCCACCAGCACGATGCCGTCGGTGCGCTGGAAGGTGGCCTGCACCGGGCACACGGGGATGCAGGGCGGCTCCTCGCAGTGGTTGCACAGGCGCGGCAGGCTGACCATGGCGGGAGGCTGGTTGGGACGGTCGACCTCGTACTGCAGCACTGTGGTGCGAAATTGGCCGATGGGGGGCATGTTCTCGACCGAGCAACTCACGGTGCAGGCCTGGCAGCCAATGCACTTGCGCAGGTCCACCAGCATGCCGAAGCGCTTGCCTTCCAAGCCGGGGCGGCGCGGAGGTTGCGTGGTGCCGGGCAGGGTGAGGGCCGCGGCGGGAGCAGATGCAGCCGTCAGGCCAAAGGCGGTGGCCAGGCCGACCAGGTCTTGCAAGAAGGTGCGTTTGGCCTGTTGCACCGCGGGTGGCGCGCTGTGGCGAGCGGGAGAACTATTTTCAGGCATCGGGAAATACTCTTCTTTCTTTATTGCGTGATTCGATTATTCTTATTCGAAGATTTCTTCCCTTGATGTCAATCAAATGAGGCGGCAATATCTGGATAATTCAATTGCTGCGGCTATTTGAAAATAAAATCTTTCCATTTTATTATTCTTCAATTAAGGCTTTATTAAATCGGTTGGTGGACAGAAAAAGAAAAGGCGCGGCAGGAAAATATGCCGCGCCTTTCGTGCTTCAAGAGCCCTGGTTCGCTATATCAATAATAGCTGCCCGCGCAGACCCAGAGCCGCGTGGAGGCTGTTTTGCTTTGATGGTCTTCAAGCCATGGTCATCAGGCTGGCATTGCCGCCAGCGGCGGTGGTGTTAATGCTGACGGCGCGCTCCAATACCAGGCGCAGCAGGGCGGCCAGTGCTTGGTCTTCGTTCCGCACTGTGGCCAGACCCAGCAGCGCGCCCGGCCTTTCGGCCAGTTGCCGTTGAATGGTCAGAAGGCTGTCGGTATGTGTGCCATGCAGTGCAGCGTCGAAATCGGCGGCCATGGCATCTGCGGCCAAGATAATCCGCTCCTGCACTGCGGCGGGCAATGTGGCGCGCAGCGCCCCGGCGCTGGCGGGCCAGATGGCCTGGCTGCCGGCGGCCAGCACCGTGGCCAGCTGCAGCAGGCGGCAGTCGTCGTCGTCAGCCAGGCATAGCACACGTTCGCGTGGCAGCAGGCGGTAGTCGTTGCGCTCGCCCGTGGGACCGGGCAGGCGCGCCGAGAGGCCGGCGCAGCTGGCCTGGGCCAGCGCGGCGCAGCTGCTTGCCAGGGCACCGCGGCCCTTCTGCAGAGCCCAGGCCTGAAGCGCGCTCAAGGGCGCCAACAGGGCGGGCTGCAGGTCGTCGTCCACCGATTGGGCGGCGGTCTGGGCCAGCGCCGTGCGGGCGGCATCCGCCGGGTGGCGCGACAGCAGGCGCAGCAGGTACAGCGGCCCGCCGGCCTTGGGGCCGGTGCCCGACAGGCCCTCGCCGCCGAAGGGCTGCACGCCCACCACGGCGCCGACCATGTTGCGGTTCACGTACAGGTTGCCGGCGCGCGCCTGGGCCGCCACGCGGGCCACGGTTTCGTCGATGCGCGTGTGCACGCCCTGCGTCAGGCCGTAGCCGGTGGCGTTGATCTGGGCCAGCAGCTGGGGCAGCTCGCCGCGCTCGTAGCGCAGCACGTGCAGCACCGGGCCGAAGACCTCGCGGCCCAGCTGGCCGGCGCTGTCCAGCTCCACCAGCGTGGGCGGCACGAAGGTGCCGCGCGCGCTGGCGCCATCACCCTGGGGTGCTACCTGGTGCACGGCGTGGCCCTGGGCTCGGCGCTCGTCGATGTAGCGGGCGATGCCCTGGCGCGCCTCCTCGTCGATGACCGGGCCGACGTCGGTGGCCAGCAGCGCCGGGTCGCCCACGCGCAGCTGCTGCATGGCGCCGCGCAGCATGGCCAGGGTGCGCTCGGCGCAGTCGGCCTGCAGGCACAGCACGCGCAGGGCCGAGCAGCGCTGGCCGGCGCTGTCAAAGGCCGAGCTGACCACGTCGGCCACCACCTGCTCGGCCAGGGCGGAGGAGTCCACGATCATGGCGTTCTGCCCGCCGGTCTCGGCGATCAGCGGGATGGGCTGACCCAGCGGGCCCGCGCGCCGCGCCAGCGTCTTTTGCAGGATGCGCGCGACCTCGGTGGAGCCGGTGAACATCACGCCCTGCACGCGTGCGTCGCCCACCAGGCGCGCACCCACCGTCTCGCCGCGCCCGGGCAGCAGCTGCACGGCAGCGGCCGGCACGCCGGCCTGGTGCAGCAGGCGCACGGCCTCGTGGGCGATGAGCGGCGTCTGTTCGGCCGGCTTGGCCAGCACTACGTTGCCGGCGGCCAGCGCGGCCGCCACCTGGCCCATGAAGATGGCCAGCGGAAAGTTCCAGGGGCTGATGCAGGCCACCGGCCCCAGCGGCACGTGGCTGGCGTTGTCGAAGGCGGCATCGGCCTGGGCGGCGTAGTAGCGCAGGAAGTCCACGGCCTCGCGCACCTCGGCCACGGCGTTGGCGGCGGTCTTGCCGGCCTCGCGCATCAACAGCGGCAGCAGGCGCGGCAGGGCGCCTTCCAGTAGATCGGCGGTGCCGCGCAGGCGCCGCGTGCGCTCGGCCGTGGGCATGGCGGCCCAGGCGGGCTGGAAGGCCTGGGCGGCGTGCAGCGCCGCGTCCACGTCGGCCTCGGCGGCTTCCTGCACATGGCCAACCAGGTCGGCGTGGTCGGCCGGGTTGCGAACCGGCGCGCTGGCGCTTTGCTGCACCGGCGCGGCCAGCAGCGGGGCGGCATCTACGGGTGCGCCGCGGCTGGCGGCCAAGGCGTCGGCCAGCTCGGCCAGCACGGGGGCGCTGGCCAGGTCCAGGCCCTGCGAGTTGGCGCGGGCCGGGCCGTACAGTCCGGCGGGCAGAGCGATGCGCGGGTGCGGCAGGCCGGGCGCGCCCTCGCTGACGGCCAGCGCGTCCACCGTGGCCACGGGGTTTTCGATCAGCGATTCGAGCGGCAGCGCGGCGTCGGCCACGCGGTTGACGAAGGAGGTGTTGGCGCCGTTTTCCAGCAGCCGGCGCACCAGGTAGGCCAGCAGCGTCTCGTGCGTGCCCACGGGGGCGTAGATGCGGCAGGGGCGCTGGCCCACCACCTGCTCGTACAGCGGCTCGCCCATGCCGTGGAGGCACTGGAATTCGTACTGCCCAGGTGCGTAGCGCTCGGGCCCGGCCAGCTCCCAGATGGTCGCCAGCGTCTGCGCGTTGTGCGTGGCGAACTGGGGGTAGACGGCATCCGGCGCAGCCAGTAACTTTTGCGCGCAGGCGATGTACGACACATCGGTGTGCGCCTTGCGGGTGTAGACGGGGTAGTCGGCCAGGCCATCGACCTGCGTGCGCTTGATCTCGCTGTCCCAGTAGGCGCCCTTGACCAAGCGCACCATCAGCCGGTGGCCGCTGCGGCGCGCCAGGTCCACCACGTAGTCGATGACGAACGGGCAGCGCTTTTGATAGGCCTGGATGACGAAGCCGATGCCACTGAAGCCGGTCAGCGACGGCTCGTAGCACAGGCGCTCGAGCAGGTCCAGCGACAGCTCCAGCCGGTCGGCCTCCTCGGCGTCGATGTTCAGTCCGATGTCGTACTGCTTGGCCAGCTGCGCCAGCTGCAGCACGCGCGGGTACAGCTCGTCCATCACGCGCTGCCACTGCGCGACTTGATAGCGTGGGTGCAGGGCGCTGAGCTTGATGGAGATGCCTGGGCCTTCATAGACGCCCCGCCCGGCGCTGGCTTGGCCGATGGCGCGCACGGCGTCGATATAGGACTGCATATAGCGCTCGGCGTCCTGGGCCGTCAGCGCCGCCTCGCCCAGCATGTCGTAGGAGTAGCGAAAACCGCGCGCCTCCAGCCGGCGGGCATTGTCCAGGGCCTGGGCGATGGTCTCGCCGGTCACGAACTGCTCGCCCATCATGCGCATGGCCACGTCCACGCCCTTGCGGATCAAGGGCTCGCCGCCGCGCGCCGTGAGGCGGCGCAGCGCGTCCTTCAGCCCCGTCTCGCTGTGCGTGGACACCAGCCGTCCAGTGATGAGCAGGCCCCAGGTGGCGGCGTTGACGAACAGCGACGGGCTCTTGCCCAGGTGCGGGGCCCAGTCGCTGGAACCTACCTTGTCGCGGATCAGCGCGTCGCGCGTGGCGGCGTCGGGGATGCGCAAGAGCGCCTCGGCCAGGCACATCAGCGCCACGCCCTCCTGCGACGACAAGGCGAACTGCTGCAGCAGCGCCTGCACCAGCCCGGCACGCCCACCCTCGTTCTTGCGCTCGCGCAGGCCGCGCGCCAGCGCCAGGGCGCGGTTCTGTACGGCCTGCTGCAGATCGGCCGGCAGGCGGGCGGCCTGCAGCAGCGGTTCCAGGGCTTCGGGCTCGGGGCGGCGGGTGGCGGCCGTGATGGCCTGGCGCAGGGCGCTTTCGTCCTGCGGACGGGGGAAGAAGGGCGTGGAAGTCATGTGCGGATGATCGGGATTTGCCAGATAAATGAATCACCAAAATGGGGCAAATCAGGCGAATAATCTGCGCATGAAAACCACTGAAGCAGTCAGTATTGATCGCACGGACCTGCGAATCCTGAGGATCCTGCAAAGCGACGGCCGCCTGTCCAACTTGAAGCTGGCCGAGGCCGTGGCCCTGTCGCCCACGGCCGTGCTGGCGCGCGTGCAGCGGCTCACGCGCGAGGGCTACATCCTGGGCTACGAGGCACGGCTGAACCCGCTGCTGCTGGGCGCCGGCATGCTGGTTTTCGTGGAGGTGCTGCTGGACCACACCACGCCCAACGTGTTCGACCAGTTCAAGGCCGCGGTGCAGGTGCACCCGGAGATCATGGAATGCCACATGGTCGCGGGCGGTTTCGACTACCTGCTCAAAACCCGGTCGGCCGACATGGCGGCCTACCGGCGATTTGCCGGCGACGTGCTGTGGCAGCTACCCGGCGTGCGCGAGACGCGCACCTACGCGGTGATGGAGGAGGTCAAGCACTCCAACCACCTGCACCTGGGGTGAGCGCCCGGGCGGCGCCCACCGATCGCTGGGCTCAGTGCGGCAGCTCCAGGGCCTTCCAGCCCTGGTGGCTGAAGTGCTTGCCATAGGCATTGGCGGCCTTGGCCACCCGCACCACGCCGGCGGCGCGCTCGCCTTCCCCATGCTGGCCCTGGGCGGCCTCGGCGCCGGCCATCAGCTCGGCCACGACGATGTGCAGCTGCTCGTCGGCAGCGGCAGGCAGCTTGCAGTTTTCGACCATGTAGGCGACCTGCTGGTGGATGGCCTGGCCAAAGGCGTCGTAGTCGGCCGGCGTGGCCTTGCCGGCATGGGCGGCGGGCAGGATCTGCGCGACGGATTGGCGCACGGCGCTCATGGCCTGGCGCAGCGGCGCGTCGGTGTCCCATTTCTTGCCGGCGTTCAGCTGCAGCTGCTGCGGCACGGCGCTGCCGTGGTCATGCGCGGTGGCGGCCAGGCCGGCCAGCGGGGCGGCCAGGGCGGTGGACAGCAGCAGGGCGGTGATGATCTTCATGAAAAGGCTCCGTTGACAGTGGGTTGAACCATGCAAGGCCGCCGGCGCGTGGTGCGCGGCGGCCTTGTCCTCTTCAACGAACGGTGCAGCGCAATGTTCCATGGCGCATGCATTTTTTAGGGACGGTGCAGCAGCTCCTCCTCGGTCGCTTCCTGCGCGTAGCGGCCCAGCAGCAGCTGCAGCAGCTGCGCGCGCTGGCGCTCGTCCAGCAGCTCGCGCTCGTCCAGCAGCTGGGCGATCACGCGCTGCTGCTGCGCGGCCTGCAGGCGGGCGATGGCGGCCTGCTCGGCATCGATGGCGGCGCGGTCCGGCGCGGGGGCGAAGATGTGGCGCACCAGGGCCTCGCGGTGTTGGCGGATGCCCTCCCAGTTGGAAGACAGCTCGCGCAGAAAGGGCGCCTCCAGCGCCTGCCAGCGCGCGCGCTGCTCGGGCGTCAGCGCCAGGTGCTCGGGCAGGTGCAGGGCGGACGCGGGCTCTTGCGGTGCCGGGCGCAGCAGCAGCGCCGCGGCGACGCCCAGGTTCAGCGCCAGCGAGGCGGCCAGCAGGGCGCGGGTCCAGGCGCGGCGTTTCATGGTCGGCTCCTTGTCAGGCGGCAAATCTCGGCGGCGGCGCACAGGCCGCCGGGGGGCACGGGGTCGAAGACGCGCGCCAGGGCGGGTGCGGGCGTGGCTACCAGGGCGCTGGGGCCCAGCAGCAGGCCGCCCAGCCACAGGCCTGATGCCAGGGCCGCGCCGGCCGCCAGTCCCGCCGGCAACCAATCCGGCAGCCAGGCGGCAACGCCGCGCCGCGCGCGCCGGCGCGGCAGCCGGTCCTGCAGCTGCGCGGCCAGGTCGAAGCCCAGGGCGGGCGAGGGCAGGCCCTGCAGCTGCAGGCGCAGCGCCTGCAGGGCGCCCAGCTGCTGGCGGCACAGCGGGCAGGCGTCCAGGTGCCGCTGCAGCGCGGCCTGGCGGCGCGCAGGCAGGGCGTGGTCGACGAGGGCGGAAAGGTCTTCGGTACGCGGGCAGGCCATGGCAGCTCCTTGCGCTCAGCGCGGCATGTGTTGCAGCAGCCCGGCGCGGGCGCGGGCGATGCGTGACTTGACGGTGCCCAGGCGGATGCCCAGCACCTCGGCGATGTCTTCGTAGGGCAGGTTCTCGATGTCGCGCAGCAGCAGGATCTCGCGGTGCTCCACCGGCAGCTGCGCCAGTGCGGCCTCCAGTGCCGCCACGCGCTGGCGCGCCTGCAGCGCGGCCTCGGGCGTGGGCGCGTCGGCCGGCAGCTGCTCGGTCAGTACCTCGTCCAGCGGCACGAACGCCACGTGGCGGGCGCGGCGCAGCCGGTCCAGCGCCTGGTTGCGCGCGATGCGAAACAGCCAGGTGGACAGGCGCGCGTCCGCCCGCCAGCGGGGCAGGGCCTGGTAGGCGTTCAAGAAGGTCTCCTGCGCCAGTTCGCGGGCGTCTTCCTGCGAGCGCGTCAGGCGCAGCAGGAAGCGGTAGATGCGCTCCTGGTAACGGGCCACCAGCTCGGAGAACGCCGCAACCTCGCCGCGCTGGGCGCGGGCGATGCAGTCGGTCTCGTCCAGGTGGCTCAAGGGGCGCATTGCGGGCTTCAACGCACGGGCGGGGCAAAAGTTCCATGCGCCTGCGGGCAGGCGGGCAAACCTCGCAATAATGGCCTGCTATCCGCACCACAAGAACGAAGGGAACCTCCATGCAAGCCATCCGTTTCGCCCTGGCCGCCCTGGTGACAGGCCTGTCCGCCCAGGCTGCCAGCGCCGCGTGCTACATCGTCTACGGCGCCGACAAGCAGGTGGTCTATCGCGCGCAGACGCCGCCGGTGGACATGTCGCGCCAGCTGCATGAGACGCTGCCGCTGGTGGTCCCGGGCGGGACCATGGTGTTCTCGCTGGACAGCAGCGGCTGCGAGCTCGAAATCAATCTCCTGCCCGTGGCCGGCGCATCCCGTGCGTCGCTGGCACGGGCGGGCGTGCGCGCGCCGCGCGCTCCGCGCGGCTGAGCGCCGCGGCCGCTCCACGAGCGCACGGCCGACCAGCGCCAGGGCGGCGCCTGTAAGCCAGTGTGCAATAGTGGTCAAAAAGACCTCCATCCCTTTTCCAGCTTGCGCTGGCAGCTCTCGAATCGATAGCAAAAAGACCGGGGTGCGCATCCGCTGACGCTCCCCGGGCTGGCCAGCCTGCGGCCCGACGCCCGGCCTGCCGTTCCGGCTTGGTGCGCCGACCCATCGTCCGTCGTTGTCCTACAACCCGGCCGGCTGTTTGCCGGTGCAGGTGCGCTGCGCGCGCTTACAACAATGGACTCTCAGGAAGGAAGGCAGGCACGGGCCGCGCATGCAGTCCGGCCGCCGCGCCTTCTCATCCTGCGACCCGAGGGCAGCCCGCTGTGGACTGCCGGGTGGTCGCCACCCAGGAGAGACCATGCCCTTGCATCCCCCCCCGATGAGCCGCCGCAGCCTGCTGTCGATGATCGGCAAGACCGCCGGAGGCGGCCTCATGTACCAGGCGATGGCATCGCTCGGCCATGCGCAGGAGTCGAACTACCGCGGCCCGCTGGAGCTGGGCCGTGCCAAACGCGGGGGCACGGTGGTGATCCTGGGCGCCGGGCTGGCGGGCATGACGGCGGCCTACGAGCTGCGCGCGGCGGGCTACGAGGTACAGATCCTGGAGTACCAGGAGCGCGCCGGCGGGCGCTGCTGGACGCTGCACGGCGGCGACTCGTTCACCGAGCTGGACGGTACGCGCCAGACCTGCGAGTTCGACAAGGGCCTGTACATCAACCCCGGCCCCTGGCGCGTGCCCTACCACCACTACGCGCTGCTGGACTACTGCAAGCGCTTCGGCGTGCAGCTCGAGTCGTTCGTGCAGGTCAACTACAACGCGCTGGTGCACTCCACCAAGGCCTTCGGCGGCAAGCCGCAGCGCTTTCGCCACATCCAGTCCGACGTGCACGGCACCGTGGCCGAGCTGCTGTCCAAAGCCACCAACCAGCATGCGCTGGACCAGGCCGTCACGCAGGAGGACCGCGAGCTGCTGCTGGAGGGCCTCAAGGCCTGGGGCGGGCTGGATGGGCAGTACCGCTACCGCGAGAGCCACAACGCCAGCGAGTACCGCGGCTACGACAGCGACCCGGCCGGCGGCCTGATGCCCCTGGCCAAGCCCTCCAAGCCCATCGGCCAGCATGAGCTGCTGCAGTCGCGTCTGTGGTCGCAGATCAACATCGGCCAGCTCTACGAGTTCCAGACCACCATCTTCGAGCCGGTGGGCGGCATGGACATGATCGCCAAGGGCTTCGAGCGCCAGGTGGGCTCGCTGATCCACTTCAACCGCAAGGTCACCAAGATCGAGCAGACGCCGCAGGGCGTGACGGTGAGCTATGTGGATGCGCGCGGCGGCAGCGGGGGCGACGCGGTGCAGCAGGTCAAGGCCGACTGGTGCGTGTGCACCATCCCGCTGTCCATCCTGAGCCAGATCGACATCCAGGTGGGCGACGCCATGAAGGCGGCGATCGCCGCCGTGCCCTATGGCGCTTCGTTCAAGGTGGGGCTGCAGTTCAAGCGGCGCTTTTGGGAGGAGGACGACCGCATCTTTGGCGGCATCAGCTACACCGACCTGCCCATCGAGCAGATCTCCTACCCCTCGAACAACTTCAACACGCAGGGGCCGGGCGTGCTGCTGGGCGGCTATGCCTTCGACGACACGCACGCCTACGAATTCACCGCCATGCCGCCGGCCGAGCGCATCCGCGCGGCGGTGGAGTTCGGCGCGCAGCTGCACCCGCAATACAAGAAGGAGTTCCAGAACGGAGTCGCGGTGGGCTGGCACCGCATACCGTGGATCAACGGCTGCTTCGGCATCTGGTCGGACGAGGCGCGCAAGCAGCACTACCGCAACCTGTGCCAGGTGGACGGGCGCATCGTGCTGGCGGGCGAGCACGCCTCGTACATCCCCGCCTGGCAGGAAGGCGCCGTGCTGTCAGCGCTGGACGCCGTCAAGCGCCTGCACGAGCGCGCCCAGGCGGCGTGAGACGCGCGCCCTCACGTACCACCCCCGAACCGAAGGATTCCGATCATGACGACGACAACCCCTTTCTGGCTCTGCGCTGGCGCTGCCGTGCTGCTGGCCGCAGCCGCCACTGGCGCAGGCGCGCAACAGTCCCCGGCCTCCGGCGCATCGGACTCCGCGGGCGCCGCACCCCAGCAGTCCGCCACCCAGCAGCCCGGCGCGCGCTCGATGACCCGGCGCGATGCCGCCGACGCCTCCAAGCCCGCGGGCTTCAACCCGCGCTTTTCGCCCAGCAGCGAGCGTTTCGCCCAGCAGGGCGGCGAGCGGCTGTACCAGTCCATCTGCCAGGGCTGCCACATGCCGCAGGGCCAGGGCGCCAAGGGCGCGGGCTTCTACCCGGCGCTGGCCAAGAACGCGCGCCTGGCCACGGGCGCTTATCCCACCTATGTGGTGCTCAACGGCCTGCACGGCATGCCGCCCTTTGCCCAGCGGCTGGACGACCAGCAGATTGCCGACGTCGTCAACTACGTGCGCACGCATTTCGGCAACAGCTACCAGGACGCCGTCACCGCGCAGGACGTGAAAAAGCAGCGGCCCTGACCGGCCGGCGCGGGCCGTGCGGGCCCGGGGCGCCGGCTTTCCTTTGTTCTCCTGCGTCCTCGACTTCCTGAACACTACCCCTCCACACCATGGCACACCTACTTTCTTCTTCTTTTTCCTCTTTCATCCGCGCGGCAGGCGCGGCGTTGGCCCTCGCGGGCCTGGCCGGTTGCGCCAGCCAGGCGCCCGTCGCCGAGGTGCTGCGCCACCGCGTGCCCGGGTCGGACTTTCCCATCGCCGCCGCCGTGGAGGTGCCTGCCGGCGCCACCACGGTGTACCTGTCGGGGCAGGTGCCGCCGGTGGTGGACAAGTCGCTGCCCGGCAATGACCCGCGCGCCTATGGCGGCGACACGCGGGCGCAGACACTGGGCGTGCTGCGCAGCATCGAATCGCAGCTCAAGGGCCTGGGCCTGACCATGGGCGACATCGTGAAGATGCAGGTGTTCCTCGTGGCCGATCCGAAGAAGGGCAACGCGATGGACTTTGCCGGCTTCATGGAGGGCTACACCCAGTACTTCGGCACCAGCGCCCAGCCGCGCCTGCCGGTGCGCTCGGCCTTCCAGATCGCCGCATTGGCCAACCCCGCCTGGCTGGTGGAGATCGAGGTCACGGCCGTGCGCCCGCCGGCGCCAGCGGCCGCGCGCTGACGCCGGCGCCCCCGCGGCGCCCGTGGGGACAGGGGCGCTCTGAGACAATCGCGGGCATGAGCGCCCCCGCAGAAAATCTCTCCGAAACCCCGGCTTTTCCGTCCACTGTCATTCCCACGCAGCCACCGGGCTGGCTCGAAGTCGATTCCATGGACCTGGACGCCCAGGGCGTCGCCCGCCGCCCTGACGGCAAGGTCGTCTTCATCGACGGCGCGCTGCCCGGCGAGCTGGTCAGCGCCACGTCCGGCCGCAAGAAGAACAACTGGGAGCAGGCGCAGCTGACCGAAATCCACCGCGAATCCAGCCTGCGCGTGCGCCCCCTGTGCCCGCACTTCGGGCTGCACGCGGGCGCTTGCGGCGGCTGCAAAATGCAGCACCTGGAGGCCGGCGCCCAGGTCGCCGTCAAGCAGCGCGTGCTGGAGGACAACCTCTGGCACCTGGGCAAGGTGCGGCCCGAGACCATCCTGCGGCCCATCGAGGGCCCTGCCTGGGGCTACCGCTGGCGCGCCCGCCTGTCGGTGCGCTACGTTCCCAAGAAGGGCACGGTGCTGGTGGGCTTCCATGAGAGGAAGAGCCGCTACATCGCGGACATGCAGACCTGCAAGATCCTGCCGCCGCACGTGGACGCGCTGCTGATGCCGCTGCGCGGGCTGATCGCCAGCCTGCAGGCGCGCGACACCTGCCCGCAGATCGAGCTGGCCTGCGGCGACCGCGTCACGGCGCTGGTGCTGCGCCACCTGGAGCCGCTGTCCGAGCCCGACCTGGGCCGCCTGCGCGACTTTGCCGCGCTGCACGGCGTGCAGTGGTGGCTGCAGCCCAAGGGGCCGGACACGGTGCACCTGCTGGATGAGGGCGGCGAGGCGCTGGCCTATGACCTGCCGGATTTCGGCATCACCATGCCGTTCAAGCCCACGGACTTCACCCAGGTCAACCCGCACATCAACCGCGTGCTGGTGGCGCGTGCGCTGCGCCTGCTGGGCGTGCGCAGCGATGAGCGCGTCATCGACTGGTTCTGCGGCCTGGGCAACTTCACGCTGCCCCTGGCCACGCGGGCGCGCGAGGTGCTGGGCATCGAGGGCAGCGAGGCGCTGGTGGCCCGCTCGCGCGAGAATTATGCAAAAAATCAGGCGCAAAGGCGCGTGGGGCAAGCGCTGGCAGCTACTACTTTCGTAGCGCGCAACCTGTTCGAGATGACGCCCGCGCTGCTGATGGCCGACGGCAGCGCCGACAAGTGGCTGGTCGACCCGCCGCGCGAGGGCGCCTTTGCCCTGGTCAAGGCCCTGGCCGACATCCACCAGGCACGCATCGGCGCGGAAGGCGCAGCGCCCCTGCCGGCGGGCAGCGAGGGCTGGACACCTCCGGCGCGCATCGTCTACGTCAGCTGCAATCCCGCCACCCTGGCGCGCGACGCCGGGCTGCTGGTGCACCTGGCCGGCTACCGCTGCGTGGCGGCGGGCGTGGTCAACATGTTCCCGCACACGGCGCACGTGGAGAGCATGGCCGTGTTCGAGCGAGTGGTCTAGGAAATAACAGTCAAAAGGGCCTCAAGCCCTTGCAGGACAAGCGCTGGCAGCTATTGAATCAATAGCGTCAGCCGCGGTTGCGCGGGCTGCGCGGCTCGTCCGCGTTGCCGTCCTCATCGCGCGAGCGCCTGGGCTTGGCCGGCTCGGCGGGCTTTTCCAGCTGCGTGAGCACCGAGGGCGATCCCTCGATCTTGTTCTCGCGCATGTAAACGTCCATGTCCTTCCAGCCGGCGAAGATCTGCGCCTTGGCTGCCTTGGGGTTGAGCGTATAGCAGTCCTCCAGCCCGCGCAGCGCATGGCGGCAGGCGCCGCCGATGGCCTTGGCCTCGGCCTCGCGCTGCACGGCGCGGGGGTCCGGCCCCAGGCCGGGGATGTCGCAGCCGGCCAGCGCCAGCAGAGCGGCGGCCAGCGCCGCGTGGCGCAGGGCGGTGAAGGGCGCGCGGGGCGCGGTGAAGATGGAGCGCTGCATATCCTGGTTATCGGCCGATGGAGCCGTTAGTTGAGCACAGGCGAAAAAAAGCCCCGCAAGACGTGCGGGGCCGTGGCGCGCAGGCGCTGCGCGTCAGTCGCGCTCGCCGCCCATGATGCCCAGCAGGGCCAGCAGGCTCTGGAACACGTTGAACAGGTCCAGGTACAGGGCCAGCGTGGCGCTGATGTAGTTGGTCTCGCCGCCGTCCAGGATGCGCTTGATGTCGTACAGCATGAAGGCGCTGAAAATGCCGATGGCCGCCACCGAGATGGCCATCATGCCGGCCGACGAGCCCACGAAAACGTTGACGATGGCACCCACCATCAGCACCAGGGCGCCGACGAACAGCCACTTGCCCATGCCCGACAGGTCGCGCTTGATGACCGTGGCCAGGCTGGCCATGACGAAGAACACGCCCGCCGTGCCGGCAAACGCCGTCATGATCAGCTCGGAGCCGTTGGAAAAGCCCAGCACCATGCCGATCAGTCGCGACAGCATCAGGCCCATGAAGAACGTGAAGCCCAGCAGCACCGGCACGCCGGCGGCCGAGTTCTTGGTCTTCTCGATGGCGAACATGAAGCCGAAGGCGCCGCCCAGGAACACGATCAGCCCCAGGCCGCCGCGCAGCGACTGCGTAATGCCGGTGGCCACGCCCAGCCAGGCGCCGGCCACGGTGGGCAGCAGGCTCAGGGCCAGCAGCCAGTAGGTGTTGCGCAGCACGCGGTGGCGTTGGTCCTGCGAAAGGGCATAGCCGCCAGCGGTGTCGATGCGTGTGATGCCGTTGTTCATGTGGATGTCTCTCCTGCTGTTCGATCAGAGGGCCTGCAAGGGAAAAGAGGCGCGGGCCAATGGATTCTAGGTGGGGGGTTTGCCGGGCCTTTGCAATACCCGCGCACCATCCCGTACTTTAATGTCGGCATTGTTTCACCCGGATAGGGCGCAGTGCCTGTCGCATTGGTGGCTATGCTGGTGCCGTTTGTGTTGAACCTTTGACCTCTTTGCATTTGCCATGAAAACCTCCCACGTTCTTGAGCTCTCCGATATCAAGCAGATCGCCGCTGCCGCCGAGGCCGAGGCGCAGAAGAACCAGTGGGCCGTCACCATCGCCATCGTCGACGGCGGCGGCCACCCGCTGCACCTGGCGCGCCTGGACGGTGCCGCGCCCGTGTCGGCCCACATCGCCTCGGCCAAGGCCCGCACCGCCGCCCTGGGCTGCCGCGAGAGCAAAGGCTATGAAGACATGATCAACGGCGGGCGCACGGCCTTCCTTTCGGCTCCGGTCATCGACGGCATGCTCGAGGGCGGCGTGCCGATCATGAAAGACGGCCAGTGCCTGGGCGCCGTGGGCGTGAGCGGCGTGAAGGCCAATGAAGACGCGCAAATTGCCCGCGCCGGCATTGCCGCCCTGGGTCTGTAAACGACCAGCCGGGCTTTTGCCCGAAAAAGAAAATGCCGGCCCGTCAGGGGCCGGCATTTTTTTTTTGCCTTGGGAATCGAGGGGGCTGCGGGCGGCAGTAAAAAAAGCCTGGCTACGCGAAGAAGAGGGAATCTCTTCGTTGGCTGGCAAAAACGACTGGTCGGGCCGCAACGGCCTTCAAGTCGCCCCACGATGAAACACGGTATGCAGTGATTACTTGGTCAGGATCAGCTTGCCCAGCTTGGTGGCCTGCAACTGGTAGAAGGCGCCGTTGTGCACGATGGTCACGGCCTTGCGGCCCTGCAGGAGAGCGGTGCTGTCCAGGGCATGGCGCCCGTCTGCGGCGGGGCGGGCCTCCTGCACGGGGGCCGTGGTGGGCAGGGTGGGCGTGGCGGTCAGGACGGCGGACATGGGGTTGGGTTGGCGGTGCGTTGAAGTTAGTTAATGATAACCATTCTCAACTACCAGTCAAGTCATCTGCCGTGCTCTGGATGGTAAAAAAGTGTTTTGTGCCCGGTTGTCCATCGCCAGGTTTTACTTGGCCGGGTCGGTGACGAAGCCGATCTTGCGCACGCCGGCGCGCTGCGCCGCGGCCATGGCCTGGGCCACGCGCTCGTAGCGCACGTCCTTGTCGCCGCGGATGTGCAGGTCCGGCTGCGGCTCCTTGATTGCCTCGGCGCGCAGGCGCGGCTCCAGTTCCTCGTCGCTGAGAGTGGTCTCGTTCCAGTGGTAGACGCCATCGGCCGTCACCGACAGGCGGATGGTCTCCGGCTTGATGATCTCTTCCTGGTTGGCCGCGCGCGGCAGGTCCACCGGCACAGCGTGCTTCATGACGGGCACGGTGATGATGAAGATGATGAGCAGCACCAGCATGACGTCCACCAGCGGCGTCATGTTGATCTCGTTCATCACCTCGTCGGCGCTGTCCTGCGTTCCGAAAGCCATGGTGTCAGCCCTTCTTCATGGGCACGATGCGGGCGCCGTTCTCGGACGGCAGGCTGACGCGCGCGCCGGTCACGAAGTAAGCGTGCAGGTCGTGCGCGAAGCTGTTCAGGCTGTTCAGGATGTGCTTGTTGCCGCGCACCAGCGCGTTGTAGCCCAGCACCGCGGGGATGGCCACGGCCAGACCCAGGGCGGTCATGATCAGCGCCTCGCCGATGGGGCCGGCGACCTTGTCGATGGTGGACTGGCCTGATGTACCGATGGCCACCAGCGCGTGGTAGATGCCCCAGACGGTGCCGAACAGTCCGATGAAGGGCGCTGTGGAGCCCACCGAGGCCAGGATGGCCAGGCCGGACTGCAGCCGCGCCGTGAACTCGTCGATGCAGTTGCGCAGGCAGCGCGTGACCCAGTCGCTCACGTCCAGGCTGTCGTGCAGGTGCGCCTGGGTGTTGCGGTGGTGCTGCGTGGCTTCGCGGCCTTCCAGCGCCAGGTAGCGAAACGGGTTGGCTGCGTCGCCCTGCAACTTGTTCAGCCCGGCGGCAAAGTCCTCGCTGTGCCAGAAGTCGCGGGCCTCGCGGGCGCGCTTCTTGAACTGCACGATGTCCAGTGCCTTGATGACGATGACGATCCACGAGGCCAGCGACATGGCCAGCAGCAGAACGGCGGTGGCGCGGGTGACGAAGTCGCCCTGGATCCAGACGTTGGCGATGCCGAATTGCGATTGCATGAAAAAAGACTCCTGAGGAGAGCGGCCGAGGCCTGATTTTGGGGTGACGGGTGTGGCGGCGCCTGCGGCCTGCTTATTTATTGCTTGAGCACGAAGTGGATGGGCTGCACGAACCACATGGCCTCGGGCACGCCGCTGCGTGTGCCGGGCACGAAGCGCCAGCGCAGCACCGTGTCCACGGCCTGGCGGTCCAGGCGGTCGAAGCCGCTGGACTTCTTCACTTCCACCTTCTGCGGCAGGCCATCGGCGCCGATCAGCACGTTAAGCGTGACCACGCCCTGTTCGCCCAGGCGCCGGCTGACGGCGGGGTAGGCAGGAGCGGGGTTGTTCAGGTGGCTGGCGCTGCTGGAGGGCTGCACGACAGCGGGCGGCGCCGGCGGCGCGGGCGGCGCAGGAGGAGCTGGTGGAGCTGGTGGAGCTGGTGGAGCAGTGGGCGCCGGCGCGACGAGCGGGGGCGCGGGCGGCTGTGGCTCCGTCACGCCCACGGGGGCGTTGGGCGTGGGTGTGGGATCGGCCACGGCCAGGGGCATGGGGGCTGGTGCCGGCCGGGGCTTGGGCGGCGCGGGTTTGGGCGGAGCCGGTTTGGGGGGCGGCGGCACCGGCGCCGGTTTGGGCGGGGCAGGGGGGGCGGGCGGCGCGATGGGGGCGGCCGGCTGTGCCACCAGGAATTCGCTGAGCACCTGCACCGGGGTGATGACGACCGGTGGCTCCGTGCGCTTGAGGCCGGCCTGCAGCGCCCACAGACCCGCCACGTGCAGCGCCAGCACCGATCCGGCAATGGCGGCGGTGCGGCCCGTCAACCCCGGCGAGGCGCCGTATCTATCAGGCAAGTGCATAAAAATGATAGCTGCTGGCGCTTTCCCAGCAAGGGCTCAAGGCCGAAAAGGCTCGAAGTTTCTGGCGGTGCGGCGGCCTACCTGCGCACGATCCACCACAGCGAACACAGCACGATGATCAGGCTGCCGGCCAGAGGGATGAGGACTTGCATGCGTTGCCTTCCTGCAGGAGGGGGGCAAGCTGGCTGGGGCCGGGAGCCACTTCGCTGCGCAGCGCGGCCACCGGCTGGCTGGAGCAGCATTGCGCCACGACGTCGCGGGCGCAATCTTCGCAGCGGCCGCACTGGGTGGCAACGCCGAGTTCGAACTGGATCTCGTCAAAGCTCATTCCTGCCCGCGCATGGCGTGCAATCTCGCGGTCGGAAACACGGTGGCAGACACAGACGATCATGGCTTGGGGCAGGCAGACGTGGCTGGCTTGGGTTGAAACGATGCCGAAGTATAAATGAGAATCCATCGCATTCTTGTCCAAGTCCCTGCCGTCGTTCAGGTGAAATCCGTATCGCCCGATGGCGCGGGCGAAAAAAAACCGGCGCCTGGGGCGCCGGCCTGTTTGCCGCCGGGAGCGCGGAGCTTCCGGGCGCGGCTGGTGGAGACCTTACTTGACGTGCTTGCCGATCAGGCCGGCCATCTCGAACATCGAGACCTGGGGCTTGCCGAACACTTCCTTGAGCTTGGCGTCGGCGTTGATCATGCGCTTGTTGCTGGCGTCCTGCAGGTTGTGCTCTTTGATGTAGACCCACAGCTTGCTGATGATCTCGGTGCGCGGCAGGGGCGTGGAGCCCACCACAGCGGCCAGGGCGGGGCTGGGGGTCAGCGGCTTCATGAAGGCGGCGTTGGGCGTGCGCTTCTTGGCGGGAGCGGCGGATGCGTTCTTTGCAGTTGCCATGTCGGATGGTCCTTGTTCGTAGTAATGGAGAAGTCACCAGCGAACGCCTGCTGCTCCACTGGTAGCGGCGATGCTACTGGGAAAAAAACGCCTTTCCAAGGAGCGGCGGCTTTTTTCACCGGCGAAAACCCGACTGTGGCGCGGGCGACAATGCTCGCCGCACCTGTGTCCTACCCTTCGAAAGGCTCTTGCATGACCACTGGCCCCGCCTCCCTTCACAGCACTTGCGACCTGTGCGACGCGCACCGCCAAAGCGACGGCAGCGACGGCTTTCGCGTGCTGCCGCCCGGTTTTCACAGCTATGGCGGCGTGCCGGCCTTCGGCGGCGAGGTACGCACCGTGCGCTGTTTCGAGGACAACACGCAGGTCAAGGCCGCGGTGGAATCGCCCGGCCAGGGCTGCGTGCTGGTGGTGGACGGCGGCGGATCACTGCGCCGCGCGCTGATCGGCGGTAACCTGGCCGCCAGCGCCGCGCGCAACGGCTGGGCCGGCATTGTGGTGAACGGCTGCGTGCGCGACGTGGCCGAGCTGGCGGCCGCGCAGGTCGGCATCCGCGCCTTGGGGCTGGTGCCCATGCCGACCGAGCGGCGCGGCGAGGGGCAGGCGGGCGTCGCCGTGCTGATGCAAGGCGTGTGGGTGCGCCCGGGCGACTGGCTCTATGCCGATGCCGACGGCATCGTGGTGAGCGAGCGGGCGCTGTAGCCGCGCCGCGCCCGCATCAGGCCGAGCCCGGCTTGCCACGCCCTACGCGCCAGGCCAGGCGCGAGGGCAGGGTGGCCAGCACCACGCTGGCCAGAGCGATGCCGAAGGCCACCAGCTGCATGGCGGTGAAACGCTCGCCCAGCACCGCCACGCCCACCAGCGCCGCGCTGATGGGCAGCAGCACCGTGAACACACCGCCCTGCGCGGCCGGCACGGCTTTCAGCCCGGTCATCCACAGCCACACCGTCCACACGCAGGCGGCCAGGGCATAGAACAGCAGCAGCAACCACATGCCGGGCGCCACGGCGCCGAAGTCAAAGCGCAGCGCAAACCACAGGCCCAGCGGCGTGGCCAGCGCAAAGCCCCACAGGTTGATGAGCGAGGTGATGCGCCGCGGCCCCAGGGCTCCGGTGAGCTTCTTGCCGATCACGGAATAGGCCCCCTCGCAGAGTGAGGCGGCTACCAGCAGGGCATAGCCCAGCCAGGCCAGGTTTGGCGTGTTTTTGGCTTCTAGCGCTGATGCAGCCTGCGCAGGCAGCTCTGGTTTTGATAGCGCGAACAGGGCGATGCCGGCCACCGCGCAGGCCACGGCCACCCACGTGCGAGGGGCCACGCGCTCGCGCAGGAACAGCCAGCTCATGATTGCCACGCACGCCGGGATGGAAGCCATGATGACCCCGGCCGAAGTGGCGCTGGTCAGGCTGACGCCATAGATCATGCAGATGGTGAACAAAAAGTTGCCCAGCAGCGACTGCAGGAACAGCAGGCTGCGGGTCTGCCGCGTCATGACAGGCTCGTCTGCCGGACGTCGCAGCCAGCCCACCATGGCCACCGCGCCAATGCCGAAGCGCAGCCAGGCCAGAAGGAACACCGGAAAGGCGGCCGCCAGCGGCTTGGACAGCGCCACGTAGCTGCCCACGAGCGACATGCTCAAGGCCAGGCAAAAATAGGCGACAGGGCGGCTGGGTGTGTGCACGGCAGTGGTGGCAGCGTGGGCAAAGCGCGAATCATGCACGAGCGGCAGGTGACGTGATGGTCTTAACGGCATCTCGCATGGCAAGAGTAAATTTTTGCATTACGAGAAGTGCACTTTGTTGCACTGCCGCGATTTTTCTCATTACAAGAAGAGCGATTTTGTAAAGAGAAAATTCGATGCTAAGTCTATGTTTTTCAAGTAAAAAATTTATGTCTTATATAAGACATAAGAGGTTGCACAGGTCTTATAGAAGACTTAAAGTTCTCCCAACGGCCCAACCGCCACACCCCTCACACAACCCTGTCTGGAGAGCACACATGTCCAATTCCCTGAACGCCCAACTGAGCCGCGAGCAGCAAGTCGCCGCCCTGGAGAAAGACTGGGCCAACAACCCCCGTTGGAAGAGCGTGAAGCGCGGCTACAGCGCCGCCGACGTGGTGCGCCTGCGCGGCAGCCTGCAGCCCGAGTACACGCTGGCCCAGCGCGGTGCGGCCAAGCTGTGGGAGAAGGTCAACGGCGGCGCCAAGAAGGGCTACGTGAACGCCTTCGGTGCCATTACTGCCGGCCAAGCCATGCAACAGGCCAAGGCCGGCCTGGAGGCCGTGTACCTGTCGGGCTGGCAGGTGGCCGCTGACGGCAACACCAGCGAGACCATGTACCCCGACCAGTCGCTGTACGCGTACGACTCGGTGCCGACCATGGTGCGTCGCATCAACAACACCTTCAAGCGTGCCGACGAGATCCAGTGGGGCCGCGGCATCAACCCCGGCGACAAGGAGTTCATCGACTACTTCCTGCCCATCGTGGCTGACGCCGAAGCCGGCTTCGGCGGCGTGCTGAACGCCTTTGAGCTGATGAAGAACATGATCGCCGCCGGCGCCGCCGGTGTGCACTTCGAAGACCAGCTGGCTGCCGTGAAGAAGTGCGGCCACATGGGCGGCAAGGTGCTGGTGCCCACGCAGGAAGCCTGCGAGAAGCTGATCGCCGCACGCTTCGCCGCCGACGTGATGGGCGTGCCCACGCTGATCCTGGCGCGCACGGACGCCGAGGCCGCCAACCTGATCACCAGCGACCACGATGCCAACGACAAGCCGTTCCTGACGGGCGAGCGCACGCAGGAAGGCTTCTACCGCGTGAAGAACGGCCTGGAGCAGGCCATCAGCCGCGGCGTGGCCTACGCTCCCTACGCCGACCTGGTGTGGTGCGAAACCGGTACGCCCGATCTGGGCTTCGCCCGCGAATTCGCCCAGGCCGTGCACGCCGCCTGCCCGGGCAAGCTGCTGTCGTACAACTGCTCGCCGTCGTTCAACTGGAAGAAGAACCTGGACGACGCCACCATCGCCCGCTTCCAGGACGAGCTCTCGGCTCTGGGCTACAAGTACCAGTTCATCACGCTGGCCGGCATCCACAGCAATTGGTACAACACGTTCAAGTTCGCCCACGCCTACGCACGCGGCGAAGGCATGCGCCACTACGTGGAGATGATCCAGGAGCCGGAATTCGCAGCGCGCGAGCAGGGCTACACCTTCGTGAGCCACCAGCAGGAAGTGGGCGCGGGCTACTTTGACGACGTGACCACCGTGATCCAGGGCGGTTCTTCCAGCGTGAAGGCACTGACGGGCTCGACGGAAGAGGAGCAGTTCCACTGATCCGGTATGGATAGGGGCTGCCGGCAGGAGGGTTGAAAATCCTGCTGTCGGTGGTCCGGTTCCTCCCCAGGAATCAACCAACCATGAAGGCCTTCGGTTCCTTGCGGAACCGGGGGCTTTTGCTTTTGGGCTGCTTGAGTGGTGCTATGCAGCTATGCAAGGGTTATCGCTGCTCGGACAGCTGGAGTCGGCACTGGATTGTGTTGACCATGAAAGGCGTTCACACAGGCCATGCCCGCATGCGAAATGCATCGGCCAGAAAATCGATCAGCGCACGAACCTTGGGCGTCAGGTGACGGCGACTCGGGTACACCGCGTAAACGCCAAGCTCAATGGAGCGGTACTCTGGCATCACTTCCACCAGCGCTCCCGACTCCATGTGGGGCCCTACCAGGAATGACGGCTGCAGTACAAGACCCATGTGCTGCAGTGCTGCGGCGACGCAGGTGTCTCCACTGTTGGTGCGCATGCGCGGCGATACCCTGACCAGTATCGGCTCCTTCTGCCCTTGCGGCCCCGAGAACTCCCACTGGTCCCCCATGGCCAGGAGTGAATATGCGATCACCGCATGTTCCGTCAGCTCGGCGGGATGCCTGGGCGCTCCATAACGGCCCAGATATTGCGGTGAAGCACACAAGATCAGCCGGGTCGACGTCAGCTGGCGGCTGATGAGCGAAGACGCCTGAAGGCGCGCGATTCGAACAGCAACATCGAAGCCTTCCTCGACCAGGTCCACCAGCCGATCAGACAGCGTCACGTCCAAGGTGACTCTCGGGTTCATCGCCATGAAAGCGGGCCACAGCGGTGCAAGATGCAGTAGCCCGAAGGTGACCGGCACGTTCACCCGCAGCTGCCCGATGGCTTGGCCAACATGGGTGGACAGCTCGGCCTCGGCCTCTGCAACGCCATCGACGAGTTGCCGGCAACGTTCATGAAAGAGCTCACCCTCGGGCGTGAGCGACAGCTTGCGTGTTGTTCGGTGAAGCAGCCGCACACCGAGCCGCGCTTCCAGATCACTGACCAGTCGTGACACGGCCGTCTTTGACAGATCCAACGCTTCAGCCGCCCGAACAAAGCTGCCGGCGTCCACCACCGCGACAAAGACGCGCATCTCCTGAAATCGATCCATGATGCTGATTATGCCGAATATCGGGACAACTAGTGCATTTGGATCTTATTTATCTATTCATTTTGGGACTTTAAAGTGGAGTCCATGCAGCAAGTCGCTGCTTTCACTCAAGGACACATCATGAACAACACATTCCTGCACCGCCTGCTTGCGACCGACAACGGATCGGGCGCCCTGGCCTTGCGCATTCCCGTAGGCATCATCTTCTCCGCCCATGGCGCACAGAAGCTCTTCGGCTGGTTTGGTGGCTATGGGCTCGAAGGCACCGGCCAGTTCTTCGGATCCCTGGGGCTGAACCCCGGCTTTCTGATGGCGCTGCTGGCCGGTGCTGCCGAGTTCTTCGGCGGCCTGGCCCTGGTGCTAGGTGTGGCGGTTCGCCCGGCTGCCGCCGCCCTGGGCTTCGCCATGCTGGTTGCCATCTTCGCCGTGCATATCGGCAACGGCTTCTTCGTGGACAAGGGCGGCTACGAGTACGCACTGACCCTGTTCGCTGCCTCGCTGTCCCTGTTGTTCAGTGGTGGTGGTCGCTTCTCGGTCGACCGCGCCCTTACCGGAGAACGCTGATGTCACGCCTGCCCACTCTGTTTATCTCGCACGGTGCACCCACCTTCGCCATCGATCCCGGTGTGGCTGGTCCCAGGCTGACCGAGCTGGGCCGCTCGCTGCCCCGTCCGAAGGCGGTGCTGATCATCTCGCCGCACTGGATGACGCCCACGCCGCTGGTGGGCACCACCACTCGGCCTACCACCATTCACGACTTCGGCGGGTTTGCCCCGGCCTTGTACCAACTGAGCTATCCGGCTGCAGGTCATCCTGAGCTGGCCCAGCGCACCATCGCGCAACTGACAAAGGCGGGTTGGCCGGCGCAGGCGGACGAGCGACGCGGCCTCGACCATGGGGCCTGGGTGCCCCTGCTGCACCTGTTTCCGCAGGCCGACGTGCCGGTGTTCCAGGTCTCCCTTCCATCGAGGCTGGATGCACGGCGCGCGTGGGCTTTCGGGCAGGCGCTGGCGCCGCTGGCCGAGGAAGGCGTGCTGATCATCGGTTCCGGCAGCCTCACTCACAACCTGTACGAGTTCCGCTCGGCACACGGTGCGGACGAAGCCTATGTGGCCACATTCGCGGGTTGGGTGCGTAAAGCCGTGGAGCAGGGGGACAATGCCCGCCTGCTGCGGACACTGGAGGACGCGCCAAATGCCCACCGGGCACACCCGACCGCTGAGCACTTCTGGCCCCTCCTGGTGGCTGCGGGTGCAGCCGATGCCGGCACCGGCACCCCGCCCGGCACGGTGATCGAAGGTGGCATTGCGCATGGCATGCTGGCCATGGATTCCTACGCATTCGGCCTGACCGCCGCTGCCCACTGAACACGCGAGGTGACCATGCAAACCGATCTGATTCTTCAGCGCCCTCGGAGGTCGGATAACGCAGAGTTGCTGCTGCTGTTCCACGGCGTGGGGTCCAGTGCCGAGGACCTGGCGCCGCTGGGCCAGGCTCTGGCCGCGCAGCGGCTCAACGCCTGGGTCATCAGCGTTCGCTCGCCGGACCGCTCGGCCCTCGGGCGGGGCTGGCAATGGTTCTCGGTGCAGGGTGTGACCGAAGCCAACCGGCCTGAACGGGTTGCCTCGGCGATGCCCGCGTTCCGGGAGCGCATTCGGGCATGGCAGAGTGAAACAGGCGTTGGCCCCCAGAGCACGACGCTGCTTGGCTTCTCGCAAGGCGCGATCATGGCGCTGGAGTCGACGCAGCTCTGCGGCGCCTCCAGATACGCTGCCCGTGTGATCGCGATCGCCGGGCGCTTCGCGCAACCAGCCCGGATCAAGCCGGAGGATGTCGCAGTGCATCTGCTGCATGGCGAGCAGGATCACGTGATGCCCGTCAGGCTGGCCATGGAGGCTGAACATGAGTTGCGGTCCCTGGGAGCTGCCCCAACACTGGACCGCTTTGCAGGCCTTGGCCACGGCATTGATGCGCGCGTGGTTCAGGTCATCGGTCGGCGCCTGCAGGATGTGAACGAGGAGAAGGGCTTGTGAGCTCCGGCCCGTTGACCCGCATTCGCTTCGACGATGACCGTACCGTCCTCTCGGATGGAGCATCGCCCCCTGTGGTGCTGAACGTCGCGGCGATCAACATCGCGACGCGGTTGTTCCGGCACGATCCTCCCGCACCGGGAGAGATCGAGCAGGCCATCGACTGGGTTGAGGATGCGCTGGCCCACACGGGCCTGAAACAGGCCGTGCGCGGCGACCTGGTGATTGATGCCCTCGTATCGTTCGAGCAACTGGGGCTACACGCTGCGTGTGAGCGAATGACGCGCGAACAGCTGGAAGCCAGGTTCCAGCGGCTGGCGTCGATAGCGCTGGGCCAGCCGCGAGCGCAGGATGATCCGCCGACGGAGCCGATGGCAGCTGCCATGCTGTTAATCCTGCGCGAGTGCATGCACCACCTGGGCTACAGCGGGCTGGTGACAGACCGGCACTGAAGCAATCGGTCCAGCTTCCACAGGCCAGGGGCGTGTTACACGACGTCCCAACGCAGGCTTGGCCCAGCTGGCCGCAGCACTGCCGACGGCCCAAGGAGTGTTTGGGCTCTTGCACGCGAACCACGGCGGCCCGTCCAGGATGAGAGCGGCGGTGCAAGCGCAGCTGCTAAATTCGACTTCGCCGTTGGGCAGTAGCGTCTCTTCGGGTCGCAGAGGCCTGCGTGAACACGAGCCGCCGCCCTGAGGGTTGCTTCAAAGGAGAGCAGTGGCATTGGTAGTTCCGGACAGCCGTGCATGCCGCCCCGTTGGGGCGGTTTTTGTTTTTGAAGAACAGGGGCGCAGCCGCTGCGCCAGGGGAGGGTGGGGTGCAAGAGTTGCGCAAGGCAGGGCGTTTCGAGCGCGTGGACGCGCTGCGCGGCCTGGCCATCGTGTGGATGACGGCCTATCACTTCTGCTTCGACCTGAGCCACTACGGCTACTGGCTGCAGGACTTCCGCGGCGATCCGTTCTGGACGCTGCAGCGCACCAGCATCGTCAGCCTGTTCCTGCTGTGCGCGGGACTGGGGCAGGCTGTGGCTTGGCAGCGCGGCGTGGGCCGCGCACGCTTCGCACGGCGCTGGGCCCAGGTGGCGGGCTGCGCGCTGCTGGTGACGGCGGGCTCGTACGTCATGTTCCCGCGCAGCTTCATCTATTTCGGTGTGCTGCACGGCATGGCGGTGATGCTGCTGGTGGCGCGCGCCACGGCTGGCTGGCGCAATGCATGGCTGGTGCTGGCGGGCGCGCTGGCATTGGCGCTGCCGCCACTGGCCGCCGCGGTGCTCGGCGGGCCGCTGGCGCCGCTGGCCGAGGCCTTCAACGCGCGCGGGCTCAACTGGCTGGGACTCATCACCCGCAAGCCCTTCACCGAGGACTATGTACCCGTCTTTCCCTGGCTGGGCGTGATGTGGTGGGGGCTGGCGCTGGGCAAATGGCTGCTGGCCCGGCCGGCGCAGCCGCTGGCGCGGGCGGTGCCGCGAGCGGGCGCGCCGCTGGTGCTGCTGGGGCGCTACAGCCTGAGCTGGTACATGCTGCACCAGCCGGCGCTGATCGGCGGCCTGCTGCTGTGGGGCGCGCTGATGCGCTGATGCGCAGGTTTGCAGGCAACAAAAAACGCGGCCGGGGCCGCGTTTTTGGTGGGTGGGGCAGAGCGTCCCTTATTCGACCTTGGCCTTGGCGCGCAGATCTTCCTGGAACTTCATCAGCTTTTGCTGCTGCAGCTGCTGGGCCACCTGGGGCTTGACCTCCTCCAGCTTGGGCAGCTGGGCTTCGCGCACGTCGTCCAGGCGGATCACGTGCCAGCCGAACTGGCTCTTGACGGGCGCCTGCGTGGTCTTGCCCTTTTCCAGCTTCACCAGGGCCTCGGTGAACTCGGGCACGTAGCTGCTGGGGCTGGCCCAGTCCAGGTCGCCGCCGCGGGCGCCGGAGCCCGGGTCCTTGGACTGCTTCTTGGCGATGTCCTCGAACTTGCCGCCCTTCTTGAGCGACGCGATGATGGCCTTGGCCTCGTCTTCCTTCTCGACCAGGATGTGGCTGGCCTTGTATTCCTTGCCGGCGTTGGCGGCCACGAACTTGTCGTATTCAGCCTGGATCTCGGCGTCGGTGACGGGGTTGTTCTTCTGGTAGTCGGCGAACAGCTCGCGGATCAGAATGGTCTGGCGGGCCAGCTCCATCTGCGCCTTGTAGTCGGCGGTGGCGTCCAGGCCGCGCTTTTGCGCTTCCTGCATGAAGATCTCGCGGGCGATCACTTCTTCCTTGATCTGGCCTTCCAGCTCCGGCGTGACGGGCCGGCCCGAGCGCTCGACCTGCTGCTTCAGAGCTTCGGCGCGTTCCTTGGGAACGGCCTTGCCGTTGACGATGGCGATGTTCTGCGCACCGGCAGGCAGGGCCATCGCGCCCAGCATGGCAGCGGCCACCAGGCCGGACAGGAGCTTTTGCTTCATTGGGAATCCACGGATGAGAAAGGGGGTGCGGGCGCCTGAGAAAAAGGGCCTTGTATCAGAGGGTTTCAATGGCGATGGCATGGGCGCCAGCGTCGATGAAAACCCGCAGCGCATCATACACAAGGCGATGCTGCGCCACGCGGCGCTGGCCGGCAAAAAGCGGCGAGGCGACACGCACCCGAAAGTGGGTGCCGAAGCCCGTGCCGTTGGCGCCAGCGTGGCCTTCGTGCTGCCAGCTTTCGTCCAGCACTTCCAGGAAGGTGGGCTGCAGCTGCTGCTGCAGGTGGGCCTGCATGGCTGGCGCGGTCACGGCAACGGGCTGCGCTGCGGCAATGGTGGTGTTCTCGGTCATGGCTGTGCGTCCTCAGGCCGGGGATGGGCCTCGTCTTCCTTGATGAAGCGGCTCAGGTACAGGGCCTGGGCAACCACGAAGGCGATCATGAGCCCGATGCCGCCGAAGAGCTTGAAATTGACCCAGGTGTCGGTGTCGAAGGTGTAGGCCACCCACAGGTTGAGCACGCCCATGGCGGTGAAGAAGCCGGCCCAACCCCAGTTGAGCTGGCGCCAGACGGCGTCGGGCAGCTCGATCTGCGCGCCCATCAGGCTCTTGATGAAGTTCTTGCGAAAGGCCAGCTGGCCCAGCAGCAGCGTGCCGCCCATCAGCCAGTACAGCACCGTGGGCTTCCACTTGATGAAGGTCTCGCTGTGCGCCAGCAGCGTGGCGCCGCCGAACAACACGATCACGCCCAGGGAGAGCCACTGCATGGGCTCGACCTTGCCGTGGCGCAGGCGGATGTAGGCGATCTGCACGATGGTGGCGGCGATGGCCACGCCCGTAGCCGCGTAGATGCCCCACAGTTTGAAGGCCGCGAAGAACAGGATGATGGGGAAGAAGTCGATCAGCAGTTTCATGGGATCACGTCGCGGGCGGCTCGAAGTCGAGCGAGGCGGAGTTCATGCAGTAGCGCAGCCCGGTGGGGGCCGGGCCGTCGGGAAAGACGTGGCCCAGGTGCGCGCCGCATTGTGCACACACCGTCTCGGTGCGCACCATGCCGTGGCTGGTGTCACGGATCTCGCGGATGGCGCCGGGCACGGCCTGCGAGAAGCTGGGCCAGCCGCAGCCGGCGTCGAACTTGGTGCCCGAGTCGAACAGCTTGGCGCCACAGCAGATGCAGTGGTAGCTGCCATCGGCCCAGTGGGCCTCGTACTTGCCGGTGAAAGGGCGCTCCGTGGCGGCGCGGCGCGTGACCTCGAAGGCGCGCGGCTCGGCGCCGCGGGCCTGCAGGTCTGCCTGCCACTGTTCGTCGGTTTTCTGGATGGGGTAGGTCATGAGGAGCAGCTGATGGTGATGTGCGAAGCCCACTCGGGCGGAAAGCCGGCGTGGGCCTCAAAGCCCGGATGCTCGTCGAACGGGCGCGCCAGCAGCGTCTGCAGCAGTTGGAGTTCATCGAAGCGGCCAAGTTTCGCCTCGGCGATGGCCTGCTCGGCCAGGTGGTTGCGCAGCACGAACTTGGGGTTGGTTTTCAGCATCAAATCGGCCGCCAACGCCCGTCCCTCCTGCGCAAGCAGCTCCTGATACGGTAGCAGCCAGGCATCGAAGCCGGCGCGGTCGATGAACAGGTCGCGCACCTCGGCGAAGTCGCCTGGGCCCACCGCATGCGACAGGCGGCGCCAGAAGATGGTCCAGTCCACGCGGCCCGCGGCCAGCAGCACCAGCAGCTGCTGCACCAGCGTCGCGTCGCCTTCGCGCGGGGTGCGCAGGCCCAGCTTGGCGCGCATCAGCGCCAGGAAGGCATCGCCGAACACCGCCTCGTAGCTCTCCAGTGCCTCTTCGGCCGCCTGCGCGTCGTCGATCAGCGGCATCAGCGCCTGGGCCAGGCAGTGCAGATTCCACCAGGCCACGGAGGGCTGGCGGTCGAAGGCATAGCGGCCCTGGTGGTCGCTGTGGTTGCAGATGTGGCCGGGGTCGAACGCGTCCATGAACTGAAAGGGCCCGTAGTCCAGCGTCAGGCCCAGGATGCTCATGTTGTCCGTGTTCATCACGCCGTGGCAAAAGCCCACCGCCTGCCAGTGCGCCAGCAGCCGCGCGGTGCGCTCGCTCACGGCCTGCAGGAAGGCGGCGTACTGCTGGCGGCTGCCGGCCTCGGTCGCTCCCTGGCATTCGGGGTAGTAGCGGCTGATGACGTAGTCGGCCAGCTGGCGCAGCTCGGCCGGCTGGCGGCGGGCCGCGAAGTGCTCGAAGTGGCCGAAGCGCACGAAGCTGGGCGCCAGCCGCGTGACCACGGCGGCCGTTTCCAGCTGCTCGCGCTGCACCAGCTGGGGAGAGCCCGTCACGCAGAGTGCCCGTGTGGTGGGAATGCCGAGGCCGTGCATGGCCTCGCTGCACAGGAATTCTCGGATGGACGAGCGCAGCACGGCGCGGCCGTCGCCCATGCGCGAATACGGCGTGAGCCCGCTGCCCTTGAGCTGCACTTCCTGCCCGGCTGTCTCGCCCAACAGCAGCGCCCGGCCGTCGCCCAGCTGCCCGGCCCACACGCCGAACTGGTGGCCGCTGTAGACGCTGGCCATGGGCGTGCTGCCCGGCAGCAGCGCGTTGCCGGTAAAGGCCTGCAGCAGGGCGGGGGATTGCTGCCAGCCGTCCGGCAGGCCGAGCAGGGAGGCGGCGCTGGCGTTGGTGCCCACCCAGTAGGGCTCGGGCAGGGGCCGGGGCGGCAGTTCGCGGCCGAAGGCAGGGCCCAGCTGCATGAAGCCGGGCTGCCACTGGGGCTGCCACGGCGAGCGCAGGGCGTCGCGGGCGGGGAGAGGTCCGGTCATGCGGGGGATTGTCCGCGCCGCCCCTAATCACCCGCCCCGGGCAAGGCCTTGGACTCGGGGCTTGTCCTGACAGGCGCGCGACAGAGACGGGGTTTTTCGCCGCTACGATGCTGCGGTTGTTTTTTCGCACCCGCTTTCCAAGGAGACTCCCATGCTGGGCCTGATGCAGAGCCAACCGCTGCTGATTTCGTCGTTGATCACCTTTGCCGAGAGGCACCACGGCGATGGGGAGATTGTCTCGCGCCGCGTGGAAGGCGACATCCACCGCTACACGTACCGCGACCTGGCGCGCCGCTCGCGCCAGCTGGCCAACGTGCTGGACGGCATGGGCCTGGCCTCGGGCGACCGCGTGGCCTCGCTGGCCTGGAACGGCTACCGCCACATGGAGATGTACTTCGGCGTGTCCGGCTCCGGCCGTGTGCTGCACACCATCAACCCGCGCCTGCACCCCGAGCAGATCGCCTGGATCATCAACCACGCCGAGGACCAGGTGCTGTGCTTTGACACCACCTTCCTGCCGCTGGTGCAGGCGGTGCACGCCAAGTGCCCCACGGTCAAGAAGTGGGTGGCGCTGTGCGACGCCGACAAGCTGCCGCAGGACAGCGGCATCCCCGGCCTGGAGAGCTACGAGGCCTGGATCGCCGGCGCCTCCGACCAGTACGCCTGGCCGCAGTTCGACGAGAACACCGCGTCGAGCATGTGCTACACCAGCGGCACCACGGGCAATCCCAAGGCCGCGCTGTACAGCCACCGCTCCACGGTGCTGCACGCCTACGCCGCGGCCCTGCCGGACGTGATGTGCCTGTCCGCGCGCGACGCCGTGCTGCCGGTGGTGCCCATGTTCCACGTCAACGCCTGGGGCATTCCGTACTCGGCCGCGCTCACGGGCTGCAAGCTGGTCTTCCCCGGCCCGGCCATGGACGGTAAGTCCATCTATGAGCTGATGGAGACCGAGGGCGTGACCTACGCCGCCGGCGTGCCCACGGTGTGGCAGATGCTGCTGGGCCACATGCGCCCGGCGGGCCTCAAGTTCTCGACCCTGAAGCGCACGGTGATCGGCGGCTCGGCCTGCCCGCCGGCCATGATCACCGCCTTCCAGGACGAGTTCGGCGTGGAGGTGCTGCACGCTTGGGGCATGACGGAGATGAGCCCGCTGGGCACGCTGTGCACGCTCAAGAACAAGCACCTGCAGCTGCCCAAGGATGAGCAGATGAAGATCCTGCAAAAGCAGGGCCGCGCCATCTACGGCGTCGATATGAAGATTGTCGACGGCGAGGGCCGCGAGCAGCCCTGGGACGGCAAGACCTACGGCGACCTGCTGGTGCGCGGCCCCTGGATCCTGGACTCCTACTACAAGGGCGCCAGCCCGCTGGTCAAGGACGAGCTGGGCCAGGGATGGTTCCCGACCGGCGACGTGGCCACCATCGACGCGGACGGCTTCATGCACATCACCGACCGCAGCAAGGACGTGATCAAGTCCGGCGGCGAGTGGATCAGCTCCATCGACATCGAGAACATCGCCATGGCCCACCCGGCCGTGGCCATGGCCGCCTGCATCGGCATGCCGCACCCCAAGTGGGACGAGCGACCCATCGTCGCGGTGATGAAGAAGCCCGGCTCCGAGGTGACGCGCGAGGAGCTGCTGGCCTTCTACGAGGGCAAGACGGCCAAGTGGCAGATCCCCGACGACGTGGTGTTTGTCGATGCCATCCCGCTGGGTGCCACCGGCAAGATGCTCAAGACCCGCCTGCGCGAGCAGCTGGCCGACTACCGCCTGCCCGGCCTGTGACGGACAACGCCGCGCGAAAGTCACCTGGGCGATAGACCCTAGGGGCAATCCCTGAAGGGGGGTGGGGATCAAGCTTGTACGCTGGCCTCATTCCCCTGACCGCCGAACATACAAGGAGACAAGTTCATGAATTTCACTATGAAAATGGTAGCTGCCGGCACTTTGCTGGCTTGCGCTGGCGGCGCTTTTGCCCAAAAAGGTGAGACCGTGAAGATCGCCTGGCTCGACCCGCTGTCGGGCCTGATGGCGGCGGTGGGCACCAACCAGCTCAAGACTTGGCAGTTCCTGGCCGAGGAGTTCAGCAAGAAGAACACCTCGGGTGTGAAGTTCGAGATCATCGGCATCGACAACAAGCTCAGCCCGCAGGAGACCACCAGCGCCCTGCGCTCGGCCATGGACCAGGGAGCGCGCTACGTGGTGCAGGGCAACGGCTCGGGCCCGGCGCTGGCCATCATGGACGCGCTGGAAAAGCACAACTCGCGCAACCCCGGCAAGGAAGTGGTGTACCTGAACTACGCCGCCGTGGACCCCGACCTCACCAACAGCAAGTGCAGCTACTGGCACTTCCGCCTGGACGCCGACACCTCCATGAAGATGGAGGCGATCACCACCTTCATGAAGGACCATCCCGAGGTCAAGAAGGTCTACCTGATCAACCAGAACTATTCGCACGGCCAGCAGGTCTCCAAGTACGCCAAGGAGATGCTCAAGCAAAAGCGCCCGGACGTGGAGATCGTGGGCGACGACTTCGCCCCGCTGGCGCAGGTGCGCGACTTCGCGCCCTACATCGCCAAGATCAAGCAGTCCGGCGCCGATACGGTCATCACCGGCAACTGGGGCTCGGACCTGGCGCTGCTGATCAAGGCCGCCAACGACGCGGGCCTGAACAACGTCAACTTCTACACCTACTACGGCGGCGTCACGGGCAGCCCCACGGCCATGGGCGCCGCTGCCGACAAGCGCGTGTACATGGTCTCCTACAGCCACCTGAACATGCCAGGCCGCATTCAGCAGCTGGTGGCCGACTACAAGAAGAAGTTCAACGACGACATGTACACGGCGGCCGTCTACCACGGCTTCACGATGCTGGACGCCGCCTTCACCAAGGCCGGCTCCACCGACCCGGCCAAGGTCGCCAAGGTCATGGAAGGCATGAAGTTCAACAGCTTCAACGGCGAGGTGGAGATGCGCAAGAGCGACCACCAGCTGCAGCAGGGCCTGTTCATCACCCGCTGGGAGAAGGCCGGTGGCAAGTATCCCTATGACGCCGAGAACACGGGCTACACCTTCGTGCCGGTCAAGTACTACGAGCCCTACGTGTCCAGCACGCCCACTTCCTGCCAGATGAAGCGTCCGTCCTGATCGGTTCCGGGACGACCTTGAGGGCCCGAGCGCGCTCGGGCCTTTTTTTCACTCCGGCTTTCTTCATCCCTTCGGTGCGGGTCTTCGATGAATCTTGAGTTTTTCGTGATCTCCCTGCTCAACGGCATCAGCTACGGGCTGCTGCTGTTCATGCTGAGCTCGGGGCTCACCCTGATCTTCAGCATGATGGGCGTGCTCAACTTCGCCCACACGAGCTTCTACATGCTGGGCGCCTACTTTGCCTACACCCTGTCGGGCGTGCTGGGCTTCTGGCCCGCGCTCATCCTGGCGCCGCTGCTGGTGGGCGGCCTGGGTGCGGCGTTCGAGCGCTACAGCCTGCGGCGGGTGCACAAGTTCGGCCATGTGCCCGAGCTGCTGGTCACCTTTGGCCTGTCCTACCTGATCCTGGAGGTGGTGCAGCTGCTCTGGGGCCGCTCCACCGTGCCCTACGGCCTGCCGCCCGCGCTGCAGGGGCCGCTGTTCACGCTGTACGGCACGCAATTTCCCAAGTCGCGCTCGTTCATCATGCTGGTGGCCGTGCTGATGCTGCTGTCGGTGTGGCTGCTGCTTACGCGCACGCGCATCGGCCTGGTGATCCAGGCGGCGCTCAAGCACCCGCACATGGTCGAGGCGCTGGGCCACAACGTGCCGCGCGTGTTCATGCTGGTCTTTGGCGGCGGCTGTGCGCTGGCCGGCCTGGCCGGCGTCATCGGCGGCAACACCTACATCACCGAGCCGGCCATGGCCGCGTCGGTGGGCTCCATCATCTTCGTGGTGGTGGTGGTGGGCGGCATGGGCTCGCTGGCCGGGGCCTTCCTGGCCTCGCTGCTCATCGGCATCGTGCAGACCTTCGCCGTGGCGCTCGACTACTCCACCGCCAGCGCGCTGGCAGGCCTGGGAATCACCGTGGGAGAAGGGACCTTCGGCTGGCCGCTGCTCAAGCTCACCATCTCGCAGGTCGCGCCCATCCTGCCCTACCTGTTCCTCGTCCTGATCCTGATCTTCCGCCCCCGCGGACTGCTGGGCACGCGAGAGGATTGACACCATGAATGCTGCCGTGCCTTCCTCCTCCACCCCCGCCGCCAGCAGCGCTGGCGGCCACCGCCGCGCCGGGCCGCTGAACGCCGGGCGCATCACGATCTGGGCGCTGTTCGCGCTGGCGCTGATCGTGGCGCCCTACGTCTTCACCAGCAGCCTGGCGCTGACCATGCTCAGCCAGATCGGTTATCTGATCATCATCTGCCTGTCCTACAACATCCTGTTGGGGCAGGGCGGCATGCTGAGCTTCGGCCACGCCGTCTACACCGGTCTGGGCTCGTTCATCACCATCCACGCCATGAACATGGCGGGCAAGGGCGAGCTGCCCATTCCGCTGGTGCTGATGCCCGTCGTCGGTGGGCTGGCCGGCGCCTTCTTCGCCATCGTGCTGGGCTTCGTCACCACCAAGAAGTCGGGTACGACGTTTGCCATGATCACCTTGGGCATCGGCGAGCTGGTGGCCTCCATGGCGCTGATGTTCCCGGAATTCTTCGGCGGCGAAGGCGGCATCACCACCGACCGGGTGTACGGCCAGGGCTTCATGGGCATCACCTTCGGGCCGGCCATCCAGGTGTACTACCTGATCGCGGTGTACTGCTTCGTTTGTACGGCGCTGATGTTCGCCTTCACCGGCACGCCGCTGGGGCGCATCCTCAACGCGGTGCGCGACAACCCCGAGCGCGTGGAGTTCATCGGCTACAACACCCAGCGCGTACGCTACTTCGCCTTCATCATCTCGGGCTTTTTCGCCGGGGTGGGCGGGGCGCTGGCGGCCATCAACTTCGAGATCGTCACCGGCGCGGACAGCGTGAGCATCATGCGCTCGGGCTCGTACCTGCTGTTCACCTTCCTGGGCGGGGCGGGCTTCTTCTTCGGGCCCATCATCGGCGCGGTGCTGCTGGTGTTCGCCTCGGTACTGCTGTCCGAGCTGTCCAAGGCCTGGCTGCTGTACCTGGGCCTCGCCTTCCTGCTGATGGTCATGTACGCGCCCGGCGGCATCGCCAGCCTGATCATGATGAACGTGCGCGTGGCCCGCTTCAAGCGGCTGGGCCAGCTGGGCTGGCTGTACCTGGGCCTGGCCGTGTTCGGGCTCATCGCGGTGCTGGGCGCCGCCGCCATGGTGGAGATGACCTACCACCTTCAGCTGAACGCCGCCATGGGCGACGAGCTGCCCTTCCTGGGCCTGCAGCTGAACGTGCGCAGCGCCGCCACCTGGGCGGCCGCGGCCGCGGTGTGCGGCGTGGGGCTGGTCGGCCTGGAGTGGCTGAGGCGCCGGTTCGCCCGGCGCTGGGGCGCCATCCAGGAGGAGATCGAGCTGCAGACCAAGAAGCGCGTGGAGGCCGCATGACGACGACGACCAACCCTCACGGCGGCGCGGCACCGGCCTGCGCCCTGGAGCTGCGCGACCTGCGCAAGAGTTTCGGCCGGACCGAGATCATCCGCGGCGCCAACCTGGCCGTGAAGGCCGGCGAGCGCGTGGCCATCATCGGCCCCAACGGCGCGGGCAAGTCCACGCTGTTCAACCTGATCAGCGGGCGCTTTGCCCCCACCAGCGGCGAAGTGCTGCTGCACGGTGCGCGCATCGACGGCAAGCAGCCCTTCGAGATCAACCGCATGGGGCTGTCGCGCAGCTTCCAGATCACCAACATCTTTCCCCGGCTTTCGGTGTTCGAGAACCTGCGCTGCGGCGTGCTGTGGAGCCTGGGCTACCGCTACGCCTTCTGGCGTTTCCTGTCGCGCCTGCAGGACGCCAACGAGCGCGCCACGCAGCTCATGGAGATGATCAAGCTGCAGGACAAGCGCGACGTGTTGGCCATGAACCTGACCTATGCCGAGCAGCGCGCGCTGGAGATCGGCATCACCATCGCCGGCGGCGCCAGCGTCATCCTGCTGGACGAACCTACGGCGGGCATGAGCACCAGCGAGACGGGGCGCTTCATCAACCTGATCCGCGAGGTGACCGAGGGCCGCACCCTGCTGACCGTGGAGCACGACATGGGCGTGGTCTTCGGCCTGGCCGACCGCATCGCCGTGGTCGTCTACGGCGAGGTCATCGCCTTCGACACGCCCGAGAAGGTACGCGCCAACCAGCGCGTGCAGGAGGCCTATCTGGGCTCCGTCATCGCATCGCAGCAGGCCGAGGGACATTGATACAACATGCTGAAGATCGAGAACCTGCACGCCTACTACGGCAAGAGCCACGTGCTGCACGGCGTCAACTTCGACGTGCGGCCGGGCGAGATCGTCGCGCTGCTGGGGCGCAACGGCTCCGGCCGCTCCACCGCCGCCAAGGCCGTCATGGGCCTGGTGGACTGGGAGGGCGGTATCGAGTGGAAGGGCGCACCCCTGAAGGGTCGCAAGGCCTACGAGATCGCCCACCTGGGGCTGGGCTACGTGCCCGAGAGTCGCGACGTCTTTCCCAACCTGACGGTGCACCAGAACCTGCTGCTGGGCCAGAAGGGCAACGGCCGCGGCAGCCGCTGGTCGTTCGACGACATGTACGACATGTTCCCGCGCCTGAAGGAGCGGCGCAACATCGAGGCCGGCGTCATGTCCGGCGGCGAGCAGCAGATGCTGACCCTGTGCCGCACGCTGATGGGCGACCCCGACCTGATCATCATCGACGAGCCCACGGAAGGCCTGGCGCCGAAGATCGTGGAACTGGTGGGCGAGTACCTCATCCGCCTCAAGGACAAGGGCATCTCGGTGCTGCTGATCGAGCAGAAGTTGACGATTGCCATGACCATTTCCGACAGGGCGCTGGTCATGGGCCACGGCAGCATCGTGTTCTCGGGCACGCCCGACGCGCTGCGGGCCGACAGCCACGTGCGCAAGGAGTGGCTGGAGGTCTAGGTCTTTTTTTTATATAAGAAAGGCTTATAACGCGCGCCAGACAAGCGCGGGAAGCTATTGAAAGATGAGCGTCAGCGGAACGCCTCGGGCTGCTGCAGGCGCTCATGCAGGAAGTCCAGGAACTTCTGCGCCGCCGGCGACAGCGAGCGCCCGCGGCGCGTGAAGGCCCAGAAGCTGCGCTCCACCACCGGTGTGCCGATGGGCCGCATGACCAGGCCGTGCTGCTCCACCAGCGCCCGCGCGTAGGGCACGCACAGGGTGATGCCGAGGCCGGCGCGCACCAGCGCCAGGGCCGTGGTCATGAAGGTCACCTGGGTGAAGGCCTCCTTGTTCAGCCCGCGCGCGGCCTCGCCCACATCGCTCACCAGCAGCTCGGTGAACTGGCCCTGCAGGGTGATCAGGGGCTGGCCGCTCAGGTCGTCCCAGCGCAGCCGCCGGCGCCGCGCCAGCGCGTGGCCGGGCGGCAGCACCACCATGAAGGGCAGGCGAAACAGCTGCGCCGCGGCGATGTCGGAATTGGCCTCGCGCTCCGGGCCCACGCCAATGTCCACCTCACCGGAGAAGACGCGCGCCGTCACGCTCTCCACGCCGCAGTCCACCAGGCGCAGATGCACGCCGGGGTGCAGCTGGCGAAACTGCGCCATCAGGCCCGGCAGCAGCGTGCAGGCCAGCAGCTGCGGCACGGCCACACGCACGCTGCCGCGTTGCAGCTCCTTCAAGTTGCCCACCTCGCTGATCACGCCGCCCAGATCGTGCAGGATCTTGTCGATCTGCGGGTACAGCTCGGCGCCCGTGGCCGACAGGCGCAGCCGGCGCGTGCTGCGGTCGAACAGGCGCAGACCCAGGGACTGCTCCAGCTCCTTGATCAGCGCGCTCAGCGCCGACTGAGTGACAAAGAGGCGCTCGGCCGCCAGCGTGAAGCTGCCGGTGTCGGCCACGGCCACGAAGGCCTGGAGCTGGCGTAGCGTCACATTCATGAGATGGTCTGATAAATAGATTACGAAAATTCGTTTGCCATGATAAATCGCCGGGGCTGTAATACATCCTGCTGATCGCATTCCACCCGACCCAGGAGACCGACCGCCATGAGCCTGATCCAGCGCATCCACCACGTTGCCTACCGCTGCAAGGACGCCAAGCAAACCGTGGAGTGGTACCAGAAGTACCTCGACATGAAGTTCATCCTGGCGATCGCCGAGGACGAGGTGCCCTCCACCAAGGAGCCCGACCCCTACATGCACATCTTCATGGACGCCGGCGGCGGCAACGTGCTGGCGTTCTTCGAGTTGCCGACCAAGGCCGAGATGCTCAGCCCCGCCGACGCCAACACCCCCGCGTGGACGCAGCACCTGGCGCTGAAGGTGGAGTCCGAGGAGATCATGATGCAGGTGAAGGCCAGGCTGGAGGCCGACGGCATCCAGGTCGTGGGCCCGACCGAGCACACCATCTTCCGCTCCATCTACTTCCGCGACCCCAGCGGCCACCGGCTGGAGCTGGCCGTGGACACGGCCACTGACGAGATGAACCGCAAGCTCGACGAGGTGAAGTGGGACATGCTCAACGAATGGGCCGCCACCAAGAAGGCGCCCAAGCATGCCGCCTGGATGCACGACGGCAGCCTGAAGGGCTGACACGCGCCCGTACTGCGGTTTTGATAGCGGCCCGCGCTTGAATGGCGCGGGCTGCAGCCCTTTTTGACCCTTAAAAGAACTACGGACGGACAGCACCATGAAACTTGCCACCCTGCAACAAGGCGGCCGTGACGGCACCCTGGTCGTCGTCAGCCGTGATCTGGCGCGCTGCCGCGCCGTGCCGGCCATTGCCCCCACGCTGCTGGCCGCCATGGACGACTGGGAGCGCGCCGAGCCGCAGCTGCGCCAGGTCTACGATGCGCTGAACAGCGGCGCCGACCAGGGCGAGGCCTTCGACCAGGCTGCCTGCCACTCGCCGCTGCCGCGCACCTGGCAGTGGGCCGACGGCTCGGCCTACATCAACCACGTCGAGCTGGTGCGCCGCGCCCGCGGCGCCGAGGTGCCGGCCAGCTTCTACACCGACCCGCTGATGTACCAGGGCGGCAGCGACGGCTTCATCCCGCCGCGCGGCGCGGTGGTGGCGCGCGAGGAGTGGGGCATCGACTTCGAGGCCGAGGTGACGGTTGTCACCGGCGACGTGCCCATGGGCGCCAGCCCTGAGCAGGCGGCTCAGGCCATCCGCCTGGTCATGCTGGTCAACGACGTGTCGCTGCGCAACCTGATCCCGGGCGAGCTGGCCAAGGGGTTCGGCTTCTTCCAGAGCAAGCCCGCTAGCGCCTTCAGCCCCGTGGCCGTCACGCCCGACGAGCTGGGGGATGCCTGGCAGGGCGCCAAGGTGCATCTGCCGCTGCAGGTGCACCTGAACGGCGAACTGTTCGGCAAACCCAACGCCGGTGTGGACATGACGTTCGACTTCGGCCAGCTGGTGGCCCACGTGGCCAAGACGCGCACCCTGTGCGCCGGCTCCATCATCGGCTCGGGCACGGTGTCGAACAAGCAGGGCAACCTGTGGGGCTCGTCGATCGCCAATGGCGGCGTGGGCTACTGCTGCCTGGCGGAGGTGCGCACCTACGAAACCATCGAGCAGGGCAAGCCCGCCACACCCTTCATGCGCCACGGCGACGTGGTGCGCATCGAAATGCTGGACGGGCAGGGCCGCAGCATCTTCGGCACCATCGAAAACCAGGTCGACACCGCCAGCGCGGCCTGAGCAGGACGAGTGCGATGACCATCAAGCTGTATTCCTACTTCCGCAGCTCCGCCGCCTACCGCGTGCGCATCGCTCTGGGCCTGAAGGGCCTGGCCTGGGAAACCGTGCCCGTGCACCTGCTGCAGGGCGGCGGCCAGCAGCACAGCGCCGCCTACCGCGCCACCAACCCCCAGGAGCTGGTGCCGGCACTGCAGGATGGCGAAGGCGAAGGCGCCGCCGTGCTGACGCAGTCGCTGGCCATCATTGAGTACCTCGATGAAACCCACGGCGGCGCGCCCCTGCTGCCGCAGGACCCCCTGGGCCGCTCCCGCGTGCGTGCGCTGGCCCAGTCCATCGCCTGCGACCTGCACCCGCTGAACAACCTGCGCGTGCTGGCCTACCTCAAGCACACCCTGGGCGTGGATGACGAGGCCAAGAACGCCTGGTACGCCCACTGGGTGGCCGTGGGCCTATCGGCGCTGGAGCAGTCGCTGACCGCCAGCAGCGCCACCGGCCGCTACTGCCACGGCGACACGCCTGGCCTGGCCGACTGCTGCCTGGTGCCCCAGGTCTACAACGCCCGGCGCTTCAACTGCCCTTTGGACGGCTACCCCACCATCGCCCGCATCGTGGCCGCGTGTGAGGAGCTGCCAGCCTTCCAGCAGGCGGCGCCGGAGCGCCAGCCGGACGCCGCTTGAAAAAACGGGGGTAGGGCCCTCCCATCCTGCGCGGCGCGCTTGTCCCACCGGGGACAAAGCGCATGCGGCGAATCGTCGGTCTCTGCCTACAATGAAAAACGCACGACCGTACTTTTCCCCTCCCTCAACCGCGAAGGAAAGCCCGCATGAGCGCTGAATACCAGGTCCACGGCGACGTGGCCGTGATCACACTGAACAACCCGCCGGTCAACGGACTGGGCCTGGCCACGCGGCAGGGCATCGTCGACGGGCTGGGCAAGGCCCAGGCCGATGCCGGCGTGAAGGCCATCGTCATCACCGGCGCCGGCGGTGCCTTCTCCGGCGGCGCGGACATCAAGGAGTTCGGCACTGACAAGTCGCTGGCCGAGCCCAATTTGCACACCGTGATCGCCGCCATCGAGCAGTCGGCCAAGCCGGTCATCGCGGCCATTCACAGCGTCTGCATGGGCGGCGGGCTGGAGCTGGCCCTGGGTTGCCACTACCGCGTGGCCGCGCCCGGCTGCAGTGTGGCGCTGCCCGAGGTCAAGCTGGGCCTGCTGCCTGGCGCCGGCGGCACGCAGCGCCTGCCGCGCGTGATCGGCGTGGAAGCCGCGCTGAACATGATCGTCAGCGGCGAGGCCGTAAAGAGCGAGTTCATTGCCTCCGTGCCCGGCCAGAAGCTGTTCGACAAGCTGGCCGCCTCGCCCGAGAGCCTGGCCGAGGAAGCCCTGGCCTTTGCCAGGAGCGTGGCCGACACCCGTCCGCTGCCGCTGGTGCGCAACCTGCCCTGCAAGCATCCGCAGGGCGACGCGTACTTCCAGTTTGCGCGCAACATGGTCAAGGGCATGGCCAAGAACTTCCCCGCGCCTGCCAAGTGCGTGGACGCCGTCGAGGCCGCCACCAAGAACAAGAAGTTCGACGATGGCCTGGCCCGTGAGCGCGAGCGGTTCATCAACCTGATGTGGACGGCCGAGTCGCGCGCGCTGCGCCACCTGTTCTTCGCCGAGCGCGCCGCCAGCAAGATCCCGGACGTGCCGGCCGACACGCGCAAGCGCGACGTGAAGAAGGTCGCCGTCATCGGTGCCGGCACCATGGGTGGCGGCATCGCCATGAACTTCCTGAACGCCGGCATCCCCGTGGTGATGCTCGAGACCAAGCAGGAGGCCCTGGAGCGCGGCGTGGGCACCATGCGCAAGAACTACGAGGCGCAGGTCAAGAAGGGCAAGCTGAAGCAGGACAAGTACGACCAGCGCATGGCCCTGCTGACCACCACGCTGGACTACGCCGATCTGAAGGACGCCGACCTGGTGATCGAGGCCGTGTTCGAGGACATGGGCGTGAAGGAGCAGGTCTTCAAGAAGCTCGACGAGGTCATGAAGCCCGGCGCCATCCTGGCCTCCAACACCTCCACGCTGGACCTGAACCAGATCGCCAGCTTCACCAAGCGTCCGCAGGATGTGGTGGGCCTGCACTTCTTCAGCCCGGCCAACGTGATGAAGCTGCTGGAGGTGGTGCGCGGCGACGCGACGGCCCACGACGTGCTGGCCACCGTCATGGCCGTGGCCAAGAAGATCAAGAAGACGGCCGTGGTCTCCGGCGTGTGCGACGGCTTCATCGGCAACCGCATGATCGAGCAGTACGGCCGCCAGGCGGGCTTCTTGCTGGACGAAGGCTGCACTCCTAGCCAAGTGGACAAGGCCATCGAGAAGTTCGGCTTCGCCATGGGCCCGTTCCGCATGGGCGACCTGGCCGGCAACGACATCGGCTGGGCGATCCGCAAGCGCCGCGCCGTCGAGAAGCCGGGCATGAAGTACAGCAAGACGGCCGACCTGCTGTGCGAGCGCGGCCGCTTCGGCCAGAAGGTGGGCAAGGGCTGGTACGACTACGTGGCCGGCAAGCGCGACGCCATCCCCAACGCCGAGGTCGAGCAGATGGTGGCCGAGCACCGCCAGTCGCTCGGCATCACGCCGCGCAAGATCTCCGACGAGGAGATCGTGCAGCGCCTGGTGTATTCGCTGGTCAACGAGGCCGCGCACATCCTGGAAGAAGGCATTGCCAACAAGGCCAGCGACATCGACGTGGTCTACATCTTCGGCTACGGCTTCCCGGTGCACCGCGGCGGCCCGCTGAACTATGCCAACGAGGTCGGCCTGTTCAGCGTCGCCCAGGCCATGAAGCGCTTTGCCCAGAACCCGCAGGACGACGCCAGCTTCTGGCAGCCGGCGCCGCTCATCGAGCGCCTGGTGGCCGAAGGCAAGGGCTTTTGACGAAACGCATTGCGTTGCACCCCTCGACCAGATTTGCAAGGAAGTTCGCACATGACATCCGCAGTGATCGTTTCCACCGCCCGCACACCGCTCGCCAAGAGCTGGAAGGGCTCGTTCAACATGACCCATGGCGCCACGCTGGGCGGGCACGCCGTGCGCGCTGCCGTGCAGCGCGCCGGCATCGACCCGGCCGCCGTCGATGACGTCATCATGGGCTGCGCCAACCCCGAAGGCGCCACCGGCATGAACATCGCGCGCCAGATCGCGCTGATGGCCGACCTGCCCGTGACCACCTCGGGCATGACCATTAACCGCTTCTGCTCGTCCGGCCTGCAGACCATCGCCACCGCCGCGCAGCGCATCATTGCCGGCGAGGGCGACGTGTACGTGGCGGGCGGCGTGGAGAGCATCTCCTGCGTGCAGCAGGAGATGAACCTGCACATGATCCAGGACCTGGCTCTGGCCAAGAAGAAGCCCGAGATCTACTGGAGCATGCTGCAGACCGCCGAACAGGTCGCCAAGCGCTACGGCATTGGCCGCGACGCCATGGACGAGTACGGCGCCGCCAGCCAGCAAAAGGCCTGCGCCGCCCAGGCCGCCGGCAAGTTCGACGACGAGATCGCGCCCATCACCGTCATCGCCGGCGTGGCCGACAAGGTGCGCGGCCTGATCACCAAGGAAGTCACCGTCTCCAAGGACGAAGGCACGCGCGAAGGCACGACCAAGGAAGGCATCAGCGCAATCCGCCCCGCACTGCCCGGCGGCGTGGTCGCGGCCGGCAACGCCAGCCAATTTTCAGACGGTGCCGGCGCCTGCGTGGTGGTGGGCGAGGACTACGCCGCGCGCAACAACCTGAAGCCCCTGGGCCGCTTCCTGGGCTTTGCCGTGGCCGGCTGCGAGCCTGACGAGATGGGCATCGGCCCGGTCTTCGCCGTGCCCAAGGTGCTCAAGAAGCTGGGCCTCTCGGTGCAGGACATCGACCTGTGGGAGCTGAACGAAGCCTTTGCCGTGCAGGTGCTGTACTGCCGCGACAAGCTGGGCATTCCCGCCGACCGCCTGAACGTGAATGGCGGCGCCATTGCCCTGGGCCACCCCTACGGCGTGTCGGGTCAGCGCCTGACGGGCCACGCCCTCATCGAAGGCAAGCGCCGCGGTGCCAAGCGCGTGTGCGTGACCATGTGCATCGGCGGCGGTATGGGCGCGGCCGGGGTGTTCGAGGTGCTGTAAGCACGCCGGCAGCCACCCGCGGGCGCCCTGGCCGGCGCCCCCTCACGCCCCGCGCAGGCTTGCCGTCTGCGCGGGGCGTTTGCTTTGTTTTTGATAGCTGCTCGCGCTTGACTGACGGGCGCTGGAGCCGTTTTTTATCCATACCGGCAGTGTGCGCGCCGGGCCGGCTCAACCCCGGGTGCGCGGGTGGGCCTGGAACAGCCACCCGGCTACGCAGCCCATGGCCACCACCGCGCTGCAAAAGCACGCCAGCGCCACGTTCATGCCCCAGCGATCGGCGATCCAGCCGATGCCCAGCATGGGCGCCATGGAGCCGATGTAGCCCACCACCAGGTAGGTCGACAGCAGGCCCGAGCGGTTGTGCGCCGTGGCGATCTTGTTGATCATGGTCATGCCCGCCAGCATGGTCAGCGCATGGCCCAGCGCCGTCAGCAGCACGCCGCTGAAGAACAGCACGGTGGAGCCGGCCAGCAGGTTGGCCAGCAGCAGGGCGTTGCTGGCCGCCAGCGCCACCAGCCCGGCCACGCCCGTCCAGCGCACCGGCACGCGGCGCGCCAGCAGCTGAAAGCCGGACGAGGCGAACAGAATCAGCGCCACCGCCGTGCCGCTCACCACCGGCCCGTGCCAGGGCACCATCTTGTCCAGGAACAGTGGCAGCATCGACGCGTACAGCCCGAACACGCCGAAGGCGACGAAGGGCAAGGTGCAGGTCAGCAGGAAGACCCCCGAGTCCTGGGCGGCGGGCCAGGTCAGCCGGGGCACGATGTCGGCCCATGTCGCCCGGCGGCGCTGCGCGGCGGCGCTGTCGTGGGGGTGCACCTGCACCCGGCGCAGCCCGGCGATGCCCAGCAGCGCCAGCACCAGCGTGGGCACGTAGGTGGTGACCAGCGGCGCGGGCGCCCATTGGCCCAGGATGCCGCCCATCAGCGGCCCCACGCCGAAGCCGAAGGCGATCAGGATGCTGCTGAGCATGGCCATGCGGTTGCGCTTTTCCGGTGGCGCCACATGCAGGAAACCCAGCGAGGCGCTGGTGGTCACCATGCTCGACGCCGCGCCGACGATGAACCGGCCCACCGTGAGCGAGACCGCGTTCCACGCCAGCATGGACGCCAGCGTGCCCAGCCAGATCGCCGCCAGGGCCCAGGTCATCGTCTTCTGAAAGCCCAACACGTCCGGCAGCCGCCCGAACAGCAGCAGGGCGCACAGCGCACCGCCCATGTAGATCACGTAGATCAGCGAAACCTCCACGGTCTGCAGGTGCCAGGTCTCCTGGTATAGGCCGTACAACGGGCTGATCAGCGCCGTGCCCATCACCCCCACGACCATGGCGAAGCTCAGCAGGCAGAGGGACCGGAATGCAGGAGACATAGGAGCGCGCCGGAGCCGCCAGGGGCTCCGCAAGAGGAGAAAAGGGGCGGTGGAGCCGGGCCACCGACGTGGGCAGCAGCCGGCGGGCAGGTGTCTCCCGCTGGGCCAGGTCCGCCGGGTGGAGCGGGCAAACCGCGTATTGTGCTCATCCCTCGAGCTGTCTGCTGGCGAGGCCCTGGCCCGGCCGCACGCCCGGGATTGCTCGCTCACGAGCTCTCCCGGCGAGGGAGCCCGCTTTTCTAGCAGCCAATGTTTCGGGAGGTCCGCGCCGATCAGGGGTTTTGCGGCCTGCCTGACAGCAGCGCTCTCACCGAGAGCACGATGCGATTGCAGCGCTCTCCGTCGAAGTTGAAGGCATCTCCGACAGCCATGTCCATGTCCTGCGACAGGCCCTCCCGCAGCATGCTGCGCGCGCGGAAAAAGCGCGTGCGCACCGTCGCTTCGGGGATCTCCAATATCTGCGAGACCTCCTCCACGCTCAGCTCTTCCACGCCGCGCAGCATGAAGACCCGGCGGAAGTTGTCGGGCAGCATGTCGATGCGCGCCTCCATGATGCGACGCAGCTCCGCGCGCATGGCTGTGCGCTCGGGGCGGAGATCCCGGTCGTCCTGCTGCCATTCGTCATCCATCTGTTCGGTTGATGCCATCGCGGACTCCAGCGGCACGACCTTCAACTGGCGGCGCCTCAGCTGCCCGAGAGCCTCGTTGGCCGCAATGCGCACCAGCCAGGTCGACAGCTTGGCATCCGCCCTGAAATCGCCGAGCGCTTGCCAGGCCCGCAGGTAGGCCTGCTGCACCACGTCCTCGGCATCCGCATCGCTTTTCAAGATGGCGCGCGCGGTGCGAAACAGCAGGCGGTTGTGGCGCCGCATGATGGCCTCGAAGGCCAGCTCGTCACCGCCGGCGGACCGGAAGGCGAGTTCCAGATCCGATGCATCGGCGGCTACTGCGCTGCGGGCCGAGGTGTGGGTGTGTGGCATGTGCGGCTCCTGTGACGATGAGATGGTGGTCCCGCGCGGCGCGTTCCGGCGCGGGCCGGCGCACCAGCCATACCGCCGGCAGGGCCGGAACGTGGCGGCGCGCCGTTCCGTCCAATGGATGAGCGCCTGGCTCGGACGCCAGATTTCCCGACGCCCGTCGCAGGCCTCGTCACCCACGAAGGAGATCGTCATGTCGTCGTTTCTGCAAATCACCCGTCCTCAGGAGGCCCGCCGCCTCTTCCTCGGCCAGTCCGGCCTGCTGCTGTCGGGGGCGGCCGTTGCGCTGCTGGCCGGCCGCGACGCGCTGGCAGCCAAGACCGGCGACGGCAAGGCCCAGGACACGCAGATCCTGAACACCGCCCTGGGCGCCGAGCTGGAGGCCATCGCCGCCTACCAGCTGGGCGCGGAGAGCAAGCTGCTGCAGCCGCCGGTGCTGGACCTGGCCGTGACCTTCCAGGGTCACCACAAGGCGCATGCCGATCTGCTGGCAAAGACGATCGAGAAATTGGGCGGCAAGCCAGTCGTTGCCAAGTCTGCGTATAACTTTCCGGCTGACCAATTGAAGTCCCAGGAAGATGTGCTGCGCTTTGCGGCGCGGCTGGAGCAGGGCGCCGTCAGCGCCTATCTTGGCGCCGTCCCCCTGTTTGGCAACCGGGACCTGTCCAAGGCGGCGGCCAGCATCCTGGGCGACGAGGCCATGCACTGGGCGGTGCTGCGCCAGGCGGTGGGCGATGCGCCCGTCCCCGTGGCCTTCGTGTCATGACTGCCCGGCGGTGGTTGCTGCTGGGCGTGCTGCCGCTTGCCGTGGCAGCGCAGGCAGCGCCAGACACACGCGCGGGCGAGCAGGTCTACGCCCGCTGCGTGGCCTGCCATGCCCTGGCCTACGACCGCGTGGGGCCGCGCCATTGCGGCCTGCTGGGACGGCGGGCGGGCTCGGTGCCCGGCTTTGCCTACTCAAACGCCATGAAGAACTCCGGCCTCACCTGGGACGAAAAGACGCTGGACCGCTTCCTGGCCGGGCCCATGAAGGTGGTTCCAGGCACGACCATGACCTACGACGGAGTCCCGGACGCCAAGGAACGCAGTGACCTGATCGCCTACCTCAGGCAGGCCAACGGTTCGCCAGAGTGCCGCAAGGCCGGCGCGCCAGCGCGCTGACCGCCGGCGGGCCGGTGGTGCGCGCCCGTCGCCCGTCGCCCAGCGGACACGTCTGGGGGGCGCTGGCTTTCATAATTTCCCGCATGACCACCTCCCTGCGCACCACCCTCGACTTTCAGCTGCACGACTGGCTGCACGCCGAAACGCTCACCGCGCGTGAGCGCTTCGCCGACCACTCGCGCGAGACCTTCGACGCCGTGCTGGACACCTGCGAGCGCATCGCGCGCGAGAAGTACGCACCCTTCAACCGCACGGTGGACACGCAGGAGCCTCATTTCGACGGCGAGAAGGTCATCCTGCCGCAGTGCACCCACGACGCGCGCCAGGCCTATGCCGACAGCGGCATGCTCGGCGCCGCGCAGGACTACGCGCTGGGCGGCATGCAGCTGCCCTACGTGGTGGAGTCGGCGGCCAACAGCTTCTTTGCCTGCGCGTCCATCAGCATCGGCTCCAACCTGCTGACTACGGGCAACGCCAACGCCATCCTGGTGCACGGCACGCCGCTGCAGCAGCAGGTGTTTGCCGCCAACGAATTCAACGGCCGCTGGGCCGGCACCATGTGCCTGTCCGAGCCGCAGGCAGGCTCGTCGCTGTCGGACATCGCCACGCGCGCCGAACCCGACGGCAACGACCACATGGCCGACCCGCTGGGCCCGCGCTACCGCCTGCGCGGCAACAAGATGTGGATCAGCAGCGGCGACCATGAGCTGACCGAGAACATCGTCCACCTGGTGCTGGCCAAGATCCCGGGGCCGGACGGCAAGCTGGTGCCGGGCGTGAAGGGCATCTCGCTGTTCATCTGCCCGAAGCATCTGGTGGACACCGAGGGCCGGCTGACCGGCGAGCGCAACGACGTGGCCCTGGCCGGGCTGAACCACAAGCTGGGCTGGCGCGGCACGACCAACACGCTGCTGAACTTCGGCGAGGGCAAGTACCCGGTGCGCGGCGGCGCGGGCGCCATCGGCTACCTGGTGGGCCAGCCGGGCGAGGGCCTGAAGTGCATGTTCCACATGATGAACGAGGCGCGCATCTCCATCGGCATGGCCGCCACCATGCTGGGCCTGGCCGGCTACTACGCCAGCCTGGACTACGCGAAGACGCGCCTGCAGGGCCGCCCCGTCGGCAGCGGCGGCAAGGACGCGAGCGCCCCCCAGGTGCGCCTTATCGAGCATGCCGACATCAAGCGCATGCTGCTGGCGCAAAAGAGCTGGTGCGAGGGCGCGCTGGCGCTGAACCTGTACTGCGCGCACCTGGTGGACGAAGGCCGCACGGGCGAGGGGCAGACGGCGGCCGACGCCCGGCTGCTGCTGGAAGTGCTGACGCCCATCGCCAAGAGCTGGCCCAGCGAGAACTGCCTGGAGGCCAACAGCCTGGCCATCCAGATCCATGGCGGCTATGGCTACACGCGCGACTTCCCCGTAGAGCAGTACTGGCGCGACAACCGGCTGAACATGATCCACGAGGGCACGCACGGCATCCAGGCCGCCGACCTGCTGGGCCGCAAGGTGGTGATGCAGGGCGGCGCGGGACTGCAGCTGCTGGCGCGCACCGTCGGCGCCACGATAGGAAAGGCGCGGCAGGTGCCCGCGCTGGCGCCCTACGCGCAGCAGCTCGATCAGGCGCTGCAGGACGTGGCCGACGCCACCCGGGCGGCCTGGGCCACCGGCAACCCTGGCGAGGCGCTGGCCAACGCCGTGCCCTACATGCAGGCCCTCGGCCACGTGGTCCTGGCCTGGATGTGGCTGGACATGGCCCATGCCGTGCTGGCCCGGGACGCTTCTCTTTCGATAGCTGCCAACGCAGGCAGAATGGGCGCCTGCCGCTATTTCTTCCATTACGAACTGCCGCGCATCGGTGCCTGGCTGCAGGTGGTGCGCGAGCGCGACGCCACCTGCGCCGCCCTGGCCGAAGACGCCTTCTGACCGGCCGCCTGGCCACAATGCCGGCATGTCTGGCACCAAGACCCTGCTCATCGTCTACCACTCGCTGACCGGCGGCACGGCCCAGATGGCCGAGGCTGCGCGCTCAGGCGCGGACGGTGAGCCGGCGGTGCAGGCGCGGCTGCTGCACGCCGCGCAGGCCGGCCCCGAGGACGTGCTGGCCGCCGACGGCTACCTGTTCGCCACGCCCGAGAACCTGGCCGCCGTCAGTGGCCAGCTCAAGGATTTCTTCGACCGCTGCTACTACCCGGCACTGGAGCGCATCAACGGCCGGCCTTACGCCAGTCTGGTCTGCGCCGGCAGCGACGGGCAGAACGCCGCGCGGCAGATCGCGCGCATCGCCACCGGCTGGCGCCTGAAGGCCGTGGCCGATCCGCTCATCGTCTGCACCCATGCGCAGACGCCCGAGGCCATCCTGGCGCCCAAGCGCATCGGCGCGGGCGACCTGGAGCGCTGCCGCGCGCTGGGCGAAGCCCTGGCCGCGGGGCTGGCGCTGGGCGTGTTCTGACCGCACTGGCTCAGGCCGGCGCGCGCATCACCCGGGCGTAATGCACTGGTGACAGCCGCGCGGCGAGCACGCAGGCCGCCAGCACGGCGCCCAGCTGCGCCAGCCAGCCGGCGGCAAAGCCGCCCGTGGCCTGGTGCAGCCGGGCCACCACCCAGGGCGCCAGGGCCGCCAGGATGAAGCCGCCGCCCTGCATCAGCGCGTTCAGCGCGCCGGCCTGCGCCGGGTCGGGCAGGTGGTCCAGCGCCACCACCATGATCAGCGCGAAGCAGCCGCCCAGGCCCGCGCCCAGCACGATGGCCGTGGCCTGCGGCGCCGCCAGCGGCCACCAGGCCAGCAGGGCGAAGCCGATGGCCTGGCAGGCCAGGGCGCACCACAGCCAGCCCCGGCGGTCCGGCCGGGACGCGGCCAGCGCCGGCAGCGACAGCGCCGCCGCGGCCTGCGCCACCGACAGCACGGCCACCAGCAGGCCGCTGCGCGCGGCACTCCAGCCCAGCGACTGGTAGTGCGGCGCCAGCCAGGCCACCATGGAGGCATAGCCGCCGTTGACCAGCCCGAAGCAGAGCATCAGCAGCCAGGTGCGCGGGCGGCGCATCAGCCAGCCCGTGTCGTCGTGCGCCGGGGCCGTGGCGGCGGGCGCCCGGGGCGCGGGCGGCGCACGCAGCGTGTGCCAGGCCAGCGCCAGGGCCGGCAGCACGGGCGCGGCCCACAGGGCCAGCGCCGCCTGCCAGCCCAGGCCCCACTGCAGCGCCAGGGGCGACAGCTGCGCGCCCAGCGCCCCGCCGCCCATCAGCGAGGCGGAGTACACGCCCATCATCTGCGCCACGCCGCCCGGCGAGCGGCGCTTGATCAGCCCCGGCAGCACGCCCTGCACCAGGGCCACGCCGGCGCCGCACAGGGCCGAGCTGGCCAGCAGCACGCCCGCGTCGGTCCCGCCCAGGCGTGCCAGGCAGCCCAGGGCGATGAGGGCCAGCGCGCCAGCCACGCAAGCGCGCGCGCCCAGGCGGCGCAGCGCGGCGGGTGCGGCCCAGGTGCCGGCGCCCATCAGCGCCATGGGCAGCAGCGTGAGCCAGGACAGCGCGGCCAGGTCCATGCCCGTGCCGGCCTGGATGGCCTGTCCCAGCGGGCCGATGGCAGTGAGGAAGGGGCGCAGGTTCAGCGTGACCAGCACCACCGTGGCCAGCCACAGCAGGGCGGCCGTGCGCGGCGCTTCAGGCGCCACGGCCTGCGGGCCAGGGCGCCTCGCCGTACAGCTGCGCGGGAGTGACGCCGGTGTCCAGCCGCGCGATCGGCAGCGGGGGTGGCTGCAGCGGCAGGCGCAGGCGCTGGTAGGCGCCTTCGCTGGACAGGCCGTAGGGCGCGGCATCGTCGTTGCCGAAGGCGTAGACCACCCGCTCGGCGCCGGCCATCACCAGCGCCGCCAGGCACATGGGGCAGGGGTGGCCGCTGGCGTACATGGTGCAGCCGGCCAGGCTGGGCCGGGACAGGGCGCGCGTGCCGGCGCGCAGTGCCTGCATCTCGGCGTGGGTGCTGGGGTCGTGGCTGTGCACGATTTCGTTGACGCCGGTGGCGATCACCTCGCCATCGCGCGCCAGCACCGCGCCAAACGGCCGTCCGCCGCGCTGGCGGTTGTCGTGGGCCAGCTGCACGGCCTGGCGCAGCAGGGCGGTATCGGTGGGCATGGGTTTCTCCTGAAAGCGGCGCCGCCGCGGCGCGCGCTGCGGCGGCAGGGGGCCCCGGCGCGCTGCGCGGTGCTACGTTTTCAGTAGCTGCCAGCGCTTGCGGGACGGGCGTTTTCCGCCATTTTCGCTTGAAACCCGCTGGCCCGCCCGGCTAGCGGCGGAACTGCCCGCTGGCGTCAATGATGGACAGGTCCACGAACGACAGCCCGGTGCGGTCGCCCGGGCCGTAGCCCACTTCCAGCCCGCCCAGGTCGTAGTGGCTCATGCCCGACAGCGCAGCCACGATTTTCTCGCGCGTGGGCTTGGGGCCGGCGCGGCGCAGGCCCTCCACCAGCACCTTGGCCGAGGCAAAGCCCTCCATCACCGAAGGCGACAGCGTGGCGCCGCCGGCCTTGGCCAGGGCGGCGGCCTCGCGGTTGATGGCGTAGCTCATGGCGCGTTCGCTGGGAAAGACCTGCGTCACGATCACGCCGCGCACCGCATCGCCCAGCTGCTTGGTGAAGCCCGACGAGGCATTGTTGGACACGGTGATGACCTGCATGGACGAGCCTTCCTTGCGCAGCGCCTTCACGCCGCCGCTCACCGCCACGCTGGAGCCGATCCAGATGACGGCCTGCGCGTCGGCCTTGACCAGCTGCGGCACGATGGCCGCGAAGTCCGGCTTGGCGCGGTCGGCGGGGATCACCGCCACGGGCTTGAGCCCGGTCTTGGCAAAGCCCTTCTGGGCGCCGGCCAGGCAGTCCTCGCCGAAGCTGTCGTCCACGTGCACCACGGCGATGCGCTGCACGCCCAGCGTGTGCAGGTGCTCCACGGCCTTTTCGGTCTCGGCCTGGTAGCTGGAGCGCACGTTGAACACCAGGGGGTTGGGTGGCTGGTGGAACACCATGGCGCCCGTGGAGGGTGCGATCAGCGCGACGTTGTGCTTGGCCAGGTGGGGCAGGATGGCCTCGGTGTGCGGCGTGGCGCGGCTCATGAACAGGGCCAGCACGTTGTCCTGCTCGATCAGGCGGCGCGCGTTCTCGCCGGCCAGCGGGGGCTCGAACTTGTCGTCCAGCGTCAGCAGCCTGATCTGTTCGCCATGCACGCCGCCTTTGGCGTTGACGTGATCCAGGTACAGCCGCACACCCACCAGCGTCTCTCCCACGCTGGCGGCCACCGGGCCAGTCACCGAGGTCGTCTGGCCGATCAGCAGTTCGGCCTGGGCGGCGGGCAGGGCAGCAAGCATGGCGGCGGCGGTGGCGGCGCCCAGCAGTCGGCGAATGGTCATCAGGTTGGTGTCTCCTTGCGCGTTGTCAGGGCCATCCAGGGGGGGCGGAGGCAGGTGCTCAAGTGTAGTCACCAACGTTGCAATTGCATGCATTCACGCCTGGCCTGCGCCGCAGAGGGCGCAGGTACAGCGCAATCGCGCACGCGACAGCGCGGCGCGCGCGGCGCCATACACAATAGCCGCCGCAGGGCCGGGCGACAGCAGGCGGCCCTTTGCCTTTCACTGTCACAACATCCATCGGAGACCACATGGCGCGCACGGTGCAACAACTCTTTGACCTCTCGGGCAAGACCGCCCTGGTGACCGGCGGCTCGCGCGGCCTGGGCCTGCAGATGGCGCATGCCCTGGGCGAAGCCGGCGCGCGTGTGCTGCTGACCTCGCGCAAGGCCCAGGACCTCGAGGAGGCCGCCGCCGAACTGAAGGCCGCCGGCATCGACGCGCAGTGGATCGCCGCCGACTGCGCGCGCGAGGACGACATCCAGCGCCTGGCCGCAGAAGCCCTCCAGCAGCTGGGACAGGTGGACATCCTGATCAACAACGCCGGCGCCAGCTGGGGCGCGCCGGCCGAGGAACACCCCACCGCCGCCTGGGACAAGGTCATGAACCTGAACGTGCGCGGCTACTTCCTGCTGTCGCAGGCGATTGCCCGCGCCAACATGATCCCGCGCAAGGGCGGGCGCATCATCAACGTGGCGTCCATCGCCGGGCTGGGCGGCAACCCCATCGAGATGAAGACCATCGCCTACAACACCTCCAAGGGCGCGGTACTGAACTTCACCCGCGCGCTGGCGGCCGAGTGGGGCGTGCATGGCATCAACGTGAACGCCATCTGCCCGGGCTTCTTCAAGACCAAGATGGCCAGCGTGCTGATCGAGACCATGGGCGAGGAGCGCATGGCCGGCCACGCGCCGCTGCGCCGTCTGGGCGACGACGAAGACCTGAAGGGCATTACGCTGCTGTACGCCAGCGATGCCGGCAAGCACATCACCGGCCAGTGGATGGCGGTGGACGGCGGCGTCAGCGCCCTGGTCGGCTGACAGGCGCAGCAGGAGCCGCGAACGTGCTGGACTTCGGCCCCGAGGTGCCCTTCGTGACGGAGCTGGGCTTCACCCTGCACCACATGGAAGGCGGCGCCTCCGAGCTGCGCTACGAGCCGCGCGCGCAGCATCTCAACTCGTTCGGCGTGGTGCATGGCGGCGCCTCCATGACGCTGCTGGACGTGGCCATGGCTGTGGCCGCGCGCAGCCTCCAGCCGGACATGGGCGTGGTCACCATCGAAATGAAGACCAGCTTCATGCAGCCCGCACGCGGCGCCCTGGTGGCGCGCGGGCGGCTGCTGCACCGCACCCGCACCATGGCCTTCGTCGAAGGCACGGTGCAGGACGCCGAGGGCCGGGTGTGCAGCCATGCCACGGGCACCTTCCGCTACCTGCGCCGCCCGGATGCCGCCGCCCCCATCCCCACGGACTGACCGCCGGGTTTTCAATGAAATCGGGCTCCAGCGCTTGACTGGCAAGCGCTGGAAGCTATCAAAACCATAGCAAGCAACCCTCTGCGAGGGGAAAGGACCGCCATGCCACGCAATCAGCAAATGCTGCTCGACAGCCGCCCCCAGGGCGAGGCCACGGCCGCCAACTTCAAGCTCGTCACCACCGACACGCCGCCGCTGCAGGACGGCCAGGTGCTGGTGCGCCACCACTACCTGAGTCTGGACCCGTACATGCGCGGGCGCATGAACGACAGCAAGAGCTACGCTGCCAGCCAGGGGCTGGGCGAAGTGATGATCGGCGGCACCGTGGGCGAGGTGGCCGAGAGCCGCCACCCCGGCTTTGCGCCCGGCGACAAGGTGGTCGGCATGGGCGGCTGGCAGGAATGGAGCGTGGTCGACGCCGGCCAGCCCGGCGCGCTGCGCAAGGTGGACACCACGCACGTGCCGCTGTCGTACTACCTGGGCGCCGTGGGCATGCCCGGCGTGACGGCCTGGTACGGCCTGGTGAAGATCATCAACCCCAAGGCGGGCGAAACCCTGGTGGTGAGCGCCGCCACCGGCGCCGTGGGCAGCGCCTTCGTGGCCCTGGCCAAGGCGCGCGGCTGCCGCGTGGTGGGCATTGCCGGCGGCCCGGACAAGTGCCGCTACGCCACCGAGGAGCTGGGTTTCGACGCGTGCATCGACCACCGCCAGCATCCGGACCTGAAATCCATGTCCGCCGCGCTGAAGGCCGCCTGCCCGAACGGCATCGACGGCTACTTCGAGAACGTTGGCGGCCACATCCTGGACGCCGTGCTGCTGCGCTCCAACGCGTTTGCCCGCGTGGCCGTGTGCGGAATGATCGCCGGCTACGACGGCCAGCCGCTGCCGCTGCAAAACCCGGCGCTCATCCTCATCAACCGCATGCGCGTGGAGGGCTTCATCGTCAGCGAGCACATGGAGGTGTGGGGCGAGGCGCTCAAGGAGCTGGGCGGCCTGGTCGCCGCCGGCAAGCTGCGCCCGCGCGAGACCGTGGCCGAGGGCCTGGCCGCCGCGCCCGAGGCCTTCCTGGGCATGCTCAAGGGCAAGAACTTCGGCAAGCAGCTCGTCAAGCTGGTCTGATGGCCACCGCCGGACCCTGGCACTGGACCTGGGCGCGCCTGGACGACCTGCCCGCGCGGGCGCTGCACGAGGCGCTGGCGCTGCGCTGCCGGGTGTTCGTGGTGGAGCAGCGCTGCCCCTACCAGGACGTGGACGAGGCCGACACCCGCGCCTGGCACCTGCTGGGCCGCGCCGCACCCGGCGCGCCGCTGCGGGCCACGCTGCGCGTGGTCGACCCCGGCGTGCATGGGGCCGAGCCCGCCATCGGCCGCGTCGTCATCGCGCCCGAGGCGCGCGGCGCGGGCGCGGGCCAGGTCCTGATGCGCGAGGGCATGGCGCGCTGCCGGGCCGCGTGGCCGGGGCAGGCCATCCGCCTCAGCGCCCAGGCGCACCTGCAGGGCTTCTACGGCGCGCTGGGCTTTCAGACCGTCTCGCCGCAGTACGTGGAGGACGGCATTCCCCACGTCGACATGCTGTGCGCCCCGATAACACGACAGGAGACAAAATGATCGAGGACTTTCAAGGCAAGACCGCGGTGCTGACCGGCGCGGGCTCGGGCTTCGGCCTGGAATGCGCGCGCATCGGCGCGCAGCGCGGCATGCGCCTGGTGCTGGTGGACGTGCAGCAGGACGCGCTGGACGCCGCCGCTGCCGAGGTGCGCGCCGCCGGCTGCGAGGTGCTGGCGCGGCGCGTGGACGTGTCCGACGCGGCGCAGATGGAGCAGCTGGCGCGCGACGTGCACGAGCGCTTCGGCGCGCCGCACCTGGTCTTCAACAACGCCGGCGTGGGCTCGGGCGGGCTGGTGTGGGAAAACACCGTGGCCGACTGGCAATGGGTGCTGGGCGTGAACCTGTGGGGCGTGATCCACGGCGTGCGCCTGTTCACCCCCATGATGCTGGCAGCCGCCAAGAGCGACCCCGCCTGGCGCGGCCACATCGTCAACACCGCCAGCATGGCCGGCCTGCTGAACCCGCCCAACATGGGCGTGTACAACGTCAGCAAGCACGCCGTCGTCTCCTTGAGCGAGACGCTGTTCCACGACCTCTCGCTGGTCACGGACCAATTGGGCGCCAGCGTGCTGTGCCCGTACTTCGTGCCCACCGGCATCACGATGAGCGAGCGCAACCGGCCCCAGGGCATGGCGGACGAGCAGCTCACGCCCAGCCAGCGCATCAACGCCGCCATGATCGGCAAGGCGGTGGCCAGCGGCAAGGTCAGCGCGCAGGAGGTGGCGCAGAAGGTCTTCGACGCCGTGGCCGCCGGGCAGTTCTACATCTACAGCCACCCCCAGGCCCTGGGCAACGTACAAAGCCGCATGGAGGACATCGTGCACGCCCGCAACCCGGCCGATCCCTTCGCCGAGCGCCCGCAGGTGGGCGAGCAGCTGCGGGCGGCGCTGCGCGGCGGCTGAAAGGACAGGCCCGGGGCGCTTATCCTTGGCGGCTTCGCCCGTCATCGATTGATTGAAAGCTCGCCCCATGTCCATCCAGTGGTTTCCCGGTCACATGAACCTGACGCGCAAGGCGATCGCCGAGCGCATCAAGGACATCGATGTGGTGATCGAACTGCTGGACGCGCGCCTGCCCGCCTCCAGCGCCAATCCGCTGCTGGCCGAGCTGACCGGCCACCGGCCCACGCTGAAGGTGCTGAACAAGCAGGACGCGGCCGACCCGGCGCGCACGCCGGCCTGGCTGGACTGGTTCAACGCCCGCAAGGACACGCGCGCCATCGCGCTGGACGCCTCCGACACCGCGCCAGCGCGGCGGCTCATCGACGGCTGCCGCCAGCTGGCGCCCACGCGCCGCGGCATGGCGCGGCCCATGCGGGTGCTGATCGTGGGCGTGCCCAACGTGGGCAAGTCCACCCTGATCAACACCCTGTCGGCCAAGCGCGAGGCCAAGACCGGCGACGAGGCCGGCGTCACCCGCCAGGAGCAGCGCATCGTGCTGGACGACGACTTCTACCTGTGGGACACGCCCGGCATGCTGTGGCCGCGCATCACCGTGGTCGAGAGCGGCGAACGCCTGGCCGCCAGCGGCGCCGTGGGCCGCAACGCCTATGACGAGGAAGAGGTGGCCATGGCGCTGCTGGGCTACCTCAAGCACCACTACGCCGCGCTGCTGGACGCGCGCTACAAGCTGGGGCTGGAGGCCGGCGCCATCGCCGCGCTGCACGACGACGAGCTGCTCGAGCGCATCGCCCGCAAGCGCGGCGCCGTGATGAGCGGCGGACGGCTGAACCTGCAAAAAGCCGCCGAGATCGTGCTGACCGACCTGCGCAGCGGCGCCATCGGCCGCGTGACACTGGAGACGCCGCAGGAGTACGCCGCCTGGCAGGCCGCTGCCGACGAGCGTGAGAAGGAGCGCGCCGCGCGCAAGGCCGAGCAGAAGAAGCGCGACGAGCGCCGGGCGCGCAACACCTAGGCGCCGGCCGCCTTTGCTACTGTTTCAGTAGCTGCCAGCGCTTGTCCAGCAAGGACTGGAGGCCAAAAACACTCATGATGTGCCGCGGCGCCGGCCGGTGCCGCCCCAGCGCTGCGCGTCCTCGCCGGGGATGTGCAGCGGGTTGTCCGCCGGCTCGGCCAGCGGTGCCAGCAGGGCGTGCAGGTCGGCCTCGCTGAACTTGACCGCGCCGGCGCCGTCGTGGCCCAGCACGCCCTGGGCCAGTGCCGCCTTGCGCGCCTGCAGTTCCAGCATGCGCTCCTCGATGCTGCCTTGCACCACCAGCTGGTAGACGAACACCGGCAGGTGCTGCCCGATGCGGTGAGCGCGGGCCGTGGCCTGCTCCTGCACGGCCGGGTTCCACCAGGGGTCGAGGTGGATGACGGTGTCGGCGGCGGTCAGGTTCAGGCCCGTGCCGCCCGCCTTCAGGCTGACCAGCAGCACCGGCGCCTGCAGCGTCTGGAAACGCTCAACCACCGCGCCGCGCTCGCGCGGCGGCGTGCGGCCCGTCAGACTGAGGTAGGGCAGGGCCAGCGCGTCCAGCTGCTCCTGCACCAGCGCCAGCAGGGCGGCGAACTGCGAGAAAACCAGCACCCGCCGGCCCTCGGCCACCAGGGGCGGCAGGGCGCCCGCCAGCCATTCGAGCTTGGCGCGCTCGGTGCCCGGGTGCACGGCGGTGCCCTTGAGCAGGCGCGGGTCGCAGCACACCTGGCGCAGCTTGAGCAGCGCGTCCAGCACCGCCACCTGGGCGCCGGCGAAGCCCTGGCGCTCCAGCACGCGGCGCACCTCCTTGTCGGCCGCCGTGCGCACGGCCTCGTACAGCTGGCGCTGGCGGCCCTGCAGCTGCACGCGCTGGAGGACCTCGGTGCGCGGCGGCAGCTCGGCGGCCACGTCCTGCTTGCGCCGGCGCAGGATGAAGGGGCGCACGCGCCGGGCCAGCAGCTGGGCGCGCAGGGTTTCGCCGTTCTCCTCGATGGGCTTGCGCCAGCGGGCGTTGAAGCTGCGCGCGTCGCCCAGAAAGCCCGGCATCAGAAAGTCGAACTGCGCCCACAGCTCGCCCAGGTGGTTTTCCAGCGGCGTGCCGGTCAGGCACAGCAGATGCCGCGCGTTCAGCCGGCGCAGCGCGCGGGCGGCGCGGCTGCCGGCGTTTTTCACCATCTGCGCCTCGTCCAGGATCAGCAGGTGCCAGGGCCGGGCGGCCAGTGCCTCCACGTCGCGCCTCAGCAGCGGGTAGGTGGTCAGCACCAGGTCGTGCGCGGCGATGTGTGCGTGGGCCTGCGCCCGGCCCGGCCCGTGCAGGGCCAGCACGCGCAGGCCGGGCGCCATGCGCGCGGCCTCGGCCTGCCAGTTGAACAACAGCGAGGTGGGCAGCACCACCAGGGCCGGCTGCACCAGACGGGCGGCCTCCTTTTCGAGCAGCACGTGGGCCAGCGCCTGCGCCGTCTTGCCCAGGCCCATGTCGTCGGCCAGGATGCCGCCCAGCTGCTGCGCGCGCAGGTATTGCAGCCAGGCCAGGCCTTCGAGCTGGTAGGGCCGCAGCCGCACCGCCAGGCCCCGGGGCGCGGCCACGGGCTGCGGCGTGCCGATGGCGCGCAGGCGCTGGGCCAGCAGCGCCAGGCCGGCGTCGCCCTGCAGCTGCCAGGCGTTGTGCTCGCCCACGCGCCCGGCCTGGATGAGTGCGGCGCGCAGGGCCTCGATGCGGCGCGCCTCCCAGGCGCCCAGGCGCAGCGGGTCACCGTCCTGGCGCTGGTTGCGGGCCGGGTCGGTGAGCAGATCCACCATGGCGGCCACGATGGCCTTGAGCGGCGCGGCCGGCGCCTCGATGCGTCGCCCGCCCGGAGCGCGCAGCGTGATGACGGCCGCGTCGTCGATGGCGGCCAGCTGCCGGGCGTCGAGCCAGCGCGCGTCGCGGCGCAGCAGGTCGGCCAGCAGGGGGGCCAGGTCCAGCGTCTCGCCGTCGATCTCCACGCCCAGGCTGAGCAGCCAGGCGCCCTCGCGCGCGGGCAGGTGCAGCTTTTGCACTGGGCGCTGGCGCGCCGGCAGCGGGCCGTCGACCTCGCGCGCCGGCGAGGGCTCGGCGCTGCCGGGCGACAGCACCAGCTTCCAGCGCTGCACGGGCACGCTCTGGTGCGCGAAGCCGGGGTGGACGGCAACGGCCCAGCCCGCGGCGCGCAGCCGCGGCACCTGCTCGGCCCAGAAGTCGCCGAAGTGCGCCTCCTGCGCCAGCGTCCACACGGGGCCCAGCGTGGCGCCGGCGTCGGGGTGGCGCCACTGCAGCTTGCGCGGGTCCACGGGGATCAGGCCCAGCGACCACACGCGGTCCATGGCGTCGGCCTCGGCCGCCAGGTCGCGCGCCAGGCGCAGCACCGGGCCGCCGGTGTCGTACAGCGCCTGCATCGGCTCGGGCCGCGCGCCCAGCACGGAGGTGGGCGCGGCGCATTCCCACTGCGCGCCGCTGCCCGTGCGGTAGGTCCAGTCGATGCGCGCCAGCGTCACGCCCGCGCCGCGCGGCCCCAGCCGGCCGTGGGGCGCCAGGCCCAGCAGGCCCTCGCCCCGGCCCAGCGTCATCAAGCTGAGGCGGGGGCGGAAGCGGCCAGGGACGGCGTCATCGGGCTCAGGCATGGCTGGTCAGCGGGGCACGACCGGCTCGCAGCGCACCTCGGTCTTCACCGAGTTGGCGATGAAGCATTCCTCGTGCGCCCGGTGGTGCATGGCGTGCAGCTGCTCGGGCGTGGGCGGGGGCGCGTCGGCGCCAAAGTGCACCTCGGGCCGCAGCGTGACCCGCTTCATGGCCATGCGGCCCTGCGCGTCGTGCGCCATCACGCCCTCGGCGGCGTCGCGGTAGCGGTCCACGCAAAAGCCTTGGCCCGCAGCGATGGCCAGGAACCACAACATGTGGCAGCTGGACAGCGAGGCGACGAAGGCCTCCTCCGGGTCCACCGCCGCGGTGTCCGACCACGGCGCGGGCACCACGTGCGGGGACGAGGAGCCGGGCAGCTCGGCGCCGCCGTCAAAGCGCAGCAGGTGGCGGCGGCTGTAGCGGTTTTTCAGAAAGTCCGCGGGCGATGCGCTGCGCTCCCAAAGCGTTTCGGCGTGGTAGGTGGCCATGGTGCGTGTCCTTCTAGTGAAAAAGGCCTCCAGCCCTTGTGTGGCAAGCGCTGGAAGCTATCAAAAAATGAGCTACCAGGCCAGCGGCGCGTCGGCGTCGGCCCAGAACAGGATGCGCCGCGCCTCGGCGTAGCGCGAGGTGCCGTACTGGTGCGGGTCCGGTCCGCTGGAACGGCGCAGCAGCGCCAGCGCCCCGCCCGCCGTGCCCACGGCCAGGCTGTCGCCGGGACCGGCCGCCAGGCACAGCACGGCGCCGCCGCCCACATGGTGCTGCCACAGCACGCTGCCATTGCCGGCCAGGCCGCGCAGGTTGCCCTGGGCGTCGCCGTGCACGGCGGTGCCGTGGACGCTGGCGTGCGGGGCGGCGTCCGCGGGCAGGGCCTCGTTGGCCGGGGCGATGCGCAGGCCGTCGGCGCTGATGTGCCAGCAGCGCTGCGTCCAGGCCAGCAGCGTGCCGTCGTCCTGCCAGCGCAGAGCGCGCACGGCCGGGCCCGTGGCGCGGCCCGCATAGGCGCGGGAGGCGAAGGCGAACCGGTGGTGAAAGCGCCGGGACAGGTCCGCGTCCGCCTGGCCGTGCACGGCGCGCGCCAGCTGCAGCACGGCGGCGGCATGCAAGCCGCGCGGGTCGGCCAGGGGCGGCGGGCCGCCTTCAGGCTGCGCGGCCCACAGCTGGCGCACCACGGTGGCGTGGGCGCGGCCGGCGGCCTGCCAGTCGTGCGACAGGACCATGAGGGCCGGGCCGAAGACCTCGGCATCGCTCTCGTGCGCGGCGAAGGGCGGCGTGCGCGGCAGGGCGGGCGGGCCGTCTGCCGACTCGGGCGGGTCCTGCAGCTCGGCGGCGGCGAACAGGCGCAGCAGGCGGTTCATGTGTTCCACGGCGTCGCCCGGCAGGGGCTGCAGGGCGTCGTCGGGGCGCTGGCGGTAGCGCAGGCGCAGGCCGGGCGGGTGGGCGGTGCCGCCATGCTCGGCCGGCTCGATCTGGTAGCTGGCCAGGCAGTCGGCATCCTCGCCGTCGGGGGCTGTGCGCCAGTCCAGCCGCAGGGCGCGGGGGTCGCGCGGGTGCGGCTGGATGCGCTGCGCCCAGGCCTGGCCCTCCCCGCCCTGCAGGGGCTGGCCGGCGAACACGGGCAGCAGCGTGAGCGCCTCCAGCCGCTCGGGCGTCAGCGTGGCGTGCAGCAGCGCGCGCAGCGGCCGGCCGGCGCGGCGCTGGCCTTCGGCCAGGCGCCAGTAGCGCAGCACGCCCTGCCAGCCCTCCAGGCAGGCCTGCCGCGCCTCGGACGGGGCCGCGTCATCCAGCGCCAGCCAGGAGCCGCCGGGGCGGCGGAAACGGCATTCCAGCGGACTGTCATCGGCGGGCGCGGCGGCCGGCGCTTCCCGGCCGCGCAGGCGCGCCCAGGCGCGTGCCAGCGGGGTGGCCGGCGGCGGTGCCTCGGGCAGGGCGAGCCAGAAGTCCCACTGTCGCCACACCGTGATGAACAGCGCGTCGCGGTAGCTGTCCTGGTCTTCGTCGACGTGGCTGCGCGTGAGCAGAAAGTCCGTTTGTCCGAACCAGCCGGCGGCCTTGTGCCGGCCCCGCTCTGGCAGACCGGCGTGCAGCAGCTGGCGCAGGTGAGGGGCGCTCATGGCGCCGCCGGGGCACAGCGCAGGGTCTTGCGGCAGCAGGAGGTCGGGAACGGCGGCAGGCATGCTGCGGCGCATGGTAGCGCCGCGCGGCTTCAGGTTTTCAGGGCGATCAGGCCTTCGCGCACGTAGCGCTCGAACTCGTCGCGCGGCAGCGCGGCCAGGCCGGCGGCGCCGTTGCTCTCCTGCCAGCTCAGCGTGACGCTGTCGGCGGCGTACCGCAACTCCACAGGGCCCTTGCGGATGGTGATGGGCATGCCGTCGCCTTCGCGGTAGGTGACATGGCCCTGGATGGTGGCGTGGCGGGGGTTAGGGGTGGTGTCGTGTTGGGTCATGGGTCTGAGGAAGAAGGGGAAGAAGCGGCCCCGCCCGGCCGCGCGGATGAGCCGCTGGCGGACGCTGCGGCGTTGGTCTGGGCGCGGCCAAGGGCATGGGCGCCGGGGTGGGGTTCGGCGTCGGGCGCCAGGGTCTGGTGCGCCAGCGGGATGGCCCATAGCACGACCAGGCCGAGCAGACCGCTGAGCAGCGCCATGCCCTCCTGGCCCAGCCCGGCGGCGGTGCCGATGGCGGCGGTGAACCAGATGCCGGCGGCGGTGGTCAGGCCCTTGACGGTGTCCGGGTCCTCGCGCTTGAGGATGGTGCCGGCGCCCAGGAAACCCACGCCCGCCGTCACGCCCTGGATCACCCGGCTGTTGTCGGCCGGGTCGATGCCGGCCTGTTCGGCGCCCAGCACGAACAGCGCCGCGCCCATGGACACCAGCATGTGCGTGCGCAGCCCGGCGGCCTTGCCGGCGCGCTCGCGCTCCCAGCCCAGCAGGCCGCCCAGCGCGGCGGCGATGCCCAGGCGCAGCACGACGCGTGTCACCAGCTCCGGGTCGGTGGTGCTGGCCAGTTCGTGGCTGGCAGTGGCCAGTGCTTCGTCCCACCAGCCGCTCATGGCCGTGCGCCGGCCGGGGCCGGGAAAGACGGGGAACCCTGGGGGTACGGAAAGGGGCGGCGGTGCATGTGGCGCAGTGTCGCCACGCCAGGGCGGCGCGCCAGCGGCGCAGGCCGGTTGTCCGGGTAGGACGCGGCGCACGCTCGCTGGCGCCGGGCGGTTTTCAAGGAAAAACGCCTCCAGCCCTTGCTGAGCAAGCGCGAGCAGCTATGCTTTTTGATGCTCTGGCGCCAACGGCTGCCAGGGCAGAGGCCACACCCGCTGCTGCCAGTCGCGCAGGCAGGGCGGTATGTCAGCGTGGGGTGGCGTTTCGGCTTCGGCTTCGGCAGCGGCGGGCGGCCAGCGCAGGCCGCTGTGCAGCGCCAGCGGCCGCCCGTCGGCCGGGTGCGGCAGCTCCAGCTGCCAGGCGTGCAGCCACAGGCGCTGCAGGCCCAGGCGCGCTGCCCACCAGCGGTTCAGCGGCCCCTTGCCGTGCGTGGCGTCGCCCAGGATGGGGTGGGCGATGTGCTTGAGGTGGCGGCGGATCTGGTGGCGCCGGCCGGTGGCCGGCTCGGCCAAAACCAGCGAGGCGCGGGTGGCGGCAAAGCGCGGGTCGCTGGCCTCGGGCAACTCCAGCCGGGCCAGGCAGCGCAGATGGGTGAGGGCGGGCTGCACGGGCGCGTCGGGCGGCGCGTCGTCCGGGCGCAGCGGGTGGTCGACCTGCGCCTGCCCGGGCGCCCAGCCGCGCACCAGGGCCAGGTAGCGCTTGCGCACGGCCTGGGCGGCGAAGGCCTCGGACAGGGTGCGGGCGGCCTGCGGAGTGAGCGCCATGACCAGCACGCCGCAGGTGCCCTTGTCCAGCCGGTGCACGGGGTAGACGTGCCGGCCCAGCTGGTCGCGCAGGGTTTGCAGCACGAAGCGGGTCTCGCCCGCATCCAGCCCGGTGCGGTGCACCAGCCAGCCGGCTGGCTTGTAGACGGCGACCAGGTGCTCGTCGCGCCACAGCAGCGCCAGGCTCAAGCGCGGGGCTCCGGTGCCAACTGGATGGTGCCCAGGCCTGAGTCCTGCGGCTCGGCGCGCGGCGCCAGCCAGTACAGCCACAGGCCGCGCAGCCAGGCTGCCAGGTAGATGATGGACACGGCGAAGATGCCCCACTGCTCGGCATGCCAGGAGGCATAGAACCAAAATGGCTGGCCCGCCAGCCCGAACAGGCAGGCCCAGCGGCGCGACTGCAGCCCGCGTGCCTGCGACAGCCAGGCGGCGGAGGCGCCCAGCAGGGCGATGGCGATCTGGTCGATTCCCATGGCGTCTTCTCCCTCAAGCCCCGTGGCCGATGGTGGTGGTGGTCGTGTCGGTGCTGGATGATAACTGGATGTTTATCCAGTTTTTGCGGCCGCCGCGACCATGGGCGGCATTCCTACAGGGCCAGGGCATGGGCGATGGCGCGGCGCGGCGCCGGCCCGCCCTACGGTGTGCCGCTGGGCCGATGGCCTCGCCCCGGGCGCGGTGCACGGGGCGCAGCTTGCAAAGGAAAACCGCCATGAATACTTCCGACCTGCGCGAATCGGTGCGCGACGTCATCGCATACGACGACGCCCGCGAAAGCGCCCCGTTCGAGCACGCCTGCACCCTGATCACCGGCCTGGGGCTGATCGCCTGTGCGCTGCTCACGCCTTCGCGCGGCCGCGCCGTGATACACGCCATGGCGGGCGGCGCGCTGCTGGTGCGCGCGGCCAGCGGACGCGACGGGCTACGCAAATGGGCGCGCGAGCCGCAGGCCCAGCCGCGCAGCCGCATCGTGGTGGCGCCCTGAGGCGCTGCGGCGCGCGCCCGCCTGCCGGCCGGCTGAAAGGGGTGCATGGGTGGCCTCCCGGGCCGCCTCTCTCTGGTAGGCGGCCGTATTTTTTGATGGTGGGAGCGGCGCCCGGAGGGCAGACGCCGCGTCCCCCGATCATCCAAGCGCGTCCCCCTCGCCCCTGTAGGAGCGCGGCCCGTCGCGCTGTGCTGCGCCGGCTGCCCCGCCGCCCTGCCGCACAATCGGCGTACATGACGACAACGACGATCTCCCGGCGCGCCACCGTGCTGCCGCTGTCCCTGCTGGCAGCGCCTTCCCCCCACGATCCCAACCCCCTGGTGCTGTACCACGGCCGCTGCGCCGACGGCTTTGCGGCGGCCCTGGCGGCCTGGCGCTTTTATGGCGGCCGGGTGGAATGCGTGGGCCTGACGCACGGCCAGGCCGCTGGCGTGCAGGACCTGCCGCCGCTGGCCGGGCGAGCGGTCTACGTGCTGGACTTCGCCTTCGGCCCCGAGCTGATGGCCGCCATCGACGCGCAGGCCGAGCGCCTGGTGCTGCTGGATCACCACAAGAGCGCGGCCGAGCAGCTGGCGGGCTTCGAATGCCGCTGCGGCGCGCTGCATTTCGACATGCACAAGTCCGGCGCGCGGCTGGCGTGGGAGTTCTTCTACCCCGATGCTCCGCTGCCTGATCTGGTGCGCTTTGTGGAAGACCGTGACCTGTGGGCCTGGCAATTCGCCGAGACGGCCGGCTTCGTCGCTGCGCTGGACATGGAGCCCTTCGACTTCGAGCGATGGAGCGAGATCGCCGACTTCGCGCCCGCCGAGACGGCCGCCTTCGTCGCCCGCGGCCAGGCCATGGACGAGAAATTCCGCCACCTGGCGCAGGATGTGGCCGGCGGCGCCCAGTCTCTGGTCTTCAATGGCGAGCAGGGCCTGATGGTGAATGCGCCCGGCGCCTTCCACAGCCTGGTGGGCGAGTTGCTGTCGCGCCAGAGCGGCACCTTCGCGCTGATGTGGGCCGTGGGCAAGGACGGGCAGGTCAAGGTCGGCCTGCGCTCGCAGCGCGGCTATGACTGCTCGCCGCTGGCCGTCAGCATGGGCGGTGGCGGCCACGCCCAGGCCTGCGGCTTTCGCCTGCCCGCCGAGCGCCTGCCCGAGCTGCTGGCCGGCAACCTGCAGGCGCAGCAGCAATAATATTAACCAAATCGGCCTCCAAGCCTTGCCGGCTAAGCGCTGGTAGCTATCAAATTTGAATTTCTGGCACCGCTTTCATCTGGAATAAATACCACCACCATGACCCAGCACGCTTCTTCCAGCACCCCCATCCGCATCGGCATCGTCGGCTACGGCAACCTCGGCCGCGGCGTGGAGGCGGCCATCGCCAAGAACCCGGACATGCGCGTGGCCGGCATCTACACCCGCCGCGCACCGGCCAGCCTGCAGCCCCAGGGGCAGGGCGTGGCCGTGCATGCCATGGACGACCTGATGGCGCACCAGGGCCAGCTGGACGTGCTCATCCTGTGCGGCGGCTCCAAGGACGACCTGCCTGAGCAGAGCCCGCGCCTGGCCGCCAGCTTCAGCCTGGTGGACAGCTTCGACACCCACGCGCGCATCCCCGAGCACTTTGCCGCGGTGGATGCCGCTGCGCAGTGCGGCAAGACCACGGCGCTGATCTCCGCCGGCTGGGATCCGGGCATGTTCTCGCTCAACCGCCTGATGGGCGAGGCCCTGCTGCCCGATGGCGCCACCTACACCTTCTGGGGCAAGGGCCTCAGCCAGGGCCACTCCGACGCCATCCGCCGCGTGGCCGGCGTGGCCGGCGGCGTGCAGTACACCATCCCCGTGGATGAGGCCGTGGAACGCGTGCGTGCCGGCGGCCGGCCCGAGCTCACCACGCGCGAGAAGCACCGCCGCGAGTGCTTCGTGGTGCTCAAGGAGGGCGCCGACGCAGAGGCCGTGCGCCGCGAGATCGTCGGCATGCCGCACTACTTCGACCAGTACGACACCACGGTGCATTTCATCGGCGCCGACGAGCTGGCCCGCGACCACGCCGCCATGCCCCACGGCGGCTTCGTGATCCGCAGCGGCAACAGCAGCGAGCAAGCGCAGCAGGTCATCGAATACCACCTGAAGCTGGACAGCAATCCCGAGTTCACCGCCAGCGTGCTGGTGGCCTATGCCCGCGCCGTGCACCGCCTGCAGCAGATGGGTCAGCACGGCTGCAAGACGGTGTTCGACGTGGCGCCCGGCCTGCTGTCGCCGCGCAGCCCCGCCGAGCTGCGCGCCGATTTGCTGTAAGCGGGCCGCCGAGTCAGCGGCCGGCGCCGGACTGCGCCGGGGCCGCAGCCGGGTAGCGGCGCCGGTAGTCCCAGGGCGGCAGCGGGCGCTTTTGCGCCCACAGGCCCTGGCCTGCGTCGCGGGCGCGCTGCTGCAGGGCGGCCAGTTCGCGGTATTGCGCCGGCTGGCGCGTGCTGACCCAGGCCAGCCCCGCGCCCACTTGGGCCTGGCCCACGTCCTGCCCGCCGCAGCGCACGTCGGCAATGCGCCGGCCGTAGGTGTCGCGGCCCAGCGTGTGCAGCTGCGCGCGCTGGCGCAAGCACAGGCGCGCCAGGTTCTCGCGCGCCTGCCGGCCATAGGCCTGCCGGCTCTCGGGCGCGTCGATGGCGGCGATGCGCACGCGCTGCGGGCGGCCTTCGCCGCAGCGCACGGACAGGGTGTCTCCGTCGCTGACGGCAATCACGAGACAGAGCAGGGCAGAGGTGGCGACGGGCACGGTGCGGCAGGGGCAAAAAGGGCGAAACTATAGGGCTTCGGCCCGCGCGGCCGGGCCTGCCCCATCCTCTTTTCTTCCTCCCTTCCTTCCGTGCTCAAAGGCCTTGCCGCTTCCGTCATCGCGTCCGTGCTGTTTGGCGCCATGTACTACATGGCACCGTGGCTGGCGCCGCTCGATGGCGAGCAGATCTTCGGCTGGCGCGTGCTGTGCACGCTGCCCTTCACCAGCCTGCTGGTGCTGGCGCTCAGACAGGGCGGGCGCGTACGCCTGCTGCTGCTGCGTGCCTGGCGCCAGCCGCTGCTGGCGCTGGGCCTGCTGGCCAGCGCCGCCATGCTGGGGGTGCAGCTGTGGCTGTTTTTGTGGGCGCCGCTGCACGGGCGGGCGCTGCCGGTGTCGCTGGGCTATTTTTTGCTGCCGCTGGTGATGGTGCTGGCCGGGCGGGTGCTGTTCGCCGAGCAGTTGTCGGGTCTGCAGTGGCTGGGCACGGCGCTGGCCGGCGCCGGTGTGGCGCACGAGGTGCTGCGCGCCGGCGGCATGTCCTGGGAGACCTGGTTGGTCGCGCTGGGCTACACCGCCTATTTCGTGATGCGCCGGCTGCTGCGCACCGACCACCTGGGCGGACACTGGCTGGACATGCTGCTGCTGGCGCCGGCGGCGCTGTGGTTCGTGCTGCGCACGCCGTCGTCGCTGGGCTTGGTGGCCGGGCATCCCCATCTGTGGACCATGGTGCCGGTGCTGGGCCTGGTCAGCGCCGTGGCGCTGGCGCTGTACATGGCGGCGGCGCGGCTGCTGCCGCTGGGCCTGTTTGGCCTGCTGAGCTATGTGGAGCCGGTGCTGCTGGCGCTGGTGGCCCTGCTGCTGGGCGAGAGCATCGCGCCACAGCAGTGGCCCACCTACGGCCCGATCTTCGCGGCCGTGGCCGTGCTGGTGGTCGATGGCGCGCTGCGGCTGCGCCAGCGTTAAAGGCGGGCAGTGCCCGGCCGGTCAGGCGGTGGCGGGCTTGAATTCCTCGAAGGCCTGAACGGCGCTGGCGGCGTACATGGCCACCGGCCCGCCGCCCATGTAGATGGCCACGCCCAGGGCCTCGTGCACCTCGGCCGTGGTGGCGCCCAGGCGGGCTAGCGCCTTGGTGTGAAAGCCGATGCAGCCTTCGCAGCGGGCGGCCACGCCCACGGCCAGGGCGATCAGCTCCTTGGTCTTGGCCTCCAGCGCGCCGTCCGCGATGGCGGCCTTGCCCATGTCGTTGAAGCCGACCATCACTCCGGGCACGCTTTTGCGCAGCGGCATGAGGTTGCTGGAAATGTCCTGGGTGAGCTGTTTGTACGAGGCGATGGTCATGAAAAAGACTCCCTGTGGTGGTGGAAAAAGGCTTGGACAAAACCCGCGCTGCAGGCGTGGAAGTTTTGTTTAGGAAATTCTAATTTAGAGAAAACTTAATTACAATACGGAACCTGCCATGAATGACATGCAAACCCCGCCCTCTGATTTCGCCCAACTGCAGCAAAGCGCCGTCCAGGCGGCCGCGCTGCTACAGGCGGTGGGCAATCAGCACCGCCTGCTGGTGCTGTGCCTGCTGATCGAGCACGGCGAGATGAGCGTGGGCGCCCTCAACGAATACGTAGCGCTCAGCCCCTCGGCGCTGTCGCAGCACCTGTCGCGCATGCGCGACGAGGGCTTGGTGGCGTTTCGGCGCGAGGCGCAGACGCTGCACTACCGCATCGACAACCCGCACTTGGCCACCCTGGTGGCTACGCTGAAGAACATCTTTTGTCCCTGACCTCGAAATGAAAACCGCCCCCGCCATACCCCTGCAGCCCCTGGACGCCCTTGCCGCCCGCCGCCTGATTGATACGGGCGGCGCCCTGCTGGTCGACGTGCGTGCCCCGGACGAGCACGCGCGCGAGCGCATCGCCGGCGCCCTCAGCGTGCCGTTGGAGCAGCTGCGCAGCGAGGCGCAAGCCGCCGGCGCCAGGCTGGCAGGCGCACCGGCGGTGATCTTTCATTGCCGCTCGGGCCAGCGCACGGCCATGCACGCGCAGGCGCTGGCGGACTGCGCCCCCTGCCAAGCCTATGTGCTGGAAGGCGGGCTGGACGGCTGGAAGCGCGCCGGACTGCCCGTGCTGCGCGACGCGTCGCAGCCGCTGGAGCTGCAACGCCAGGTGCAGATCGCCGCCGGATCGCTGGTGGCGCTGGGCACGGCGCTGGGCGCCGGCGTGTCGCCGTGGTTCTTGCTGCTGCCGGGCTTCGTCGGCTGCGGGCTGGTGTTTGCGGGCGTGTCCGGCTTTTGCGGCCTGGCTCGCCTGCTGGTGAGGATGCCCTGGAACCGCAGGGCGGCAGCGGCCTGAAAGGGCCGGGTTTTTCCAGTCAACCGAGGGAAAGCATCATGGCATTCAACGTGGGCGGCATCGATCGCGTGCTGCGGGTAGTGGTGGGGCTGGTTTTGATCGCACTGGCGGCCACGGGCACCGTGGGCTGGTGGGGCTGGCTGGGCGTGGTGGCGCTGCTGACGGGGCTGGTGCGCTTTTGCCCGGCCTACTCCCTGCTGGGCATGAGCACCTGCCCGATGCGCAAGCCGCGCTGACGGCGGCCGGGTGCCGCCTCGGGTTCTATGAGAAAAACGGCTCTAGCGCTTGCTGGATAAGCGCGAGTAGCTATCTTTTCGATAGTCCTGCGGCGGCGCCACGTCGTCCCACGCGCCCGGCGCCAGGCCCTGCAGGGTGTACGGCCCGACGGCCACGCGCACCAGGCGCAGCGTGGGGTGGCCCACGGCGGCCGTCATGCGGCGCACCTGGCGGTTGCGGCCCTCGCGGATGACCAGCTCCATCCAGCAGTCGGGGATGTGCTGGCGCACGCGGATGGGTGGGTCGCGCGGCCACAGCGCGGGCGCGGCATCGAGCCGGCGCACACGGGCGGGCAGGGTGGGGCCGTCGTTCAGCAGCACGCCGGCGCGCAGGCGCTGCAGCGCCTCATCGCCCGGGATGCCCTCGACCTGCACCCAGTAGGTCTTCTCCATCTTGTGACGCGGGTCGCTGATGCGCGCCTGCAGCGCGCCGTCGTCGGTCAGCAGCAGCAGGCCTTCGCTGTCGGCGTCCAGCCGGCCGGCGGCGCGCACGCCGGGCACGTCGATCAGGCCCTTGAGGCCGCGCCAGCGGCCCTCGGGCGTGAACTGGCTCAGCACGCCATAGGGCTTGTTGAAGCGGATCAGGCGCGCCGTCACAGGAACAGGGCCGGATCGACCATGGTGCGGTTCAGCATCACGCCCCAGTGCAGGTGCGGGCCGGTCACGCGGCCGGTGGCGCCGACCTTGCAAAAGGGCTCGCCGGCGCGCAGCTGGTCGCCCACTTGGCAGTCCACGCTGCTGAGGTGGCAGTACAGGGTCAGCAGGCCGCCGCCGTGGTCCAGCCAGACGGTGCCGCCGTTGAAGAAATAGTCGCCCACGTCGATCACCCGGCCGGCCAGCGGGGCCACGATGGGCGTGCCCGTGGCGGCGGCGATGTCCATGCCGCTGTGCGGATTGCGCGGCTGGCCATTGAAGACGCGCCGCAGGCCGAAGCTGCTGCTGCGCCGCCCGGGCACGGGCGGGCGCATGCGCAGGTCCGGCCCCTCGGGCAGCGGGGTGGAGAAGGTGGCCATCACCTGCTGTTGGTGGGCGCGCTCGCGCTCGTAGCGGGCGGTGTCCTCGGGCGACAGGTCCACCGTGCGCGGGGCGACCGTCAGGCGCTGCTCGCTGTACTTCTTGGGCACCACGCGGTAGGGCACGCGTTCGGCCTGGGTGGTGATGTGGGCCGCTCCGGTCGGCGCGGCCAACGGGATGCCAACCAGGGCCGTCCATTCGATGGCGTCGCCCAGCACCAGCAGGGGCACGCCGTCGGCCGTCTGCGCCGCGGGGCGCTGCGGCGCCGGGCCCAGCGACAGCCGGGCCACGCCGCCGGGCACGCGCAGGTCCTGCGGCCAGGGGCCGGCAGCGGCGGGCGGGGCGGCCCCAGCGGGGCAGATGGCAAGCAGTGGGGGCAGGCCGAGGGCCCGCAGCAATGAGCGGCGCGCGGGATTGGTGAGTGGGGAGGACGGCATGATGGGCAAGTGTAGAGGGCGGGTTATGCCTGAAAGTACAGCCCCCATGCGCGGACTGTGCATTGGGTCATAATCGCGGCCCAATGCCCTGAGCGGCGGCGTGCCAGACCCCGGCATGTCCAGCCTGCCAGGGCATTGGCTCATGTGGCCCCAGGTGCACACCGCCTGTGCCACAGCTGCGCAGCGCGCATGTGCCGCCCAAGAAGCGTCCAGCCCGCCCCGCAGCACTGGCCTTGCCGCGTTACCCGGCAGGCCTGACGCTTCTTCGCTTTTTTCTCCACATCTTCATTCATCTCACTCGACCATGCGTCAAGAACACGACTTCATCGGCATCAAGACCATCCCTCCCGACGCCTACTGGGGTGTGCATACGGCCCGCGCCGTGGAGAACTTTCCCATCACCGGCCACACCGTTGCGCAGATGCCCGAGCTGGTGCGGGCCTTTGCCTTCGTCAAGAAAGCCGCCGCCCACGCCAACCTGCAGCTGGGCGTGATCAACGAAACCCAGGCCCAGGCCATTTCGCAGGCCTGCGACGACCTGATCGCCGGCCAGCTGCACGAGCAGTTCGTCACCGACGTGATCCAGGGCGGTGCCGGCACCTCCACCAACATGAACGCCAACGAGGTGATCGCCAACCGTGCCCTGGAGCACCTGGGGTTGCCCAAGGGCCGCTATGACGTGATCCACCCGAACGACCACGTCAACGCATCGCAAAGCACCAACGACGCTTACCCGACCGCCGTCAAGATCGCCGCCTACTTCGGCATCCAGTCGCTGCTGCAGTCCCTGGCTTCCCTGCGCGGCGCCTTCGAGGCCAAGGCCGCGGAGTTCGGTCCCATCCTGAAGATCGGCCGCACCCAGTTGCAGGACGCCGTGCCCATGACGCTGGGCCAAGAATTCGCGGCTTTTGCCGCCATGATCGCCGACGATGAGCGCCGCCTGCGCGACTCGGCCTTCCTGATGTGCGAGATCAACCTGGGCGGCACAGCCATCGGCACGGGCATCAACGCCCCCGTGGGCTACGTGGACGTGGTCACGCCGAAGCTGGCCGAACTGTCGGGCGTGCCGCTGAAGGCTGCCGGCAACCTGATCGCAGCCACCTCCGATACGGGTGCCTTTGTCGATATCTCCGGCGTTCTGAAGCGGATTGCCGCCAAGCTGTCAAAGATCAGCAACGACCTGCGCCTGCTGTCGTCGGGCCCGCAGGCCGGCGTGTGCGACATCAAGCTGCCCGCGCGCCAGGCCGGCTCGTCCATCATGCCGGGCAAGGTCAACCCGGTGATCCCCGAGGTAATGAACCAGGTGTGCTTCGAGGTCATCGGCAACGACGTGGCCATCACCATGGCGGCCGAGGCGGGCCAGCTGCAGCTCAACGCCTTCGAGCCGCTGATCGCCTGGGCGCTGCACAAGAGCCTGCGCCACCTGGGCCAGGCCTGCCACACGCTGCAAGTGCATTGCGTCGAAGGCATCGTGGCCAACCGCGACCTGCTGGGCGAGCGCATCGCCGCTTCGGTGACGCTGGTGACGGCGCTCAACCCGCTGATCGGCTACGAGAAGGCCGCCTCCATCGCCAAGGCCGCCATCGCCACGGGCAAGCCGATCGCCGAAGTGGCCGAGGACCTGGGCATCATGAGCCGCGCCGACATGCAAAAGCTGCTGGTGGCCGAGCGCCTGACCCAGGCCGGCACGCTGGCGGTCCAGCCGTGATCTGCTACTGAGTTAATAGCTGCTTGCGCTTGACTGGCGGGCGGTGGAGCTGTTTCTGGCTCCAACGCCCGTCGTGCTTTTGAGGAGGAGCGGTTAGCGCACCCGCTCGCTCTCCACCACCATGTCCAGCACATAGACCCAGGGCGAGGCGTCGGCCGGCGCCTTCTGGCGCTTGAAGCGGTTCAGGCGCAGCACGTTGCGCATGCCGGGCTCGTGCTGGTAGCCCTCGATCTCGGTGTACAGCGGGTACCACTCGCCCGTGCCCTGGCGCACGCCGTTGTCGCCAAAGCGCACCTCGCGCACGCGCAGGCACTGGGCGCCGCGCATCAGCGGCTGGCTGCAGGCCACGCGGTGCGGCGCGACCTCCAGGAACACGCGCTCGCCCGGGCCGCCGTACTGGGTCTGCGGCGTGGGCGTGCCCTTGAGCTCCCAGCGGCTGGCGTCGTTGAAGTGCAGCACCAGCAGCGGCGGGCCGCCGGCGTTGTTGCGCACCTCGTAGCTGACGGCGGCAGACAGCGCGGCCGTCATGCGCTGCTCCAGCTCATTGAGGGCCGGCTCGGCGCAGGCGCGGCGCGTGGACACACCCTGCGTCAGCTCCAGCATGCTGCCGCGCAGCTGGTAGCTGCTGCTGACGACGTTGCACAGGTTGTGCAGCGACACGCGGCCGTTCTCGAAATGCAGGCGCGGCGCGCGCGGGCTGGCTTGGCGCCAGCGCGTGTCGCTGCGCCCGTGGCGGTCGCTCATGGCGACCAGTTCCCAGTCGTAGGCGGTCAGTTGCGGCATGGCGGCGGCAGGGGGCGGGGCGACGACGCTGCCGGGCAGGGCCGGCGAGGCGGGCTGGCTGCCTTGCGGCACGCCGGCGCAGGCGGCCAGCAGCGCGGCGAGGGACAGGATGGACAGTGCGGACAGGCTCTTGCAGGCGTTGGGTGCGCGCATGGGTGGGGTTCTCCAGTAGGGGCAAACGGGAGCAGCGTGCCACGCCCGCGCCACGGCGCGGGTAGGAAGCGGACGCTTCTTGGCCTGCGCGGCAGGCCCATCCCCGGCCTACTTGCCCCAGGAGTCCTTCAGCCCGGTGATGCGGTTGAACACCGGGTGGTCGCTCGCATGGTCCTTGCGGTCGGCGACGAAGTAGCCGAAGCGCTCGAACTGGAACTTGTCGTCCGGCTGCGCGGCGGCCAGCGAGGGCTCGACCCAGGCGGTCGTCACCTTCAGGCTGTCCGGATTCATCAGCGTCAGGTAGTCCTTGCCGCCGGAGTCGGGCTGCGGGTCGGTGAACAGGCGGTCGTACAGGCGCACCTCGGCCTGCAGGCCGTCCTGCACACCCACCCAGGTGATGGCGGCCTTGACCTTCACGCTGTCGGCGCCGGGCGTGCCGCTCTTGGTGCCAGGCAGCACGGTGGCCAGCACCTTGGTGACTTGGCCTTGGGCATCCTTCTCGCAGCCGGTGCACTCGATGACGTAGCCGCCCTTCAGACGTACGCGGTTGCCTGGGAACAGGCGCTTGTAGCCCTTGGGCGGCTCCTCGGCGAAGTCCTCGCGCTCGATCCAGACCTCGCGCCCCAGGGTGAAGCGGCGCTCGGGCACCGGCGCGCCGTCCTGCGCGTGGGGCAGGGCGGGCAAAGTGCAGTCCTCCAGATGGGCGTCGCTGCCGAAGACTTCGGCCCAGTTGGTCAGCTCCAGCTTGAGCGGCTCCAGCACCACCATGGCGCGGTGGGCGCTGGCCTCCAGGTCCTCGCGCAGGCAGGCCTCCAGCAGGGCATAGTCGATCCAGCTGTAATCCTTGGTCACGCCGATGCGTTCGCAGAAGTTGCGGATGGATGCCGGCGTGAAGCCGCGCCGGCGCAGGCCGACGATGGTGGGCATGCGCGGGTCGTCCCAGCCGGTCAGCAGGCCGCTGTCCACCAGGTGCTTGAGCTTGCGCTTGCTGGTGACCACGTAGGTCAGGTTCAGCCGGGCGAACTCGTACTGGCGCGGCTGCGGTGGGGCGATAAGGCCGCCCTCGCGCAGGTGGTCCAGCAGCCAGTCGTAGAACGGGCGCTGGTCCTCGAACTCCAGCGTGCAGATGGAGTGGGTGATGTGCTCCAGCGCGTCCTCGATCGGGTGGGCGTAGGTGTACATCGGGTAGATGCACCAGTCGTTGCCCGTGTTGTGGTGCTCGGCGTGCTTGATGCGGTAGATAGCCGGGTCGCGCAGGTTGATGTTGGGCGAGGCCATGTCTATTTTTGCGCGCAGCACGGCGGCGCCGTCGGGCAGCTTGCCGGCCTTCATGTCGCGCAGCCGCGCCAGGTTCTCGTCCGGGCTGCGGTCGCGGAAGGGGCTGTTCACACCGGGGCGGGTGAAGTCGCCGCGGTTGGCGCGCATCTCCTCGGGCGACTGCTCGTCCACATAGGCCAGGCCGCGCTGCACCAGGTATTCGGCGGCGCGGTACATGAAGTCGAAGTAGTTGCTGGCCCAGTACAGGTTCTCTTCGCCCTGCGCGCCCTTCCAGTCGAAGCCCAGCCAGTGCACGGCGTCGATGATGCCGTCCACGTACTCCTGGTCTTCCTTTTCCGGGTTGGTGTCGTCAAAGCGCAGGTGGCAGACGCCGCCGTAATCGCGCGCCAGGCCGAAGTTCACGCAAATACTCTTGGCGTGGCCCACGTGCAGGTAGCCGTTGGGCTCGGGCGGGAAACGCGTGCGGATGCGAGCCTCGTCCAGGCCGCCCTGGCTGTGGTGCTGCGCATCGCCCGGGGCGCCGCCCCAGGTGCGCGTGGCGTGCGTGCCCTTGTCCAGGTCGGACTGGATGATCTGGCGCAGGAAATTGCTGGGCCGGGGAATGTCGGAACTGCGGTCTTTGTCGGCGGGGGAGCTCATCCCGCGATTCTAGGCGGCGCACCGGTTACACGCGGTGACGCGCACCCCTACATGCGGAAACAAGAAAAGGCGACATTTGTGCCATCCTTTGTGGCATCTCGTGCGTTATGACTGCAAAGCGCCCATTTTTTGTTTTGAGCCTGGCGGCACGGCCGCCTTCATAGGAGAGTCGTCATGACCGCAACTCGCTCTTGGTTTGCCGCCGCCGGCGTAGGCCTGGCCCTGTTGGTAGGGGCCGGCGCTGCGCAGGCGCGCAGCGACGTGTACTGGTCCGTGGGAGTGGGGGTTCCCGGCGTCGTCATCGGCGCAGGCAATGCCGCCCCCGTCTACTACACCCCGCCGGCACCGGTGTACTACGCGCCCCCTCCGGTGGTCTATGCGCCACCGGTATACCGCGCACCCCGTCCCGTGTACTACGCACCTCCCGTCGTGGTGGCGCCGCCGGTCGGCTATTACCGCGGCCACGGCCGTGGACATGGACACAGCCACCACAGGCACCGTCGCGACTGGCGCTGAGCCAGCGCCCCGCTCGATGCAGCGGCCCTTGGGGCCGCTTTTTTATGGCCCGCATAATCGGCCCTTCCCCGTAGCCGCCGCGCCGCGTCCATGAGCAAAACCGTCTTCGTCCTCAACGGCCCCAACCTGAACCTGCTGGGTACGCGCGAGCCGCACATCTACGGCGCCCACACCCTGGCCGACGTGCAGCAGCTGTGCCGCCAGGCCTGCGATCGGCACGGGCTGGGCCTGGAATTCCGCCAGAGCAACCACGAGGGCGAGCTCGTGGACTGGGTGCACGAGGCCGGGCGCCTGCATGCCGACGGCCGGCTGGCCGGCCTGGTGCTGAACGCCGGCGCCTATACCCACACCAGCGTGGCCCTGCTGGACGCCGTCAAGGGCACGGGCGTGCCCCTGGTGGAGCTGCACATCAGCAACGTGCACGCGCGCGAGGCCTTCCGCCACCATTCCTACCTGTCCGCCGCGGCGCGCGCCGTGCTGTGCGGCTTCGGCGTGCAGGGCTACGTGCTGGCCATCGACGGGTTGGCCCGGTGGTGAGTGCGCCGCTGCCCACGCCGGCCACCCTGCCCACGCCGCCCGCTGTCACCGCCCTGCAGCGGCAGGCGCGCCGCCTGGCCACGCCCTGCGGCGATGGCGAGCTGGTCTGGCACGTCTGGGGGGAGGGCGCGGGCACAGAGGTGACACCGCCGCTGGTGCTGCTGCATGGCGGCAGCGGCAGCTGGACGCATTGGGTGCGCAACATCGGCGCGCTGGTCCAGGCCGGCCGCACCGTCTGGGTGCCCGATTTGCCGGGCTTTGGCGACTCCGCCTCGCCGCCCCAGGGCGCCGACGCCGACGCCGTGGTCGAGCCGCTGGCCCAGGGCCTGCGCCAGCTCTTCGGTAATCGGCCGTGCGACCTGGTGGGCTTTTCCTTTGGCGGGCTGACGGCCGGCCTGCTGCTGGCCGCGCACCCGCGCCTGGCACGCCAGCTGGTGCTGGTGGGCGCGCCGGCCATGGGCGTGGTGCCCTCGCGGCAGTTCGTGCTCAAGGCCTGGCGCCACCTGGAGGCACCCGGGCAGCTGGCGGCGCACCGTTACAACCTGGCCGCGCTGATGCTGCAGGATCCCGCCCTGATCGACACCGAAGAAGGCCTGGCCCTGGGCCTGCATGTGGCCAACGTGCTGCGCGACCGCATGCCGCGCCGCCGCCTGGCGCACACCGGCGCCCTGGCCCGGGCGCTGGCGCACGTGCCGTGCCCGGTGCACGCTATCTACGGCGCCACCGACGCGCTGTACCGCGAATGGATCGCCGCGCTGCAGGGCGCCTACGAGCAGGCCACGCCGGATTTCCGCGGACTGGCGCTGATCGAGCAGGCGGGGCACTGGGTGCAGTTCGAGCGGCCGCACGCCTTTCACGCCGCGCTGCTGCAGGCGCTGGAGGCTGGGGCGCGCTGAGTGCCTCCGCGACGGCTTCAAGCCAAATAGGCCTCTAACCCTTGCTGGATAAGCGCTGGCAGCTATTAAAACAGGAGTGGCAGGAACATCCGCCGCCCGCGCCGGTCGCATGAAGGCTGGGCCGACCGGCCCATGGACCAGAAGTGACAAGGAGTTCCCATGCCCCCACGCGCCCGTTCCGGCCCGCCGCTGGCCCCGCCCCCGCCTTCGGGCGCCGCACGGCTGATAGCAGTGCTGGTCGTGCTGGCCGCCCTGGCCGGCGCAGTCTGGTGGCTGTGGCTGCGGCCCGCCCAGGCTCCGGCACCGCAGGCTGACGTCCCCGCACCGGCGGCGGCGCCCGCCGAGCCAGTGGCTTCTGCGCCCGCCGAGCCGGCGCTGCACCACCCGGTCGACGCGCTGGGCGAGGCCGATGCCCAGCTGCCACCGCTGGCGCAGTCCGACGACGCCGTGCGCCAGGCCCTTGAAGGCCTGCTGGGCGCGCAGCAGGCGGCCACCTGGCTGCAACTGGACGGTTTCGTGCACCGCGCCGTGGCCACGGTGGACAACCTGGCGCGCCCGCAGGCCAGCGTCCGCCTGTGGCCGGTGCAGCCGACGGCGGGTCGCTTCGCCGTGGACGGCCCGCCCGACGCGCAGACGCAGACCATCGCCGCGGACAACGCCGGCCGCTACCGCGCCTTCGTCGCCCTGGCCGAGAGCGTGCCGCAGGACGCGGCCGTCAAGCTCTACGCCCGGCTGTACCCGCTGTTCCAGTCCGCCTACGAGGAGCTGGGCTACCCCGGCCGCTACTTCAACGACCGGCTGGTCGCCGTGCTGGACCACCTGCTGGCCACGCCCGAGCCAGGCCAGCCGCTGGCGGTGCAGCTGACGCGCGTGGAGGGCGAGGTGGCCTCCACCCGTCCCTGGGTGCGCTATGAATTCGCCGACCCGAAGCTGCAGGCGCTGAGCAGCGGGCAGAAGATGCTGCTGCGCATGGGCCCGGACAACGCCCGGCGGCTGAAGGCCGTGATGACCACCCTGCGCGCCCGGGTGGCCACGGGCGTGCGTCCAGCCAACTAGCCGCCCTGCGGCTGGAAGAACGCCTGCAGCACCGGCGCCAGGGTGGGGAATTCCTGCCCGAAGCGCTCGCGGTGCACGAACCAGGCCTCGCAGGCCACGGCGAAGAACTCGGCCGGCGCCGTGGCGCCGTAGGCATCCAGCCAGGGCAGGGCGCCGCCGAAGCGCTCGGCGATGATGACCTGCTCCCGGAAGTGCTCATAGGCCGGCTGCCAGGCTGCGCGCCAGGCCTCGCGCGCGGCGCGGTTGCTGGCCGCGCCCATGAAGCCGGGCGGCAGGGGAGGGCAGCCGTCGGCCTCGCCGCCCTGCATGTCGATCTTGTGCACGAACTCGTGGATGACCACGCTGGTGGCCAGGCCGCCGTCCTGGGCGCCCGGCCGGCCGGCCGCGTCCACGGCCGGCCAGCTCAGCATGACCGGGCCGCCCTGCATGGCCTCGCCCAGCAGCACTTCGTCGTACTGGTGCACTATGCCGGCTTCGTCGGTGGCCTGGCGCCGGGCCACGGCCTCGGCCGGGTGCACCACGATGCCCACGAAGTCGTCGTACCAGGCCAGTGCCCGGGCCGGCTCGCCCCAGTGCAGCAGCGGCAGGCAGGCCTGCGCGGCGATGGACACGGCCATGGCGTCGGTCACCACCAGCCCGTGCGCGCCGGTGAACTGCTTGCGCTGCAAGAACAGCGCACTGAGCACGCGCAGCTTGCCCTGGTCATGCAGCGGCAGCCGGGCCATGAAAGGGTGGCGCTGCAGGGTCTGCAGCCACAGCTGCGCCGGAATGTCGGGCACCGGCGCGACGGTGCGGCGCACCCGGTACGCCAGCCGCCGCAGCCAGGAGGGGAGGGCCACAGCGTCAGGGCCGTGCCAGGGGCAGGCGGTGGCTGCCCTGGGCCGTCAGGCGCAGCACGCCAGCGCGCGGCGGCGAGGCGGCCGGCTCCCAGTCGGTGAGCACATGGCGCGTGCCGGCGGGGCCCAGCGCGTGGTCGGCGGGCAGGTGGGTGTGGCCGTGGATCAGTGCGTCGGCGCGCGCGGCCAGCAGCCAGGCCAGGGCGGCGCCCGGGTCCACGTCGGCATAAACGGCGGTGCCGGCGTCCTTGCGCGCCTGGCTGTCGGCGCGGGCGCTGCGGCCCGTGGCGCGGCGCTCGGCCAAGGGGCGCGCCAGCAGCTGGGCCTGCCAGGTCGGGTGGCGCGAGAGCGCGCGAAAGCGCTGGTACTGCACGTCGTCCAGGCACAGGGCATCGCCATGCGTCAGCAGCCAGCGGCGCCCGGCGAGGGCCAGCACCGTGGGGTCGGGCAGCAGCGTGACGCCGGTGTGCCGGGCGAACGCCGGGCCCACCAGGAAGTCACGGTTGCCGTGCATGAAGTACAGCGGCAGGCGCTGCGCCGCCTGGCGCAGCACCTCGCAGGCCTGCGCCTCGAAGCTGCCGGGCTCGTCGATGGCGTCATCGCCCACCCAGACCTCGAACAGGTCACCCAGGATGAACACCGCGTCGGCCGGCGTGGCCTGCAGGTGGCCCTGCAGCAGCGCCAGCGTCTGCGGCACCTCGGCCTCCAGGTGCAGGTCGGACAGGCAGTCCACCGCGCGCCAGCCGGGCGGAGCGGCTAGCTCGGCGGCTGCGGGCGCGGCGGCAGGCGTCACGTCAGCAGACGGATCAGCCCTGGACGGCGACGGCCTTGTCGATCACCACGGAGTCGAACGGCACGTCGTCATGAAAGCCCTTGCGCGTGGTGCGCACCTTCTTGATGGCGTCCACCACGTCCTGGCCCTTGGTCACGCGGCCGAACACGGCGTAGCCCCAGCCCTGGGGCGAGGGCGAGGTGTGGTTCAGGAAGGCGTTGTCCACCACGTTGATGAAGAACTGGGCGGTGGCGCTGTGCGGGTCGCCCGTGCGCGCCATGGCGACGGTGTACTTGTCGTTCTTCAGGCCGTTGGCGGCCTCGTTCTCGATGGGGTTGCCAGTGGGCTTTTGCTTCATGTCGGGCGTGAAGCCGCCGCCCTGGATCATGAAGCCCTTGATGACGCGGTGGAACACCGTGCCGTCATAGAAGCCCTGGTTCACGTAGTCCATGAAGTTCTGCGTGGACTTGGGCGCGTTCTGCGCGTCCAGCTCGAGCGTGATGACGCCGTTGGAGACGGTGTCGCCCTCGGTGATGGTGACGTGCAGCTCGACTTCCGGGTTGGTGGTGTTGCTCATGGAGGTGTCCTTTCAGGGGTTGCTATGGGCTACTTGCCGCCGACCAGGGTGGCCGACTGGATGACGACGGGCGTGGTCGGCACGTTCTGGTGGCCGCCGCGGTTGCCCGTGGGTACGGCCTTGATCTTGTCCACCACCGCCTGGCCCTCGATCACCTTGCCGAACACGGCATAGCCGTGGCCGTCGGGCTTGGGCGCGTTGAGCATGTCGTTGTTGACCACGTTGATGAAGAACTGCGAGGTGGCCGAGTCCGGGTTGGACGTGCGCGCCATGGCGATGGTGTATTTGTCGTTCTTCAGGCCGTTGCCGGCCTCCAGCTTGATGGGCGCGCGGGTGGGCTTTTGCTGCATCTCGGGCGTGAAGCCGCCGCCCTGGATCATGAAGCCGTCCATCACGCGGTGGAAAACGGTGCCGTTGTAGTGCCCATCCTTCACGTACTGCACGAAGTTGGCCACGGTGGCCGGCGCGCGGGCCGGATCGAGCTGCACCACGATGTCGCCCAGGGACGTGGTTAGCTTGACCTGCGGGTCGGCCGTCTGCGCGCCTGCTACGTTAGTGATAGCTGCCAGCGCAAGACTGGCAAGGGCTAGAGCCGTTTTTCTTCTGGAAATCATGAAGCGCTCCTTGGGGTCGCGTAAAAAAGGTGAATGGAGCGGGCAGGCCGCCGCGGCGGCGCCCGACAAAAGGCCTCAGCGGCCGGCGGCCGGCGTCAGCAGGTCGCGCAGCAGGGCCAGACGCGGCGCCACCGACTTGGCCAGCTGGGGCGACAGCTCGCCGGCGCGCGTATAGGCGCGGCGGGCCAGGCGAGCGTAGATGTCGCCCAGGTTCTCGTAGGCCACGCCGTAGTCGGGGCGGGCGCGCACGGCCTGCTCCAGCGCCTCGCGCGCCTTGTCCAGCTCGCCCTGGGCGGCGTACAGCACGGCCAGGTTGTTGTAGGGCTCGGGCAGCTCGGGATAGGTTTCGGTCAGGTCCACCAGGGCGGCGATGGCCTCGTCCTGGCGACCCAGGTCGGTCAGCGCCACGGTGCGCAGAAAGCGCAGCTGCGGGTCGCGCGGGGCGGCAGCCAGGCGGGCGTCCAGCTGCGGCAGCGCCTGGGCGGCCTTGCCGGCCTTCAGCAACTGCTGCACGTCGTTGTAGGTGGTGGGGGCGGCTTGCTGTGCCTGCGCACCGCCGGCCAGCAGCAGGGCCGCCAGGGCCAGCCGGCACAGGGATCGGGAGGCAGGGCGGCGGGCAGGCGTCATGCGGGCAAAGCGGCTGGTGAAAGAGGAAAACCCGCGCGCCGAAGCGAGGGCGGGGCGGGCTTATACTGCCGCCGATTGTAGCGAAGGGGCCACAGGCCGTGGCGAGCGGCCACACCGGCCGGCCCCGCGGGCCGCCCGCCGCCGGGCCCTGGAGCCCGCCCCGACTTCCCCCACATTTCTTCACTCCTGCATGAGCTTGCGTATCTACAACACGCTGTCGCGTGCGCTCGTGGACTTTGCCCCCCTGCAACCCGGCCACGTGCGCATGTACGTCTGCGGCATGACCGTCTACGACCTGTGCCACCTGGGCCATGCGCGCTCCATGATCGCCTTTGACGTGGTGCAGCGCTGGCTGCGCGCCAGCGGCTATGCCGTGACCTACGTGCGCAACATCACCGACATTGACGACAAGATCATCCGCCGCGCCGTCGAGAACGGCGAGAGCGTCCGCGGCCTGACCGACCGCATGATCGACGCGCTGCACCAGGACGCCGATGCCTTAGGGATAGAGCGTCCCACGCACGAGCCGCGCGCCACCGAATACGTGCCGCAGATGCTGTCCATGATCGGCCGGCTGCAAGGCAATGGCCTGGCCTACCAGGCCAGCGGCGGCGATGTGAACTTCGCCGTGCGCAAGTTTCCCGGCTACGGCCGGCTGTCGGGCAAGACGCTGGACGAGCTCAATGCCGGCGAGCGCGTGGCCGTGGCCGAGGGCAAGCACGATCCGCTGGACTTCGTGCTGTGGAAGAGCGCCAAGGCCGGCGAGCCCGAGGAGGTGAAGTGGGCCAGCCCCTGGGGGCCCGGCCGCCCGGGCTGGCACATCGAGTGCTCGGCCATGGGCTGCGAGCTGCTGGGCGAGAGTTTCGACATCCACGGCGGCGGCGCCGACCTGGCCTTTCCGCACCACGAGAACGAGATCGCCCAGAGCGAGGGCGCCACGGGCCAGCCGTTCGCCCAGGTGTGGATGCACAACGGCTTCATCAACGTGGACAACGAGAAGATGTCCAAGAGCCTGGGCAACTTCTTCACCATCCGCGACGTGCTGCAGCAGTACGACGCGGAAACCGTGCGCTTCTTCGTCGTGCGCAGCCACTACCGCAGTCCGCTGAACTACAGCGACGTGCACCTGGACGACGCCCGTGCCTCGCTGCGCCGGCTGTACACGGCACTCAGCCTGGTGGCGCCGGCGCCGGTCGAGATCGACTGGAGCGAGCCGCACGCCGCACGCTTCAAGGCGGCGATGGACGAGGACTTCGGCACGCCCGAGGCGGTGGCCGTGCTGTTCGACCTGGCCGGCGAGGTCAACCGCTCCAAGCTGCCGCAGACCGCCGGGCTGCTGAAAGCCCTGGGCGGGCAGCTGGGGCTGCTGCAGGGCGATCCGCAGGCCTTCCTGCAGGCGGGCGCCGGATTGGACGAGGCGGCCATCCAAGAGCGCATCGCCGCGCGCGCCGCGGCCAAGGCGGCCAGGGACTTCGCCGAGGCCGACCGCATCCGCGCCGAGCTATTGGCGCGCGGCATCGTGCTCAAGGACTCGGCCGCCGGCACCACCTGGGAGGCGGCGTAGGCCATGCCAGATTACAAGAAAAAACGGCCTCCAGCCCAGGTGGGATAAGCGGTGGCAGCTACTAAAAAGATAGTAACGGCAGCCGCGGAAACCACTTCCTCCACCACGCGCCCCCCGTATTGGGACGAGGCCTGCCGCCACCTGGTCAAGAAGGACCGGGTGATGCGCCGCCTGATCGCGCAGGTGGGCGACGTCTGCCTGCGCCCGCGCGGCGACGCCTTCACCACGCTGGCGCGCTCCATCGTGGGCCAGCAGGTGTCGGTGGCCTCGGCCCAGCGCGTGTGGGACCGCTTCGCCGCGCTGCCCGGGGCCATGGCGCCGCGCAGCGTGCTCAAGCTGAAGGTGGACGACATGCGCGCCGCCGGCCTGTCGGCGCGCAAGGTGGACTACCTGGTGGACCTGGCGCTGCACTTCGACAGCGGCCGGCTGCACGTGCAGCAGTGGGATGACATGGACGACGCGGCCATCACCGCCGAGCTGGTGGCGATCCGCGGCATCAGCCGCTGGACGGCCGACATGTTCCTGATCTTCCACCTGGCGCGGCCCAACGTGCTGCCGCTGGACGACGCGACGCTGATCACCGGCATCAGCCAGCATTATTTTTCGGGCGACCCGGTCAGCCGCAGCGATGCGCGCGAGGTCGCCCAGGCCTGGCAGCCCTGGTGCAGCGTGGCCAGTTGGTATATTTGGCGGTCTCTCGCCCCCCTGCCTGTGGACTATTAGAGGTCCACGCTTTTCACGACAACCGCATCGACACGAAGCGCCGCAGGGCGCGGCCGTATCCGGGCCTGGCCCGAGGAGAATCACGTTGGCGAAAAAAACCTTCCTGGACTTCGAGCAGCCCATCGCGGAGCTCGAGGCCAAAATCGACGAGCTGCGCTATGTGCAAAGCGAAAGCGCGGTGGACATCTCCGAGGAGATCGAGCAACTCAGCAAGAAGAGCCACCAGCTCACCAAGGACATCTACAGCGACCTGTCGCCCTGGCAGATCACGAAGATCGCCCGCCATCCCGAGCGTCCATACACCATGGACTACGTGCGCGAGATCTTCACGGACTTCATCGAACTGCACGGCGACCGGCACTTTGCCGATGACCAGTCCATCGTTGGCGGCCTGGCGCGCTTCAATGGCAACCCCTGCATGGTCGTGGGCCACCAAAAGGGCCGCGGCACCAAGGAGCGCGCCGCGCGCAACTTCGGCATGACGCGCCCGGAGGGCTACCGCAAGGCGCTGCGCCTGATGAAGACGGCCGAGAAGTTCAAGCTGCCCGTCTTCACCTTCGTGGACACGCCCGGCGCCTTCCCCGGCATCGACGCCGAGGAGCGCAGCCAGTCCGAGGCCATCGGCCGCAACATCTACGAGATGGCGCAGCTCGAAGTGCCCATCGTCACCACCATCATCGGCGAGGGCGGCTCCGGCGGCGCGCTGGCCATCGCCGTGGCCGACCAGGTGGTGATGCTGCAGTATTCGGTCTACTCCGTCATCAGCCCCGAGGGCTGCGCCTCCATCCTGTGGAAGACTAGCGACCGCGCGCAGGATGCGGCCGAGGCCATGGGCATCACGGCGCACCGCCTCAAGGCCCTGGGCCTGGTCGACAAGATCGTCAGCGAGCCGGTGGGCGGCGCGCACCGTGATCACAAGCAGATGGCGGCGCTGCTCAAGCGCGCCCTGGGCGACGCCTGGCGCCAGCTGGCCGACCTGAAGGCCAAGGAGCTGCTGGAGCGCCGCTACGAGCGGCTGCAAAGCTACGGCCGCTTCACCGACACCAAGGCCGACAGCCGCTGAGACCCGGCCCCGCGCCCGCGGCCCTGGCCCTGAACGATGACCCAGGCCTTCGACGCGGCGCTGGCGGCCTTCGCGCCGCGCCTGCCGCTGGCCGTGGCCTTGAGCGGCGGGGCCGACTCCACCGCGCTGCTGCTGGCCTGCGCCGAGCGCTGGCCCGGCCAGGTCACCGCCCTGCATGTGCACCACGGCCTGCAGGCCGCGGCCGACGACTTCGTGCGCCACTGCCAGCGCCTGTGCGAGAGCCTGTCGGTGCCGCTGGCGGTGCGCCACGTGGACGCGCGCCCCGCGCCCGGTCAGAGCCCGGAAGACGCGGCGCGTCAGGCGCGTTATGAGGCTTTGCGGGCTCTAGCCCTTGCCAGTCAAGCGCCGGAAGCTATACAAAGCATAGCGCTGGCGCAGCACGCCGACGACCAGGCGGAGACGATCTTGCTGGCCCTGTCGCGCGGCGCCGGCGTGGCCGGCCTGGCCGCCATGCCCGGGCAGTGGGAGCGCGGGGGCCTGCACTGGCACCGGCCGCTGCTGCGCGTGGCCGGCGCCGACGTGCGCCAGTGGCTGCGCGCGCGCGGGCAGGACTGGGTGGAAGATCCCACCAACGGCGACGAGCGCTACACCCGCAACCGCATCCGCGCGCGTCTGCTGCCCGCGCTGCAACAAGCCTTCCCGCACTTTCGGGACACCTTTGCGCGCAGCGCCGCCCACGCCGCCCAGGCCAGCGCCCTGTTGCAGGAGGTGGCCCAGGCCGATTTGGCTGCCGTTGGCGTGCCACCGCGCATCGATGCGCTGCAGCGCCTGAGCCATGCGCGCCAGGCCAACGTGCTGCGCCATTGGCTGAGAAGCTGCCACGCCACCACGCCCAGCGCGGCGCAACTGGCCGAGCTGCAGTCGCAGATCGCCGCCTGCACCACGCGCGGCCACCGCATCCGCATCCGCGTGGGCGCGGTGCTGGTGGTGCGGGAAAGTGCGGTGCCTGGTTGCTACAATCTCGCGGTTTTGGACCTCCCTTCCTGAAGCGGGGCGCCGGCGCGCCAAAACAGCCTTTCACGCGCCACGATGAAGCAGGCGCCTCGTGTCACAGCACGACTTTCCATGGCACTGATCGTTCATAAATACGGCGGCACGTCGATGGGCTCGACCGAGCGCATCCGCAACGTTGCCAAGCGCGTGGCCAAGTGGGCGCGGGCCGGCCACCAGATGGTGGTGGTGCCCAGCGCCATGAGCGGCGAGACCAACCGCCTGCTGGGCCTGGCCAAGGAGCTGGCCCCCTCGCAGGCCAGCAGCGCCTACCACCGCGAACTCGACCAGCTGGCCGCCACGGGCGAGCAGGCCTCCTCGGCCCTGCTGGCCATCGCTCTGCAATCCGAAGGCCAGCCTTCGGTCAGCTACACCGGCTGGCAGGTGCCGGTGCGCACCAACAGCAGCTACACCAAGGCGCGCATCGAGTCCATCGACGACAAGCGCGTGCGCGCCGACCTGGACGCCGGCCGGGTGGTCATCGTCACCGGCTTCCAGGGCATCGACGAGGGCGGCAACATCACCACCCTGGGCCGGGGCGGCTCCGACACCTCGGCCGTGGCCATTGCCGCCGCCATGAAGGCGGCCGAGTGTCTGATCTACACCGACGTGGACGGCGTCTACACCACCGACCCGCGCGTGGTGCCCGAGGCACGCCGCCTGGGTACGCTGAGCTTTGAAGAGATGCTGGAGATGGCCAGCCTGGGCAGCAAGGTGCTGCAGATCCGCTCGGTGGAGTTCGCTGGCAAATACAAGGTGCCGCTGCGCGTGCTCTCCAGCTTCACGCCCTGGGACATCGACATCAACGAGGAAGCCAAGTCCGGCACCCTGATCACCTTCGAGGAAGACGAACAAATGGAAAAAGCCGTCGTATCGGGCATCGCGTTCACGCGCGACGAGGCCAAGATCTCCGTGCTGGGCGTGCCCGACACCCCCGGCATCGCCCACCAGATCCTGGGCACCGTGGCCGACGCCAACATCGACGTGGACGTGATCATCCAGAACGTGGGCAAAGAGGGCAAGACCGACTTCAGCTTCACGGTGAACCGCGGCGACTACCAGCGCACCATCGAGCTGCTCAAGGCCCAGGTCGTGCCCAAGATGGGCGCGGAGGAAGTGCTGGGCGACGACAAGATCGCCAAGGTCAGCATCGTCGGCATCGGCATGCGCAGCCATGCCGGCGTGGCCAGCAAGATGTTCCGCGCGCTGTCCGAAGAGGGCATCAACATCAAAATGATCTCCACCTCCGAGATCAAGACCTCCGTGGTGATCGACGACAAGTACGTGGAACTGGCCGTGCGCGCCCTGCACAAGGCCTTCGGTCTGGACCAGCCCGCAGCCTGAGTTTGGTTTTATGCCTCTGAAATTGGGGCATAATCGCCGGATTGGAGACGTGACCGAGTGGCCGAAGGTGCTCCCCTGCTAAGGGAGTATGGGGTGTAGAGCCTCATCGAGGGTTCGAATCCCTCCGTCTCCGCCAAGACAAAAGCCCAAGTGATTTGCTTCACTTGGGCTTTTTTCGTTGGGCAGCGCCCGGGTACGACGCCAGGCCTCAGGTCCGCAGGCTCTTTATTTTGTGCAGCGCGGCCTTGCGCCTGTGCGACAGCACGCGTGCCGCGAGGTGCAGGGCCGCGATCGCCGCCAACTCGTACAGCACCTTGGCGCCCGCCACTCCCAGTTGCACCCCCACCACCGCCGTCTGCAGATCGGGCTGGGGCGTGCGTGCGTCAGGAAGCGGTAGCGCTGCGGCGGCAGGCAGTGCGGCGCCGTGGCCCGCTGCCTCCTGGGGTATTCCGGCTTCGGCCGTCGCCTGCGTGGCAGCGGTGGCGCGCGCCGCCGAACATGAGCCGTGCTCGTCCGCATAGACCTTGGTGAACTCCGCGCCCAGCAGGAAGATCTGCGCCGCGTAGTACACCCACGCGAGCAGCACCACCAGGGAGCCCGCCGCCTGGAAGGACTCGGTGATGCCGCTCTTGCCGATGTACAGGCCGATCAACACCTTGCCGGCCTCGAACAGCACCGCCGTCACCACCGCGCCGATGCCCACGTCGCGCCAGGCCACCGGCGTGCTGGGCATCAGCTTGAAGATCATGGCAAACAGCACGCTGGTGAAAGCCAGCGAGACCGCCACGTTGACCACGTGCAGCAGCAACTCCGAAGCGGGCATCAGCCCGCCGATCCAGCCGCCGAAGGCCGAAGTGGCGGCGCCCACCACCAGCGACACCATCAGCATGAAGGCCAGCCCCAGGATGAGGCCGAATGACAGCAGGCGTGCGCGCAGCACTGCCCATAGGCCCTGGGGCTTTTCGCGCTCGGGCACGTGCCAGATGCGGTCCAGCGCGCTTTGCAGCTCGGCGAACACCGTGGTCGCTCCCACCAGCAACACCACCACGCTGATGGTGCCCGCCACCAGGCCCCGGTCGGTGTCGCTGGCGCTGGCCACCAGGCCCTGCACCAGGTTGGCGCCGTCGCGCCCGATCAGGCCGGTAAGCTGGCCGGTGATCTGCCCCATCACCGCTTCGCGCCCGAAGATCGCGCCGGCGATGGCGATCACGATGACCAGCAGCGGTGCCAGCGAAAACACGGTGTAGTAGGAGATGGCCGCGCCCATGCTGGGCGCGAAGTCGTCCAGCCAGGCGCTGACGGCCTTCTTGCCGAGGTCAAAGATGTGCTTGAAATTCATGGCTGTTGGCGAGGAGGGAGGGAGCCGGGCCCGGCCCGTAGGCACGATGTCGCGACCGTGGCCGCTGCGCCGTAAGGCCTCGGGCTGAATCGGCGTAGGAGAAACCATGCTTTGCCATCAATGCGTTGCAGTCGCTGCTAGGCTGGGCCTGAACAACGCCTGCCTCACCCGCCATGCCTGCCTCTTTTCCTCCCCCCGACGCCCTGGTGCGCGTGCGCGGCGCGCGCGAGCACAACCTGAAGAACGTGGATGTGGATATTCCGCGCAACGCGCTGGTGGTGTTCACCGGCATTTCCGGCTCGGGCAAGTCGTCGCTGGCGTTCGGCACGCTGTTCGCCGAGGCCCAGCGGCGCTATCTGGAATCGGTGGCCCCCTACGCGCGCCGCCTGATCGCGCAGGTGGGTACGCCGCAGGTTGACAGCATGGAGGGCCTGCCGCCGGCGGTGGCGCTGCAGCAGCAGCGCGGCGCGCCGGGCGCGCGCTCGTCGGTGGCCAGTGTGGCCGCGCTGTCAACGCCGCTGCGCATGCTGTACTCGCGCGCCGGGCGCTACCCGGCGCACCAGCCCATGCTGTACGCGGAGGACTTCTCGCCGCACACGCCGCAGGGCGCCTGCCCGCACTGCCAGGGCCAGGGCCGTACCTACGAGGTGACCGAGCGCTCGCTGGTGCCCGACGACGCGCTGACCATCCGCCAGCGCGCCGTGGCCGCCTGGCCCGGTGCCTGGCAGGGCCAGAACCTGCGCGACATCCTGACCACGCTGGGTCACGACGTGGACGTGCCCTGGCGCGAACTGCCGCAGGCGCTGCGCGACTGGATCCTGTTCACCGACGAGCAGCCGACGGTGCCGGTCTATCCCGGCCTGGACGCGGCCCAGGTGCAGGCCGCCATCCGGCGTGGCCAGCCGCCGGGCTACATGGGCACCTTCAGCAGCGCGCGCCGCCACGTGCTGCACACCTTCGCCCATAGCCCCAGCGCCATGATGAAAAAGCGCGTCGCGCAATATCTGGTTGCCACGCCGTGCCCGCTGTGCCATGGCAAGCGCCTCAAGCCCGAGGCTTTGGCGGTGACCTTCGCCGGGCATGACATCGCCAGCCTGTCGCAGCTGCCGCTGGCCGAACTGGCCGAGCTGTTGCGCCCCGCTGCCGAAGGCCGGCTGGGCGCGGGCGAGCGGGCCGGCTTACAGGACGCGCCCGGCCAACGGCGCGCGCCCGGCAGCACCCAGCACGCTGCCGCCCCCGACGTGCACCGCACCGCCTGGCTGTCCGAGGAAAAGGTGCTTGCCGCGCAGCGCCTGGCGGGCGAGCTGCGCCGCCGCGTGCTGGCACTGGTCGAGCTGGGGCTGGGTTACCTGTCACTTTCGCGCAGCACACCCACGCTGTCGCCCGGCGAGCTGCAGCGCCTGCGCCTGGCCGGGCAGCTGGCCTCGCACTTGTTCGGCGTGGTCTATGTGCTGGACGAACCCTCCGCCGGCCTGCACCCGGCCGACGGCGAGGCGCTGCTGACGGCGCTGCAGGGGCTGAAGGCGGCAGGCAACTCGCTGTTCGTGGTGGAGCACGACGTGGCCACCATGCGCCGCGCCGACTGGCTGGTGGACGTGGGCCCGGGCGCCGGCGAGCAGGGCGGGGAGGTGCTCTACAGCGGCCCGCCCGCGGGGCTGGCGCTGGTGCAACGCTCGGTCACGCGGCGCTACCTGCTGGCCGAGCCGGCCCCGGCCGTGCCCCACCTGCGCACACCGCGCGCGCCGCAGCACTGGCTGCGCCTGGAAGGCATCGTGCGCAACAACCTGCGCGGGCTGGACGCCGCGTTCGCGCTGGGCTGCATGAATGCGGTGACGGGCGTGTCCGGGTCGGGCAAGTCCAGCCTGGTCAGCCAGGCGCTGCTGGAGCTGGTGGCGGACCATCTGGGCCACCCGCTGGCCGCAGGCGGCGACGAGCAAGAGGAGGGCGATGCCCCGGACGCGGCGGAGACTGGCGGCGACGTGGGCCAGCCGCGCCCGGCCGGGCACATCGCCGCGGGCGCTGAGCACGTGCACCGCCTGGTGCCCATCGACCAAAAGCCCATAGGCCGCACGCCGCGCTCCAACCTGGCCACGTACACCGGCTTGTTCGACACAGTGCGCAAGCTGTTCGCCGCCACGCCGCAGGCGCGCGAGCGCGGCTATGACGCGGGGCAGTTCTCGTTCAACGTGCCCAAGGGCCGCTGCGAGGTCTGTGAAGGCGAGGGCAGCGTGAGCGTGGAGCTGCTGTTCATGCCCAGCGTGTACGCGCCGTGCCCGGCGTGCCACGGCGCGCGCTACAGCCCGGCCACGCTGCAGGTGCGGTGGCGCGGCCTGTCCATCGCCGACGTGCTGCACCTGACGGTGGACGCTGCCTGCGAGGCCTTTGACGACCAGCCGGCCGTGCTGCGGCCGCTGCGGCTGCTGCAGGCCATCGGCTTGGGCTACCTGCGCCTGGGCCAGCCGGCCACGCAGCTGAGCGGCGGCGAGGCCCAGCGCATCAAGCTGGCCACCGAGCTGCAGCGCCCGCAGCGGCGCGGCGGAACGCTGTACGTGCTGGACGAGCCCACCACCGGCCTGCATCCGGCCGACGTCGATCGGCTGCTGGTGCAGCTGGATGGCTTGGTGCAGGCCGGCAATACCGTGGTGCTGGTCGAGCACGACATGCGCGTGGCGGCAGCGTGCGATTGGGTCATCGACATCGGTCCGGGCGCCGGGGCGGCCGGCGGGCGCATCGTGGCCCAGGGCACGCCCGAGCAGGTGGGCGCGGCGGCGGGCAGCCGTACCGCGCCCTACCTGGCGCAGGCGCTGGCGGCGCAATGAGCGCTTGCGCCGTGGCGCCGACAGCGTCTCGACGCCGGCGCTGACACTCCGGGCACGCGCCAGGCGGGATGCTCGGCATCCTCCCTTTCATCTGCAAGGCCCACTTCCATGCGCAAGCTCATCCTTCTCGCCCTGGCCCGATTCGTCTGGAAACAAATTCGCTCGCGCCAGGCGATCCGCAGGCCCGGGCGCTTTTGAGCGCCGCTTCGGGCATGCCACATGCCCGTGCGCCGCTGGCTGCGCCGGCGCTATCCGTGACAATAGCCCTTTGACAGCGGGCGCCCCCCGGCGCCGCCCCCTGTGCGCCCCGCGGCGTGCAGGGCAAAGGGGTTTGTGAACACGATGAACATCATCATCCTCGACGACTACCAGGACGCCGTGCGCAAGCTGCACTGCGCGTCGCGGCTGGATTCCTTTTCTGCCAAGGTCTATACCAACAACGTCAAGGGGCTGGGCCAGCTGTCGGTACGCCTGCGCGACGCCGACGTGATCGTTCTGATCCGCGACCGCACCCACATCACGCGCCAGCTGCTGGACAAACTGCCGCGCCTGAAGCTCATCGCCCAGACGGGGCGGGTGGGCGAGCACGTCGACGTGGCCGCCTGCACCGAGCGCGGCGTGGCGGTGGCCGAAGGCGTCAGCTCTCCTGTGGCCCCGGCCGAGCTGACCTGGGCGCTGATCATGGCCGCCATGCGCCGACTGCCGCAGTACATCGCCAGCTTGAAGCACGGCGCCTGGCAGCAATCGGGCCTGCGTGCCGCCTCCATGCCGCCCAACTTCGGTCTGGGCATGGTGCTGCGCGGCAAGACGCTGGGCATCTGGGGCTATGGGCGCATCGGGCAGATCGTGGCCGGCTACGGCCGCGCCTTCGGCATGAACGTGCGCGTGTGGGGCAGCGAGGCCTCGCGCGCCCAGGCCCTGACCGACGGGCTGCAGGTGGCGCGCACGCGCGCCGAGTTCTTTGCCGAGTGCGACGTGCTGTCCGTGCACCTGCGCCTGACGGACGAGACGCGCGGCCTGATCACGCTGGAAGACCTGTCCGCCATGAAGCCGACGGCGCTGTTCGTGAACACCTCGCGTGCCGAGCTGCTGCAGCCCGATGCGCTGATCGCCGCCCTCAACCGCGGCCGGCCCGGCATGGCGGCGGTGGACGTGTTCGAGACCGAGCCCATCCTGCAGGGCCACGCCCTGCTGCGGCTGGAGAACTGCGTGTGCACGCCGCACATCGGCTATGTGGAGCAGGACAGCTACGAGCTGTACTTTGGCGCGGCCTTCGACAACGTCGTCAACTTCATCAAGGGCACGCCCACCAACATCGTCAACCCCGGCGCGTTGCAGGTGCGGCGCTAAGGCGTTTATTCGTCCAGCGCTTCCAGGGTGAACAGCGGCACCTGCGCCTCGCGCTTGAGCCACAGGCCGCCGCCCAGGTTGATGAAGTGCGGCGCCAGGCCGCGGCGGTACAGCTGGGCGCGGTGGCGGTGCAGGCGCGGGTCGGTCAGCTCCTCGTCGATGGTGCCGGCCTCGTAGTCCTCGCGCGTGACGGCCTCCAGGTACAGCGCGCCGCGCGTCAGGCGGGCCAGGTTGGCCAGGGCGGTTTTCAGGTCCGCCGGGCTCAGGTAGGGCAGCACGCCCTGGCAGATGACGAAGTCGAACGGCTCGCTGGCGGCATAGTCGACCGCCGAGCCCTGCTGCCAGCCGTAGCGCTGGCACAGGTACGGGCTGAACTCCACGCCCTGGTAGTGCGCGCCGGGCAGGTGCTGGGCCACGAGCGGCTGCCACAGGCCCACGCCGCAGCCCATGTCCAGCACGCGCCGCACCGGCAGGCGCAGGTAGTGCAGGTAGCTGCAGACGAAGGCGGCCAGCCGCTGCAGGTGCTGCGGGTCGGCCACGCTGGTTTTCTTGTCGAAGTAGTAGCGCTGGTAGTACGCCTGGTCAAACCATTGCTCGCTGGCTGATTGCACGGCGGTGGGGCCTTTCATGGCGGCGGCGCCGGGCTGGCGCCACTCGGACTGGCCAAGTATCGCCCAGCGGGCGCTGCGGCGGTTTGAAGGGTTTTTGGCCTCCAGCGCTTGCTGGGCAAGCGCGAGCAGCTATAAAAATAAGAGTGCTCTCAGGTGGTGGTCTGCGTGGCGCGCTGGCGGCTCGCACCCCAGGCCAGCAGCGCCAGCACCAGCGCCACCATGGGCAGCATGCCGGCGTTGATGCCGCCCCAGCCCACCGTGTGCAGCAGCTGGCCCGAGCCGAAGGAGGCCACAGCCACCGTACCGAAGACCAGGAAGTCGTTGAGCGCCTGCACCTTGGCGCGTTCGGCCGGGCGGTAGCACTCGGTGAGCAGCGCCGTGGCGCCGATGAAGCCGAAGTTCCAGCCCACGCCCAGCAGCACCAGCGCACCCCAGAAGTGGGTCAGGTCCAGCCCCATCAGCGCCAGCGCGCCGGACGCGGCGATCAGCGCCAGGCCCAGCGCCGTGATGCAGCGCTTGCCGAAGCGCGCGATCAGCCGCCCCGTGAAGAAGCTGGGCCCGAACATGGCCAGCACGTGCCACTGGATGCCCAGTGCCGCCTCGCCCACGCTGTGGCCACAGCCCACCATCGCCATGGGCGCGGCGGTCATCAAGAAGGCCATCAGCCCGTAGCTGACCACGCCCGCCAGCGCGGCGACGACGAACTGCGGCGTGCGTGCGATTTCGCCCAACGGCCGCGCGCCGCTGGCGTGGGCCGGCGGCGGCGCCGGTGGCAGGCGCAGCGCCAGCAGCAGCGGCAGGGCCAGCAGCGCCAGCGCCGCCTGGCTGTAGAAGCTGCCGGCAAACGGCGTGGCCGGCAGGCTGTCGCGTGTCCAGATGACCACCTGCGGGCCGATGACCGCGGCGATCAGCCCGCCCACCATGACCAGCGAAATGGCGCCGGCCTGGCGCGAAGGCTCGCCCACCGCGTCGGTGGCGGCAAAGCGGTAGCTCTGAACGCAGGCGCCGTAAAAGCCCGCCAGCGAGGTACCCAGGCAAAACAGCATGAAGTCCGAGCGCGAGATGCCCCAGGCCGCCACCAGGCCCGACAGCACGCCCATGGCCGCGCCCAGCAGATAGGCCAGGCGCCGGCCGGCGCGGTGCATCAGCCAGGCCGCCGGCAGCGTGGACAGCGCCAAGCCCAGCTGGTACAGGCTGACCGGCAGCGTGGAGGCCGTGGGCGTGGACGACAGCATCTGCCCCACCAGCCCACCCAGCGAAATGATGATGGGCGGCGAGGCCCCGCCCAGCGACTGCGCTGCCACCAGCAGGCCCAGGTTGCGGCGCTCGTGGGTCGCGCGGTGCGGGGATGGAGTCATTGAGGAGTTGCTGCGCGGCGCAGCGTGAGCACGTCGATGCGTGCCGGCACGCCCAGCCGCACCGCGAAGCCGGACCACAGCCCGGCGCCGTTGGAGACGAACAGGCGCATGGCGCCGACCCCGTACAGGCCGCGCACGAAGCCGTTGTTGAACGGCGCCACCACCCAGCGGTCGAAGCCCCGGATGTGCCCGCCGTGCGTGTGCCCGGCCAGCTGCAGGCCGATGCCGTGCTGCGCGTAGTCGCGGGCGAACTTGGGCTGGTGCGCCAGCAGCAGGTGGAAGTCCGCGTTGCCGGCGCGGGCCTGGGCCGCCACGGCCGCCACGTCCGGGGCTACGCCCTCGGGCACGGCGGGGTTGGCGTTGTTGTGCGAGGTGCGGCCATAGACCGGATCGCCGATGCCCGACAGCGCCAGCCGCGCATCGCCCACCTGCAGCAGCGTGGTGCGGTTTTGCAGCACCGACAGGCCCAGGCGGGCGAACTCGGCCATCCAGGCGTCATAGCCGCTGTAGTACTCGTGGTTGCCCGGCGCCAGCCACACGCCCAGCGGGGCCTGCAGCTGGGCCAGCGGCGCCACCGACGGGGCCGTGGCGCTCACCGGGCCATCGACCATGTCGCCCGGCAGCACGATCAGATCGGGCCGGGCCGCCAGCGTGCGCTGCACCACCGCCTGCACGTAGCCGGCGTCGTTCACGGGGCTGGCGTGCAGGTCGGCCAGCACGGCCACGCGCAGGCCGTCCAGCGCCGAGGGCAGCTCGGGCAGGGCGACCGGCTGCTCGTGCACCTGCGGCGGGCGCACCGCCGCCCACACCCCATAGGCGCAGACGGCCGCGGCCAGCGCCAGGATGGCGGGCGTCGCCACGGCGCCGTGCAGCAGCCGCGCCGCGCCAGCCGCGCCGCCCAGGTGGGCCGCCAGCCAGCCCACGTCGCGCAGCAGCACCAGCGGCAGGGCCAGCACCAGCGTGGCCAGCGCCCAGCCGCTGGGCACCTGCAGGTGGGCGACGGTCGTATAGCCCAGGCGGCCGGCCTGCATCAGGTACAGCAGCAAGGCGGGCGAGGAGGCGAGCAGGGCGGTGGCGACCACTGCGGCCAGGCGCACGGGCCAGGGCAGGGCGCTGGCCGGCCACCACAGCCACAGGGACAGCAGCGGGATGACGGCGGTCGAGAAGAGAAGCATGGCAGGTGCCGCGCAGGGCAGGAAAGCGGCGCAGAAGTCGGCGAAAGAGGCGCGAGCATACCTGTGGGGCCAAAGGCCGCGCTGGTCACCTAGGCGACGCCGCCTCGGGGCCGACCCGGATGCCCCACGCGCCGGGCAGGCCTAGCCTTGGTGCTTGCGCCTTTTTCCACTCCCCCCCTTTGCCCAACGCCGTGCCTGAACCGACCACCCCTCCCGCCCACTACACCTTTTGGCCCAAGCGCCTGCCCCACTCGATCACCGTCCCGGCCACCAGCGTCTGGGACAACCTGGCCGTCAACGCGCGCCGCTATCCGGACAAGGCGGCGCTGGTCTTCCTGGGCCGCACGACCAGCTACCGCGAGCTGCACGAGGGCGCCGAGCGCCTGGCCGCCTGGCTGCACGGCGTCGGCGTGCGGCGCGGCGACCGGGTCATCCTGCTGGCGCAGAACACGCCGCAGCTGGTGCTGGCGCACTACGCCATCTGGCGCGCCAACGCGGTGGTGGTGCCGGTCAACCCGATGAACATGGCCGAGGAGCTCAAGCACTACATCCAGGACTCCGGCGCGCGCGTGGCCATCACCACCGCCGACCTGGCGCCCGGCCTGGCCCAGGCCAGCAACGCCCTGCCGGGCGATAAGCGCTTGGAGCACCTGCTGGTCACCCGCTTCACCGACGCCTTCGACGCCCAGGCGGAAGGCCCGGCCGCGCCGCCCGAGGCATGGCGCGAGTGGCTCACCGCCGAGCGAGCCGCCGCGCAGCTGGAAGGCGGAAGCGTGCACGCCTGGGCCGACGCCCTGGCCTGCCAGGACACGCCGCCGCCGCACACCGTGGGCCGCGACGACTTGGCCGTGCTGCCCTACACCAGCGGCACCACCGGCCACCCCAAGGGCTGCATGCACCTGCACCGCAGCATCAACCACAACGCCGTGGCTGGCGCAGCGTGGGCCAACGGCACCAGCGAGAACGTGGTGCTGGCCGTGGTGCCCATGTTCCACATCACCGGCATGGTGTCGGTGCTGCACACCTCCATCTACCTGGGCGCCACCGTGGTCATCATGCCGCGCTGGGACCGCGAGCTGGCCGGCCGGCTGATCTCGCACTACCAGGTGACCACCTGGACCAACATCCCCACCATGGTCATCGACCTGCTGGGCAGCCCCAACTTCGCCTCGTTCGACCTGTCCAGCCTGAAGTACATCGGCGGCGGCGGCGCCGCCATGCCGCAGGCCGTGGCTCAGCGCCTGCTGGAGCAGTACGGCCTGCGCTTTTGCGAGGGCTACGGCCTGACGGAGACGGCCGCGCCCTCGCACAGCAACCCGGTGGATGCGCCTAAGCAGCAGTGCCTGGGCATTCCCTTCATGAGCACGGACGCCCGCGTGGTCGACCCCGAAACCCTGCGCGAGCTGCCCCAGGGCGAGCAGGGCGAGATCGTGGTGCACGGCCCCGAGGTGTTCGAGGGCTACTGGCAGCGCCCCGACGCCACGGCCCAGGCTTTCTTCGAGCTGGAAGGCAAGCGCTTCTTTCGCACCGGGGATCTGGGACGGGTGGACGAGGACGGCTACTTCTTCATCACCGACCGCCTGAAGCGCATGATCAACGCCAGCGGCTTCAAGGTCTGGCCGGCCGAGGTGGAGGCGCTGATGTTCCGCCACCCCGCCGTGCAGGAGGCCTGCGTGATCGGCACCACGGACGCCTACCGCGGCGAGTCGGTCAAGGCCGTGGTGGTGCTGCGCACCGGGCATGAGCACACGACCGAGCAGGACATCCTGGACTGGTGCCGCGCCAACATGGCCGTGTACAAGGCGCCGCGCTCGGTGGAGTTCGTGCCGGCCTTGCCCAAGAGCGGCAGCGGCAAGGTCATGTGGCGGCTGCTGCAGGAGAAAGAGCACAAGCCGGCGGGGGCGGCCGCGCAGTAGGAAAATGCGGGAATTGCTCCATATGTGAGAAAGGGCTGCGCTGTGCAGCCCTTTCGCTTTTCCCGCACCTCATGGCCTTGTCGATCACCTTTCCCGAAAACCTCCCCGTCAGCGCCCGCCGCGATGAAATCATGGCGGCCATCGCGCAGCACCAGGTCGTCATCGTGTGCGGCGAGACGGGCTCGGGCAAGACCACGCAGCTGCCCAAGATGGCCCTGGCGTTGGGCCGGGGCCGATGCAATGCGCCCGATGGCACGCGCGGGAGGCTGATCGGCCACACCCAGCCACGGCGCATTGCCGCTTCCAGCGTGGCCAAGCGCATCGCCCAGGAGCTGAATACGCCCCTGGGGGAGGTGGTGGGCTACAAGGTGCGCTTTGCCGACACGCTGCACAAGGGCGCCTCGGTCAAGCTGATGACCGACGGCATCCTGCTGGCCGAGACGCAGTCCGACCCGCTGCTGTCGCAGTACGACACGCTGATCATCGACGAGGCGCACGAGCGCAGCCTGAACATCGACTTCCTGCTGGGCTACCTGAAGCAGCTGCTGCCCAGGCGCCCGGACCTGAAGGTCATCGTCACCTCGGCCACCATCGACGCCGAGCGCTTCGCCCGGCATTTCGCCTCCGACGAAGGCCCGGCGCCGGTCATCATGGTCTCGGGCCGCACCTACCCGGTGGAGGTGCGCTGGCGGCCGTTCGAGGAAAAGCGCGACTTCGACCTGAACGACGCGATCGCTGAGGGTGTGGACGAGCTGTGGGCCGGTGGTGCCGGCGGCGACATCTTGGTCTTTTTGCCCGGCGAGCGCGAGATCCGCGAGGCCGCCGACCACTTGCGCAAGCACCTGCAGCACTCGCCCGTGTTGCGCAATGCCGAAGTGCTGCCGCTGTTCTCGCGCCTGTCGCAGGCCGAGCAGGACCGTATCTTCGAGCCCCACGGCCAGCGCCGCATCGTGCTGGCCACCAACGTGGCCGAAACCTCGCTCACCGTGCCCGGCATCCGCTACGTGATCGACAGCGGCACAGCGCGCGTCAAGCGCTATTCGCTGCGCAGCAAGGTCGAGCAGCTGCTGGTCGAGCCCATCAGCCAGGCCGCGGCCAACCAGCGCGCCGGCCGCTGCGGACGCGTGGCCAACGGCATCTGCATCCGGCTGTACGACGAGGCCGGCTTTTTGCAGCGCGACGCCTTCACCGACCCGGAGATCCTGCGCTCGTCGCTGGCCGGCGTCATCCTGCGCATGAAGTCGCTGGGCCTGGGCGACGTGATCGACTTCCCCTTTCTGCAGGCGCCCACGGGCCGGGCCATCGCCGACGGCTACCAGCTGCTGCAGGAGCTGGGGGCCGTGGACGAGCGCGGCCAACTGCTGCCCACAGGCCGCGAACTGGCGCGCCTGCCGCTGGACCCGCGCGTGGGTCGCATGATCGTCGAAGGGCGCGAGCGCGGCGCCCTGGCTGAGGTGCTGGTCGTGGCCGCCGCGCTGTCGGTGCAGGACGTGCGCGACCGCCCGCTGGACGCGCAGCAGCAGGCCGATCAGCAGCACGCCAAGTTCGACGACGAGAAGAGCGAATTCAGCGGCTACCTGCGCCTGTGGCAATGGCTGCACGACGCGCGCGGCGGCAAGCAGGTGGCCTTGAGCCGGCGCGAGATGGCCGCCCAGGGGGCAGCGCGCACTGCCGGCGCGCCGCGCAACCTGGCCGTGCTACCGGTGGCGCGGCGCCAGCAGGCGCCGGCAGCGCCCGTGGCCGCCCAGCCCGCGCCCGCCGAGGCCGGCGACAGCCACCGCCTGAGCAACCGCCAGTGGGAGCAGCTGCTGCGCCAAAACTTCATCAGCATCCGCCGCGTGCGCGAGTGGCGCGACATCCACTCGCAGCTGCTTACGGTGGTGCGCGAGCACCAATGGCCGCTGAACACCGAAGCAGCCGGCTACGAGGCGCTGCACCTGTCCATGCTTTCGGGCCTGCTGGGCAACATCGGCTTTCGCGCCGAGGAGGCCGACGCCTATCTGGGCGCGCACGGCATCAAGTTCCACCCGCACCCGGGCGCGCACCTGTCCAAGAAGCCCGGGCGCTGGATCGTCGCCGCCGAGCAGGTGGAGACCACGCGCTTGTACGGCCGCGGCATCGCCGCCATCGAGCCGCAATGGCTGGAGCAGGTTGGCGCCCACCTGTTGAGAAAGCAACTGCTGGAACCGCATTGGAGCAAGAAGCAGGCGGACGTGGTGGCGCTGGAGCGCGCCACGCTCTACGGCTTGGTGGTCTACAGCGGCCGGCAGGTCAGCTATGGCCGCATCGACCCGCACGAGGCGCGCCAGATCTTCATCCGCCAGGCGCTGGTGCAGGGCGAGTGGGACGCGCCCTGGCCCTTCTTGGCCGCCAACCTGAAGCTGGTGCGCAAGGTGGAAGAGCTGGAGCACAAGAGCCGCCGCCAGGACGTGCTGGTGGACGAGGAGCTGGTCGTTGCCTACTACGACCAGCTGCTGCCCGAGGGCGTGTTCAGCGGCGCCACCTTCGACAAGTGGTACCGCGTGGCGGCGAAGAATCAGCCGAATCTGCTGCGCCTGTCGCGCGAGGAGCTGATGCGCCACGAGGCAGCGGGCATCACCACCGAGAACTTCCCGCGCACCGTCAAGCTGGGCGGCGTGGACTGCAGCGCCAGCTACCTACACGCGCCGGGCGACGCGCGCGACGGCATCACCGTGACGGTGCCATTGTTCGTGTTGAACCAGGTCAGCGAGGAGCGCGCCGAATGGTTGGTGCCGGGCATGCTCAAGGACAAGCTCCAGGCGCTTTTGAAAAGCCTGCCGCAGCGCCCGCGCAGCCGCTTCGTGCCGCTGCCCGAGAGCGCCGCGCGGCTGGCCCAGCGGTTCACGCAGGACGGCGTGTGGGCGCAGGGCAGCCTGGTGAATGCGCTGCTGAAGGCGGTGCGCGATGAGACTTCGCTCGATGTGAAGCGCGCGGACTTCAAGCTGGACATGCTCAGCCCGCACCTGTTCATGAACTTCCGCATCACCGACGAGCACGGCCGCCAGCTGGGCCAGGGCCGCAACCTGGCGGCACTGAAGGCCGAGCTTGGCGCCCGTGCGCGCGGGGCCTTTCAGGCGCTTGCTTCATTAAAGATAGCTGGCAGCGCTGATCCAGAGCCAGTTTCGGCATCAAAATCACCGCAAAAGCCCGCAGGTAAAGCGCCAGCAGCTATCAAAAATGAGGAGGCTCGCGCCGCGCCGGCGCCGCAGCGCGCCGAGGCGCGCTACACCGCCTGGAGCTTCGGCGAGTTGCCCGAGCTGATGGAGATCCGCAAGGGCAGCCAGACGCTGATCGGCTTTCCTGCGCTCACCGACCAGGGCGACGCCGTGGCCATCGAGGTCTTCGACGAGCCGGAGGCCGCCGCCGCGCGCCACCGCGCCGGCCTGGTGCGGCTGTTCGCGCTGCAGCTGCGCGACGCACTGAAGTACCTGGAAAAGAACGTCCCGGATCTGCAGAAGATGGCCGTGGCCTACATGCCGCTGGGCACGCAGGAGGAACTGCGCGCGCAGATCATCGGCGTGGCGCTGGAGCGCGCATTTCTGACCGAGCCGCTGCCGGTGAATGAAGCCCAGTTCCAGCAGCGTGTGCAGGAGGGCCGCGCCCGGCTGACACTGATCGCCAACGAAGTGGCCCGGCTGACTGGCGCCATCCTGCAGGAATACGCCGCCGTGCAGCGCAAGCTCAAGGACACCAAGAACGCCCGCGAGGCCGTGGCCGATGCCACCCAGCAGCTGCAGCGTTTGATGCCGCGCAGTTTTCTGGCCACGGTGCCCTGGCCCCAGCTGCAGCACTATCCGCGCTACCTGAAGGCCATCGTCAGCCGCCTGGACAAGCTGCGCGCCGACCCTGCGCGCGACGCCGTGCGTCTGAAGGAGCTGCAGCCACTGGAGCAGCGCTACACGCGCCTGCTGGCCGAGCGCAAAGGTCAGCAGGACGCGCGCATGCAGGAATACCGGTGGATGCTGGAGGAGCTGCGCGTAAGCTTCTTCGCGCAGGAGCTGCGCACGCCCTATCCGGTGAGCACCAAGCGGCTGGACAAGATCTGGGCTCAGTTGGGCTCATGAATCGACTGGACGCGGCCTGTATGTAACCGCCGGGCATCCTGAGAGGCGTATGGCCGCGCAGCACGGCAGCGCTGTGGCCGGCCTAGGGCCTGGAATAGATCGCTGTGTGACCGAAACTTCGGTCTGCCAGCCGAGCGGTCAGCAAGCCAGCGCCAGCCGGTCCAGCTCGGCGCACACGTCGGCCATGCGGCCGGAGATGACCAGCCGGCAGGCCCCGTCGCTCTGGGGGCGCATGATCACGCGCAGCGGCCGAGGTGAAGCCGGCCGCTGCACAGGTGCCGCCGGCGCGGTCTGAGGGGCCACTGGAACGAGATGCAACGCCACGCTGGGCACGGCCTGCGGGATGGCGGGGCACCAGGGCGCACGGGCCCGCCCTCTCAGTTGATAGGCCACGCGGCGCAGCGGGCGGCTGACGGCGGAGACGAGCGGCAGCGACGAAGACCAAGCGAGCAAGGCGGACGCCATGTGAAAACTCCCAACCCTCACCAAGAGGGCGACAAGATGGACACAGGCAGGATTGCCGAATGAAAAGCAAACTTGCGCCCATCCGCAGGGCCGGCTTGTAGGGCTTTGGACAGCCCACAAGCCAGACGCCCGCCACCTGCGGCAGCGCTGGTGCAGGCTTGCGCCTACATCAGCATGGTGTTGCGGATCAGGCCCACGGCCAGGCCTTCGATCTCGAAGGGCTCGCCGGGCTCGACCCGGATGACCGGGTAGTCGGGGTTTTCGGGCAGCAGCTCGATGGCGCCCCCGGTGCGCCGCAGGCGTTTGACGGTGACCTCATCGCCCAGGCGGGCAACGATGATCTGGCCGCTGCGCGCCTCGCGCGTGGACTGCACGGCCAGCAGGTCACCGTCCATGATGCCGGCATCGCGCATGGACATGCCGCGCACCTTGAGCAGGTAGTCGGGCCGGTGCTGGAACAACGTGCCCTCGACCACGTAGCTCTGGTCCACATGTTCTTGCGCCAGAATCGGCGAGCCCGCGGCCACGCGGCCGATCAGGGGCAGCGTGAGCTGATCCAGGCCGGGGATGGGCAGGCTGAACTGGGCGCCGCGCGCCGCGTTGATGCTGCGCACGGTCTCGCCGCGCAGCCGGATGCCGCGCGAGGTGCCGCTGACCAGCTCGATCACCCCCTTGCGAGCCAGGGCCTGCAGGTGCTCTTCGGCCGCGTTGGCCGACTTGAAACCCAGCTCGGCCGCGATCTCGGCGCGCGTGGGTGGCGCGCCGGTGCGCGCGATGGCGGTCTGGATCAGGTCCAGGATCTGCTGCTGGCGGGCGGTGAGCTTGGGGCTGGTGAACATGGCTTGCTCCATGAGGGAGGGGGTCAACGGTCGGGTAGTACTGTTGTTTGATCCAGTATCTGTATTTTTGAACAGTTTTTCAGAGGATGCAAGAGGCATGGCAGGAAAAATCGTCGTACTGGGCACGGGCGGCACCATTGCCGGCACCTCGGACGTGCCAGGCGCCAGCGTTGGCTACACGGCCGGGCAGCTGGGCATAGCGCAGCTGCTGGCGGCTGTGCCGCAGCTAGCGCAGGCGGCGCGCGGACCTCTGGTGGCCGAGCAGCTGGCCCAGGTGGACAGCAAGGACATGACCCATGCGTTGTGGGAGCGGCTGGTGCAGCGCTGCCTGGTGCACCTGGCCGACGAGACCGTAGCCGGCATCGTCATCACCCACGGCACCGACACGCTGGAGGAAACCGCCTGGCTGCTGCACAACCTGCTGCCCACGCACAAGCCGGTGGTGCTGACCAGCGCCATGCGCCCAGCCACGGCATTGGCGCCCGACGGGCCGCAGAACCTGCTGGATGCCGTGGCGCTGGCCGCCGAGCCCGACGCGCACGGCGTGCTGGCCGTGGCCGCCGGCGTGGTGCACGGCGCGCGCGAGGTGGCCAAGATGCACCCGCTGCGACTGGATGCCTTTGCCTCCGGCGACGGCGGTCCGCTGGGCTGGATGGACGCCGGTCCCGTGCGCTGGGCGCACGCGCGCGCGCCCGAGGCGTCGGTCCCGCGCCACGGCGGCCTGGCCGCGCGGCTGGGCCAGTTGGCGTGGCCGCGCGTGCAGATCGTGCTGAGCCACGCCGGGGCGGACGGCAGCGTGGTGGACGCGCTGGTGACTGCCGGGGTGGTGGACGGCTTGGTGGCCGCCGCGACCGGCAACGGCACGCTGCACCAGGAGTTGGAGCAGGCCCTGACCCGCGCCGCGGCCGCCGGCGTGGCGGTGTGCGTGGCCTCGCGCTGCCCGCAGGGCCGCATGCTGGCGTTGCCGCCGGATGCACCCTGGAGCAGCGCACCCGGCCTGTCGCCCGTGAAGGCCCGCGTCAGCCTGATGCTGCAGCTGATGGACCGCTGAAACGGCGACGCCCCGCGGAGGCGAGGCGTCGGCCATGGGGCGGGGGCGGTTTAGCTGGACAGGGCGGCCAGCGCGCGCTCGGTGATCTGCTCCACCGTGCCCGTGCCGCTGATGGCGCGGTACTTGGGCGCGTTGGCCGGGTCGGCCTCGGCCCAGCTCGAGTAGTAATCCACCAGCGGGCGCGTCTGCTGGCTGTAGACCTCCAGGCGCTTCTTCACGGTCTCTTCCTTGTCGTCCTCGCGCTGCACCAGGGCCTCGCCGGTCTCGTCGTCCAGGCCTTCGACCTTGGGCGGGTTGAACTTGACGTGGTAGGTGCGGCCGGATGCCGGGTGCGAGCGGCGCCCGCTCATGCGCTCGATGATGGCATCGAACGGCACGTCGATCTCCAGCACATAGTCCAGCTTCACGCCGGCCGCTTTCATGGCGTCGGCCTGCGGGATGGTGCGCGGGAAGCCATCGAACAGGAAGCCGTTGGCGCAGTCGGGCTGGGCGATGCGGTCCTTCACCAGGTTGATGATCAGCTCGTCGCTCACCAGCTGGCCGGCGTCCATCACGGCCTTGGCCTGCAGGCCCAGGGGCGTGCCTGCCTTGACGGCGGCGCGCAGCATGTCGCCGGTGGAAATCTGCGGAATGCCGAACTTCTGGCAGATAAACGCGGCCTGCGTGCCCTTTCCGGCGCCTGGAGCGCCCAGCAAGATCAGTCTCATGGGAAGGTCCTCTCGGGGGTTTTTACAAATCTGGGGTGCGCCGCAAGGGCGCTGGCAGGCCTCAGGAACGGCGCGGGGCCGGGGCTGCTTCATCTATCAGGCGGGCGAGAATAACACGCGTGCCCGGCACGCAGCTGACGCGGAAACGGCCCGCCGGCGCCGGTTGCTGACAGGCCGGCGGCCCTGCGGCACACTGAGCTCCCACCTGTTTTTGATGAGGAGTTTCAGCATGTCTTCTCCTGCGTTTCAAAACACCCTGGCCCTGCTGGGCCGGCTGCTGCTGGCCTGGCTGTTCCTGCCGGCTGGCATCGGCAAGCTGCTGGGCGGCTACTCCGGCACGGTCTCCTACATCGCCTCCAAGGGCTTGCCGATGCCCGAGGCCGGCGCCGCGCTGGCCATCGCGATCGAGGTGCTGGGCGGCCTCGCTCTGGTGCTGGGCTGGGGCACCCGCTGGGCCAGCCTGACGCTGGCCCTGTTCACCCTGGTGGCGGGCGTGATCTTCCACAATTGGTGGGCCATGCCGGCCGAAGCGCAGATGCTGCAGAAGATCATCTTCAACGAGCACATCGCCATCGTCGGCGGGCTGCTGGTGCTGGCCGCCTTCGGGCCGGGCCGCTACAGCGTCGAGGGCCGCCGCCCGGTGCGGGCGTAGCCGAAGCACAAAAGGGCCTCAGCCCGCCGCTGCGGCCAGCAGCGCGCGCACCCGCTCCAGATCTTCGGGCGTGTCCACGCCGGCGCCGGGCGCCTGCGGGCTCACGTGCACGGCGATGCGGTGGCCGTGCCACAGGGCCCGCAGCTGCTCCAGCTGCTCCAGCTGCTCGGTGGGCGCAGGGGCCAGCTGCGGAAAGCCGCGCAGGAAGCCCACGCGGTAACTGTAGATGCCGATGTGGCGCAGCGGCGCGAAGCCGGCCGGGGCGCCGCCCGCCTGCCACCAGGCACTGCCCTCGGCGTGATCGCGCGCGAAGGGAATGGGCGCGCGGCTGAAGTAGCTGGCCAGGCCCTGGGCGTCGGTCACCACCTTGACCACGTTGGGGTTGGTCAGGTCCTGCGCGCTGGCAATCGGGTGGGCGGCAGTGCCCATGGCGGCTTCGGGCCGCTGGGTGAGCAGGGTGGCCACGGCGTCGATCAGCGCTGGCTCGATCAGCGGCTCGTCGCCTTGCACGTTGACCACGATGTCGCCTTCCGCCAGGCCCAGCAGCTCGCAGGCCTCGGCCAGGCGGTCGCTGCCGCTGGCGTGGTCGGCGCGCGTCAGCACGGCTTGCACGCCGTGCGCCTGACAGGCCTGCAGGATGCGCTCGTCGTCGGCCGCCACCACGCAGCGGGCGGCGGCGCTTTGCGCGGCGCGCCGGGCCACGCGCACCACCATGGGCAGGCCGGCGATGTCCGCCAGCGGTTTGCCCGGCAGGCGGGTGGAGGCCAGCCGCGCGGGGATGAGAACGGTGAACGCTGCGGGCGTGGCGCTCACGCCCGCGCCTCCAGCTCGTCGTCGGTCAGGGTGCGGGCCTCGTTTTCCAGCAGCACGGGGATGCCGTCGCGCACGGGATAGGCCAGCCGCGCGCTGCGCGAGACCAGCTCCTGGTGCTCGCGGTCATAGATCAGCGGGCCCTTGGTGACGGGGCACACCAGCAGTTCAAGCAGTTTCGGGTCCATGGCAGGGCAGGGCTATTCCAATGAAGCAGTCGATGATAGCGACGCGAGGCGCGCGTCCAGCGCGGCGAAGAAGGCCGGATCCACGTGCAGCCGCAGCGGAGCGGCCAGGGCGTCGGGGTACAGGGGCTGCAGTTTGACACCATCCTTTTCGGTGCAAATCAGCCTCAAACCCTTATCAGGTGAGCGCTGCCAGCTACTGAAATCATAGTGATCGGGCAGCGCCTCGCAGACCTCGGGCCGCAGGCCCTGGGCGCGCAGCAGGGCGAAGAAGTCCTCCGGCCGGGCGATAGCCGCCACGGCGTGCAGCCGCTCGTGCGCCAGGCTGGTCAGCGGTACGGTGCGGCCGGTGCCGTCCACCGCGTCGGCGGCCAGCGTGCGCCGCAGGGCAAAGCGCGGGGCATGGCCGCCGGCGGGCGCGGTGCCGGTGTGCAGCACGAAGTCCACGGCGCGCGGCCAGGGCTCGCGCAGCGGCCCAGAGGGCAGCAGCCAGCCGTTGCCCACGCCCTGGTCGTTGAACACGCAAACCTCCACGTCGCGCGCCAGGGCCAGGTGCTGCAGGCCGTCGTCGCAGACCAGCACGTCGATCTGCGGGTGCGTCGCCAGCAGCGCCTGACCGGCCTGTGCCCGCCGGGCGGCCACGAAGACCGGCACACCGGTGGCACGGGCGATCAGCAACGGTTCGTCACCCACTTCGGCTGCCGTGCTGGAGGCCACCAGCACCGGGCGCACCTCGCTGCCCTGGCGGCCGTGGCCGCGCGAGATGACGCCGGGCCGCCAGCCGGCCGCCTGCAGGTGGCGCACAAGAGCGATGGTCACAGGGGTTTTGCCGGCGCCGCCGGCGATCACGTTGCCCACCACGATGACGGGCACCGGCAGGCGCGTGCGGGTCAGCACGCCCGCCGCATACAGTGCGCGGCGCAGGGCCGTCAGCCATCGGTAGGGCAGGGACAGGGGCCAGAGCAGCCGTGCCAGCGGCCCGCGGTGCTGCCAGGCCTGGCGCAGGCGGGCGCTCATGGCTGCCTCAACGCCTCACGCCTAACGCTGGGCTGCGCCCGAGGTCTGGGTGGCGAAGGTGATCTGCGTCAGGCCCACGCGGCGCGCGGCCTCCATCACCGTGACCACCGCCTGGTGCGGGGCCGAGGCGTCGGCGCTGATGATGACCACGTTGGTACCCGTGCCGGCATTGCTGGCGGCGGCCGCGCCTGACAGCGCCTGCGCCAGGCCGTCCACCCCGCGGCCCTCCAGCGTGTTCTTGTTCACGGCATAGCGTCCGTCTGCGGCGACGGCCACGATGATCTCGCGCGGGCGGTCGCGCAGCTGCTCGGCGTCCGCCACCGGCAGGGTCAGCTGCAGCTCGGTGAACTTGCTGTAGGTGGTGGTCAGCATCAGGAAGATGAGGATCACCAGCAGCACGTCGATGAACGGGATCAGGTTGATCTCCGGCTCTTCCGGGGTGCGGGGGCGGAAGTTCATGGCGGCGTCGCCCTCTCGTCAGCGTGGCAGCCGCGCCAGATGGCGCACGAACTGCTCGGCCGACAGCTCCAGGGTGAGCAGGTAGGCGTCCACCCGGCTGCGGAAGTAGCGCCAGAAAATCAGCGCCGGGATGGCGACGATCAGGCCGAAGGCCGTGTTGTACAGAGCCACCGAGATGCCGTGCGCCAGCTGCGCCGGGTTGCCACCGCCCACGCCGGCCGCGCCGCCGCCGGCCTGCGAGCCGAAGATTTCGATCATGCCTACCACCGTGCCCAGCAGGCCCAGCAGCGGCGCGGCCGAGGCGATTGTTGCCAGGGCGCTCAGGTACTTCTCCAGCCGGTGCGCCGCCGCGCGACCGGCCCCTTCCATAGCGGCGCGCAGGTCGGCATCCGTCGCTCCGGGGTGGGCGGTGCGGGCGCGCAGGCCGGCGGCCAGCACCTCGCCCAGAGCGGAGCTTTGCGCCAGCTGGTTCACGGTGTCGGGCGTCGGCAGCCCCTTGGAGGAGACGGAGATGGCCTCATCCAGCAGTTTCGGGGGCACGACACGGGCGGTCTTGAGCGCCACGAAGCGCTCGATGACCAGCGCCAGCGCCAGGACGGAACACGCGAGCAGGGGCCAGATGGGCCAACCGGCGGCTTGTATGATCGACAGCAATTCTCACTCCACTCAGGCTATGGAAGGCAGCGGGCGATTATGGCGCAGCGCACACAGGCCTTTCGCTGGCCGCGCGGCGACAGCAGCGCTCGGCTTATCCACCGTTTCTGTGGATAACTTTGTGGGAAACCCTCTGCCGAGCGAGCGCGGGGCCGCGTCATTGCAGGGTTGCGGTGGTCCGATGAAAATTTCAGCGGAAAAAATCTTTTCTAAATCAATGACTTGCGATCCTGTCAAGAGCGCAACCATGGTATGCGCCCGCGGGCACGTGGCCCGCGCCGCTGGCCGCTTTCTGTGGACTACTGCCATGGCCCAATCGCCCGCAAAGCCGCGCCCCGCCTATGTTTGAGACCGAAAACCCAGGTTTGGCGCGGCCTGTATGGCAGGTTGGGGCGCTGTGCCGCGCCATTGCTGATGCGCTGCAGGCGCGCTTCAACCCGGTGGCGGTGCGCGGCGAGATCACCGGCTTTTCACGTGCGGCCAGCGGGCACTGCTACTTCACCCTGAAGGACCGTGACGGGCAGATCCGCTGTGCCATGTTCCGTCGTGCCGCCCAGCAGCTGGATTTCGCGCCGCGCGACGGCGAACTGGTCGAGGTGGCCGGCAAGCTGGGCGTGTACGAGGCGCGTGGCGACCTGCAGCTGATCGTCGAAGACATGCGCCGCGCCGGCCAGGGCGCGCTGTTCGAGGAATTCTTGCGGCTGAAGGCCAAGCTGGAGGCCGAAGGCCTGTTCGACCCGGCGCGCAAGCGGCCCCTGGCGGCCCTGCCGCGCGGCATCGGCATCGTCACCTCGCCCGGCGCGGCGGCGCTGCACGACGTGGTCACCGCGCTGCGCCGGCGCGTGCCGCACATCCCCGTGGTACTGGTGCCGGCCCTGGTGCAGGGCGCACAGGCGCCGGCGTCGATCTGCGAGGCGCTATCAAAACTGTATCTGCTCGCGCAGCAGGGGCGGGCGCTGGAGCCCGATTTGGCCCTCGGAGATGCCCCGCCTATAGACGCTATCCTGCTGGTGCGCGGCGGCGGCTCCATCGAGGATTTGTGGGCCTTCAACGACGAGCGCGTGGCGCGCATGGTGGTGCAAAGCCCGGTGCCCCTGATCAGCGGTGTGGGGCATGAAACGGACTTCACCATCGCCGACTTCTGCGCCGATCTGCGCGCACCCACGCCCACCGCTGCCGCCGAGCTGGTGGCGCAGCCGCGCGAGGTCTGGCTGGGCGTGCTGCAGCTGCTGGCCGATCGGCTGGCCGACAGCGTGCAGCGGCAGATCGACCAGCGCCTGCAGCGCCTGGACATGGCCGCCCAGCGCCTGGGCCGGCCCTCGGGCCTGGCCGCGCGCCAGCAGCTGCAGCTGGCCCGTCTGGCGCAGCGCATGCGCCACGCCGTGCTATTGAAATTGCAGCGCTTTGCGCATGACCAGCAAGCGCTGCAGGCCGATTTGCCCCGAAAGCTGGCGCAGGGCCTGCAGCGCCATGACCAGCGCCTGGAGCAGCTGGCGCTGCGCCTTGCGCTGCTGGACCCGCAGCGCGTGCTGGAGCGCGGTTACGCCGTGCTCACCGACGATCAGGGCCATACCGTGGCCGATGCCGCCGGCTTGCGCACCGGCGATGCGTTGCGCGCCACGCTGGCGCGCGGGCAGGTGGACCTGACAGTCGCCCAGCCGCGCCTGCTGTAGCGGCGCGCGGCCCCAGAAGCCGTGCGCCCGGTGCCGATACCGGCCGCTGCCTACAGCGAAAAGCGCCGTGGTTTCCTACAATGGTCCGTTCGCTCCGCCGGGCCGTCGTGCCGCGGGCGGCCGACCTCATCCCTAACGAGAAGGAAACACCATGGAACACACCCTGCCGCCGCTGCCCTATCCCATCGATGCGCTGGCGCCGCACTACAGCCAGGAGACGCTGGAGTACCACCATGGCAAGCACCACAAGGCGTACGTCACGAACCTGAACAACCTGCAAAAGGGCACCGAGTTCGAGAACATGCCCCTGGAGGAGATCGTGAAGAAGTCCAGCGGCGGGATCTACAACAACGCCGCGCAGATCTGGAACCACACCTTCTTCTGGAACTGCATGACCCCCGACGGTGGCGGTGAGCCCTCCGGAGCGCTGGCCGACGCCGTGCGCGCCAAGTGGGGCAGCTACAGCGCCTTCAAGGAAGCCTTCGTCAAGAGCGCCGCCGGCAACTTTGGTTCGGGCTGGACGTGGCTGGTCAAGAAGGCCGACGGCAGCGTGGACATTGTCAACATGGGCGCCGCCGGTACCCCGCTGACCACCGAGGACAAGGCCCTGCTGACGGTGGACGTGTGGGAGCACGCCTACTACATCGACTACCGCAACGAGCGCCCGCGTTTCGTCGAGACCTTCCTGGACAAGCTGGCCAACTGGAAGTTTGCCGAAGCCAATTTCGCCGGCTGATACCGTCGGCATCCGTCCTGCCCGCGCTGCCCTTGCGCGGCGCGGGCGGCCAAAGGGCCCTGGGAGCGATTCCAGGGCCCTTTTTCCTGGGCGGCGCGGTGTGAAAGTGGACGACAGGGCGGCAAAGCGCTAAAAAACTGCGGACTGACCACGTTAAATTTTGCATGACGGTATTCCGTTGCAAAAAACGAAAGTTCTGCCTTCGTCGTCGCGCACAATCCAAAGCCGTCGCGCCAAAGGCCACGCGCCGGCACGCAAGACCGCCAACCCCTGCGTTATTTCTGACCTTGAGAGACACGGATGAGCACTCAACAACCGACCATCATCTACACCCTGACCGACGAGGCCCCGCGCCTGGCCACGGCTTCGCTGCTGCCCATCGTGCGCGCGTTCGCCGCGCCGGCCGGCATCAACGTGGCCGAGAGCGACATCTCGGTGGCCGCGCGCATCCTGGGCGAATTCCCCGAGTGCCTGGGTGACGGGCAGAAGGTGCCCAACAACCTGGCCGAACTGGGCAAGAAGACGCTGCAGCCCGACGCCAACATCATCAAGCTGCCCAACATCAGCGCCTCCGTCGCCCAGCTGATGGCCGCCATCAAGGAGCTGCAGGACAAGGGCTACGCCATCCCCGACTTCCCCGAGGACCCCAAGACCGAGGAAGAAAAGGCCATCCGCGCGCGCTACAACAAGTGCATCGGCAGCGCCGTGAACCCGGTGCTGCGCGAGGGCAACTCCGACCGCCGCGCTCCCAAGGCGGTCAAGGAATACGCGCGCAAGAACCCGCACAGCATGGCCGAGTGGAGCCAGGCCTCGCGCTCGCACGTCTCGCACATGCACCACGGCGACTTCTACCATGGCGAAAAGTCCATGACGCTGGACCGTGCGCGCGACGTGAAGATGGAACTGATCACCAAGAGCGGCAAGACCATCGTCCTCAAGCCCAAGGTGGCCTTGAAGGACCGCGAGGTCATCGACTCCATGTTCATGAGCAAGAAGGCACTGCTGGAGTTCTATGAAAAGCAGATCGAGGACGCACGCAAGACCGGCGTGATGTTCTCGCTGCACGTCAAGGCCACGATGATGAAGGTCTCGCATCCCATCGTGTTCGGCCACTGCGTGCGCATCTTCTACAAGGAAGCGTTCGAGAAGCACGCCAAGCTGTTCGAAGAGCTGGGCGTGAACGTGAACAATGGCATGGTCAACCTGTACGACAAGCTGGAAACGCTGCCCAGCGCCCAGCGCGAAGAAGTGCTGCGCGACCTGCACGCCTGCCACGAGAACCGCCCCGAGCTGGCCATGGTGGACTCGGCCAAGGGCATCACCAACTTCCACTCGCCCAACGACATCATCGTGGACGCCTCCATGCCCGCCATGATCCGCAACGGCGGCAAGATGTGGGGCCCGGACGGCCGCCTGAAGGACGTGAAGGCCGTGATGCCCGAGTCGACCTTCGCCCGCATCTACCAGGAGATGATCAACTTCTGCAAGTGGCACGGCGCGTTCGACCCGCGCACCATGGGCACCGTGCCCAACGTGGGCCTGATGGCTCAGCAGGCCGAGGAATACGGCAGCCACGACAAGACCTTCGAGATCCCCGAGGACGGCGTGGCCAATATCACCGACCTGAACACGGGCGAGGTGCTGATGAGCCAGAACGTGGAAGCCGGCGACATCTGGCGCATGTGCCAGACCAAGGACGCGGCCATTCGCGACTGGGTCAAGCTGGCCGTCACGCGCGCGCGCAACTCGGGCATGCCGGTGGTGTTCTGGCTGGACGCCTACCGCCCGCACGAGAAGGAGCTCATCACCAAGGTGAAGATGTACCTGCACGAGCACGACACCACGGGCCTGGACATCCAGATCATGAGCCAGGTGCGCGCCATGCGCTACACGCTCGAGCGCGTGATCCGCGGCCAGGACACCATCAGCGCCACGGGCAACATCCTGCGCGACTACCTGACCGACCTGTTCCCCATCATGGAACTGGGCACCAGCGCCAAGATGCTGTCCATCGTGCCTTTGATGGCCGGCGGCGGCATGTACGAGACCGGTGCGGGTGGCTCGGCCCCCAAGCACGTGCAGCAGCTGACGGAAGAAAACCACCTGCGCTGGGATTCGCTCGGCGAGTTCCTGGCGCTGGCCGTGTCGCTGGAAGACCTGGGGATCAAGAACAACAACCCGCGCGCCAAGCTGCTGGCCAAGACGCTGGACGCCGCCACCGGCAAGCTGCTGGACAACAACAAGGGACCGAGCCCGAAGACCGGCCAGCTGGACAACCGCGGCAGCCACTTCTACCTGGCCCTGTACTGGGCGCAGGAGCTGGCCGCCCAGACCGAGGACAAGGAACTGGCCTCCCAGTTCGCGTCCCTGGCCCAGGAGCTGGCCGACAACGAGAAGAAGATCGTCGACGAGCTGAATGCCGTGCAGGGCCATCCGGCGGACATCGGCGGCTACTACCTGCCCGAGCTGTCCAAGCTGGACGCCGTGATGCGTCCGAGCAGCACGTTCAACGGGGCGCTGCAGAAGATGGTTGCCTGACGCGCACGGGCCGCCCGTAGGGGCGGCCCTTGAGCCCAGAGAAGAAAAAAGCCGGCTGCCCGTTAAGGCGGCCGGCTTTTTTGCTGTCTAGGGAACTATTTGCCGGCGAATGGTGCGCCGGACAGGCGCGCGCCGGCCTTCAGCCCGCGCTTGGAAAACCAGCCCTGGTTCATTTCCAGTACGTAGCGTACGGGCTTGGCGGAACAGTGCGAATCCTCGGTTTGCGGTTTCATGTCGGCCAGGTTGACGATGGTGCCGTCGTCGGCGACGAAGGCGGCCGTGAGCGGCAGCAAGGTGTTCTTCATCCAGAAGCACTGCGTGGCCGGTTGGTCGAAGATGAACAGCATGCCCTCGTGCGCCGGCATGTCACGCCTCTGCATCAGGCCGATCTGCCGCTGCTCCGGCGTGCGCGCTACCTGGGCGTCGATTCGGTGCATGCCGGCCGCCAGTTCCACGCGGGGCAGGTCCAGCTGCGGGCCGGACTGTGCGGTGGCCGGGCCGCCCGACAGCGCCGCCAGGGCCAGCGCGAGGGTGGAGAAAAGCGTTCGGATCACGTGTAGAGGCATGGGCAGTCAGGGCATGGCGGCCATGACGGCCGAAGTTGAAAAAGCCCGCAAGGGCAGAAGCTGCCATTTTGCGGGCTTTGCAAGGAGCGCGAGGATCAGGCGGTGTGGCGGGCGGCCTTCTTGGTGTGCTTCTTGGCCACTTTCTTGTGTGTGGCCTTGCGGGTCTTGGCGACCTTGGGCGCCTTGGCGGTCTTGGCCTCCGGGGCGGTAGTGGCAGGGGTGGCGCTCACGGCCGGGGCGGGCGCCTCAGCGGGTGCTGCCGGGGCTTGGGCCCAGGCGCCGGCGGCCAGCAGGCCGGCTGTCAGTGCAGCGAGAAGTTTTTTCATGATTGCCAGTTCCGAAACAAGGAAGATGAGGTTGGTTTGCGCGGCGCTTTGTGATGCCGCCTGTCCACAACGGGACTGCTCGCCTGGCCGTTGACGCGGGTGCGTGCGGGCCAGTGGCTAGAATTTCCGGGTGCCTGCTCAGGCGGCAGGCCTCGCCGGGTTGGGGCTTTTCCGCACGATTCCCACGATTCCCGTTTGTCATTTGTTCACCGCATTCCCACGGAGACCCACGCACATGAGCAGCTACCAGCACATCCAGGTGCCCGAGCAAGGCCAGAAGATCACCGTCAACGCCGACATGACACTGAGCGTGCCAGACCAGCCCATCATTCCATTCATCGAGGGTGACGGCACGGGGGCGGACATCACACCCGTCATGCTCAAGGTGGTGGACGCGGCGGTGGCCAAGGCCTATGGCGGCAAACGCCGCATCCACTGGATGGAGGTCTATGCCGGGGAGAAATCCACCCGCGTCTATGGTCCGGATGTGTGGCTGCCCGAGGAAACCCTGGCCGCCGTGCGCGAGTACGTGGTGTCCATCAAGGGCCCGCTGACCACGCCCGTGGGCGGCGGCATCCGCTCGCTGAACGTGGCGCTGCGCCAGGAGCTTGATCTATACGTCTGCCTGCGCCCCATCCAGTACTTCAAGGGCGTGCCTTCGCCGGTGAAGGAGCCCGAGAAGACCCACATGGTCATCTTCCGGGAAAACTCGGAGGACATCTACGCCGGCATCGAGTTCGAAGCCGAGTCCGACAAGGCGAAGAAGCTCATCAAGTTCCTGCAGGACGAGTTCGGCGTGACCAAGATCCGCTTCCCCGAGACCTCGGGCATCGGCGTCAAACCGGTGTCCCGTGAGGGTACGGAGCGCCTGGTGCGCAAAGCCATCCAGTACGCCATCGACCAGGACAAGCCCAGCGTGACGCTGGTGCACAAGGGCAACATCATGAAGTTCACGGAAGGCGCCTTCCGCGACTGGGGCTATGGCCTGGCGGCCAAGGAGTTCGGCGCCGAGCTGATCGACGGCGGCCCGTGGATGCGCTTGAAGAACCCGCGCACCGGCAAGGAAATCACCATCAAGGACAGCATTGCCGACGCCTTCCTGCAGCAGATCCTGCTGCGCCCGGCCGAGTACAGCGTGATCGCCACGCTGAACCTCAACGGCGACTATGTCTCGGACGCCCTGGCCGCGCAGGTGGGCGGCATCGGCATCGCGCCGGGCGCCAACATGTCCGACTCGGTGGCCATGTTTGAGGCCACGCACGGCACGGCACCCAAGTATGCCGGCAAGGACTACGTCAACCCCGGCTCGGAGATCCTGTCGGCCGAGATGATGCTGCGCCACATGGGCTGGACGGAAGCCGCCGATCTGATCATCTCGTCGATGCAAAAGGCCATCCTGAGCAAGAAGGTGACCTATGACTTCGCGCGCCTGATGGAGGGGGCGACGCAGGTCAGTTGCTCAGGCTTCGGCCAAGTCATGATCGACCACATGTAGAGCGATTCGAGGGAGCTGCACGCTCCCCGTCGTCAGCCTCATCCTCAGCGGGCCCGGGCTTTTTGTTGCTTGTCGCCGTATAGCCCCTCTATGTGGAGGCAACTGCAGGGCCGCCCCGCTGCGCCGCGTCAGCCGATATCCAGCGTCAAATGCCTGTCCTTGAGCAGCGCCAGCGCTGCATGGGGGGTACGGGCGATCATCTGCTCAATGATGGCGTCTTCGTCCACGTCGGAAAAAGCCATGGACCAGCTGGGGTAGCGTCTGCCTCCATACAGGGGCTCGTGAAGCAGGGTGACAACGTCCTTGTGCCGCGCGTCTTGTCGGATGCGCTGGACCAGCATATCAAGCGTGGTGGGCTCGCCCTCGATGTACTGGCAAAAGCGCTCGCCGTCGAACAGGAGTACTCCAGTAATCCCATGCGTGGCATTGAAGGCCCGGGCGGCCTTGATGATGGCGCCTACACAGCTAGCGCTGTGACCGTCGGCCAAGGTGCTGTAGTAGGCGAACTGAGATAGTGCTTCGTTGCTCATGGCGAGGTCCTTTGAACGGGGCGGCAGGGACTGCTGGAAGTCAAAAGAGGCTCACGCATGATGTCCTTGGCGGGCAGGACAATGTATCACCCAGGGAAAGAAATCTCTGGGTCGATATGGAAAAGTCGAATGAAAATACTGTAAATTAATACAGTATCAACATTCAGGAACCACCATGGAAACCGTTGCCGAATCCTTGTACATCGTCGCTCTACACGACGCACCGTCCAGCCTGCCGGCTGATGCCCGGATCACGGCAGAGACCCGCTACTCCCGTGAGCTGGAGCGCGCACTGGGCGGGCCTGAGCAAGTGGCTGCGACGCTCGATGCCGTGCTGTCACTGGAAGGCGCCGACGTGGTCACCGATGCCGACAAGGCACTGGCCGGGCGCTGGCAAAAGGCTTCGGTCACGGCCCGCGAGCGGGCACTCTCGCAGATCGGGGAAACGGAGGAGGCGTACTTCGAGGTGCGCGTCGCCTGAAGGGGGATGTCCTGCCGGAGGGGCGAATGTCCAGGAGCCGGCCGGCGAAGCAAAAAAGGCCGTCCTGAGAGATCAGGACGGCCTTTGAAGTGGCTCCTCAACCTGGGCTCGA
>NZ_DAMATK010000002.1:203342-273937 GCF_032079985.1 Pulveribacter sp.
ACCAGGGACCTACGGATTAACAGTCCGGCGCTCTACCGACTGAGCTATTGAGGAATGTCGGTTTTTTTATTGAAACAGCCCTGTGCGATGGCAGGGCTGCGAAGTTTTTCTTGGCTCCTCAACCTGGGCTCGAACCAGGGACCTACGGATTAACAGTCCGGCGCTCTACCGACTGAGCTATTGAGGAACAAGACCGCGATTATATACAGAAAAAACGGCGTTTCGTGGCTTCACCGGCCGGGTTCGGGGCGGCGCCACAGCCAGACCAGGACGCAGGCCATGCACACGCAGGCCATGGTGGCGGCCCAGCGCGGGGCGCTGGTCCAGAACAGGATGGCGGCACACAGGGCCATGAGGATGCTGGCGCTCCACTTGGCGCGACGGCTGACGCGCCCGCCGTCGGCCCAGTTGCGCAGCATGGGCCCGAACAGGCGGTGGCGCCACAGCCAGGCATGCAGGCGCGGCGAGCTGCGCGCGGCGGCCCAGCCGGCCATGAGGATGAACACCGTGGTGGGCAGGCCGGGCACGATGACGCCGATGGCCCCCATGACCAGGCACAGCACGGCGAACGCCTGCAGCAGCCAGCGCATGGCGCGCGGCAGGGGCGGGTGCTGGGGCATGGGGGGCAGCGGATCGCGCGGCTCGGGCATGGTCTGGGATTGTGCCCGCGCCCGGGGGGCGGCCCCAGGAATATGAGTCAAAAGTGCTTCCAGCGCTTATGCAGCAAGCGCTGGCAGCTATCAAAAAGTGTAGTTGCGCCGCCGGTGGCGTCACTCATCGGCCAAGGCGCGCAGCAGCTCGGTCTCGATCTGGATCTGCCGGGCGCTGCTTTGCAGCTGTGGGCCTTGCAGCAGGAAGGTGTCTTCCACCCGCTCGCCCAGAGTGCTGACCTTGGCCAGCTGTATGCCCAGGCCGTGGCGCGACAGCACCTGCGCCACCACGTACAGCAGGCCAGCGCGGTCGGTGGCGGAGATCGACAGCAGCCAGCGCTGGCCGCGGTCGTCCGGGCGCAGCGACACGCGTGGGGCGATGGGGAAACTGCGCACGCGCCGCGACAGTCGCCGCGGGCTGGGCTCGGGCAGGGGGGCGGGCGCGGTCAGGGCGCGCAGCAGGTCGCTCTCCACCATGTGGATCAGCTCGCGATAGGCCCCGGGCTGGTCGCGCGCCACGACCTGGAAGGTGTCCAGCGCATGGGCGTCGCTGGCGGTGTGCACGCGCGCGTCGAGGATGGAAAAGCCCGCCCGGTCGAAGTAACCGCAAATCCGCATGAACAGATCGCTCTGGTCGGGCGCGTAGACCAGCACCTCCAGCCCCTCGCCGGCCAGCGACTGGCGCGCGCGCACTACGGGCACGGCCGAGCCCACATGGCGCGACAGGTGGCGGGCGTGCCAGGCAATGTCGGCCGCCTCGTGGCGCATGAAGTAGCTCACGTCCAGCGTGGCCCACAGGCGCTTGTGTGCTTCGTGCGGCATGGAGTGCAGGGCCAGCAGGATCAGCGCCTCGCGCCGGCGCGCCTCGACCTCGGCGGCCGGGTCGGGTGCGCGTCCGCCCAAGGCGCGCAGCGTGGCGTGGTACAGATCCTCCAGCAGCTTGCCCTTCCAGGCGCTCCAGACCTTGGGGGAGGTGCCGCGGATGTCGGCCACCGTGAGCAAATACAGGCTGGTCAGCCGGCGCTCGTCGCCCACGCGGCGGGCGAAAGCGGCAATGACCTCCGGGTCGGACAGGTCCTGCTTTTGCGCCACCTGGCTCATGGTCAGGTGCTCGGCCACCAGGAATTCAATCAGCTGCGCGTCGTCGCGCGCCAGGCCGTGCTGGCGGCAAAAACGCCGCGCCTCCAGGGCGCCGATGTGCGAATGGTCGCCCCCGCGGCCCTTGCCGATGTCGTGGAACAGCGCGGCGACGTACAGGATCCACGGTTTGTCCCAGCCGGCGGCCAGCTGCGAGCAGACGGGGTATTCGTGCGCGTGCTCGGCCATGAAGAAGCGGCGCACGTTGCGCAGCACCATCAGCGTGTGCTGGTCCACGGTGTAGACGTGGAACAGGTCGTGCTGCATCTGCCCCACGATGCGCCTGAAGGGCCACAGATAGCGCCCCAGCACCGAGGTCTGGTTCATCAGCCGCATGGCGTGGGTGATGCCCGAGGGCTGGCGCAGGATGCGCATGAACATGGCGCGGTTGGCTGGGTCGCGGCGAAAGCCCGCGTCCATCACCGGGCGGGCGTTGTACAGCGCGCGCAGCGTGCGCGCCGACAGGTCCGTCAGGCCCGGCCTGGTCTCGTACAGCAGGAAGGTTTCCAGGATGGCGTGGGGCTGCTCCAGGTACAGCGTATCGCTGGCCACCTCGATCAGGCCGCCCCGGTCCAGGAAGCGCTCGTTGATGGGCACCCGGTGCGCCGGTTGCGGCGCCAGACGCTCCTCGATGTCCAGCAGCAGGATCTGCGTGAGCTGCGACACCGCCTTGGCGGCCCAGTAGTAGCGGCGCATCAGCGCCTCGCTGGCGCGTACCGGTGCGCGCGGGCCATCGGCGGCACCCCTGCCGTAGCCGAAGGTCTCGGCTACGGCGGTCTGCAGGTCGAACACCAGCCGGTCCTCGCGCCGCCCGGCCAGGGCGTGCAGCCGGGCGCGGATGAGAAACAGCAGCGCCTCGTTGCGCTCGATCTGGCGCACCTCGAAAGGCGTAGCCAGGCCGTTGGCCGCCAGCTCGCGCCAGCTGTTCCCTAAGCCGGCGGCGCGCGACAGCCACAGGATGAGCTGCAGGTCGCGCAGCCCGCCGGGCGACTCCTTGCAGTTGGGCTCCAGCGCGTAGGGGGTGTTTTCGTGCTTGGTGTGGCGCTGGCGCATCTCCAGCGTCTTGGTGACCATGAAGGCCTGCACGTCCATCTGCGCGGCGTAGCTGCGGCGCAACTGGGCGAACAGGGCGGCGCTGCCGCACACGCGGCGCGACTCCAGCAGCGCCGTCTGCACCGTCACGTCGGCGGCGGACTCGGCCAGGCATTCGGCCACGGTGCGCACGCTGGCGCCGATCTCCAGGCCCGCGTCCCAGCAGCTGCCGATGAAGGACTCGATGGCGGCGCTGGCGGCCGCGTCCTGCACGCCGTCCGGCAGCAGCACCAGCACGTCGATGTCGGAGGCCGGAAACAGCTGCGCGCGCCCATACCCGCCCACCGCCACCAGCGCCATGCCGCGCGGCAGGCCGGCGCGGCGCCACAGGGCGCACAGCTGGCGGTCAGCCAGAGAGGACAGGTGCCGCAGCAGGCTGCGGATGCCGCGGGTGGAAGCGTCCGGCGCCAGCAGCGTGGCCACCAGCGCGGCCTTGTCGGCTTGGTAGGTCTGCCGCAGTGCGGCGATGTCGGCTGCGACGGGAGTGGGGGGACGAGGCATGGCGCGAAAGGAAGAACGAGGGCGCCGCGCCGGACTGTCAGGTCGTCGTGGCGGTCACGAAGGCGGGCAGGGCGGGGTAGCCGTCCGAGATGGTCAGCACCTCGAAGCCGGTCTCGGTGACCAGCACCGTGTGCTCCCACTGCGCCGACAGGCTGTGGTCCTTGGTGACGATGGTCCAGCCGTCGTTGCCGTGCTCCTTGACCTCGCGCCGGCCGATGTTGAGCATGGGCTCGATGGTGAAGGTCATGCCCGGGATTAGCTCCTCACCCGTGCCGGGGCGGCCGTAGTGCAGCACCTGGGGCTCGTCATGGAATTTGTCGCCGATGCCGTGGCCGCAGAACTCGCGCACCACCGACAGGCCGTGCCCTTCGGCGAACTTCTGGATGGCGTGGCCCACGTCGCCCAGGCGCGCACCGGGCTTGACCTGCTGGATGCCCAGCCACATCGCCTCGTAGGTCAGGTTGACCAGGCGTTTGGCGGCAATGGAGCACTCACCCACCAGGAACATGCGGCTAGTGTCGCCGTACCAGCCGTCCTGGGTGATGACGGTGACGTCCACGTTCATGATGTCGCCCTTCTTCAAGGGCTTGTCGTTGGGGATGCCGTGGCAGACCACGTTGTTCAGCGACGTGCACAGCGACTTGGGGTAGGGCGGATAGCCGGGCGGCTGGTAGCCCAGCGTGGCCGAGCGCGTGCCCTGGCGCGCCATGCATTCGGCGGCCAAGCGGTCCACGTCGTTGGTGGTCATGCCCGGCTTGATGTGCGGCGTGATGGTGTCCAGCACTTCGGAGGCGAGGCGGCCGGCCTCGCGCATGCCCGCGATGCCCTGGGCGTCTTTGGTGGTGATGCTCATGGGGCAAATTATCCCACTGGGGCTTTCCCGGGGTGCGATTGCTTAAAATGCCGGGTTCCCGCCAACCCAGCCTTGCCAGGCTCTGCGGCCCCAGTCAGCGGCCCGGATGCCCTCAGGCTTTCCTCGCGATCCTCGCCCGCCCATCACACAGGCCGCTACCGTGACCTTGCACATCACTTCGTTGGAGGGCGGCAATGCCCTTACCCCCTTTCGCGCCCAGCAGCTGCAGCCCGCGCTGGCGGCCATCCATCCCAAGATCACGGCAATAGCCGCGCGCTTCGTGCACCTGGTGGCGCAGGACGCCCCGCCCGACGCGGCCCACCGCTCGCGCCTGGCGCCCTTGCTGACCTATGGCGACCCCTACACCGGCCCCACCGACGGCCCGGTGCTGTACGTCACGCCGCGCCTGGGTACCGTCTCGCCCTGGGCGTCCAAGGCCACCGATATCGCGCACAACTGCGGCCTGGGCGTGCGCCGCATCGAGCGCATCACCGAGTACCGCATCAGCCTGAAGGGTGGCCTGCTGTCGGGCACGCCCGAGCTGTCGGACGCGCAGTTGGCGCAGATCGCCGCGCTGCTGCATGACCGCATGACCGAATCCGTGGTGGCCAGCGTGGAGCAGGCGCAGCAGCTGTTCACCGAGCTGCAGGCCGAGCCCATGGCCTTCGTGGACGTCTTGAAGGGCGGCCGCGCGGCGCTGGAGGCCGCCAACACCGCCTGGGGCCTGGCCCTGGCGGGCGACGAGATCGATTACTTGGTGGAGGCCTTCGGCAAGCTGGGGCGCAATCCCACCGATGTGGAACTGATGATGTTCGCCCAGGCCAACAGCGAGCACTGCCGCCACAAGATCTTCAACGCCCAGTTCACCATCGACGGCGCGGCCCAGGACAAGTCGCTGTTCGGCATGATCCGCCACACCGAGGCCACCTCGCCCCAGCACACCATCGTGGCCTATGCCGACAACGCCTCCATCATGGAAGGCAGTCAGGTCGAGCAGTTCTTTGCCAAATTCGACGCTTTCGCAGACCAGATAAGCGCGCCCAGCTATCAAAAGCGCAGCGCCACCCAGCACGTGCTGATGAAGGTGGAGACGCACAACCACCCCACGGCCATCTCGCCCTTTCCCGGCGCGTCCACCGGCGCGGGCGGCGAGATCCGCGACGAGGGCGCCACCGGGCGCGGCTCCAAGCCCAAGGCAGGCCTGACGGGCTTCACCGTCTCCAAGCTGTGGGGCAGCGACGTCGGCCGGCCCGAGCACATCGCCAGCCCGCTGCAGATCATGACCGAGGGCCCGCTGGGCGGCGCCGCGTTCAACAACGAGTTCGGCCGGCCCAACCTGACGGGCTACTTCCGCGAGTACGAGCAGCAGATCGCTGGCGTGCTGCGCGGCTACCACAAGCCCATCATGATCGCCGGTGGCTTAGGTTCTATCGACGCGCGCCAGACCCAAAAGATCGAGTTCCCTGCCGGCACGCTCTTGATCCAGCTGGGCGGGCCCGGCATGCGCATCGGCATGGGTGGCGGCGCGGCCAGCTCCATGGCCAGCGGCACCAACGCGGCCGAGCTGGACTTCGACTCCGTGCAGCGCGGCAACCCCGAGATCGAGCGCCGCGCCCAGGAGGTCATCAACCACTGCTGGGAGCAGGGCGAGGCCAACCCCATCCTGGCCATCCACGACGTGGGCGCGGGCGGGCTGTCCAATGCCTTCCCCGAACTGGTTCATGATGCCGGCCGCGGCGCGCGCTTCGACCTGCGCGCCGTGCAGCTGGAGGAGTCCGGCCTGGCGCCCAAGGAGATCTGGAGCAACGAAAGCCAGGAGCGCTACGTGCTGGCCATCGCGCCCGAGTCGCTGGCGCAGTTCACGGCGTTTTGCGAGCGCGAGCGCTGCCCGTTCGCCGTGATCGGCACGGCCACCGGCGAGCGCCAGCTGATTTTGGAAGACACCGCCGCCCCCGCCGGCCAGGCCCAGCGCCTGCCGGTGGACATGCCCATGGACGTGCTGCTGGGCAAGCCCCCGCGCATGCACCGCGACGTGCAGAGCGTCACGCGCGAGGTGGGGCCGCTGGACGTGGACGGCGTGGCGCTGCAGCAGGCCGTGATCGACGTGCTGGCCCACCCCACGGTGGCGAGCAAGCGCTTCCTGGTGACCATTGGCGACCGCACGGTGGGCGGCCTCACGCACCGCGACCAGATGGTCGGGCCCTGGCAGGTGCCGGTGGCCGACGTGGCCGTGACCCTGGCCGACTACGCCGGCTTTGCCGGCGAGGCCATGGCCATGGGCGAGCGCACGCCGCTGGCCGCCATCAACGCCCCAGCCTCCGGCCGCATGGCGGTGGCAGAGGCCATCACCAACTTGGCTGCAGCGCCCATCGAGCTGCCGCGCGTCAAGCTCAGCGCCAACTGGATGGCCGCCTGCGGCGAGCCCGGCGAGGATGCCGCCCTGTACGAGACCGTGCGCGCCGTGGGCATGCAGCTGTGCCCGCAACTGGGCATCTCCATTCCTGTGGGCAAGGACAGCCTGTCCATGCGCACCCAGTGGACGGACACCGGCGGCGCCTTGAAAAAGGTGACCTCGCCCGTCAGCCTGATCGTCACCGCCTTCGCCACGCTGGCCGACGTGCGCGGCACGCTCACGCCGCAGCTGGACGCCAAGGAGCAGGACACCACGCTAGTGCTGGTCGACCTGTCGCGCGGCAAGATGCGCATGGGCGGCTCCATCCTGGCCCAGGTGCTGCAGCAGACGGGCGGCGACGTCCCCGACCTGGACGACGCCAAGGATCTTGTCGCCCTGGTCGATGCCGTGAATGCCCTGCGCCGAGACCGTCTGGTCCTGGCCTACCACGACAGGAGCGACGGCGGCCTGCTGGCCGCGGCCGCCGAGATGGCCTTCGCCGGTCATGTGGGCGTGGCGCTGAACGTGGACATGCTGGTCACCGAGGGCGACGGCATCAGCGACAGCCGCATGGAAACCGGCGACGCTAAGAACTGGGCGCAGCAGGTCAGCGGCCGGCGCGACGAGCTGACGCTGCGCGCGCTGTTCAACGAGGAACTGGGGGCCGTGCTGCAGGTGCGCACGGCCCAGCGCGACCAAGTCATGCAGGTGCTGCGCGCCCACGGCCTGGCGGCCTGCAGCCACATCATCGGCAAGACGCGTCCGCAGTCCAGCGCCATGGACGAGGGCAAGGGCGAGCTGCAGGTCTGGCGCGACGCCAAGAAGATCTTCGCCGCCAGCCTGTCCGACCTGCACCAGGTCTGGGACGCCGTCAGCTGGAAGATCTGCCAGCAGCGCGACAACCCCGAATGCGCCGACAGCGAGCACACCGCCGCCGGAGACCCGCAGGACCCGGGCCTGCACGTGCTCCTGACCTTCGATCCCGCAGAGGACGTGGCCGCGCCTTATCTGAACCTGGTCCGTCCGCGCGTGGCCGTGCTGCGCGAGCAGGGCGTGAACTCGCACGTGGAGATGGCCTACGCCTTCACCCAAGCGGGCTTCGAGGCCTTCGACGTGCACATGAGCGACCTGCAGGCCGGCCGCGCCGACTTGTCGCAGTTCGCCGGCATCGTCGCCTGCGGCGGCTTCAGCTATGGCGATACGCTGGGCGCGGGCATCGGTTGGGCGCGCTCCATCACCTTCAACCCGCGCCTGTCCGAGCAGTTCCAGCAGTTCTTCGCCCGCCAGGACACCTTCGGGCTGGGCGTGTGCAACGGCTGCCAGATGTTTGCCGAGCTGGCCGACATCATTCCCGGCGCCCAGGACTGGCCGCGCTTCACCACCAACCAGAGCCACCGCTTCGAGGCACGCCTGTCCATGGTGGAGGTGCTGGATTCGCCCAGCATCTTCTTCGCCGGCATGGCCGGCTCGCGCCTGCCCATCGCCGTGGCGCACGGCGAGGGCTATGCCAACTTCCAGTACCGCGGCAACGAAGAGCGCGTGCTGCGCAGCCTGCGTTTCGTGGACCACGCCGGTCAGCCCACAGAGCGCTATCCGCTCAATCCCAACGGCAGCGCCGGCGGGCTGACGGCCGTGACCACGGCGGACGGGCGCTTCACCGCGCTCATGCCGCATCCGGAGCGGGTGTTTCGCAATATCCAGATGAGCTGGACCGACCTGGCCGCCACCGGCGGGCAGGATGCGTACAGCCCCTGGATGCGCCTGTGGCGCAACGCCCGCCGCTGGGTCGCGTAAAAAGAAACCCGTCCCAGGCCTTCCGCGAGGCTACTAAAAAGATAGCTTCCAGCGCTTGTCCGACAGGCGCTGGAAGCTTTTTCTATTCAGAATCGGCGACCTTTTTCCTGTCTTTGCGGAGTATTTCTGTATGGCCGGCGCCAGCCTTCTCACCCTGCTCGACGACATCGCCACCATCCTGGACGACGTGGCCCTCATGTCCAAGATGGCGGCGCGCAAGAGCGTTGCCATGGCCGACGATGTCTCCGTCATGACCAAGGTGGCGGCGCAGAAGACGGCCAGCGTGCTGGGCGACGACCTGGCGCTGAACGCCGAGCAGGTCAGCGGTGTGCACGCCCACCGCGAGCTGCCCGTGGTCTGGGCGGTGGCGCGCGGTTCGCTGGTCAACAAGGCCATCCTGGTGCCTACTGCGCTGCTGATCAGCGCCTTCGCACCCTGGGCCATCACGCCACTGCTCATGCTGGGCGGTACCTACCTGTGCCTGGAGGGCGTGGAAAAGCTGGCCCACCATGGCGAGCCGCCCGCTGACCGGGCGGAGGCCGCGCTGGCGCGCGTGGGCGGCAAGGCGGCCAGCGCGGCCGACATCGCCCGGCTGGAGAAGACCAAGGTGCGTGGCGCCATCCGCACCGATTTCATCCTCTCGGCCGAGATCATCGTCATCACCCTGGGCACCGTGGCGCAGGCGGACTTCATGCAGCAGGTGATGGTGCTGTCGGCCATCGCGGTGCTCATGACCGTGGGCGTGTACGGCCTGGTGGCGGGCATCGTGAAGATGGATGATGTGGGCCTGTGGCTGACGCGCAGGCCCGGCCGCGTGGCCTGCCGCATCGGCCAGGCGCTGGTGGCCGCGGCCCCGAAGCTGATGAAGGGCCTGGCCGTGGCCGGCACGGCCGCCATGTTCCTGGTGGGCGGTGGGATCATCGTGCACGGCGTGCCGCCGCTGGCGCACGCCATCGAATCCGCCGGCGCGAAGCTCGCCGGCTGGCCGCTGGGCGGTGTCTGGGAATTCCTCTCCACCCACGTGCTGAGCGCACTGGTGGGCGCCGCGGTCGGCGCCGTGGCGCTGGGGGTGTGGACGCTGGTGCAGCGTCTGCGTGGGAAGGGCTGAGCGGCGCGCGTGCGCGTAGGCCGCCCGCGGCGGCAAAGCTTGATCTCACGCAATCCTGAGCAATTTGCTCGTGGGCCTAATTCGTGGCACGGGGGTCGTCCCCGTGTTCAACGAATACAAAAAGCACTATGCACAAGACCCTGCTGGCCCTGGCCGCCGTTTGCGCGATGACCTCGGGCGCCGCCTTCGCGCAACAGTCCACCTCCGAAGGCCCGTTCATGGTGCGCGTGCGCGCCGTCAACCTGGACAGCGCCAACAAGGACAGCACGGGTCTGGGCCTGTCGGTCAACGACAAGGTCATCCCCGAGCTGGACGTGTCGTACTTCTTCACGCCCAACATCGCCGCCGAGCTGATCCTGACTTACCCGCAAAAGCACACGCTGCGTGCCGACGGCGCCCGCATCGGCTCGCTCAAGCACCTGCCGCCCACGCTGCTGGCGCAATACCACTTCACCAACTTCAGCGGCTTCAAGCCCTATGTGGGCGCGGGCGTGAACTACACGCGCTTTTCCAGCGTGCGCTTCGACCCGGCGGTCCAGGCTGCCCTCAGCCCGAGCATCGACAAGAACAGCTGGGGCGGCGCGCTGCAGGTGGGCGTGGACATCCCTCTGTCCAAGAACCTGTACCTGAACCTGGACGTGAAGAAGGTGTTCATCAGCACCGACGTGCACTCCGCCGGCACCAAGGTCGGCACCTTCAAGGTCAATCCCGTGCTGGCCGGTATCGGCCTGGGCTGGCGCTTCTGAGCGCACGGCGTTCCTTTTTTTCGGATAACTACAAAGAAGCAGACCGCGCCGCAGTCACTGCGGCTCTTCATGGTGGGATGGGCCGGCGCCTGGGCGTCGGCCCTTTTTTTATCCTGGCCCGCTGGCTGCCCCGAGCCAGCGCGCGACCGCCAGCGGGGCAAGCGTCTGGTGGCGCCGATGGGAATTTCAAGCATTTTTGGCCTCCAGCGCCCGCCCAGCCTGCGCAGGAAGCTCACCTTTTGATAGTGCGATGAGAGGGTTGGAGCCGCGCCCTGGCACGGTTGGCCTTGCCCTGCAAGGGGGGTACTGCAGATTGCGCGGCCGTCCTACCGGCAGGGCGGCTGACCGCCTGCGCCACGCGGCGCCGGGCCGGTCCATGCTCGCAGGCCATGCCCGTCACACTTGCCGCTCCAGCCGTTGCCGCTTCCCCTCCACCCTGGAGCACGTCCGCCGCGGCGCAGCCCCTGGCTCCGGCCGATGAGCGGGTGCAGATCATCGCCGGCCTGCTGGACCAGCCGGCCCGCATCTCGCCCAAATACTTCTACGACGAGCGCGGCTCGCAGCTCTTCGAGGCCATCACCCGCCTGCCCGAGTACTACCCCACGCGCACCGAGCAGGCCGTGCTGCGCCGCCACGCCCGTGCCATCGCCCAGGCCGTGGGCCGCGGCGGCGTGGTCATCGAGCCCGGCGCCGGCAGCTGCGACAAGGCGCGCGTGCTGTGCCGGCTGCTGGGCGCCACGCACTTCGTGGGCGTGGACATCTCCGCCGACTACCTGGAAGGCGCCGTGGCGCGCCTGCGCGCGGCGCTGCCGGGCCTGGATGCGCGCGCCGTGGGCGGCGACATCACCGCCGCCATTGAGCTGCCGGGCGACGTGCCGCAGGATAGGCGCCTGGTGTTCTACCCCGGTTCGTCCATCGGCAACTTCGACCCGCCCGCCGCCCTGGCGCTGCTGCGCCAGATGCACGCGCTGGCGCGGAGGGAGCGCGGCGGCCTGCTGATCGGCATCGACCTGCCCAAGGACCTGGCCGTGCTGCAGGCCGCCTACGACGACGCCGCCGGCGTGACGGCGCAGTTCAACCGCAACATCCTGGCCCACGTGAACCGGCTGATCGGCAGCGATTTCGAACCGGGACAGTGGCGTCACGAGGCCTTCTTCAACACGGCCGCGTCGCGCATCGAGATGCACCTGGCCGCCTGCGGTCCACAGCAGGTGCGCTGGCCCGGCGGCGGCCGCAGCTTTGCCGCGCACGAGCGCATCCACACCGAGAACAGCTACAAGTATCCGCTGCCCGCCTTTTTGGACCTGCTTACGCGCGCTGGCTTCAGGCAGCCGCAGGCTTGGACGGACGAGCGCGGCTGGTATGCCCTGGTGCACGCCCGCACGTGAAAACCGCAAGCCACGAGGAGGACCCGACCATGCGCCTGCACCCCAGCGCCATGCCCCTGGACGGCGCCACGCCCGCCGCCCCGGCGGTCCTGCACGCTACCGATGCCGAACGCGCCAGCCCCTGGCAGCGCTACGCCGCCGTGCGCGCCGCCACCCAGCAGCTGGCCGCGCCGCTGTCGCCCGAGGACTGCACAGCCCAATCCATGACTGACGCCAGCCCGACCAAGTGGCACCTGGGGCACACGGCCTGGTTCTTCGAGACCTTCATCCTGGAGCCGCACGAGGAGAACTTTGCGCCGTTCGACGCGGACTTCCGTGTGCTGTTCAACTCCTACTACCAGGGCGTGGGCGCGCAGCACCCGCGCGCGCAGCGCGGCCTGCTCACCCGGCCCGACCTGGCCACCGTGCTGGCCTGGCGCGCCGACGTGGACGCGCGCATGCAGCGGCTGCTGCAGCGCGACGATCTGCCGCCCGAGGCGGCGGCCCTGCTGGAGCTGGGTCTGCAGCACGAGCAGCAGCACCAGGAGCTGCTGCTGACCGACATCAAGCACCTGCTGTGGTGCAACCCCACCTGGCCGGCCTACCAGGCGGCTGGCGCGCCGGCGCCGCAGACCGCCGCACCGCTGGTGCGCTGGCGCCGCTTCGAGGGCGGCCTGGTGCACATCGGCCATGAGGGCGCGGGCTTCGCCTTCGACAACGAAAGCCCGCGCCACCCTGTCTGGCTGCAGCCCTATGAGCTGGCCACACGGCCGGTGAGCAACGCCGAATACCTGGCCTTCGTGGTGGCCGGTGGCTACGACGAGCCGGCGCACTGGCTGGCCGAGGGCTGGGACTGGCGCTGCAGCCAGGGCATCGGCCACCCGCTGTACTGGCGCCAGGACGGCCACGGCTGGTGCGAATTCACCCTGTCCGGCCGCCAGCTGCTGGCGCCGGAGCAGCCGGTGGTGCATCTGTCGTATTACGAAGCCGATGCCTATGCCCGCTGGGCTGGCGCCCGTCTGCCCACCGAGGCGGAGTGGGAGGCCGCCGCGGCCGCCACCGAACCAGCCCAGGCCGGGCATTTCGCGGACAGCGGCGTGCTGCACCCGCAGCCGGCGCCAGCCGATGCGCCCGAAGGCCAGCCGGCCCAGCTGTTCGGCGACGTGTGGGAGTGGACCCAGTCCAGCTACGCGCCGTACCCCGGCTTCGCGCCGGCCGCTGGCGCCGTGGGTGAGTACAACGGCAAGTTCATGGTCAACCAATACGTGCTGCGCGGCGGCTCCTGCGCCACGCCCGCGGGCCACGTGCGCGCCAGCTACCGCAACTTCTTTCCGGCCGGCGCGCGCTGGCAGTTCTCGGGCCTGAGGCTGGCGCGGGACGTGCGGTAAAGGCGGGGTAAAGATGCGGTCAACGGTTTGGCAAGGAAATCAAAAACAATAGCGCATTGCGCCGTACTGGCGCGCTCTAGCGGCGTTTTGACTTGCATGCATGGCGTGAAATCCCATATCCGTCCCTGCCTGCGCGCCGGCCGCCGCGGCTGCTAGGATCGTCCACGCCCCGCCACGGTTTTCCCTCCCCGCCGCATGACTGACCCAGAGAACGCACCCTTGCCCGCCCCTGTGCGCCCGCGCCGCCGCTGGCGCGCCCTCGTGCTGACGCTGGTGCTGATCGCCGCCCTGGCCGGCACGGCATGGTTCCTGGTGCAGCGCGCCAAGGGCCCCGCCGCGCCGCCGGGACGGCCGGGGGCGCCGGCCGGCCCGGCCGCCTTCGCCGCCATGGCCAGCGTCACCGTGGGCTCGGCGCGCGCGCAGCAGGGCGAGTTGCCCGTCCTCATCGATGCCCTGGGCACGGTCACGCCGCCCGTCACTGCCACGCTGGTGCCGCAGGTCTCCGGGGTGCTGACGGAGGTGCTGTTCACCGAGGGGCAGAGCGTGAAGAAGGGCCAGGTGCTGGCGCGCATCGACCCGCGCGCGTACGAGCAGGCGCTGGCCCAGGCGAAAAGCCAGACCGCCCGCGACGTGGCCCAGCTGGCCGCCGCGCGCGTGACGCTCTCGCGCTACCAGGAGCTGTGGAAGCAGGACTCCATCGCCCGCCAGACGCTGGACACCCAGGCCGCGCTGGTGCAACAGCTGGACGCCGCCGTGCTGGCCGACCGCGCCAGCGAGCGCACGGCCCAGCTCAACCTGGACTACACCACGCTGCGCGCGCCCATCGACGGCACCATCGGCCTACGCACCGTGGACCCTGGCAACCTGGTCAGCAGCGGCACTAGCACCGGCATCGCCACCATCACCCAGGTGCGGCCCATCGACGTGGTGTTCTCCGTGCCGCAGGACCGCGTGCCGGACGTGCGCGCCGCCCAGCGCCAGGGCGCGCTGCCCGTGGCCGCGCTGGACCGCGCGCGCAGCGCGACGCTGGCCGAGGGCCGCTTCCTGACGCTGGACAACCAGGTCACCGCCGCCACCGGCACGGTGCGCGCCAAGGCGCGCTTTGCCAATGCCGATGGCGCGCTGTTTCCCAACCAGTTCGTCAACGCCCGGCTGCAGCTGGGCTCGCAAAGCGGCGTGCTGGTGCCGGTGACGGCGGTACGCACCGGCCCGCAGGGCGACTATGTCTATGTGATCGACGAAGAGCAGGTGGCCCGCATGCGCCCGGTGGTGCGCGGCATGGCCACGGTGGACCGGGTGCTCATCACCCAGGGCCTGCAGGCCGGCGAGCAGGTGGTGACCGAGGGCGGCGACCGCGTCAAGGATGGCGGCAAGGTGCAGCTGGCCGGCCAGGCCGGCGCCGCGCGCCGCGGCCCGGGCGAGGGCGGGCGCGCGGCTGGCGGGCCGCGTGCGGGCGCCTCGCAGCCGGCGGATGGCGCATCGCGCGCCGGCCGCGGCGCCGCGCCCGTGGGCGCGCCGGCGGCATCCGCACCGGCTTCTGCAGCCGCCAAGTAGCGCCGGCATGAACGTCTCGCGCCTGTTCATCCAGCGGCCGGTGGCGACCGCGCTGTTCATGCTGGCCATCGTGCTGGCCGGCCTGGTGGGGCTGCGCTTCCTGCCCGTGGCGGCGCTGCCGCAGGTGGACTATCCCACCATCCAGGTGCAGACGCTGTACCCCGGCGGCAGCCCGGACGTGATGAGCCGCACCGTCACCGCGCCGCTGGAGCGCCAGTTCGGCCAGATGCCGGGCCTCTCGCGCATGAGCAGCGTCAGCAGCGCCGGCGTGTCGCTGATCACGCTGCAGTTCAACCTCAGCCTGTCCATGGACGCGGCCGAGCAGCAGGTCCAGGCGGCCATGAACGCCGCCGGCTCGCTGCTGCCGGCCGACCTGCCGGCGCCGCCGGTGTACGCCAAGATCAACCCGGCCGATGCGCCCATCCTGCAGCTGGCCATCACCTCGGACAGCCTGCCTTTGACCGACGTGCAGAACATGGTCAACACCCGGCTGGCGCTGAAAATCAGCCAGATCGACGGCGTGGGCCTGGTCACGTTGGCCGGCGGCCAACGCCCCGCCGTGCGCGTGCAGGGCAACCTGCAAGCGCTGGCCAGCATGGGCCTGTCGCTGGACTCCATCAGCAGCGCCATCAGCGCGGGCAACTCCAGCTCGGCCAAGGGCAGCTTCGACGGGCCGGCGCGGCAGTACAGCATCAACGCCAATGACCAGCTGCTGTCGGTGGAGGACTATCGCGAGCTGATCGTGGCCTACGTCAGCGGCGCACCGGTGCGCCTGAAGGATGTGGCCGAGGTCGTGGACGGCTCCGAGAATCGCCGCCTGGGCGCCTGGACGGGCATCAAAAACGATAGCGGCTTGCGCAGTCAGGACAAGGGTCAGGGGGCGATTTCATCTGAAAACGCCACGCCGCTCACGCCCGCCATCATCCTGAACGTGCAGCGCCAGCCCGGCGCCAACGTGATCGCCACGGTGGACGCCATCAAGCGCCAGCTGCCCCAGCTGCGCGAGGCCCTGCCGCAGAGCGTGCAGGTGACGGTGCTGACCGACCGCACGCTGGGCATCCGCGCCTCGGTCGAGCACGTGGAGGTGGAGCTGATCCTGGCCGTGGCCATGGTGGTGCTGGTCATCTTCGCCTTCCTGCACAGCCTGCGCGCCACGGTCATCGCCAGCATCGCCGTGCCGGTGTCGCTGATCGGCACGCTGGCGTTCATGTACCTGCTGGACTATTCGCTGAACAACCTGACGCTGATGGCGCTGACGATCGCCACGGGGTTCGTGGTGGATGACGCGATCGTGATGATTGAGAACATTGCCCGGCATCGCGAGATGCGGGCCGGCGCAGCCGGACCTGGCGGCGCAGCCGACACGGGCAATGTTCCGGCGCAGGGTCATGTCGGCGCAGCCGACGTGAGCCGTAGCCAGAATGTTTCTCGGCACCGCGAAATGGGTAAGCCGCCCCTGCAAGCCGCGCTCGACGGCGCCGGTGAAATCGGCTTCACCATCATCTCGCTCACCGTCTCGCTGATCGCCGTGCTGATCCCGCTGCTGTTCATGCAGGAGGTCATCGGCCGGCTGTTCCGCGAATTCGCCGTCACGCTGGCCATCACCATCCTGTTCTCGGCCGTGGTGTCGCTGACCCTGGTGCCGATGATGTCGGCGCGCATGCTGGGTCCGCTCCATGAGTCGCAGGGGCGCTTTGCGCGGCGCATCCAGCAGGGCATGGACTGGACGGTGGGCCACTACGACCGCGGCCTGCACTGGGTGCTGGCGCACCAGCCGCTGACGCTGGCCGTGGCGGTGCTGACCCTGGTGCTCACGGCGCTGCTGTACGTGGTCATCCCCAAGGACCTGTTTCCCACCCAGAGCACGGGCCAGCTGCAGGGCCAGGTGCAGGCGGCGCCAGACGTGTCGTTCGCCCGCATGTCGGCGCTGCAGGGCCAGGTGGCGCGACTGGTGCTGCAAGACGACGCCGTGCAGTCGGTCAGCTCGGTGGTGGGGGTGGACGCGGCCAACAACAGCGCCCTGTCCACCGGCAGGCTGGTCATCAACCTGCGGCCGCAGCCGCTCTTCGGCGACTCGCAGGCCACCGTCATGCAGCGCCTGCGCGAGCAAGTGGCCAGCCAGGTGGCCGGCGCCACGCTGTACCTGCAGCCGACGCAGGACCTGACCATCGACTCCGACACCGGCCCCACGCAGTACCGCTTCGACCTGGAGGGTGTGGACACGGCCCAGGTCAACCAGTGGGCGCGGCGCCTGGCGCAGCGGTTGGGCCAGGTGAGCGAGGTGCGGCACGCCACGACCACCGCCGGCGACACCGGCCCGGCCGCCATGGTGCGGGTGGACCGCGACACCGCCGCGCGCTTAGGCGTCACGGCCAGCAGCCTGGACAACACGCTGTACAACGCCTTCGGCCAGCGCATCGTCTCCACCATCTTCACCGAGACCAACCAGTACCGCGTGATCCTGGAGGCCGCGCAGCATGACCCCGCCAGCCTGCGCGCCCTGCGCGAGCTGCCGGTGCGCACCAGCAGCGGCGGCACCACGCCGCTCGAATCATTCGCCCGGGTGGTGGAGGAGGAAACGCCGCTCACCGTGCACCGCGTGGGCCAGTACCCGGCCGCCACCGTGGGCTTCGACACGGCGCCGGGCGTGAGCCTGGGCGCCGCCGTGCAGGCGGTGCGCGCTGCGGCGCAGGCCGAAGGGCTGCCGGCTTCCATCACGCTGCGCTTCACAGGCGCCTCGGGTGCCTACCAAAATTCGCTGTCCAACCAGCTGTGGCTGATCCTGGCGGCCGTGGTGTGCGTGTACATCGTGCTGGGCGTGCTGTACGAAAGCTATGTGCACCCGCTGACCATTTTGTCCACGCTGCCTTCGGCCGGCGTGGGCGCGCTGCTGGCGCTGTGGCTGTCCGGCCATGCGCTGGACGTGGTGGGCATCATCGGCCTGGTGCTCTTGATCGGCATCGTGAAGAAGAACGCCATCATGATGATCGACTTCGCCATCGACGCCGAGCGCGGGCAGGGCAAGAGCGCCCGCGATGCCATCCACCAGGCGGCGCTGCTGCGCTTTCGCCCCATCCTGATGACCACGCTGGCGGCGCTGGCCGCCGCCGTGCCGCTGATGCTCAGCTGGGGTGATGGCGCCGAGCTGCGCCGCCCGCTGGGCCTGGCCATCTTCGGTGGGCTGGTGCTGTCGCAGCTGCTCACGCTGTTCACCACGCCGGTGACCTACCTGTGGTTCGACCGGCTGGGCCGGCGCTTCGGCGAGGGCCGGCGGGAGGCCGCGCAGTGAACCTCTCACGCCCCTTCATCGAGCGGCCCATCGCCACCGTGCTGCTGACCATCGGCCTGGCGCTGGCCGGCCTGGGGGCCTACTTCCTGCTGCCTGTGGCGCGCCTGCCGGCGGTGGACTTTCCCGTCATCTTCGTGTCGGCCAACATGGCCGGCGCCAGCCCTGCCGACATGGCCCGCACCGTGGCCACGCCGCTGGAGCGCACGCTGGGATCGATCGCCGGCGTCAACGAGATGACCAGCAGCAGCAGCACCGGCTCGACGCGCGTGGTGCTGCAGTTCGACCTGAACCGCGACATCGACAGCGCCGCGCGCGACGTGCAGGCGGCCATCAACGCCGCGCGCATCGACCTGCCGGCCAATCTGCGCTCCAACCCCACCTACCGCAAGGCCAACCCGGCCGCGCAGCCCTTCCTGATCCTGGCGCTGACCTCGCAGACTCGCTCGCCCGGTCAAATCTACGACGCGGTCAGCAACATCGTCAGCCAGCGCCTGCTGCAGGTGCCGGGCGTGGGCGACGTGACGCTGGGCGGCGGTTCGCAGCCGGCCGTGCGCGTGGAGCTCAACCCCTTCGCGCTGGCCCAGCTGGGCATCAGCGGCGACGACGTGCGCGCCGCGCTGCAGGCCGGCAACGCCAACCGGCCCAAGGGTGTGGTCGAGCTGGGCGGCGAGGCGGACGGGCGTGCGCTGCAGGTGCTCACCCCCGCGCCGGGCCTGCGCGCGGCGGACTACCGCGACCTCATCGTCGCCCTGCGCGGCGGTCACGAGGTGCGCCTGTCGCAGCTGGCCAGCGTCACGGACAGCGTGCAGGACACGCGCACGCGCGGCATGTTCAACGGCCAGCCGGCCATCGTGGTCAACATCACCCAGCAGCCGGACGCCAACCTGATCGCCACCGCCGACGCCATTCAGGAGCTGCTGCCGCAGCTGCGCGCCCAGCTGCCCCAGGACATCGAGCTGCACGTGGCCATCGACCGCACGGGCTCGGTGCGCGCCTCGGTGCAGGAGGTGGAGATCACGCTGGTGATCGCCGTGCTGCTGGTGGTCGCGGTGGTGGGGCTGTTTCTGCGCACCCTGCGGGCGGCCGTCGTCCCGGCGGTGGCGACGGTGGTGTCGCTGCTGGGCACTTTTGCCGTGATGTACGCGCTGGGCTATTCGCTGAACAATCTGACGCTGATGGCCCTCACCGTGGCCACCGGCTTCGTGGTGGACGACGCCATCGTGGTCATCGAGAACATCACCCGCCACCTGGAACAGGGCTGGGAGCGGCGCCGCGCGGCGCTGGAGGGCGCGCGCGAGGTGGGCTTCACCGTGCTGACCATCAGCGTGTCGCTGATCGCGGTGTTCATCCCGCTGCTGTTCATGGGCGGCCAGCCGGGGCGGCTGTTTCGTGAATTCGCCGTCACGCTGTCGGCCGCGGTGATGATCTCGCTGGTCATCTCGCTGACCACCACGCCCATGCTGTGCGCGCTGCTGCTGCCGCGCACCAGTGCGCCGCGCGCCGCCGCGGCACCGGTGCGTGCCAGCGCCATGGGCCGGCTGCGGCGCACCCTGGCGGGCTGGGCGCGCGGGGCCGAGCACCGCCTGCTGGGCGGCTACGCCCATGCGCTCGATGGCGCACTGGCCTCGCCCTGGCTGGTGGTGCTGGTGCTGGCCGTGGTGGTGGGGCTGAACGGCTACCTGTTCGCCTCCATCCCCAAGGGCTTCTTTCCCGAGCAGGACAGCGGCCAGATGGTGGGCGGGTTGCGCGCCGACCAGAGCATTTCCTCCAACGCCATGGCCGACAAGCTGCAGCAGGCGGTGGACATCATCCGCGCCGACCCGTCCGTGGGCACGGTGGTGGCCTTTGCCGGGGGCAACAGCGGCGGCTTTCTGTCGGCCGCTCTCAAGCCGGCGCGCGACCGGCCCAAGGGCGAGGGCACGCGCGCCGTCATCAACCGGCTGCGCCCGCAGCTGTCCGCCATCACCGGATTGCGGGTGTTCCTGAACCCGGTGCAGGAGCTGCGCATGGGCGGGCGCAGCAGCAACTCCACCTACCAGTTCTCGCTGAAGGCCGACAACGTCGCCGACCTGAAGGCCTGGACGCTCAAGCTGTCTGCTCAGCTCAAGACCGACGAGCGCCTGACCGACGTGGACGACGACCAGAGCGACAACGGCGTGGAGACCTTCGTGCAGGTCGACCGCGCCCTGGCGGCCAGCCTGGGCGTGACGGCGCAGGCCGTGGACGCAGCCCTGTACAACGCCTTCGGCCAGCGCCAGGTGGCCACCATGTACAGCGACCTGAACCAGTACAGCGTGGTCATGGAATGGGCGCCGCAGTACACCCAGTCGCCCTTGGCGCTGCAGGACGTGTGGGTGCCCGCCACGCGCGCGGCTGGCGCGGCGGGCACCGGCGGCGCATCGGCCAACCCGGGCCAGCGCAACGCCTCCACCGGCCAGCCGCTGTCGGTGCTGCCGGCGACCATGGTGCCGCTGTCGGCCTTCACGCACGTGGGCGAACGGGCCGTGCCCACCCGGGTGATGCACGAGGACGGCGAGCTGTCCAGCACGCTGTCGTTCAACCTGGCCGACGGCGTGTCGCTGCAGGAAGGCCAGCAGGCCGTGCTGGAGGCGGTGGACGCCATTGGCATGCCCAACAACGTGCGTGGCGCATTCGCCGGCGCTGCCGCCGCCGCGCAGGAAACGCAATCGCAGCAGGGCCTGCTGATCGTGGCGGCCATCGTGGTCATCTACATCGTGCTGGGCATCCTGTACGAAAGCCTGATCCACCCCATCACGGTGCTGACCACGCTGCCCAGCGCCGGCTTCGGCGCGGTGCTGGCGCTGCTGGCCCTGAAGATGGAGTTTTCCATCATGGCGCTGATCGGCGTGTTCCTGTTGATCGGCATCGTGAAGAAGAACGCCATCCTGATCATCGACTTCGCGCTGGAGGCCGAGCGCACGCGCGGGCTGGACGCCACGGCCGCCGTGCGCGAGGCCTGCCTGATGCGCTTTCGCCCCATTCTGATGACCACCCTGGCCGCCGGCCTGGGCGCGCTGCCCCTGGCCATAGGCTTCGGCCAGGGCGCCGAGCTGCGCCAGCCCCTGGGCGTGACCATCGTCGGCGGACTGGTCGCCAGCCAGCTGCTCACGCTGCTGACCACGCCCGTGGTCTACGTGCTGCTGGACCGGCTGCGCCGCCGCCCGCGGCGCCCGCGCGGCGCTGAAGGCAGCCCCGGCATGGCCCTGGCGGAGACGAGATGAACCACACCTGTTTTGATAGCTGCCCACGCTTGCCCAGCAAGGGCTGGAGCCGTTTTTTACCTTTAAGCACGGGCCTGGCGCTGGCCCTGCTGCTGGGCGCCTGCAGCGTCACGCCGCCGCACCAGGCGCCGGCCGTGGACGTGGGCACCGCCTGGCGCGGCCAGGCGCCCGAGGGCTGGGTCAGCACCGCCGACTACCGCGCCTGGCACGAAGGCCGCTGGTGGACGCTGTTCGGCGACGAGGGCCTGGATGCGCTGATGCCGCGCGTGGAGATCGGCAACCAGGATCTGGCCGCTGCCGTGGCCCGCGTGGCCCAGGCCCAGGCCCTGCTGCGCCAGGCCGAGGCTGCACAGTGGCCCACGGTGGGCACGCAGCTGTCCACTCAGCGCAACGGCCAGCCGGCGCGCGGCTCGGCGTCGCTCGGCCTGACGGCCAGCTGGGCGCCCGACCTGTGGGGCCGCCTGGCCGCCGGCGTGCAGGGGCAGGAGGCCAGCCTGCAGGCCAGCCAGGCCAACCTGGCCGCCGCCCGCCTGTCGGCCCAGGGCAGCCTGGCCCAGGCGTGGTTCGCGCTGCGCGAGGCCGAGGCCGAGGGCGCGTTGCTGGAAGACATCATCGAGGGCTATCGCCGCGCGCTGGCCATCACGCAGAACAACTACGACGCCGGCATCGTCGCCCGCACCGACGTGCTGCAGGCGCAAAGCACGCTGGAGTCGGCCCTGTCCACCCGCGCCGGGCTGCAGCGCAGCCGCGACACGTATGAGCACGCCATTGCCCTGTTGGTGGGCGAAGTGCCGGCGCGCTTTGCCCTGCCGCCGGCGCCCTGGGTGCGCCAGGCGCCGGCCATCCCGCCCGAGCTGCCGTCACAGCTGCTGCTGCGCCGCCCGGACGTGGCCGCGGCCGAGCGTGCCGTGGCCGCCGCCAACGCCAGCATCGGCGCGGCCCGCGCCGCGTGGCTGCCGCAGCTGAACCTGAGCGCCGGCGCGGGCGGCACGGCGGTCGATCTGGCCAAGCTGCTGTCAGCCCCCACGCTCACCTGGTCGCTGGGCGCCGCGCTGGCGCAGACGCTGTTTGATGCCGGCGCGCGCGCCGCCGCCGTGGACCAGGCCGTGGCCGCGCACCAGCTGGCCAGCGCCAGCTATCGCCAGAGCGTGCTGGAGGCCATCGGCCAGGTGGAGGACCAGCTGACCGCCATGGCCGCGCTGGACGCGCAGATCGAGCACGCCCGCGTCGCCGCCGAGGCCGCCACCGCGGCCGAGGAGCGCACCCTCAACAGCTACCGCGCCGGCATCTCGGCCTTCACCGCCGTGGTGACGGCGCAGGCCACGGCGCTGAATGCGCGGCGTTCGCTGATGCAGCTTCAGCTGTCGCGCCAGCAGGCCGGCGTGGCCCTGGTGCAGGCCCTGGGTGGCGGCTGGCAGGCGCCGTGGGCGCCGCCCCAGCAGTAGCTACTTAATTGATAGCTGCCAGCGCTTGTTGGATAAGCGCTGGAGTCCAAAAAGGCTTGTAAAAAAAGCCGCCCGTTCAGACCGCGTCCAACGCCTGGTGCAGGTCGGCCAGCAGGTCGTCGATGTGCTCGATGCCGATGGACAGGCGCACCATGCCCTCGGTCACGCCGGCCTTGGCCAGTTCATCGGCGTCCAGCTGGCGGTGCGTGGTGGAGGCCGGGTGCGTGGCCAGCGATTTCGCATCGCCGATGTTCACCAGGCGCAGGAACAGCTGCAGCGCGTCCAGGAAGCGCGCGCCGGCGGCGCGTGCGTCCTCGCCGGCGGCGGTCTTCAGGCTGAACGACAGGATGCCCGAGGCGCGGCCACCCAGCTGCTTTTGCACCAGAGCATGGTCGGGGTGGTCGCTCAATCCGGCGTAGCGCACCCATTCCACCTTGGGGTGCTTCTGCAGCGCCTCGGCGATCTTTTGCGCGTTTTCGCAGATGCGGTCCATGCGCAGCGGCAGCGTCTCGATGCCCTGCAGCGTCAGAAAGGCGTTGTGCGGCGACAGGGCGGCGCCCATGTTGCGCAGCGGCACCACGCGCACGCGGCCGATGTAGGCGGCCGGGCCGAGAGCCTCGGTGTAGACCACGCCGTGGTAGCTCACGTCGGGCTCGTTCAGGCGCTTGAAGCGCGCCTTGTGCTGGCCCCAAGGGAACTTGCCGCTGTCGACGATGGCGCCGCCGATGCTGTTGCCGTGGCCGTTCAGGTACTTGGTCAGCGCGTGCACCACGATGTCGGCGCCGTGCTCGAAGGGGCGCAGCAGGTAGGGGCTGGCCACCGTGTTGTCCACGATCAGCGGCACGCCGTGGGCGTGCGCCACGTCGGCCAGGGCGCGGATGTCGGTCACGTTGCCCAGCGGATTGCCGATGGATTCGCAGAACACGGCCTTGGTGCGCTCGTCGATCAGCCGGGCGAAGCTGGCCGGGTCGCGCGGGTCGGCAAAGCGTACCTCGATGCCCTGCTGCGGAAAGGTGTGGGCGAACAGGTTATAGGTGCCGCCGTAGAGCGTGCTGGCGCTGACGATGTTGTCGCCGGCCTCGGCGATCGCCTGGATGGCATAGGTGACGGCCGCCATGCCCGAGGCCACGGCCACCGCGCCGATGCCGCCTTCGAGGGCCGCGACGCGCTTTTCCAGCACGTCGGTGGTGGGGTTCATGATGCGCGTGTAGATGTTGCCCGGCACCTTCAGGTCGAACAGGTCGGCGCCGTGCTGCGCGCTGTCGAAGGCGTAGGCCACCGTCTGGTAGATGGGCACGGCCACGGACTTGGTGGTCGGGTCGGGCGAGTAGCCGGCGTGCACGGCCAGGGTTTCGATGCGCATCGAGAGTCTCCAGGAGGTGTGTTGGGGGAAGCGGCCATTGTCGGCCAGCCGCTGCGGACGCCGAACGACGCGCTGGCTATGTGCTTATGCGCGCTGGGCGGGAGCGGCGCTCCGGTGCAGGCGGCGGCTGCGTCGCCTCCCACGCGGGCAGCGCTTGCCACAGCACGGCTGGCGCGTGCGCGTCGGTGGCGGCATAGCGGATCTGCCCGGGGCTCAGCGTGCGCGCCGCCCAGTTGGAGGTGGAGGCTTTCTTGCTCTTGGTCAGCGACTGGCCCAGCACCAGCGCCACGGCCGCGCGCACGCCCGTGTTGCGCCCGAAGCCGTGGCGGGCGAACACGCGGTCCAGGTCCTGCAGCCCGGCGGGCCCCACGCCCAGGCGCCTGGGCAGGCTGCGCCGGTCGTTGTCCAGACCGAAGCCCGCCTTGGCGATGCGCGCGTTGGCCAGCACCTCGCGCGCCAGCTGCAGCGCCTCGGGCTGGTGCAGCTGCAGCAGCCAGGCGTCCTCGGGCGTTGCCAGCTGCACCAGGTCGGGGCCGGGGTCGTGCGCGCCGGCGGTGAAGACCGGCCGGCTCTCGGTGTCGAACCCCAGCACCGGCTGCGCCAGCAGCACGGCGCGCGCGGCGGCGAAGTCCTGGGGCGCGGCAGGGATGTGGATGCGCGCGGGCGCCAGCGTGGGAAAGAGCGGCAGCAGGGCCGATTGTTCTTTGGTGGGCGGCAGGCGGCGGGGCATGGAAGGGGGGGTTCAGGCTGCGCGCGCCGCTTCAAGGGGCGCCAGCATGTTCTGGATCAGGCGGATCATGATGTCCTTGGCGGCCGGGTTGGATTCGGCCACCAGCAGCGCCAGCGCCGCCAGGCCCACGTCGTTGATGACCGGCTCGCTGCCGCGCAGCAGCCGCCCGTTGCGCGCCAGGAAGTCCACGAACAGGTAGGAGCCGATGCGCTTGTTGCCGTCCGCGAACGGATGGTTCTTGATGATGAAGTACAGCAAGTGCGCGGCCTTGGATTCCACCGTGGGGTAGGCCGGCTCGCCGAACACGGTCTGCTCCAGGTTGCCCAGCGTGGCGGCGAAGGCATCGCCGCGCTCGCGGCCGAACAGGGCGGTGGCCTCCCGGCGCGCCATCAGGTCGGCTTTCAGGCGCGCGATGCCGGCGCGGGCCTCTTCAGGCTCCGGCAGCGTGCCGCCGGGGCTGCCGGCCGGGTCGGCGAGCAGGCCCTCGTCATAGCGCTGCAGCCACAGGAAGGTGTGGGTGTAGCGCGCGATCACGTCCACCAGGCCGCGGCCCTGGTCGGTGGTCAGCGCCTCGCCGGCTGCCGCCTTGCGCACCAGGGCCAGGGCGGCTTCCAGCTCGGCTGCGTTGTGCTCGAAGCGTTGGCGGTTCAGGGTGTAGCCCTGGACGAGGTGCTCGCGCAGGACGGTGGTGGCCCACTGGCGAAAGCGCGTACCTTGCAGCGACTTGACGCGGTAGCCCACGGAGATGATCACGTCCAGGTTGTAGTGCGCGATCTCGCGCTGCACCTGGCGTTTGCCTTCCTGGCGAACCATCCGGAAATTCCGGAAGGTTGCCTCCTGCTGCAGTTCGCCTTCGGCATAGACGTTGCCGATGTGCTCGTTGACCGTGCGGACATCCTTGTCAAACAGCTCCGCCATCTGCGCCTGGCTCAGCCACACGGACTCGCCCTCCAGACGCACCTGCACGGCGTGCTGGTCCGAGTCGAAGATGACGATCTGGCTGGGCGCAGTCATGGCGGCTTCCTGAAGGCAGGGGGCAAAGAGTGTGCCGCAATGCCGCCGGTGCCGGCCTGCGGCTTTCCCGCAGCCGGGGGCGCTCAGGGCGCGGGCCGCGTCCGGTAGAACTGCAGCGGCCGCTCCTGCATCTCGCGCCGGTGCTGGTTCAGCACCGACTTCTTCATACGGCCCACCACGTGCATCTCGCAGGGCTTGCAGTCAAAGCGCAGGGTGAGCTTTTCCTTGCCGTTGATGAGCTGCAGCGGCTCGGCCTTGATGGTGCCCTTCACGCCGATCACGCCCTTGGCCTGCTTGGGGCACAGGCTCATGGAAAAGCGCACGCAGTGCTTGGTGATCATCAGGCTGACTTCGCCTTCTTCCTCTTTCGACTCGTAGGCGGCGTCGATGACCTTCACGCCGTGGCGCGCGTAAAAGTCGTGCGCCTTGTGGTTGAAGACATTGGCCAGATAGCTCAGCGTGTCTTCGGGGAAGGGCACGGGGGGCTGCACGGGCGCGGCGCGCGGCAGGCGCACGAAGCCCGCGGCTCGTGCCGCCTCCAGTTGCGCCAGGGCGTCGCGGCGCAGCTGGTTCAAGGCCGAGGCGGGTACGAACCACGGCTGCGACAGCTGCAGGCCGATGTCGTGCACCGCGAAGATCGTCGTGCCGAAGCGTCCGAGCTGCTCACGCAGCGTGGCTTCGGCGCGGGCCGGGTCGGTGGCAGGCGCGTGGGCCAGGGCGACGGCGGCGCTGCCGGTGAAGCCGTCTTCGTCGGTCAGCGTCAGGGCCAGGCCCTCGGGTGTTTCCCACAGCTGCGCCCACAGGCCGATGCGGCGGTCGCTGGATTTCTTGTCCAGCGTGCGTACCCAGTCCATGTCGCGGTTGCGGTTGATCTCCAGGCCGCGGCGCAGATCCTTGAAACCGGCCATCGCATCCTTGGGGAAGACGCGCCACAGGCCCTTTTTCTCGTTCAGGCTTTCCGCGCGGTTGATGTGGACGCCCACCAGTTCCTTGTGCAGGTCCCAGTAGCACAGGCCATCGCCGTTGTGCAGCACCGTGGCTTTGTCCGAAGTCTCCAGCTCGAACCACTTGTCACCGATTTGCGTGACCCAGCCGATCGCGCGGCCCGGCGTCTTGGGCGTGTCGAAGGCGCCGATGTCGTCCTGGCGGCCGTTGACGAAGTAATCGGTGAACTCGCGGTTGAAGTTCTGGTCCGGGTCGGGCGTGAAGGTGAAGGTGGTGCGTCCCGACGAGGATCGTGCCAGTGGCGCGCCCGTGAATTCGCGCTCCTCGATGATCTCGTCCAGCAACCGGCGGTAGTGGGCCGTGATGTTCTTCACATAGCCCAGGTCCTTGTAGCGGCCCTCGATCTTGAAGCTGCGCACGCCGGCGTCGATCAGAGCGCGCAGGTTGTCGCTCTGGTTGTTGTCCTTCATCGACAGCACGTGCTTCTCGTGCGCCAGGATGCGGCCCTGACCGTCCAGTATCTCGTAGGGCAGGCGGCAGGCCTGGTTGCAGTCGCCGCGGTTGGCGCTGCGCCCGGTGTGGGCGTGGCTGATGAAGCACTGGCCCGAATAGGCCACGCACAGCGCGCCGTGGATGAAAAACTCGATGGTGGTGCGCGCAGGATCGGTGGCGGCGCGGATGGCCGCGATCTGCTGCAGATCCAGTTCCCGCGCCAGCACGATCTGCGACAGGCCTACGTCCTGCAGAAAACGGGCCTTTTCCGGCGTGCGGATGTCCGTCTGCGTGCTGGCGTGCAGCTGCAGCGGCGGCAGGTCCAGCTCCAGCAGGCCCATGTCCTGGATGATGAGCGCATCCGCCCCGGCCTCGTACACCTGCCAGGCCATCTTGCGCGCGTCCTCCAGCTCGTCGTCGCGCAGGATGGTGTTCAGGGTGATGAAGATGCGGCTGTTGAACCGGTGGGCGTGGCGGATGAGCCGCTCCAGCTCGCGCAGGTCGTTGCCGGCGGTGGCGCGCGCTCCGAAGGCCGGGCCGCCGATGTAGACGGCATCCGCGCCATGGTTCACGGCCTCGATGCCGATGTCGGCATCGCGCGCGGGCGAGAGCAGTTCAAGCAGGTGGGGTTGCAGGGACATAGGGCGCGGATTATCCCCGCGCGGCCTTTTGCTTGCCCGCGCGGGGCCGCAGGGACGGTCCACGGCCTGCGGCACAATCTCGGGTTTTCCCTGATGCAACGGCACCGCGGTGCTTGCCTGTGCCTACACGGCCGGGCTGCATGGCCGGCATAGCATGGCGGCCACCGCCGGGGCGCACACCTTTCCTGTCCAGACCATGGCCATTCAGTTCGGCACCTACTACACACTCATCTTTGCCGCCATCGTGCTGCTGGTGGGCAAGTTCCTTGTGCAGCGCATCCGTTGGCTGCGCGAATTCAATATCCCCGAGCCCGTGGCCGGCGGTCTGGTGGCTGCGCTCATCTCCTGGGGCCTGAACGTCACCACCGGCGTACAGCCGTCCTTCGACACCAGCCTGCAGACGGCCTTCATGCTGGTGTTCTTCTCCTCCATCGGCCTGAGCGCCAACTTCGCCAAGCTGCGCGAGGGCGGCATGGGGCTGATCGTCTTCCTGCTGGTGGTGGTGGTGTTTATCGTGGTGCAAAACAGCGTCGGTGTGGCGCTGGCCAGCGTGCTGGGACTGGACCCGCTGATCGGCCTGATCGCCGGCTCGATCACCCTGGTGGGCGGCCATGGCACGGCCGGCGCCTGGGGCCAGGTGCTGGAGAATCAGCACGGCATCCGCGGCGCCGTCACGCTGGGCATTGCCTGCGCCACTTTCGGCCTGGTCATCGGCGGGCTGATCGGCGGGCCGCTGGCCAAGGGGCTGATCCATCGCAACAACTTGCACGGCCCGCAGGGCGACGGCATCCACGGCGCGCTGGAGGCGGGCACGCCCAACTTCGAGTTTCCGCACAAGACGCGTCTCATCACCGCCGACGCCACCATCGAGACACTGGCGCTGTTCGCCGGCTGCCTGGCGTTCGCCGAGTTCATGACGCACTTCACCGCCGGCACAGCCGTGCAGCTGCCCACCTTCGTCTGGGCACTGGGCGGGGGCGTGCTGATCCGCAACGTGCTGGACTACGTCTTCAACTTCGAGGTCTTCGACAGGGCCATCGACGTGTTCGGCAACGCCGGTCTGTCGATCTACCTGGCCATCGCACTGCTGTCGTTGAAGCTGTGGGAGCTGGCCGGACTGGCCGGGCCGCTGGTCATCATCCTGGGAGTGCAGACGGTGGTCATGGCCGCCTATGCCGCCTTCATCACCTTCCGCATCATGGGCCGCAACTACGATGCGGCCGTGCTGTGCGCCGGCCACTGCGGCTTCGGCATGGGCGCCACGCCCACGGCGGTGGCCAACATGCAGGCCATCACCAACCAGTACGGCGCCTCGCACAAGGCCTTTTTGATCGTGCCCATGGTGGGCGCCTTCTTCATCGATTTGGTCAACGCCGTGGCGATTCAGGTCTTCATCAAGTTCTTCGGCTAAGGAAAGCACGCTATGCGCCTGGGTTTCGGACTGATCGCGCTGCTGGCAGCGCTGGCCATCGTGGCCGTGCTGGCCAAGAAGCAGACCGGCGCCGTGCGCATGGCCACGCCGCCGGCCGCCACCAGCACCACCGACGCCACCGTGCGCGCGCAAAGCCAGCAAATCCAGCAGCAGGTGCGCGAGCAGGTGGACGCCCTGATGCAGCAGCCCCGCTCCCTGCCGGACGATGCGCAGTGAAATCGGCCCCTAGCCCTTGCCAGTCAAGCGCAAGCAGCTATGAAAACATGAGCGGCGAGGCCACCCAGGCGCAGCAGGACGCGCACTGGATGCGCCTGGCCCTGGACCAGGCCCGCGCCGCGCGCGACGCGGGCGAGGTGCCCGTGGGCGCCGTGCTGGTGCGCGGTGGCGAGCTGATCGCCACCGGCTGCAACGCCCCCCTGGCCGGCTGCGACCCGACAGCCCATGCCGAGATCGCCGCGCTGCGCGCTGCCGGCCAGCGGCTGCGCAACTACCGGCTGGACGGTTGCACGCTGTACGTCACGCTGGAGCCCTGCGCCATGTGCGCCGGCGCCATGCTGCACGCCCGTCTGGCCCGCGTGGTCTACGGCGCGGCCGATCCCAAGACCGGCGCTGCCGGCTCGGTGCTCGACCTGTTTGGCGAGCCGCGCCTGAACCACCACACCCGGATCGCCGGCGGTGTGCTGGCCGGCGAATGCACGGCCCTGCTGGGCGACTTCTTCCGCGAACGCCGCCAGGCCCAGCGCCCGGCATACCCGCTGCGCGACGACGCCCTGCGCACACCCGAGGCGCGCTTTGCCGGGCTGGATGGCGACTGGCCGGCGCAGCACTACGTGAGCGACCTGCCGGCCCTGGCCGGCCTGCGCCTGCACTACCGCGACATGGCGCCGGGGCAGGGCGCCGGCGCCCCCGCCTGGCTGCTGGTGCACGGCGCCGACACGTGGAGCCACGGCCTGCGCCACCTGGCCGCGGCGCTGGCAGGCGCCGGCCAGCGCGTCGTGGTGCCCGACCTGCCGGGCTTTGGCCGCAGCGACAAACCCAAGAAGGAGGCTGACCACACGCCCGAGTGGCACCTGCAGGTGCTGGCCGAACTGGCCGAGCGGCTGGGCCTGCAAGGCGCCGTGCTGGTGGCCTGCGGTGCGCCCTGGGCGCTGGGCCCGCCTGCGCTGGCCTCCGGGCGGTTTGCCGGTGCGCTGGCCCTCGGCGGCGCGCCCGTGCCCGGCAGCGACGCGCCATACCCCGACGCCGGCCACCGCGCCGGCCCCCGGGCCCTGGCCCGCTGGCCGCAGGGAGCCGCCAACCTGCCGCCGTCCGGCGCGCTGCGCATGGCCGACGCCGGCACGCTGGGCGCCGCTGCGCAGAGCCTGGCCACGCCGGCCGGTGCCGCCGCGCTGGCGCAGGCCGCCGTGCCATACTTTTTTCCTTCCCTTTCAACGCCCCGCACGGAGCAGGCGCCCGGCGCCTGACACACCGCCTTGCCGCACGACCAACACGATCACGACCACGCCGCCTGCGGCCACCACCACGGCCCCCGGCACATCTACATCTACTCGCCCTCGGGTGCCGTGCGCGACAAGGCAGCCTTTCGCCGCGGCGTGGCGCGCCTGCAGGCCCTGGGCCACCAGGTCGAGGTGGACCCCGACGCGCTGGCCAGCCACACCCGCTTCGCCGGCGACGACGCCACCCGCCTGGCCGCCATTCACCGCGCGGCTGCCAGCGGCGCCGATGTGGCGCTGATCAGTCGCGGCGGTTATGGCCTGACGCGCCTGCTGCCCGGCATTGCCTACAAGCAGCTGGCCAAGGCCGTGGACAAGGGTCTGCGCCTGGTGGGGGTGAGCGACTTCACGGCGCTGCAGCTGGCGCTGCTGGCCAAGACCGGCGCCACCAGCTGGGCCGGCCCGGCGCTGGTGGGCGATCTGGGCGTGGCCGGCGAGCCCGACGAGATCATGCTGGCCTGCTTGGACGACCTGCTGACCGGCCACGGCGAGGGCGCCGGCTGGCGCATGCACCGCGAAAAGCCGCTGCCGGACGGCAAGCCCGCCGTGCGCGACATCTACGTCAAGCAGGCGCCGCTGTGGGGTGGCAACCTGGCCGTGCTGTGCTCGCTGGTCGGCACGCCCTACCTGCCGCAGATCGAGGGCGGCATCCTGTTCCTGGAGGACGTGGGCGAGCATCCCTACCGCATCGAGCGGCTGCTGACCCAGCTGCTGCACGCCGGCGTGCTCAAGCGCCAGAAGGCCATCGTGCTGGGCCAGTTCAACGACTACAAGCTCACCCCGCACGACAAGGGCTTCAAGCTGCAAAGCGTGGTCGATTGGCTGCGCACCCAGGTCAAGGCCCCGGTGCTGACCAACCTGCCGTTCGGCCACGTGCCCACCAAGGTGCTGCTGCCCGTGGGCGCGCAGGTTTCGCTGTCGGTGGAAGGGCGCGACGCGCTCATCTACTGGGGCCACGCGCACTGACCTGGCACGGTGGCGCCCTTGCGCGGCGTGAGGCAGCGTGGTCGAGGGCGTACGGGAATTTTCCACTCCAAACACATTTTTACAGTTTTGTACATAATGGGTTTCCCGTCATCGCTGTATGCGAACTAAGAAACCCATGAAGCTCCGTACCCGAATCCTGCTGCTGTGCGGCACCACCTTGCTGGGCCTGGTGGTGCTGTCCCTGGTAGCGGTGACCACGCTCCGCCAGACCCTGCTCAAGGAGCGCACCACTGAACTGTCCAACCTGGTGCTGCTGGCCCATGCGGCTGCACAAAAGGCCCATGACCGCGAGAAAACCGGCGAGCTGTCGCACGAGGAGGCCCTGCGCCAGGCCAAGGCCGCCATCGCCAGCTTCCACAAGGACGACAAGTATTTCTTCGTGCGCGGCTACGGCGACGACGTGAACTACGTGCACCCCAACCCCAAGCGCGTGGGCATCGTGGACGCCAATGTCGGCCGCGCCGCCGGCGAGCGCTACCGCGCGGCGCTGCGCGAGCAGCAGCCAGTCGCCACCGTCATGGCCAAGGGCACGCGCCCGGGCGTGAAGCAGGAGGTGGACAAGCTCTACGCCATCATCCACTTCCAGCCCTGGGACTGGATCATCGGCTACGGCGACTACGTGGACGACATCGAAAGCGCCTTCTGGCGCAACACCGCCGTGCTGCTGTCCATCGGCGCCGCGCTGCTGCTGGCCGTGTGCGCGCTGGCCTGGGGCATGCTGCGCACCCTCACGCGCCAGCTGGGCGGCGAGCCGCAGTACACGGCCGAAGTGATGCAGCAGATCGCGGGGGGCAACCTCACGATCGACGTGCAGACCCGGCCCGGCGACCAGACCAGCCTGCTGCACGCCGTGCGCGTGATGCGCGACAGCCTGGCCTCCCTGGTCGGCCAGGTGCGCGACAGCACCAACTCCATCACCACGGCTTCGGCCGAGATCGCCGCGGGCAACAGCGACCTGTCTTCGCGCACTGAAGCGCAGGCCAGCGCGCTGCAGGAAACGGCGGCGTCGATGGAGCAGCTGACCTCCACGGTGCAGCAAAACGCCGAGAACGCCCGCCGCGCCAACGAGCTGGGCCAGGCGGCCTCGCAGGTGGCCCAGCGCGGCGGCACCGTGGTGCAGCAGGTGGTGGAGACCATGGGCGGCATCGACGCCTCCTCGCGCAAGATCGTCGACATCATCGGCGTGATCGACTCCATCGCCTTCCAGACCAACATCCTGGCGCTGAACGCGGCCGTGGAGGCGGCGCGCGCCGGCGAGCAGGGTCGCGGCTTTGCCGTGGTGGCCGCCGAGGTGCGCACCCTGGCGCAGCGCAGCGCCGGCGCCGCCAAGGAGATCAAGGCCCTGATCGATGATTCGGTGGCCAAGGTGGGCGAGGGTACGGCCCTGGTGCGCAATGCCGGCACCACCATGGACGAGATCGTCGAGGGCGTGCAGCGCGTGACGGCCATGATGGCCGAGATCAGCACGGCCAGTGCCCAGCAAAGCGCCGGCATCGCCCAGATCAATCAGGCCGTGGCCCAGATGGACCAGGGCACGCAGCAAAACGCCGCACTGGTGGAAGAGGCCTACGCCGCCGCCCAGTCGCTGAGCCAGCAGGCCCAGGTGCTGGCCGGCACGGTGGACCGCTTCCGCGTGGCCGGGGGCGACAGCCGCACCCTGCGGCTGGCGTAGCACGGCCTCATCATCAGAAAATTGATATGAAAATTGGCTCCAGCGCTTGCGCGGCAAGCGCTGGCAGCTATCTTTTCAGGAGCTAAGAAAGCTCAGGTGTTCCTGGTCGACAGCAGCGTCGCGTCCACCTTGCTGGCCAGCTGGGCGATGGCCAGCGCCGCCGGGCACCCGGGCATGTGCAGGGTGAGCAGCTGGCGGCGCATGACCGCGTCGCGCACCGACAGGTCGGCAGGGATGTCGCCCATGTGCACCAGCCGCATGGGCCGGCCGGAGTCGGTGGTGACGAAGCGGTCCAGCACCTGCTGCAGCTGGCCGGTGATGGCGCGGCCATCGCCCGGGCGCGCGGCCTGGTTGATCACCAGGCGCACCTGCTGGCGCTTTTGCTGCGTGGCCAGCACCTTGATGGCGGCGTAGGCGTCGGTCAGCGAGGTGGGCTCGGGCGTGGCCACGATCAACACCTCGGAGGCCAGCGAGACGGAAAACAGCACCACGTCGGAGATGCCGGCGCCGGTGTCCAGCAGCACCACGTCAAAGCGCGGCGCCAGGGTCTGGATGACGTTCAGAAACTCGCTGCGCACGGCCGGCGTGAGACGCGAATACTCGACCATGCCCGAGCCGGCCAGCACCACGGAAAAGCCGCCGGGCGCCTCGATCACGGCGTCGTCGAGCTTGGCCTTGCCGGTGAACACGTCGTGCAGCGTGATCTTGGGGTGCAGGTTCAGCACCACGTCCAGGTTGGCCAGCCCCAGGTCGGCATCCAGCACCAGCACGCGGTAGCCGCGGCGCGTCAGGGCGGCGGCCAGATTGGCCGAAACGAAGGTCTTGCCCACGCCGCCCTTGCCGCTGGTCACGGCAATGATGCGCGAGGCCAGCGGCGCCGACAGCGGCGCGGCCGCCCCGTCGCTGCCCTGTTGCAGCGGGGGCCTGGCGGAAGCGGAGGAGGGGGGCGACAGCGCGTCGTTCATCATCGTCTTTCAATAGGCGCTGTATGCAGGCGGGTCGAGCGGCGGGGGCAGTTCGCCCCAGCCGGAGGGAGTGTATAGGGGGCCGAACAGCATGCTTTTCTCTTCGGCCGTCACGGTGCTGTCGGGCTGCTCCTCGATGCTGATGCGGTTGCGCCCGCCGGCCTTGGCCTTGTACAGCTCGGCGTCGGCGCGCTCGGCCCACAGGGGCACGGTGCTGCGTATCCACTGCAGCGCAAAAGCCCCGCCGATGCTGACCGTGACGTTGACCGACAGACTGGGGGAGATGGCGATGGGCGTGGCCTCGACGGCGCGGCGCACGCGCTCGGCCACCACGCGGCCGAAGCCGAACTGGCAGGCGGGCAGAACGATGGCGAACTCTTCGCCGCCGTAGCGCGCCACGGTGTCCATGGGCCGCAGGCAGGTCTGCAGCGTCTGCGCAACGGACTGCAGCACCAGGTCGCCCGCACCGTGACCGTGACGGTCGTTGACCTGCTTGAAGTGGTCGATGTCCAGCATCAGTAGCAGCGCCGCCTCGCCCGAGCGCGCCACGCGGTCGATCTCGCTGTCCAGCACGGCGCGGATGAAGCGGCGGTTCGGCAAGCCGGTGAGGGGGTCTTTCAGCGACAGGTCGCACAGCCCGTCGATGAGTGCCTGCAGATACTCGCGCGGGGCGCGGCCGCTCAGCGAGGCTTCGCTGCCCAACGACTGGGCCACCAGCGCATGGGCGGTAGACAGTTGCAGGTCCTTCAGGTTGACCGAGGCAAGAAGCGCGGAAGTAGACACAAAAAGAAACAAACGTACTGGCGGCAGTTTAGCAGTGCTAGCCGGCTGGGGGCGCTTCTTTGACGTCGCCCGCCTGCAACGCCGCGATGGCTTCGGCGTCGGTGCGCCACGCGCGCAGATCGGGACCGTCGTGCAGCACGCCGGCGCGCTCCAGCGTGCGCTGCACGGGCAACTTGAGGCCCGCCACGTGCAGTGCACCGCCGCGGCTTAGCATCAGCGCCCGCAGGCGCATGAAGGCCTCCACGCCGGTCACGTCGATGCGGTTGATGGGCAGGGCAAACAGCGCCAGGCTGCGCAGCTCGGGCCTGGCAGCCAGCTCGTCGGCCACGCGCCGCTCCAGCGCGGCGGCGGAGGCAAAGTCCAGCTCCGCATCCATGCGCAGGGCCAGCACCTGGGGCGCCAGCGGCGCCAGCTGCCACAGGTGGCGGTCGCGCAGGCTGCCGTCCGGGTGCAGGCCCACTTCGATGATGCGCGGGTGCAGCCGCTGGTAGAGGAAGTGCGACAGGTTCATCACCAGCCCCGCCAGCACGCCCCAGTACAGGCGTGGAGCGCTGGCCAGGGTCAGCACGAAGGTGGTCAGGCCGATGGTGGTTTCCACCCGCGACACCGGCCACAGGCGCAGCATGCCCATGGGTTTGATGAGGCCGGTGACGGCCGTCACCACCACCGCCGCCAGCACCGCCTGCGGCACGTGGTAGAGCGCCGGCGTCAGCCACAGCAGCGTGGCCAGCACCAGCACCAGAGCGAACAGCGTGGCCCAGCCGCTCTTGGCGCCGGCATACAGGTTGATGGCCGAGCGCGAGAACGAGGCGCTGGTGGCGAAACTGCCGCACAGGCCCGAGCTGATCTTGGCCATGCCGTGCGCGACCAGGTCCTGGTTTTCGTTCCAGCGCGTGCCGCCCCGCGCGTGGTCCACCTTGGCGCTGGAGGCCGTCTCCAGAAAGCTCACCAGCGTGATCACCAGCACCGGCAGCGTCAGTGCACCGAACTCGTCCCAGGGCAGCCAGCCCGGCCAATAGGGTGCGGGCAGGCCCGAGGGCACGGGGCCGACCACGGCCACGCCGGCATCGGCCAGACCCATGCCCCAGCTGGCCAGCGCCGCCAGGGCAATGACCACCATGGCCGCCGGAAAACCCGAGCGCCAGCGCCGCGCCAGCATCAGGAGAGCCAGGCTGCCCAAACCGAAGGCCATGGCGCGCAGGTCGAAGTGGTGCGGCGAGGGCGCGTCCAGCAGCGCACTCCAGGTCGTGCGCAGGCCGAGCAGGGCAGGGAGCTGCGAGGCCAGGATCAGCAGCGCCGCCGCCTGCGTGAAGCTGCCCAGCACCGGCGAGGTGACCAGGTTGAGCAGCCAGCCGAAGCGCATCACGCCCAGGCTGAGCTGCAGCAGGCCGGAAAGCAGCGCCATCCACGCCGCCAACTGCACCCAGTGGGCGCTGCCGGGCTCGGCCAAGCCTGTGAGCGAGGCGCCGATCAGCAGGCTGGTCAGCGCCGTGGGGCCCACGCCCAGGCGCGTGGAGGAGCTCCACAGCACGGCGATGAGCGCCGGCACCAGCGACGCATAAATGCCCGTGACCAGCGGCATGCCGGCCAGGTGGGCATAGGCCACGCCCTGGGGCACCAGCATCAGGCCGACGGTCATGCCGGCCCAGAATTCCCCGCGCAGCAGCTCGGCCGTGGGACGCGGCCAGGCAAGGAATGGCAACCAGCGGTGCAGGGCGGGAAGGTGCATGGGGCGGCCATTGTCGCGCCACCGCCAGAACAGCGGTGGGCTGCGGCTCTTGTCCTACCGGCGTTTCGGCCATCTCCCACCCGCTTGCGCGGGGCGGTATTTTTACAGTAGCCGGCATGTCTACTGGAAGGAGAGCCTCCATGAACACGACTGAAACCAAGAACTCACCACTGCTGCGCACAGCCACCCTCGCCGCCACCGTCGCCCTGGCTCTGGGCCTGGCTGCCTGCGACAAGAACGATGACCGCACGGCCGGGCAAAAGCTGGACTCGGCCATCGCCAAGACCGAAGCGGCAGCGGAAGATGCCAAGGCCAAGACCGAGGCCGCCGCCCACGACGCCAAGGTGACCATGCAGGACGCCGCCCAGGAGGCCAAGGCCAGGACCGAAGAAGCCGCGCATGACGCCAGCGTCAAGACCGAGGAAATGACGCAGGAGGCGCGCGAGAAGATGCAGGAAACCAGCCAGCAGGCGAAGGCCGACACCCGTGAGGTGACTGCCAATGCCAAGGCTGCAGTGGAAGACGCAGGCATCACCGCCCGCGTCAATGCCGGCCTGGCCAAGGATGCGGAGCTGAGCGCCCTGCGCATCGACGTGGACACCAAGGAAGGCGTGGTTACGCTGACCGGTCCCGCCAAGAGCGAGCAGGCCAAGGAGCGCGCCACGCAGATCGCCCGCGGTGTGGAAGGCGTCAGTCGCGTGGTCAACAACCTGACCATCAACCCCGGCACCTGAGCTTCAGACTGTGCGGCCGGGGCAGCCCCAGCCGCTACCATGCGTGGATGAGCCAGACTCCCATCGACGCATCCTTTCAGGCCCCTGGCGCCTTGCCCACGCGCTTGGTGCACCACGAGTACACCCCGCCCGCTGGCTTCGCTGCACCGCAGCCAGCGGTACACAAGGCTTCCACGGTGTTGTTTCCGAATGTCGCCGCGATGCGCGCGCGTGAGTGGAAGGACAAGACCAGCTACACCTACGGCCTGCACGGCACACCTACAACCTACCAATTGGAGGAGCGCATTGCCACGCTGGAAGGGGGAGTGCAATGCCTGCTGGTGCCCAGCGGCTTGGCGGCCATTTCCAACGTCGCTCTTGCTCTGCTGAGGGCGGGCGACGAAGTGCTGCTTCCTGACAATGCCTATGGTCCTAGCAAGGCACTGGCCGAGGTGGAGCTGGCCCACTACGGCATCACCCACCGCGTCTTCGATCCGCTGGACCCGCAGGACCTGGCTGCCAAGATCACCGACCGCACGCGGCTGGTATGGCTGGAGGCGGCGGGCTCTGTGACCATGGAATTTCCTGATCTGCCGGCCCAGGTGCGCATCTGCCGCGAGCGCGGGGTGACCTGCGCTCTGGACAACACCTGGGGCGCGGGGCTAGCCTTCGCGCCGTTCGACCTGACGGGCGATGGCTCGCTGGGCGTGGACATCTCCGTGCATGCCCTGACCAAATACCCCAGTGGCGGCGGCGACGTGCTGATGGGTGCCATCACCACACGCAGCCAGCCGCTGCACCTCAAGCTCAAGCTGACGCACATGCGTCTGGGCTTGGGCGTGGGTGCCAACGATGCCGAGGCCGTGTTGCGCGCGCTGCCCAGCATCGCCCTGCGCTACCACGCACACGACCTGGCTGCGCGCGAGCTGGCGCGCTGGATGAGCGGGCAGCCGGCCGTCGCACAGGTGCTGCACCCGGCGCTGCCCGGCTCGCCCGGCCATGACCACTGGCAGGCGCTGTGCGGGAGCGCCTTTGGCGGACAGGGTGGGGCGGCTGGGCTGTTCAGTGTCGTGATCGCCGCCCGGTACGGCCAGGCGCAGGTGGACGCTTTCTGTGACGCGCTGCGGCTGTTCCGCCTGGGCTACAGCTGGGGCGGCCCGATGAGCCTGGTCGTGCCCTACGAGCTGCCCACCATGCGCGCGTGCGCCACGCCGCAGTTGGCGGACGGTACGGTGGTGCGCTTTTGTGTGGGGCTGGAGGACGTGGAAGACTTGCGCGCCGACCTGGCCCAGGCGCTTGCGCAGGCCTTCGGCTGAGGCATCGCCCGCCGTCGGCGGGTGCGGGCTTTCCTTGATGCCGTGGCCGCTCGGCCGCGCTTAAGGTGCGGGCATTCATCACGACTGCAGCCGCTGCCCCGGCTCCGCGCCATGACGGACTCGACCGCGAACCCTGGCACCCCCGCCACGCCCCCTGCGCCACCGGTGCTGCTGCCTTTGCCGCTCGGTCAGCCGTTCATTTGGCTGGCGCGCGGCGCGCGCGACGTGGTTTCCGCCCCTGGCGTGAGCCTGTTCTACGGCGTGTGCTTTTGGGCCATGGCGCTGCTGCTGGGCTGGGTGTTCCGCGCCCGGCCGGAATACACCATGTCCCTGGCCAGCGGCTGCCTGCTGGTCGGGCCTTTTCTGGCCATGGGCTTGTATGAAACCAGCCGCCGACGCGAAGCCGGTCTTCCACCCAGCCTGGGCGAGTCGCTGACCTGCTGGGACCGGCACGTCTCCAGCATGGCCATGCTGGTGCTGGCCCTCATCGTGCTGGAGCTGCTGTGGGGCCGTGCCTCGCTGGTGGTCTTTGCGGTGTTCTTCAACACCGGCATGCCGTCCACCACCGGCGTGGTGCAGGCGGTGTTCAATCCGCAGAACTGGCAGTTCGTGCTGGCTTACGCGGCGGTAGGCGGGCTGTTTGCAGGGCTGGTGTTCTGCTTCACGGTGGTGGCCATTCCCATGATCCTGGAGCGCGATACCGACGCCTTCACCGCCGCCCTGACCAGCATGCGCGTGGTGCTGGACAACCCCGGCACGATGCTGCTGTGGGGCGCGCTGATCACGCTGCTGGTCGGCCTGTCGCTGCTGGCCTGGGGCGCGGGACTGCTGCTGGTGGGGCCGCTGCTGGGGCATGCCACCTGGCACGCCTACCGCAGCGCGCTGGCGCCGGCCTAGCGCAGCAGCCTCTTCAGCTGCGGCAACACGTTGTCCAGCATCATCGGCTGGGCCTGCGCGTTGGGGTGGATGCGGTCGGCCTGGAACAGGCGCGCAGCGTCGGGCCCATCGGCCACGCCTTGCAGGAAGAACGGCACCAGCGCCGCCTTCTTCTCGCGCGCCACGTCCTGAAAGATCTGGGCGAAGCGCCGGCCGTAGTCGCCGCCGTAGTTGGGCGGCACCTGCATGCCCAGCAGCAGCACCCGGGCGCCGGCGTCCTGGGCCCGCTGGGTCATCCAGGCCAGATTGTCCTGGGTGTTCTTCAGCGGCAGGCCGCGCAGCGCGTCGTTGCCGCCCAGCTCGATGATCACGTGCGTGGGCTGGTGGGCCTTGAGCAGTGCCGCCAGCCGGGCGCGGCCGCCGGAGGTGGTGTCGCCGCTGATGCTGGCGTTGACCACGGTGGCTTCGATCTTGTCCTGCGCCAGGCGCTGGCGCAACAGCTCCACCCACCCGCTGCCGCGCGCCAGGCCGTACTCGGCGCTGAGCGAGTCGCCCACCACCAGGATGACGGGTGCGCGCGCGTTGCCTGCGGCATGCGTGCCCGCCGCCCATCCCAGGGCGGCAAGCGCCGCGATACAGTCACGCCGACCCGTGCGCCATCCGCTCAGCTTTTCAACCACATTCATCCCTTCCATTCCATGCCCGACCGCCACGCCGCGCCGCCAGACGCGCTCATCGCCGTGCAGCACCTGCACAAGAGCGTCACCGATTCCAGCGGCACGCTCGACATTCTGCGGGACATCGAGTTCTCCGTCGCGGCGCGGGAAACCATCGCCATCGTCGGCGCCTCGGGCTCGGGCAAGAGCACGCTGCTGTCGCTGATCGCCGGGCTGGACGTGCCCACCAGCGGCACGGTGCGCGTGGCCGGGCAGGACCTGTTCGCCCTGCACGAGGACGACCGCGCCGCGCTGCGTGCCCGCCGCATGGGCTTCGTGTTCCAGAGCTTTCAGCTGCTGGCCAACCTGACGGCGCTGGAGAACGTGATGCTGCCGCTGGAGCTGGCGGGCGCCCGCGATGCGCGCCGGCGCGCCGCCGACATGCTGGGCCGCGTGGGCCTGGGCCAGCGGCTGTCGCACTACCCCAAGGTGCTGTCCGGCGGCGAACAGCAGCGCGTGGCGCTGGCGCGCGCCTTCGTGGTGCAGCCGGATGTGCTGCTGGCCGACGAGCCCACGGGCAGCCTGGACTTCGCCACCGGCGCCGCGGTGATGGAGCTGATGTTCGCCCTGAACCGCGAGCAGGGCACCACGCTGGTGCTGGTCACCCATGACCGCGAGATCGCCGCGCGCTGCGGGCGGCGCATCACCATCGAGGCTGGGCGCATCGCCGCAGAATAAAAATTGATAGCTGCCAGCGCTTGATTGGTGCGGGTTTCAGATAAATTTGTATCTGAAAACCTTGCTACACCAGCGGCGGCAGCTATCAATCAAATAGCGGTGCTGCCTTTGCGCACGTCGCGCAGGCCGGCCGCGGCGGTGAACAACACGTCGGTGGAGGAGTTCAGTGCTGTCTCGGCCGAATCCTGCACGATGCCGATGATGAAGCCCACGCCCACCACCTGCATGGCCACGTCGTTGCTGATGCCGAACAGGCTGCACGCCAGCGGAATCAGCAGCAGCGACCCGCCCGCCACGCCCGAGGCGCCGCAGGCGCACACCGAGGCCACCACGCACAGCAGCAGCGCGGTGGGTATATCCACCTGCACGCCCAGCGTGTGCGCCGCCGCCAGCGACAGCACGCTGATGGTGATGGCCGCGCCGGCCATGTTGATGGTGGCGCCCAGCGGGATGCTGATGCTGTAAGTCTCCTCCTTCAGGCCCAGGCGCTGCGCCAGCGCCAGGTTGATGGGGATGTTGGCGGCCGAGCTGCGCGTGAAAAACGCCGTCACGCCGCTCTCGCGCAGGCAGGTGAAGACGAGTGGATAGGGGTTGCGACGGATGCAGGCCCAGACGATCAGCGGATTGACCACCAGCGCCACGAACAGCATGCAGCCCACCAGCACTGCCAGCAGGTGGGCGTAGCCGCGCAACGCCTGCGTGCCGGCCTCGGCAAAGGTGCTGGCCACCAGGCCCAGGATGCCCAGCGGCGCGCAGCGGATCACCGCCTGGATCACGGCCGTGATGGCCTGCGCCCCGTCGTGCAGCACGGCGCGCGTGCCGGCCGAAGCGTGGCGCAGCGCCAGACCCAGGCCCACGGCCCAGGCCAGCACGCCGATGTAGTTGGCCTGCAGCAGCGCGTTCACGGGGTTGTCCACGGCGCTCTTCGCCACGTTCAGCAGCACCTCGCCCACCGCGCCGGGCGGGGCGGCTCCGGTCTGCGGCGCGGCCATCAGCGTCAGCGTGCTCGGCCACAGCATGCTGGCGGTCACGCCCACCACGGCCGCGGCCAGCGTGCCGATCACGTACAGCGCCAGGATCGGCCGGATGCCCGTGGCCTCGCCCGGCACGTGGTTGCTGATGGCGGCCATGACCAGCACCAGCACCAGCACCGGCGCCACAGCCTTCAGCGCCGAGATGAACAAGGTGCCCAGGAAGGCCACGTAGGGCGTGACGCCGGGCAGCAGGACGGCCAGCGCCACGCCGGCCACCAGGGCCAGCGCGATCTGCGCGACGAGGCTGGTGCGCTGCGCCCAGCGCAGCAGAGGAGAAAAAATCATGGCGGACAGTGAAAGGGGAGCGGGCTGCTGCGGGCTGGCCAGACATGCCTGCCGGCGCCCTGTCAACAGGGAAAGCGCGCGATTTTACGGGCTGCCCCCGCGCGGCCCCTTGCCGGGCGCTGCGGCGTGGCCCCGATAATTGGCGCATGTCCACCCCCAAAGTCCTCTTCGGCTTCCATGCCGTGGGTGTGCGCCTGAAAACCGCGCCGCAATCCATCATCGAGATCTATTACGAGCCCACGCGGCGCGACGCGCGCATGCGCCAGTTCCTGGAGCGGGCCCGCGAGGCCGGCGCGCGGCTGATCGAGGCCGACGGCCTGCGTCTGGCCAAGCTGTCGGGCAGCCATGGTCATCAGGGCGTGGCCGCGCGCGTGCAGGCCGTGCAGCAGACGCAGTCGCTGGACGATCTGCTGGACGATCTGGAAGCCAGGGGCGTCACGGCCCCGCTGCTGCTGGTGCTGGATGGCGTGACCGACCCGCACAACCTGGGCGCCTGCCTGCGCGTGGCCGACGGCGCCGGGGCGCATGCCGTCATCGCGCCCAAGGACCACGCCGTGGGCATCAACGCCACCGTGGCCAAGGTCGCCAGCGGCGCGGCCGAGACGGTGCCGTACTTCATGGTCACCAACCTGGCGCGCACGCTGAACGAGCTGAAGGAGCGCGGCATCTGGGTCATAGGCACCAGCGGCGATGCGGACCAGCCGCTGTACCAGGCCGACCTGAAGGGCCCCGTGGCCCTGGTGCTGGGGGCCGAGGGGCCGGGCATGCGCCAGCTCACCGCCAAGACCTGCGACGCGCTGGTGCACATTCCCATGCAGGGCGCAGTGGAGAGCCTGAACGTTTCCGTGGCGAGCGCCGTGTGCCTGTACGAGGCCCTGCGCCAGCGCACTCCATGAACACCGAGCAGGAGCGGCAGGCCGTGCGCGACTGGATCGCGCAGGCCGCCCGCATCGCCGTGCTGACGGGCGCCGGCATGAGCGCCGAATCCGGCGTGCCCACCTTCCGCGACGCCACGAGCGGCCACTGGGCCCAGTTCAACCCGCAGGACATGGCCAGCGAGCGCGGCTTTCGCGCCGCGCCGGCCCGGGTATGGGACTGGTATGCCCACCGCCGCCAGGGCGTGGCCGCCGTGCAGCCCAACGCCGGCCACTTGGCCCTGGCGGCCTTCGCGCAGCGCCACCCGGGCCGGCTCACCGTCATCACCCAGAACGTGGACGGCCTGCACCAGCGCGCCGGCAGCACCGGCGTGCTGTGCCTGCACGGCGACCTGATGGCCGACCGCTGGCTGGACACGCCCCGCGCCTGCTGCCGCCTGGAGGCTGCGCTGCCCGGCAGCCCGCCGCGCTGTGCGGCCTGCGGCAACCTGGTGCGGCCGGGCGTGGTGTGGTTCGGCGAGAACCTGCCCGCCGGCGTCATCGAGGCCGCCCAGCAGGCCGCGCAGGACTGCGAGCTGATGCTGGTGGTGGGCACCGCCGGCGCCGTCTACCCGGCCGCCGGCCTGGCCCACCAGGCGCGCCAGGCAGGCGCCCGCGTGGCCGTCATCAACCCGGCGGCCAGCGAGCTGGACAGCGTGGCGCACGCCGTGCTGCGCGGTACCGCGGCGCAGCTGCTGCCGCAGCTACTGGGCGAGCCCTGCCCGCACGGCGCCGCCACACCTTCAGGAGAGACTGCATGAAACTCATACGCCATGGTGCCCCCGGCGCCGAGCGCGCCGGCATCGTGGACGCGGGCGGCACGCTGCGCGATGTGTCCATGCTCGTGCCCGACATCGGCCCGGCGCAGCTGGCGCCGGCCGTGCTGTCCGCGCTGGCCGCCATCGATGCCACGCGCCTTCCCGCCGTGACCCCCGGCACGCGCCTGGGCTGCCCGGTGGCCGGCGTGGGCAAGATCGTCTGCGTGGGCCTGAACTACGCCGACCACGCGAAAGAGGCCGGCATGGCCGCACCGGCCGAGCCGGTGCTGTTCATGAAGGCGGTCAGCAGCCTGTGCGGGCCGCAGGACGAGGTCCGTATCCCCGCCGGCGCCGCCAAGGTGGACTGGGAGGTGGAGCTGGGCATCGTCATCGGCACGCGCATGCGCGGCGTGAGCGAGGCACAGGCGCTTGCCCACGTGGCCGGCTACGTGCTGGCCAACGACGTGTCCGAGCGCAGCTGGCAGATGGAGCGCGGCGGCCAGTGGGACAAGGGCAAGAGCGCCGACACCTTTGCCCCGGTAGGCCCCTGGCTGGCCACGCCCGACGAGCTGGCCGACCCGCACGCCGTCGACCTGTGGCTGGAAGTGAATGGCCAACGCATGCAGAACGGCAGCACGCGCAACTTCATCTTCGGCGTGCCCACCGTGCTGGCCTATATCAGCCAGTTCATGACGCTGGAGCCCGGCGACCTGGTGCTGACCGGCACGCCGGCGGGCGTGGGCCTGGGACACAAGCCCGAGCCGCGCTTCCTGCGCGCGGGCGACGAGATGCGTCTGGGCGCCACCGGACTGGGCGAGCAGCGCCTGCGCTGCGTGGGCGGCTGAAAGGCCCGGGCCAGCGTATGCATCCGTTCGCGCTGCTGGGCATCTCCATCGTGTGTGAGGTGGTCGCCACCTCGGCGCTCAAGTCCTCGCAAGGGCTGACCCGGCTGTGGCCCAGTCTGCTGGCCGTGGCCGGCTACTGCGTGGCCTTCTGGCTGGTCTCGCGCGTGATGAACCACATGGCCACGGGCGTGGTGTACGCCATCTGGTCCGGCCTGGGCATCGTGCTGATCTCGCTGGTCGGTTGGCTCATGTACGGCCAGAAGCTGGACGCGCCGGCCCTGGCGGGCATTGCCATGATCGTGGGCGGCGTGCTGGTCATACAGCTCCTGTCCAAGAGCACCGGGAACTAAGGAGGATCAAAAAATAGCTGGGTGAAAAAGGGCTTGTGCTTTAAGATTCATTTAAAATGAATTTATTGTTCGCTCTATCAGGGCCGCACCCGGCCCCCTTCCAGCCGTGAACCAGCCCCTGCCTTTCCCACAGCGCTCCTCCGCCGCCCCGCCTGCCACTCCCGCCCTGCAGGGCCTGCCGCTGCTGCGGCTGGGTTTCCGGCCGTTCTACCTGGGCGCGGCGCTGCTGGCTTGTGTGTCTGTGCCGCTGTGGATTGCCGCCTTCCTCGGCCTGGTGCAGCTGCAGCTGGCCATCCCGCCGCTGCTGTGGCATGCGCACGAGATGCTGTTCGGCTTCGCCGTCGGGGTCATCGTGGGCTTTCTGCTCACCGCCGTGAAGGCCTGGACGGGCCTGCCCACGCCGCGCGGGGCCACGCTGGGGGCGCTGGCGCTGCTGTGGCTGGCGGCGCGGCTGGCGGCCTTCGTCGCGCCTTACTGGATGTATGCGGCGCTGGACATGCTGCTGCTGCCCGCCGTGGCGCTGGCCCTGCTGCGCGTGCTGGTGCAGGCACGCAACAAGCGCAACATCCCGCTGATCTCGCTGCTGCTGGCCATGGCCGTGGCCAACGGCGTCTTCCACCTGTCGGCCATGGGCGTGCTGCAGGTGCCGGCAACGTCGGCGCTGTATGCCGAGCTGGCCCTGGTGCTGATGGTGATCAGCGTGATCGCCGGGCGCGTGGTGCCCATGTTCACCAAGAACGTGACACCGGGCCTGGTGATGAACATCCCGCGCCGCTTCGAGCTGTCGCTGCTGGCCGTCACGGCCGTGGCGCTGCTGCTGTGGGTGTGCAGCGCGCCCGCAGCCTTGGTGGCTGCAGCATCGGCCGCTGCGGCGGTGATGCACGCGGTGCGCCTGGCGCTGTGGAAGCCCTGGGTCACGCTGCGCCGACCCATTCTGTGGATCCTGCATGCCTCCTACGCCTGGATGCCCGTGGGCTTTGCCCTGCTGGCGGCTGCGCAGCTGGGCTGGCTGCCCACTTCGCTGGCCGTGCACGCGCTGGCCGTAGGCGTGGTGGGCGGGCTGATCATCGGCATGCTCACGCGCACCGCACGCGGCCACACCGGCCGGCCGCTGCAGGCCTCGCGCGCCGAGGTGCTGGCCTACGCCCTGGTGATGGCCGCCGCCGTGCTGCGCGTGCTGGTGCCCGCCGTGCACCCGCAGTGGTATGCCGGCGCCTTGCATGGCGCGGCCTGCCTGTGGGCGGCGGCGTTCGCCATCTACGTCGTCATCTACACGCCCTGGCTCATGCGCACGCGGCTGGACGGCAAGGACGGCTGAGCCGGCTTCCTCTTTTCCCTTTCCTCTTCACTTCACTCCGACCACGAAGGCTGAAACGACATGACCACGACCACCACGACAGAAATCGACGTACGCACCATCCCGCCGTACGAGCGCCACGCGCAGATCTTCGGCAGCTTCGACGAGCTGCCGGCCGGGCAGGCCCTGGTCATCGTGAACGACCACGACCCCGTGCCGCTGCGCCGCCAGTTCGAGGCGCGCACGCCCGGCCAATTCACCTGGAACTACCTGCAGGCCGGCCCCGCCCTGTGGCGCGTGCAGATCGACAAGCTGGCCAGTGGCCCGGCCGAGAGCGGCGGCGATTCGTGCTGCTCCGGCGGCGGCTGCGGCGGCTGAGACAGCGGCAGCACACCACCGGGGGCCGGATGCGGGGCGCATGCCTTGCTTCCGGCCCCTTCGCTTTTTGTTGCCTGTGGGCAACAACCAGACGGACTTCAGCGGGTGTCCCATGCCTGTCATGTGTGGTCCGTGTAATGGCGGCTTTCCCTTTGCACAACCCCATTCAGGACTCGCATGAAACGATCTCTCCTCGCCCTTGCCGTCATGGGCGCCGCCGCAGGCGCCTCGGCCCAAAGCTCCTCCAGCGTGACGCTGTTCGGAGTGGCCGACGTGTCGCTGGCCCACATCTCCACCCCGGGCAAGAGCGTGACCGGCCTGGCCAACGGTGGCAATGCCAGCAGCCGCCTGGGCTTTCGCGGTGTGGAGGACCTGGGCGGCGGCCTGCGGGCCGGCTTCTGGCTGGAGGCCGGCATCGGCGTGGATGACGGTGGGTCCGCCCTCAAGTTCGACCGCCGCTCCACCCTCAGCCTGTCGGGCGGCTTCGGCGAGCTGCGCCTGGGCCGCGACAAGACGCCCGCCTACCAGAACCTGGAGACCTTCCACGCCTTCGGCGACTCCGGCATGGGCGCCATCAACGCGCACAACCTGATCAGCGGCTCCGCCGCCGGCACGGGCGAGGGCAGCGCGCCCAAGCGCCGCTCCAACAGCATCAGCTACCTGCTCCCGAAGCTGGGCGGCGTGTATGGCCAGGTGAGCCACAGCTTCGGCGAAACAGCGGGCAGCACCCGGCTGGGCGCAGGCACCGGCGTTCGCCTGGGCTATGCCAGCGGCCCGCTGAACGTGGCCGTCGGCTACCAGCTGGAGCGCGGCGGCGACGCGGCCGGCAGCACTGACTACAAGGCCATGAACATCGGCGCCCTGTACAAGGCGGGCAGCTTCACACCCATGGTGCTGTGGGCCACCGAACGCGGCGCGGGCAAGCGGGTGGACGTGTACAGCGTCGGCCTCAAGATGGCCCTGGGCAATGGCGAGTTGCGCGCGGCCTATACCCGCTACGACGACAAGAAGAGCGGCAACGATGCCGACCGCCTGGCACTGGGCTACGGCTACCGGCTGTCCAAGCGCACAGAAATCTACGGCGCCGTGGCGCGCCTGGACAACGACGGCGCCGCCACGCGCAAGCTGGGCTCTTCGCTCAGCCCCACGCCGGCAGCCGGCCAGGATTTGACCGGCTACGAGATCGGCCTGCGCCACACCTTCTGATTCTTGGGGCAAGGGCCCGGAACCGCCTGGCAGATTCCTGCCGGGCTTTTTTTTGTTTTAAAGACCCAGCGCCAGCTGCGCGGCCTCCGACATGCGGCTGCGGTCCCAGGGCGGGTCGAACACCAGGTTGACGGTGATCTCGCCCACGCGCGGCAGGGCCAGCACCTTGTCGCAAACCTCGTCGGCAATGGCTTCGCCCATGCCGCAGCCGGGCGCGGTGAGCGTCATGTCCAGCAGCACGCGCACTTTCTCGGCCTCGGGCAGCGGCTCGAACGCCAGCCGGTAGACCAGCCCCAGGTCGACGATGTTCACGGGGATCTCCGGGTCGTAGCAGGTGGACAACGTCTGCCACACCAGCGGCTCCAGGTCATCGATGTGCAGGTCCTCGGGCACGGCAATCGCCTCGGGCGGCGTCTTGCCGATGGCGTCCGCGTCCTGGCCCTTCAGGCGCATCAGCTGGCCTTCGACCAGCAGCGTGAACGAGCTGCCCAGGGCCTGCGTGATCTGCGCCAGCTGGCCTGCGTCCAGCTCGATGGGCGTGCCGCTGGGGATGGCCTCGACGGTCACGGGGCGTCGTACCAGCACGTCCTCGCGGTGGCGGCGGTAGGTCATGCGCGCTTCTCCTCATCCTCATGTTGTGCGATGGCATGCATCAGCGCGTGCCAGCCCAGCAGCGCGCACTTGATGCGGCTGGGGTAGCGGCGCACGCCGGCCAGGCTGACCAGCTTTCCCAGGGGCGCTTCGCCAGGTTCTTCCTCACCCGTGAGCACGGCCCGAAAGTGCTGCTGCAACGCCTGCGCCGCCTCGACGTCCGTTCCCTTGACGGCCTCGGTCATCATCGATGTGGAGGCCATGCAGATGGCGCAGCCCTGGCCGGTGAAACGGATGTCCTGCACTTGGCTGCCGTCCAGCCGCAGCTGCACGGCGATGCGGTCGCCGCAGGAGGGGTTGGTACCTTCGGCCTGGTGCGTGGGCTGCGCCAGGTGGCCAAAGTTGCGCGGTGCGCGCTTGTGCTCCAGCACCACCTCCTGGTACAGGTCGTTCTCGGCGCTACTCGTGGCGCTCATCGCAGCATCTCCAGGGCGTGCGCCACGGCGGCGACCAGGCGGTCGACCTCTTCGGGCGTGTTGAACAGGGCGAACGAGGCGCGCGTGGTCGGCCCCAGGCCTAAATGTTCCAGCAGCGGCTGGGCGCAGTGGTGGCCGGTGCGCACGGCGATGCCGCGCTCGTCCAGCAGCGTGCCGATGTCGTGCGGGTGCACGCCCTCGGCCACGAAGGACACCAGCGCCGACTGCGTGGCATGCGGCGCCAGCACCGTGATGCCGTCGAGGCCCGACAGGCCCGTCACCGCCTGGGCGCGCAGGGCGTGCACGTGCGCGTCGATGGCTTCGCGGCCGGTCTGGTCGATGAAGCGCGCGGCCGCCGCCATGCCGATGGCGCCGGCCACGTGGGGCGTGCCGCCCTCCAGCCGGGCGGGTAGCTGCGCAAAGCCGGCGGCCTCGTAGCTCACCCAGTCCACCATGTCGCCACCCAGGCGCAGCGGGTGCAGCCGCTCCAGCGCCGCGCGCCGGCCGGCTAGCGCGCCTATGCCCATGGGGCCGTGCATCTTGTGGCCGGAGAAGGCCATGAAGTCGCACTCCAGCGCCGACAGGTCGGGCACGGCATGGCTGGCCGCCTGGGCGGCGTCCAGCACCGTCAGGGCGCCAGCGCGTACGGCCAGGGCCAGCATGGCTTCGTAGGGCGGGCGCTCGCCGGTGGCGTTGGCGCAGGCGGTGAGGGTCAGCACGCGCGTGGCGGGCGTCAGCAGCTGCTGCAGGTCGTCCAGGTGCACGCGACCCTGCGCGTCCGGGCGCAGGATGGCCAGCTCGGCCCCGCTCATGCGCGCGGCGTGCTGCCAGGGCACCAGGTTGGCGTGGTGCTCCAAGCCGCTGACGATGATGCGGTCGCCCGGGCGCAGCCACGCCTTGCCCGGCCCGCCGGCCCACAGGCCCTGGGCGACGAGGTTCAGCGCCTCGGTGGTGCCGCTGGTGAAGACCAGCTCGTGCCCGTCGCCCGCACCGATGAAGGCCTTGAGCGTGGCGCGCGCGGCCTCGAAGGCGTCGGTGGCGCTCTGGCTCAGCGTGTGCACGCCGCGGTGGATGTTGGCGCGGCCGTGCTCTTCAAACTGCTGCATGGCCTGCAGCACCCGCCGCGGCATGTGGGTGGTGGCGGCGTTGTCCAGGTAGGCCAGCGGGTGCCCGTTGATGGTCTGCCCGAGGATGGGGAACTCGGCACGCAGGGCATGGACCGGCAGGCTGCCGGCATGCAGCAGAGGGTGGGCCTTACCCATGGCGCGCCCCCGTCTCCGGCACCAGGTGGGTGGCGATGGCACGGGCCAGCCAGCCGCCGTCCAGCCATTGGGCCAGCATCAGCGCGCCCTCAGGCTGGGGGCTAAGGCTGCGCTCCAGCAGCGCGCGGGCCATGCCTTCGATGATCAGCGCGCGGGCGCTGGCCTCCTCCAGGCCGCGCTGGCGGGCGTAGAACAGCGCGTCCTCGGGCAGTGCGCCCCAGGTGGCGCCGTGGGCGGCCTGCACGTTGTCGTGCAGGATCTCCAGGTGCGGGCGCAGCACCAGGCGCGGGTTGCCGGCCAGCGGAATGCCGGCCAGGCGCTGGCGCACGGCGGCTTCATCGGCGCCGGGGGCGATACGGGTGTGGGCGTTGGCCACGGCGTGCGCGCCGTGCTGGGCCAGGGCCAGGGTTTCGACGCTGCTGCGGGTGCGGGGCGCATCCATGCGCGTCCAGGCCTGCTGGTCGATCTGGTGGCCGTCGCCGCCGGCCAGCGCCAGCGTGGCGGTGTCCGCCTGGGCGCCGGTGCCCTGCAGCGCCAGCGTGCCGCGCTGCAGGTGATAGGCGGCAGCAGTGGCCACAGTAGCCTGCTGGTAGTGGGCATCCGCAGCCAGCGTGGCGTGCACATGGTGGGCGATGCGGTCGCCCGCGCCGGCATCGACCACGCGCAGGTGCTGCAGACGCGCGCCGCGCGCCAGCCGGATGTGGATTTGCAGGTTCTGCGCCGCCTGCGGCGCGAAAGCATGCGTCTCCAGCAGCGTGCAGTGCGCGCCTTCCTCCACGTCCAGCACCAGCAGCGGTGCTTCGGCCGCGCTGCGGCTGTGGTGATGCAGGTGCAGCTGCTGCGTCGCTGCGCCGCGCACGGACAGGCGCAGGCCCTCGGTGCACAGGGCGCGGTGCGCCCAGGCAAACGGCGCGGCATCGCCGTCGCCGGGGTGGGGCAGGCCGGCCAGGAGCTGGACGCGCTGCTGCCGGTCAAGCGCGCTCAGGCGCTGCACGGCCAGGGCAACGCTGGCGCCGTCCTGCACGGTCCAGCCCGAGCCGATGGGCTCGTCCCCGGGCTGGCGCAGCCACTGCTCCAGCGCCGGCGGGGGCAAGTGGCGAAAGGCTTCGCTGCGCCGGTGGATCCAGCCGTGGCTGGCCAGCTGGGCGCGGGCGCTGTCGGCGTCGGTACGCACACTGTCGTGGGCCATGGCGTCAGGCCTCCACGGCTTCGCGGGGACGGACAAAGCCGGTGCGGGCGATGCCGCGCGCCAGCTCCATGCCGCCGGTCTCGGCGATGCGCCCCTGGTCCAGGCGCAGCACGGCATCGGGCTCCAGCTGCTCGATCATCGTGAGGTAGTGCGAGACCACGACAAAGCCCGTGCCCTGTGCGCGCAGGCGCTGCACCAGGCCCACCACGGCACGCACGCCGTCCACGTCCAGGCCGGAGTCGATCTCGTCGAGCAGCGCCACCCGGGGCTGGAGCAGCGCCAGCTGCAATAGCTCATTCCTCTTGCGCTCGCCGCCGGAAAAGCCTTCGTTGACCGGGCGCGCCAGCAGGGTCTCGGGCAGGCCCAGTTCCTTGGCTGACTGCTTGGCGCTGGCCAGGAAGTCAAAGGCGTCCAGCGGCTGCTCGCCGCGCGCTTCGTGCACGGCATTCAGCGCGGTGCGGATGAACAGGTTGTTTTTCACACCGGGGATGTCCGGCGGCGACTGGAAGGACACGAACAGGCCGGCGCGGGCCCGCTCGTGCGCGGCCAGGGGCAGCAGGTCCTGCCCGGCCAGCAGCGCCTGGCCGCCAGTGACGTGGTAGCTGGGGTGGCCGGCCAGCGCCATGCCCAGCGTGCTCTTGCCGCTGCCATTGGCGCCCATCAGTACGGCCAGGCTGCCGGCGGGCACGTTTAGCGAGACGGACTGCAGCACGGTGCGTTCGCCGATCTGCACGCGCAGGTCGCGCACCTGCAGCAGGGGGGTGGTTGTGGTCATCGTGGTTTCCTTCAAATTTGATAGCTGCTCGCGCTTGTTTGGTAAGCGCTAGAGTCGTTTTTCATGCTTAACCCACCGCGCCTTCGAGGGAGACGGCCAGCAGCGCCTTGGCTTCCAGGGCGAATTCCATGGGAAGCTCTTCCAGCACCGCTTGGCAAAAGCCGCCGACGATCAGCGCCGTGGCGTCCGCTGGGTCGATGCCGCGCTGCTGGCAATAAAACAGCCGCTCCTCGGAGATGCGCGTGGTCGTCGCCTCGTGCTCGACCACGGCATCGCCGCGCGCTGTGTCCACGTAGGGAAAGGTGTGGGCGCCGCAGTCCGGGCCGATGAGCAGCGAGTCGCACTGCGTGTGGTTGCGCGCACCCGCTGCGCCGGGGTTGATGCGCACCAGCCCGCGGTAGCTGTTTTGCGCGTGGCCGGCGCTGATGCCCTTGGAGACGATGCGGCTGGTGGTGTTCTTGCCCAGGTGGATCATCTTGGTGCCGGTGTCCGCCTGCTGGAAGTGGTTGGACACGGCGATCGAATGGAATTCGCCGTTCGATTCCTCGCCGCGCAGCACCACACTGGGGTACTTCCAGGTGATGGCCGAGCCGGTCTCGATCTGCGTCCAGGCGATGCGCGAGCGCTTGCCGGCGGCCAGGCCGCGCTTGGTCACGAAGTTGTAGATGCCTCCGCGCCCGTGTTCGTCGCCGGGGTACCAGTTCTGCACCGTGGAATATTTGATGAAGGCGTCGTCATGCGCGATCAGCTCGACCACGGCGGCGTGCAGCTGGTTCTCGTCGCGCTGCGGGGCGGTGCAGCCCTCCAGATAGCTCACCGAGCTGCCTTCCTCGGCAATGATCAGCGTGCGCTCGAACTGGCCCGTGTTCTGCGCATTGATGCGGAAGTAGGACGACAGCTCCATGGGGCACTTCACGCCCTTGGGGATGTAGACGAACGAGCCGTCGGAGAACACGGCGGAGTTCAGTGCAGCGTAGAAGTTGTCGCCCTGCGGCACCACGCTGCCCAGATATTTCTCGACCAGGTCGGGGTGGTTTTGCACCGCGTGCGAGAACGAGCAAAAGAGCACGCCCACGTCCGCCAGCTGCTTGCGAAACGTCGTTCCCACCGAGACCGAGTCGAACACCGCGTCCACCGCCACGCCCGCCAGGCGCGCGCGCTCGTGCAGCGGCACGCCGAGCTTTTCATAGGTCTCCAGCAGCTTGGGGTCGACCTCGTCCAGACTCTTGGGCGCGTCTTTCAGCGACTTGGGGGCCGAATAGTAGCTGAGCGCCTGGAAGTCGATGGGCTCGATCTTCAGATGCGCCCAGTGCGGCAGCTCCATCGTGCGCCAGCGCTCGAAGGCGGCCAGGCGCCAGTCGAGCAAAAACTGCGGCTCCCGCTTCTTGCGCGAGATGGCACGGATGGTGTCCTCGTCCAGTCCGGGCGGCAGCGCGTCGGACTCGACGTCGGTGACGAAGCCATGCTGGTAGGGCCGCTGCAGGGCCTGCGCCAGCGGGTCGGCAGCGGCGGGGCTGGTGGAAGAGTCAGGCAGGACGTTCATGGCATGGGCTGCTTGTTTTAATATTCACATAATATGCATCTTTTGTTTTTCTGCCCAGTCCGATGAGGTGCCCGCATCTGTGCCAGGGAGATTGCAGGCACTACGATCGGGTGTTTTGCAAGGGTGCAGCATGGCGCAGGCAAATAGCGATTGCGACTTCGTGGTCATCGGCGCGGGCATTGCCGGTGCGTCCGTAGCCTGGGAACTGGCTGCGACGCGGCGCGTGCTGCTGCTGGAGCGCGAATCCCAGCCCGGCTACCACACCACCGGTCGCTCGGCGGCGCTCTACAGCGCCACTTACGGCACGCCCAACATCCAGGCCTTGACGCGCGCCAGCCGCGCCTTCTACGACGCGCCGCCGCCGGAGTTCGGGGACGCCCCCATCCTCACCCCGCGCGGCGTGGCCTATGTGGCGGGGCCGCAGCAACTGCCGGCGCTGCATGCAGCCTTCGAAGACGCGCGCCGGCGCAACCCGGCCGTGCGTCTGCTCACGCGCGACGAGCTGCTGGCCCTGTTGCCCTGCCTGAGGCCCGAGGCCGTGGCCGCCGGCATGCTGGAGCCCGATGCCGCCGACATCGACGTGCATGCGCTGCACCAGGGCTACCTGCGCGGCGCGCGACGGCGCGGCGCCGTGCTGCGCACGGATGCCGAAGTCACCGCGCTGCAGCGCGCCCCAGGCGGCTGGGCCGTCACGCTGGCCAGTGGGGAAGTGCTGCGCGCAGGCGCGGTAGTGAACGCCGCCGGTGCCTGGGCCGACGAGCTGGCGCGCCTGGCCGGCGTGGCGCCCATCGGCCTGCAGCCGCGCCGGCGCACGGCCTTCACCTTCCCCGTGCCAGCGGGCATGCAGGCCGCGGCCTGGCCGGCAGCCATCGACATCGACGAGCAGTGGTACTTCAAGCCCGACGCCGGCCAACTGCTGGGCTCGCCGGCCAACGCCGACCCGGTGCCGCCGCACGACGTGGTGCCTGAGGAGCTGGACGTGGCCCTCGGTATCCACCGCATCGAGGAGAGGACGCTGTTTCAGATCCGCCGCCCGACGCGCACCTGGGCCGGGCTGCGCTCTTTCGTCGCCGACGGCGACCTGGTCATCGGCCCTGACGCGGGTACGGATGGCTTCTTCTGGCTGGCCGCCCAGGGTGGCTATGGCATCCAGAGCGCGGCCGGCGCCGCCTTGCTGGCGCGCAACCTGCTGCTGGGCGAGCCGCTGCACCCAGGCCTGGTGCGCGAGGGCGTGGTGCCCGAGGCGCTGTCGCCGGCGCGGCTGCGCTAGCGTTCAGTCCAGGGCGCTGGCGCCCAGGTTCTCGCAGTCCGACAGGTCCGAGTCGTTGCCCGACGGCAGCTGGCGCGACAGCTGGCGTAGCGCGGTGCGCAGGCCTTCCTCCAGCGTGGGGTGGTAGACGGGCATGCGCAGCAGGTCCCGCACCGTCAGCTCGCGGTCAATGGCAAGGGCCAGCAGCTGGGCCAGGTGTTCGCCCGAGGGCGCGCACATCTGCGCACCCAGCAGGCGACCCGTCTGCGGCTCGGCATACACGCGCAGCAGGCCGGCGTTGCGCAGGGCCACGCGGGCACGGCCCTGGCGCGAAAAATCCACCTCGCCCACCAGGTGCGGTTGCTTTTGCAATTGCGCATAGGCCATGCCGACGCTGGCCGCCTGCGGATCGGAAAAGGTGATGGCCAGCGGTACGCGCCGACGAAAGTGCCGCAGGGGCCGGCCCTGTGCGGCCAGCACCGCATTGATGCCGGCCATGTGGCCCTCGTCCGCGGCCTCGTGCAGCAGCGGGCGGTCGCGGTCCACATCGCCAGCCAGGAACACCGGCGTGTCGCCGATCTGCAGCGTGCACGGATCCACGGGCGGCAGGCCGCGCTCGTCCAGCACCGGCCCGAGCGTGTCCAGCCCCAGGTATTCGATGTTGGGCGTGCGGCCCATGGCGGCCAGCACCTGGTCGACCACCACGGTGGTCTTGCCATTGCTCACCTCGATGCCGCCGGCCAGCTCGCGCAGCTCGGCATGCTCGCCCACGCTGATGGCGAACTCTCCCTTCAGGCGCTCGTACAGCGTCGCGTTGACAGCCTCGTCGCGCAGGCCGGCCACGCGCTCGCTGGTGACAAAGGCCACTACCTCCACGCCCAGGCGCGCTAATGCCTGCGCCATCTCGGTGCCTATGCTGCCCAGGCCGATCACGGCCATGCGCGGGCCCAGGGTGGGTTGCTCGAACAGCGTGTCGGTGGTCAGGATGCGGTCGCCAAAAGCCAGCCAGTCGGCGGGCACCACCGGGCGCGAGCCCGTAGCCACGATGACGCTGCGCGTGCGGTAGGTGCGGCCGGCGACCTCTACGCGCTGCGCGTCCAGCAGCCGCGCACGGCCGGAGACGGCCTTGCCGCCCGCGTCGCTGGCGCGGATGGTGCCCGCGACGAACTCGTCGCGCAGCGCACGCACGCGCTGCAGCACGGCCGGCAGGTCGGCGCGCAGATCCTTGCCGCCGCGCAGGCCGAAGGTGTCGAAGCGCTCGCGCGTGTGCAGGGCATTGGCGGCCTCCACCAGCATCTTGGAGGGCATGCAGCCCACGCGGGCGCAGGTCGTGCCCCAGGGCCCTTCGTTGGCGATGAGGAAGTTGTCCGTGCGCTTGCGCACCTCGCGCAGCGCGGCCAGCCCGGCGGTGCCGGCGCCGATGATGAGGGTGTCGAGAGTCTGGTTCATAGGGCAGAGCGGTCGGGCAGGTCAGTGTCCACGCCGCGCCGGTGCGCGGCTGTAGTCCGGCATGCCAAGGTCCGCGTGCCGGCGCACGTCAGTCCGCCGGCAGCCAGGCCACCCGGCCGCTGGCCAGCTCGTCCAGGCGCGCGGCGAAGGGCGCCGCCTGCGCTTCCGGCAGCGACAGGGTGAACGTGACCTGCGAGGCATGGCGCACGTCCAGCAGCTGCGCGCCGGCGGCGGCGATCTCGCGGCGCAGCAGGCCTTCAAGCGGGTAGGGCACGCTGGGGCACAGCTGGACCATGCGCTGGCGCGGCACCTTCTCGACGCCCAGCAGGGCCTGGGCCACGCTGTCGGTATAGGCACGCACCAGGCCGCCCGCGCCCAGCTTGACGCCGCCGAAGTAGCGCACCACCGTGGCCAGCACGCCCTCCAGCTGCTGGTGGCGCAGCACGTCCAGCATGGGCCGCCCGGCCGTGCCGCTGGGCTCGCCGTCGTCCACCGCGGCCGACTGCCCGCCGGCCAGCAGCGCCCAGCACACGTGGGCGGCGCCAGGGTGCTCGCGCCGCAATCCGTCCACCACGGCCTGCGCCTGGGCGCGCCCGTCCACGGGCTGCACGCAGGCGATGAAGCGACTTTTCTTGATGACCAGTTCGTGATGGGCCGGGGCGCTGAGTGAGTAGGACATGGGCCGGCCGAGCTTAACCCCGCGGCGCCGGCCGGCGCCGCGCCTATAACCGCGCGCCAGCGCCGGCAAGGAGGGCCTCCTAGAATGTCCGGCCCCGCTCGAAAGCCCGCCGATGAACGCCTTTGCCGACGTTTCCTTCTTCCCGCGCCCCGCCAAGCCGCTGACCAGCTACCGCCCGTACTGGGCCAAGCGCTTTGGCACCGCGCCCTATCTGCCCATGAGCCGCGCCGAAATGGAGCAGCTGGGCTGGGACAGCTGCGACGTGGTGCTGGTCACCGGCGACGCGTATGTGGACCACCCCAGCTTCGGCATGGCGGTGATCGGGCGCGTGCTTGAGGCCCAGGGCTTTCGCGTGGGCATCATCGCCCAGCCGGACTGGACCAGCGCCGAGGCCTTCAAGGCGCTGGGCAAGCCCAACCTGTTCTGGGGCGTGACAGCGGGCAACATGGATTCCATGATCAACCGCTACACGGCGGACCGCAAAATCCGCAGCGACGACGCCTACACCCCCGGCGACGTGGGCGGCAAGCGCCCCGACCGTGCGGCCATCGTCTACAGCCAGCGTTGCCGCGAGGCCTTCAAGGACGTGCCCATCGTGCTGGGCGGCATCGAAGGGTCCTTGCGCCGCATCGCCCACTACGACTATTGGAGCGACAAGGTGCGCCGTTCCATGGTGGTGGACGCCAAGTGCGACCTGCTGCTGTATGGCAACGCCGAGCGGGCGCTGGTCGAGGTGGCGCACCGCCTGGCGCGGCGCGAGCCGGTGGAGAGCATCACCGACGTGCGCGGCACCGCCTTCGTGCGCCGCAGCAGCCCTGAGGGCTGGTTCGAGCTGGACTCCACCAGCGTGGACGAGCCCGGCGCGGTCGAGCCGCCTATCAACCCCTACATGACCACGGCCGAGCAGGCCGCCACGCAAGGCCAGGCCTGCTCGCGCGAGGATGCTCCTGATTCAGGAGCTGCCAGCGCAAGCCAGGCAAGCGCTGGAGGCCAAAAAAGCTCTGAATCGGTGATCCAGTTCGTGCCCAACCCCGGCCTGCGCCGCAAGGGCGCCCAGCCGCCGCGCGAGCTGACGGTGATCCGCCTGCCCAGCTTCGAGAAAGTGAAGAGTGACCCGGTGCTGTACGCCCACGCCAACCGCGTACTGCACCTGGAGACCAATCCCGGCAACGCCCGCGCGCTGGTGCAGGCGCACGGCGAGGGCACGGCCGCGCGTGATGTCTGGCTGAACCCGCCGCCCATTCCGCTGACCACCGCCGAGATGGACTGGGTTTTCGGCCTGCCGTACGCACGCAACCCGCACCCGCGCTATGCGGACGAGAAGGGCGGCTTCGACGGCGCGACCAAGATTCCGGCGTGGGAGATGATCCGCGCCTCCATCAACATCATGCGCGGGTGCTTTGGCGGCTGCACCTTTTGCTCCATCACCGAGCACGAGGGGCGCATCATCCAGAGCCGGTCCGAGGAGTCCATCATTGCCGAGGTGCAGGACATCCGCGACAAGGTCAAGGGCTTTACCGGCACCATCTCCGACTTAGGAGGGCCCACGGCCAACATGTACCGTCTGGGCTGCCGCGATCCGCAGATCGAAGCCGCCTGCCGCAAGCCCAGCTGCGTCTTCCCCGGCATCTGCCAGAACCTGCACACCGACCACGACCCACTCATCAAGATCTACCGCCGCGCGCGCGAGCTGCCGGGCATCAAGAAGATTCTGATCGGCTCGGGTCTGCGTTATGACCTGGCCGTGCAGTCGCCCGAGTACGTGCGCGAGCTGGTGCAGCACCACGTGGGCGGCTACCTCAAGATCGCGCCCGAGCATACCGAGGCCGGGCCGCTGTCCAAGATGATGAAGCCGGGTATCGGCAACTACGACCGCTTCAAGCAGCTGTTCGAAAAATACAGCGAAGAGGCGGGCAAGAAGCAGTTTTTGATTCCCTACTTCATCGCCGCTCACCCTGGCACGACCGACGAGGACATGCTGCACCTGGCCGTCTGGCTGAAGAAGAACGGCTTTCGCGCCGACCAGGTGCAGGCGTTCTATCCCAGCCCCATGGCCACGGCTACGGCCATGTACCACAGCGGTCGCAACCCCCTCACGCGCGTGCGCCGCCACATGCGCGACGAGGCCGAGGAGACGGTGGACGTGGTGCGCGGCGAGCGCCGGCGCCGCCTGCACAAGGCCTTCCTGCGCTACCACGACCCGAACAACTGGCCGCTGCTGCGCGAGGCGCTGAAGAACATGGGCCGTGCCGACCTGATCGGTAATGGCAAGCATCACCTGATCCCGACCTTCCAACCGCTGACGGATGGCGGCTACCAGTCCGCACGGCGCAAGAACAGCACGGCGGCCACGTCGGCACCGGGCGCCAGAGGGGTAACGGGAGCCTCCCAACCGCAGCGTGGCCGTGTGCTGACACAGCACACGGGCCTGCCGCCGCGCGCGGGCACGGCGCCGGCAGGCCGCAAGGGCGGGCCAGTCGCTGGTCCCAAGGGCAAGGCGCAGGGGCGGCGCGGCTGAGACCCCGCCTGCCTCCATCAGGCAGGTGCAGTGATCAGATCTTCGATGATCAGCCGACGGTAATAAAAAGCCGCCAGGGCTGCCTGCGCCTGCAGCAGGTCGCGCAGGCTGTCGGGCGTGTCGTCGTCCGCGGCCTCAAACAGCAGAGCGTGGCAGCCGCCGCTGGCCAATTCGGCAATGCGGCGCACGATCACGCCTTCCGCGCCCACCGAGGGCAGGGGGGTGTCGGCATTGCCCAGGGTGCGCACGACGTGCTCCAGGATCTCCTGTGGGCGGGCATGAGCCACGTCGACGTGCCCCCCGTCGGACAGGGCCTGCCCGGCCTTTCGCGCAGCATCTTCGTCCTTGAACAACGCAAAGACGTATCCGGTCGGATAGAAGGTGCCGGAGGCGGAAGTCATTTCGGGGGTGAGGACGAAAGGGTTCATGGCACAGGTCTCCGGCTGAAATGATTGCTGCCTATTGGAGCTTTGCAGCGCGGGCGGCCGTGTCAGGGCCGGTACGCGGTGGCTGTCGGACGTGGCCGCACCGGATGCAACAATAGTAGTCAAATCGGCCTCAAGACCAGGCGGGGCAAGCGCAAGCAGCTATTGTTTCCATAGTGCCGTGCCTCCCTGCCAGCCATGAAAAAACCGCCCGAAGGCGGTTCAGTCAGAAGCGTTGGGGCAGGCCTTACATGACCTTGGCGATGGATTCGCACACATAGTCGATGTTCTTGCTGTTGAGCGCGGCCACGCACATGCGACCGGTGTCGGTGCCGTAGACGCCGAACTCGCTGCGCAGGCGCACCATCTGGTCCTTGGACAGACCGGAATAGCTGAACATGCCGATCTGCTGGGTGATGAAGGACATGTCCTGCTGCACGCCGGCGGCCTTCAGGCCATCGACCAGTTTCTGGCGCATGGCCTTGATGCGTACGCGCATGTCGCCCAGCTCCTGCTCCCACTGCGCACGCAGCTGCGGGTCGTTCAGCACCGCAGCCACCACTGCGCCGCCGTGCGTGGGCGGGTTGGAATAGTTGGTGCGCACGACGATCTTCAGCTGCGACAGCACGCGCGCGGCCTCGTCCTTGTCCGCGGCCACCACCGACAGGGCGCCCACGCGCTCGCCGTACAGCGAAAAGCTCTTGGAAAACGACGTGGACACGAAGATGTTCAGGCCGGCAGCGACGAACTTGCCGATGACGGCGCCGTCCTCCTTGATACCGTGGCCGAAGCCCTGGTAGGCCATGTCCAGAAAGGCGACCAGGCCGCGCTCCTTGACCACCTTCACCACCTCGTCCCACTGGGCGGGCGTCAGGTCGTAGCCGGTGGGGTTGTGGCAGCAGGCATGCAGCACTGCGATGGTGCCGGGGGCGGCGGCGCGCAGGTCGGCCAGCATGCCGTCGAAGTTCACCGAGCGCGTGGCCGCGTCGTAGTAGGCGTAGGTGCCGACCTCGAAGCCGGCGTTGGTGAACAGCGCACGGTGGTTTTCCCAGCTGGGGTCGGAGATCAGCACCTTGGCGTTCGGGTTGAGCTTCTTGAGGAAGTCTGCGCCGATCTTCAGGCCGCCCGTGCCACCGATGGCCTGCACGGTGGCCACGCGGCCGGATTGGACCACGTCGGAATCGGCGCCGAAGACCAGCGCCTTGACGGCGCTGTCGTAGGCGGCAATGCCGTCGATGGGCAGGTAGCCGCGCGCGGCGGGCTTGTCCATCATGGCCTTTTCGGCCGCCTGCACACAGGCCAGCAGGGGCAGCTTTCCGTTGTCGTCGAAGTACACGCCCACGCCCAGGTTGACCTTCTTGGGGTTGGGGTCGGCGTTGAATTGTTCGTTCAGGCCCAGGATGGGATCGCGGGGCGCCATTTCGACGGCGGAAAACAGAGACATGGAAAGTCCTCGAAGGGGTGGAATTGCGGGCGGGCGGCCTTAGGTAAGCTGTCTAAGCTGTCGCACAGCCAACCATCAATTTTACGGCGATGCGCCGCGCGCGTTCGCCCCGCCACCATGCATGAAGTCATCACCGAGCCGGCCACCGAGGGCGGGCAGTTCGTCCAGTACCCCGGCTCGCCCTTTCAGCTCTACCAGCCCTATCCGCCGGCGGGCGACCAGCCCGAGGCGATCGAGCGGCTGGTGGAGGGCGTGCAGGACGGCGAGGTGTTTCAGACCCTGCTGGGCGTGACCGGCTCGGGCAAGACCTTCACCATGGCCAACGTGATCGCTCGGCTGGGCCGGCCGGCCATCATCTTTGCGCCCAACAAGACGCTGGCCGCGCAGCTGTACAGCGAGTTTCGCGAGTTCTTCCCGAAGAACGCGGTGGAGTACTTCGTCAGCTACTACGACTACTACCAGCCCGAGGCCTACGTGCCCCAGCGCGACCTGTTCATCGAAAAAGACAGCGCCATCAACGAGCACATCGAGCAGATGCGCCTGTCGTGCACCAAGAGCATCCTGGAGCGGCGCGACGTGGTCATCGTGGCGACGGTGTCGGCCATCTACGGCATCGGCGAGCCCGAGAGCTACCACCGCATGATCATGACGCTGCGCACCGGGGACAAGCTGGGTCAGCGCGACGTGATCGCGCAGCTGATCCGCATGCAGTACCAGAGGAACGACCAGGACTTTTCCCGTGGCAAGTTCCGTGTGCGCGGCGACACCATCGACGTCTTCCCGGCGGAGCACTCCGAGCTGGCCGTGCGCATCGAGCTGTTCGACGACGAGGTGGAGAGCCTGCAGCTGTTCGACCCGCTCACCGGGCGCATCCAGCAGAAGATCCCGCGCTTCACGGTCTACCCCAGCAGCCATTACGTGACCCCGCGCGACAAGGTGCTGACCGCCGTGGACACCATCAAGGCCGAGCTGGCCGAGCGCCTGAACTTCTTCGAGCGCGAGGGCAAGCTGGTCGAGGCCCAGCGCCTGGAGCAGCGCACGCGCTTCGACCTGGAGATGCTCAGCGAGGTCGGGCACTGCAAGGGCATCGAGAACTACACGCGCCACCTGTCGGGCTCTGCGCCCGGCCAGCCGCCCAGCACGCTCACGGACTACCTGCCCAAGGATGCCCTCATGTTCCTGGACGAGAGCCACCAGATGATCGGGCAGCTCAGCGCCATGTACAACGGCGACCGCTCGCGCAAGACCACGCTGGTGGAATTCGGCTTCCGCCTGCCCTCGGCGCTGGACAACCGGCCGCTCAAGTTCGAGGAGTTCGAGGCGCGCATGCGTCAGGTGATCTTCGTGTCGGCCACGCCGGCGGACTACGAAAAGGAGCATTCCGGCCAGGTGGTGGACCAGGTGGTACGCCCCACCGGTCTGGTGGACCCGCTGGTGGAGGTGCGCCCCGCCACCCACCAGGTGGACGACGTGCTGCAGGAGATCCGGCTGCGCGTGGACAAGCACGAGCGCGTGCTGATCACCACGCTGACCAAGCGCATGGCCGAGCAGCTGACCGACTACCTGACCGACAACGGTGTCAAGGTGCGCTACCTGCACTCGGACATCGACACGGTGGAGCGGGTGGAGATCATCCGTGACCTGCGCCTGGGTGCGTTCGACGTGCTGGTGGGCATCAACCTGCTGCGCGAGGGGCTGGACATTCCCGAGGTGTCGCTGGTGGCCATCCTGGATGCGGACAAGGAGGGCTTCCTGCGCGCCGAGCGCAGCCTGATCCAGACCATAGGCCGCGCGGCACGCAACCTCAACGGCATGGCCATCCTGTATGCGGACCGGGTCACGGACTCGATGAAGAAGGCCATCGGCGAGACCGAGCGCCGCCGCGCCAAGCAGATCGCGCACAACGAGGCCATGGGCATCACGCCGCGCAGCATCGTCAAGCAGGTGCGCGACCTGATCGACGGCGTATACAGCGAAAAGGCCGGCCAGGAGGCGCACCGCCTGGAGCAGGATGCCGCCCGCCAGGCGGAGCTGGACGAGATGTCGGAAAAGGACATCGCGCGCGAGATCAAGCGGCTGGAAAAGCGCATGCTGGAACACGCGCGCAACCTGGAGTTCGAACAGGCGGCACGCACGCGCGACCAGTTGGCCCGGTTGAAGGACCGCGTATTCGGCGCCCACGGCGGGGACCACGCCGTGGTGTGACCGTTGAGGGAGAAATGTGACTGATGAGTTCACTTACCCGACAAAAAAGATCGGGATTTGTGCTACAATCGCCTCACACATTCAGAAAAAAACAACCCCACGACTGAGAGCAAACCCCTAGACCGCGTGCATGGGGCAAGAAGGGCGGGGACGGTGCCGAAGGCCAGCGCAGGCTGCTGCCCCACGGCTTTTCATAACGATCAAGCCTGACCTTGAAGGAGCTTGCGATGCGTCTCACCACCAAAGGCCGTTTTGCGGTCACCGCCATGATTGACCTGGCCCTGCGCCAGAACAACGGCCCCGTCACGCTGGCGGCAATCAGCCAGCGCCAGCAGATTTCCCTTTCGTATCTGGAGCAGCTGTTCGGCAAGCTGCGCCGCCATGAGCTGGTGGAGTCCACCCGTGGCCCCGGTGGCGGCTACACGCTGGCCCGCAAGGCAGGCGATATCACCGTGGCCGATATTATCGTCTCGGTGGATGAGCCTATTGACGCCACGCAATGCGGTGGCAAGGAAAACTGCCTGGGCGAAGCCGGCCGCTGCATGACGCACGAGCTGTGGGCCGCGCTGAACCAGCGCATGGTCGAGTTCCTGGACTCGGTCACGCTGCAAAAGCTGGTGGACGAGCAGCTGGCCAAGGGCATCCAGATCGAGGACAAGCCGGTCACGCGCCGCGCCATCTCGACCACGCCCGTGGTCAAGCCCATCCGCGTGAACGCCCCCAACTCGGTGTTCGCCCTTGGCAACGCGTTTGCCAAGTCGTGAAGACCTGCAATGCGTTTGCCAAGTCGTAAAGCATTCGATCCCGATAACAACACAACGCCAGCCGGAAGCAGCCTGAGCCAGCCATGGACATGACCCCGCACTTTCCCATCTACCTCGACTACGGCGCGACGACCCCCGTGGACCCGCGCGTCGTGGACGCGATGATCCCCTGGCTGCGCGAGCACTTCGGCAACCCGGCGTCGCGCAGCCATGCCTGGGGTTGGGAGGCGGAAGAAGCCGTGGAAAAGGCCCGCGGCCAAGTGGCCGACCTGATCGGCGCTGACCCGCGCGAAATCGTCTGGACCAGCGGTGCGACCGAGTCCAACAACCTGGCCATCAAGGGCGCTGCGCACTTCTACCAGGGCAAGGGCAAGCACCTGATCACCGTCAAGACCGAGCACAAGGCCGTGCTGGACGTGATGCGTGAGCTGGAGCGCCAGGGCTTTGAGGTGACCTACCTGGACGTGCAGGAAAACGGCCTGCTGGATCTGGAAGTCTTCAAGGCCGCCATTCGTCCGGACACGGTTCTTGCCAGCGTCATGTTCGTGAACAACGAGATCGGCGTGATCCAGGACATTCCGGCCATCGGCGCCATCTGCCGCGAAAAGGGCGTGCTGCTGCACGTCGATGCGGCCCAGGCCACCGGCAAGGTCGAGATCGACGTCAAGCAGCTGCCCGTGGACCTGATGAGCCTGGCCTCGCACAAGACCTATGGCCCCAAGGGCATCGGCGCGCTGTACGTGCGCCGCAAGCCGCGCGTGCGTCTGGAGGCGCAGATGCACGGCGGCGGCCATGAGCGCGGCATGCGCTCGGGCACGCTGCCTACGCACCAGATCGTCGGCATGGGCGAGGCCTTCCGCATCGCCAAAGACGAGATGGCGCAGGACGCGGCCAAGGTGCGCGCCCTTCAGCAACGCCTGCTGAACGGCCTGAAGGACGTGGAGCAGGTGTTCATCAACGGCGACCTGGAACGCCGGGTGCCGCACAACCTGAACATGAGCTTCAACTACGTCGAGGGCGAGTCGCTGATCATGGGCATCAAGGGCCTGGCGGTTTCCAGCGGCTCGGCCTGCACCTCGGCCAGTCTGGAGCCCAGCTACGTGCTGCGCGCATTGGGTCGCAGCGACGAGCTGGCGCACAGCAGCCTGCGCATGACCATCGGCCGCTTCACGACTGAGGAAGAGATCGATTACGCCGTGCAGACCATTCGCCACAACGTGGCCAAGCTGCGCGAATTGAGCCCGCTGTGGGAGATGTTCCAGGACGGTGTCGATCTGAGCACCATCCAGTGGGCGGCCCACTGATTGCGGCAAGACAAGGAATAGGAGAACGACACCATGGCTTACTCTGACAAGGTTATCGACCACTACGAAAACCCGCGCAACGTCGGCTCGTTCGACAAGGGCGACGAAACGGTCGGCACCGGCATGGTCGGCGCACCGGCATGCGGCGACGTGATGAAGCTGCAGATCAAGGTCAACCCCGACACCGGCGTGATCGAGGACGCGCGCTTCAAGACCTACGGCTGCGGCTCGGCCATTGCCTCGTCGTCGCTGGTGACCGAATGGGTCAAGGGCAAGACGCTGGACGAGGCCGCTGCGCTGAAGAACAGCGAGATCGCACAGGAGCTGGCGCTGCCGCCCGTGAAGATCCACTGCTCCATCCTGGCCGAGGATGCCATCAAGGCCGCCGTGAACGACTACAAGGCCAAGCACGGCGCCACTGCCGAAGCGCTGGCCTGACGACAGGAGCGGCGCACATGGCCATCACCCTGACCGAAGCCGCCGCCCGGCATGTGACGCGCTATCTGTCGCGTCGCGGCAAGGGCGTGGGCGTGCGGCTGGGCATCAAGACCACGGGCTGCTCCGGCCTGGCCTACAAGCTGGAGTACGTGGACGAGCAGGACCCGGCCGACGTGGTGTTCGAGGACCACGGCGTGAAGCTCATGATCGACCCCAAGAGCCTGGCCTACATCGACGGCACCGAGCTGGACTTCGTGCGCGAGGGGCTGAACGAGGGCTTCAGGTTCAACAACCCCAACGAGCGCGACCGCTGCGGCTGCGGGGAGAGCTTCCGCGTCTGAAGAGCCGGGCCGCGCTGCCGGTGCGCCCGCCGTACGAACCGCCATCGCGTCGCGTGCTGGCGGTTTTTTTTGGGGATGGTGCTTCAGAAACAATAGCTGCTCGCGCTTGAATATCGGGGTTTTGACCATGAAAACCATCGCAAAACAGCTCTGGAAAAGCGGCAGCTGCTCACATTTTTGATATGAACCTGCAATCCGACGATTTCGAACTGTTCGCCGTGCCGCGCCGCTTCGCGCAGGACCGCGCCCAGCTGGACGCGCGCTGGAAGGAGCTGCAGCGCGAGGCCCACCCCGACCGCTTCGCCGCCCAGGGGCCGGCCGCGCAGCGCGTGGCCATGCAGTGGTCGGTGCGCATCAACGAGGCCTACCAGCGCCTAAAAGACCCGCTCAAGCGCGCCGCCTACCTGTGCGAGCTGCACGGGGCGCCCATCCGCGCGGAGGACAACACAGCCATGCCGGCGCAGTTTTTGATGCAGCAGATGCAGTGGCGCGAGGCCCTGGAAGAGGCCGAGTCCCCCGCCCAGCTGGACGCGCTGGAGGACGACATGGACGGCGAGCGCCGCGCCGCCACCACCCGGCTGCAGCAGCTCATCGACGAGCAACAGGACTGGGCGGGCGCCGCCCGCGAAGTCAGAGCCCTCATGTTCATTGCGCGATTCGGCCGCGATATCGAACTGCGCCGGGAGCAGCAGGGACAATAACGGGTTGCCCCAAGAATCCACGGAACAAGAAACAACGACATGGCGCTTTTGCAGATCTCCGAACCCGGCCAGTCGCCCGACCCGCACCAGCGGCGCATCGCCGTCGGCATCGACCTGGGCACCACCCACTCGCTGGTGGCCGCGGTGAAAAGCGGCACGGCCGAGTGCCTGCCGGACGAGCAGGGCCGGGTGCTGCTGCCCTCCGTGGTGCGCTACCTGCAGGGCGGCGGGCGGCAGATCGGCTATGCGGCGCTCGATGCACAGCGCCAGGACGCGGCCAATACCATCGCCTCGGCCAAGCGCTTCATGGGTCGCGCGCTGGGTGATATTGCCGACCGCGCCAGCCTGCCGTACGACTTCGTGCCGCCGCAGGCGCCGGGCGAGGGCGGCATGCTCAGCCTGCAGACGGCTGACGGCATCAAGTCGCCGGTGGAGGTCAGTGCCGAGATCCTGGCCACGCTGCGCCAGCGCGCCGAGGACAGCTTCGACGCCGACCTGTACGGCGCCGTCATCACCGTGCCCGCCTACTTCGACGACGCCCAGCGCCAGGCCACCAAGGACGCCGCCCAGCTGGCCGGCCTGCACCTGCTGCGCCTGATCAACGAGCCCACGGCCGCGGCCATCGCCTACGGGCTGGACAACGCTGCCGAGGGCGTCTATGCCGTCTACGACCTGGGCGGCGGCACCTTCGACATCTCCATCCTGCGCCTGACCCGCGGCGTGTTCGAGGTCATCGCCACCGGCGGCGACTCGGCCCTGGGCGGCGACGACTACGACGCCGCCCTGGCCGCCTGGGCCCTGCAGCGCCTGGGCCTGAGCGCCGACACGCCCGCCGACAAGGCCGCCGTGCGCCTGGCCGCGCGGGCTTGCAAGGAGGCCCTGACTGCTCACGAAACCGTAGCGTTCAGCGCAGAGCTGGCGGGCGTAAACCACCAATTGGATGTCAACCGCGCCGACTTCGCCGCAGCCACCGAGGCGCTGACCCAGCGCTCGCTGGCCGCCGTGCGCCGTGCGCTGCGCGACGCCCAAATCGGGCGCGACGAGGTGCAGGGCGTGGTGCTGGTGGGCGGCTCCACGCGCATGCCCCAGGTGCGCCGCGCCGTAGCCGACTTCTTCGGCCGCGAGCCGCTGACCAACCTTAACCCGGACGAGGTCGTGGCCCTGGGCGCCGCCATCCAGGCCAACCAGCTGGCCGGCAATGACAACGCCGGTGATCTGCTGCTGCTGGACGTGATCCCGCTGTCGTTGGGGCTAGAGACCATGGGCGGCCTGGTGGAGCGCATCGTGCAGCGCAACGAGACCATCCCCACCGCCAAGGCGCAGGACTTCACCACCTACAAGGACGGCCAGACGGCCCTGGCCATCCACGTGGTGCAGGGCGAGCGCGACCTGGTGGCGGACTGCCGCAGCCTGGCGCGCTTCGAGCTGCGCGGCATTCCGCCCATGGCGGCAGGCGCGGCACGCATCCGCGTGACCTTCACGGTGGACGCCGACGGCCTGCTGAGCGTGAGCGCGCGCGAGCAGGGCAGCGGGGTGGAGGCGCGCATCGACGTGAAGCCGTCGTACGGCCTTTCGGACGAGCAGATCGCCCGCATGCTGCAGGAAGGCTTTGCCACCGCGCAGCAGGACATGCAGGCCCGCGCCCTCGCCGAGGCGCGCGTGGACGCCGACCGCCTGCTGATCGCCACGCAAAGCGCCCTGGATGCGGACGGCGACGTGCTGGACGCCGCCGAGCGCGCCGCCATCGACACGCTGATGCAGGCGCTGCGCGCCGCGCTGCAGCAGGATGCGGGCGCTGCCGAGGTGGAAGCCGCCACCGCCGCCCTGGCCAAGGGCACCGAAGGCTTTGCCGCCCAGCGCATGAACCGCGGCATCCGCCAGGCCCTGGCCGGCAAGAGCGTGGACACGCTCTGACGCACGAGAGAACGCAAAGAAAGCACACGACAAGCACCATGCCCGTCATCAAGATCCTGCCCCATCCCGAATACGCCCCCGAGGGCACCGAGATCAGTGCCCCGGCCGGCACCTCCATCTGCGAGGCGCTGCTGGAGGGCGGCATCAACATCGAGCACGCCTGCGACATGAGCTGCGCCTGCACCACCTGCCACGTCATCGTGCGCAAGGGCTACGACTCTCTGAACGAGGCCGAGGAAGAGGAAGAAGACCTGCTGGACCGCGCATGGGGCCTGGAGCCGCAGTCGCGCCTGTCCTGCCAGGCCATCCTGGCGCAGGACGACGTGACGGTGGAAATCCCCAAATACACCATCAACCACGCGCGCGAGAACTGATCGGCCATGACCCGCCAGATCGTCCTCGATACGGAAACCACCGGCCTGTCGGCCGCCGACGGCGACCGCATCCTCGAGCTGGGCTGCGTGGAACTGGTGCACCGCAAGCTCACCGGTAACAACCTGCACCTGTACATCAACCCCGAGCGCGAAAGCCACGAGGAGGCGCTGCGGGTGCACGGCATCACCAGCGACTTCCTGCGCGACAAGCCCAAGTTCGCCGAGTGCGCGCGGGACATCCTGGACTACCTGCGCGGCGCCGAGCTGATCATCCACAACGCCAGCTTCGACGTCGGCTTCCTGGACAAGGAGCTGGAGCTGCTCGGCCTGCCGCCGCTCGCCGAGCACGTGGCCGGCATCACCGACACCCTGGCAATGGCCAAGGAGATGTACCCGGGCAAGCGCAACTCGCTGGACGCGCTGTGCGACCGCCTGGGCGTGGACAACTCCGGTCGCCAGCTGCACGGCGCGCTGCTGGACGCGGAGCTGCTGGCCGACGTCTACATCAACCTCACGCGTGGGCAGGATGCTCTGCTGATCATGGACGAGGCCGGCTCCGGCGCGGACGGCCAGCCCCTGTCCGCCGTGGACCTGAGCCAGTTCGCCCTGCCCGTGCTGGCGCCCACCCCCGAGGAGCTCGCCGCGCACGAGGACGTACTGGCGCAGATCGACAAGGCCAGCGACGGCAAGACGGTTTGGCGCAGTTTCTCCGCCGCGGCCTGAAACCTGTGCCATAATCGCGGGCTTGTCGCATAGCGCGACGCGGGTGATTAGCTCAGCGGTA
>NZ_DAMATK010000002.1:274037-1036503 GCF_032079985.1 Pulveribacter sp.
GAGCACTGCCTTCACACGGCAGGGGTCACATGTTCGATCCATGTATCACCCACCAGTTTTTGGTCATGGCGCATGCCGTGGCCAGGGGTGATTAGCTCAGCGGTAGAGCACTGCCTTCACACGGCAGGGGTCACATGTTCGATCCATGTATCACCCACCAAACTTCTTTGAAACCAAGGGCCCGGAAGCGATTCCCGGCCCTTTTTTCATGGCCGCACCGCCGTGCGGCGAGGGGGCTGCATGGACCAGGTGGATTGCGTCGTCATCGGCGCGGGCGTGGTGGGGCTGGCCGTGGCGCGCGCGCTGGCCCTGGCCGGGCGTGAAGTGCTGGTGCTGGAGGCCGAGAACGCCATCGGCACCCAGACCAGCTCGCGCAACAGTGAGGTCATCCACGCCGGGATCTACTACCCACCGGGCTCGCTGAAAGGCCGGCTGTGCGTGCGCGGCAAGGCGCTGCTGTACGACTACCTGGCCGAGCGCGGCCTGCCGCACCGGCGCTGCGGCAAGCTCATCGTCGCTACTTCACCGGATCAGGAACAGGCGCTGCAGGCCATCCAGGCACGGGCGCAGGCCAGCGGTGTGCACGACCTGCAATGGCTGGGCCACGCGCGGGCACAGCAGCTGGAGCCCGCGCTGCAGTGCCACGCCGCGCTGCTGTCGCCCAGCACCGGCATCGTGGACAGCCACGCCCTCATGCTGTCGCTGCAGGGCGACCTGGAGAACGCGGGCGGCCTTTTGGCACTCAATTCGGCTGTAAGCCGCGCCGAACAAGCGCAAGCAGCTATCGTTTTGGAAGCTGCCGACGGCACGCTGCTGGCTGCGCGCAGCGTCGTCAACGCGGCCGGTCTGCAGGCACCGCAGCTGGCGGCGCGCTTTGCCATGCTGCAGCCGCAGCACGTGCCGCACGCAGCCTTCGCCAAGGGCAGCTACTTCAGCCTGGCCGGCCGCGCGCCCTTCAGCCACCTGATCTACCCCGTACCGCAGGCCGCGGGCCTGGGCGTGCACCTGACGCTGGACCTGGGCGGACAGGCGCGCTTCGGACCGGACGTGCAGTGGGTCGATGGTCCGGACGACCTGGCGGTGGATCCGCGGCGCGCCGAGGGCTTTTACGCCGAGGTGCGCCGCTATTGGCCCGGACTGCCGGACGGCAGCCTGCTGCCGGGCTATGCCGGCATCCGCCCAAAGATTCATGGCCCCGGCGAGCCGGCTGCCGACTTCCTGATCCAGGGCCCGCGCGACCACGGCGTGGCGGGCCTGGTCAACCTGTTCGGCATCGAATCCCCGGGCCTCACCAGCGCGCTGGCCATCGGGGAGCACGTGACAGGACTGCTGGCGGACAACAGGGCCTAAGATTGGCGGCGCCCGCCTACACCGTTTGGCAGTGGGGGCGGTTCTACTGTTGAGCACAACAAAGAAAGGCTGCTATGACCTCCGTATCCGACTCCATCTCCAAGACCCAGGACGAACTCGAGCGCCTGGTGGGTGACCTGCGTAGCCTCTTGGCCAGCAAGGATTTCGATAGCGTTCCGCAGATCAAGCAGCTGCGCCAGCGTCTGGACGATGGCATCGACACCGTGCGCGACACCGCCGTGCGCGCCGCGCAGGATGCAGCCGTGCAGGCCCGTGAGGCCGCCCGCGCCGCCGACCGCTACGCCCACGACGAGCCGTGGCGCGTGGCCACGGCCGCTGTTGCCGTGGGTGCGCTGGTGGGCTTTTTGCTGGCCCGCCGCTAAAGCCGTCGCTACAACCCGCTGAAGGAAGGAGCCCATGAACTGGCTATCCCTGCTGGGCCTGGAAGGCTGGGTGGCGCGCTGGCGCGCCGCCGCCATCGAGGGCGCGATTGCTGCGGAAGACCGCATCACCCTGGCGCGACTGGAGCTGGACGACTTGAAGCGCCGTCTGGCGCAGATGATCGTCATGCTCATCCTGTTCGGCGCCCTGGCGGTGCTGGCGCTGTTGCTGCTGTCGCTGGCGGTGCTGGTGCAGTTCTGGGACTCGCCGCAGCGGACCTTGGTCGCTTGGCTTCTGGCCGGCGGGTGGCTGGTGGCCTGCGTGGCGGTGCTGCTGACGGTGGTGTCGCTGGCGCGCGGGCTGGGCAACGCCTTTGCCTTCACGCGCCGCGAGCTGGGCAACGACTGGAAACTCGTCAAGGGAAAGCTGTAAGCCATGAGCGCTAAACCGTTCCCCACCCCCACGCCCGAGCAGCAGCAGGTGCTGGACCGCATCCTGGTGCAGCGCGAGCGCCTGCGCGCGCGGCGCGAGGCCTACCGCCAAACGCGCGCCATCGTGCAGGCGCGACAGGGGATCGATCCGGATGCGGCACTGCCCGCGCGGCTGCTGACGTTTGCCAAGCTGCACCCGGCCTTTGTGGCCGCCGTTGCCGGCGTGGCGGTGCTGGCCGGGCCGCGCCGGCTGATCCGTCTGGCTGGCATGCTGATGCCTTTGATGGCTCGCATGCGACGCTGATCGAGGGCTGCATGAAAAAAGGGCCGCTGCACGCGGCCCTTTTTCTTTGCCGCTGTTTTTCTCAGCGCAGCGCCTTGAGGGCGCGTGCCGCCTGGACCACCAGCGCAGGGCCTTCGTAGATCAGGCCGGTGTAGATCTGAACCACGTCTGCGCCGGCGCGGATCTTGTCCACCGCGTCCTGCGCGCTCAGGACGCCGCCCACGCCGATGATGGGAAACGCCGGACCCAGCGCGGCGCGCAGCTGGCGGATAACGCTGTTGCTGGCCTCGCGCACCGGGGCGCCGCTCAGGCCACCGGTCTCGCCGGCGTGGCGCAGGCCCTGCACCGCGTCGCGGGCTACGGTTGTGTTGGTGGCGATCACGCCGTCCATGCCGTGGCGGGTGAGGGTGGCGGCGATCACCTCGACCTGCTCGGGCTGCAGGTCGGGTGCGATCTTCACGAAGATGGGCACGCGCCTGCCCTGCGCTGTGGCCAGCCGCTCGCGTTCGGCAGCGATGGCCGACAGCAGGGCGTCCAGCGCCTCATCGCTCTGCAGCGCGCGCAGGTTCTGGGTGTTGGGCGAGCTGATGTTCACCGTGACGTAATCCGCATACGGATACACGCCGTTCAGGCCGATGAGGTAGTCGCTCGTGGCCTGCTCGATGGGGGTGCTGGCGTTCTTGCCGATGTTCAGGCCCAGCAGCAGCGGTTGGCTCTTTTGGGCGCGCACGCGCGAGCGCTGCACGTTGGCGATGAAGGCTTCCAGCCCGTCGTTGTTGAAGCCCAGGCGGTTGATGAGGGCGCGCGCCTCGGGCAGACGGAACATGCGCGGCTTGGGGTTGCCCGGCTGCGGGCGCGGCGTGACGGTGCCGACCTCGACGAAGCCAAAGCCCATGGCGGCCAGGGCGTCGATGCAGCGGGCGTTCTTGTCCAGCCCGGCGGCCAGGCCTACGCGGTTGGGAAAGGTGAGGCCGGCCAGCTGCACCGGGTCGGCCACGGCCTCCTGGCTCCAGGCGGCCTGGGCCAGCGTGCCCTGGCCACGGGCGAGCATGCCCAGGGTCAGGTCGTGTGCCGCCTCGGGGTCCAGGCCGAAAAGGAAAGGGCGCGCCAGCGCATAGGGCAAAAGAGACATGGGGATAATCCGGGTGAACTGCTTGCGATTTTCGCCCATGACGACACCTCAAACTCCTCTCTCCCAAGACGCTCTCAAGACCCTCGTCGGCCAGGCCGCGCTGCATTACGTCGAAGACGGCAGCATCGTCGGCGTGGGCACGGGCTCCACGGTCAACAAGTTCATCGACGCGTTGGCCGGCATGAAGGAGCGCATCCGCGGCGCCGTCTCCAGCTCCGAGGCCAGCACCCAGCGGCTGCGCGCCCTGGGCATTCCGGTGCTGGAGGCGGGCGAAGTGCGTTCGCTGCCCGTCTACATCGATGGTGCTGACGAGATCGACGAGCACGGTTACATGGTCAAGGGCGGGGGTGCGGCGCTGACGCGCGAAAAGATCGTGGCGGCGCTGGCCGACCGCTTTGTGTGCATCGCCGACGAGTCCAAGCTGGTCAAGGCGCTGGGCGCCTTCCCGCTGCCCGTGGAAGTGATCCCCATGGCCGCGGCGCAGATCACCCGCCGCTTCGAGCAGCTGGGCGGTACGGCCGTTCTCCGCCAGAAGGACGGCCAGCCCCTGGTGACGGACAACGGCCAGCACATCCTGGACGTGACCGGTCTGGTCATCACCGACCCGCTGGCCTTCGAGAGCGAGGTGAACCAGTGGCCCGGCGTGGTCACCGTGGGCGTCTTCGCGCACCAGAAGGCCAGCGTGTGCCTGCTGGGCACCAGCCAGGGCGTGCGTACCCTGGGGTTCTGAGCGGCCGGCCCGAACGGCCTTTAGAAGATGATGCCGGCCGGGTTGGTGGTGCTGCGTGCCGGTGCCGCCGGGCGGGCGGCGGGCGGGGCGGCTTCCTGGGCAGACGCCTGCGCCGCCGCCGGCTTGGCGACCTGGGCCACCAGCGGCGTGGCCGGGGCGCGGCGGTAGCTGGCGGGCAGCTGGGACTGGGCGGGGTAGCCGGCCGCATCCAGGTACTGCGACCACTCCACGTCGGAGAAGCCCTTGAGCTGCTGCGTGCCGATGGTGGCAAAGGGCAGGCCGGTCTCGCCGGACAGGCGCTTGAGGGCCTCGATGTCCTCGTTGGTGTTGACCGTGCGCTCGGCAAAAGGCACGCCGCGCTGCATCAGCAGGGCGCGGGCGCTGGCGCAGGGAGAGCAGTCGCTGGCGCTGTAGAGCGTGACGGGATAGCGCGAAACCACCTGGCGCAGGGCGTAGGGCAGGGCATTGGTATCCACCCCGCCGGCGCTGCGCAGGGTGCCGGTGACCTGGTTGCCGGACGCGGCAGCCGTGTTGTCGGGCGCGCGGTCGGAGAAGGTGACCTTGCCGTCCGGTCCGACGATGCGAAAGACCTGCTGCGCCTGCGCGGCGGCAGGCAGGAGCGCCAGCGCCGTCGTGCAGGCGAGGGCGGCGGCAGTGGCGGCGCGGCGGATGGCGGTCATGGGGTCTCCTCGGTTAGCTTGTTCTTCAAAAAACATAGCTGTTCGCGCTTGGTGGATAAGGGATTGACGTTCAAATTGCCTGCAAACCCTTGTTGCACAAGCGCTAGCAGCTCACTTTTTCATATCAACGTCCATGCGCAAGCACCGGTCAAGCGCCACGGGTAGTCGTGGTCATGCCATGCCTTGGTGACGCAGCAGCGCGTCGATGCGGGGCTCGCGGCCGCGGAAAGCCTTGAACGATTCCATGGCCGGGCGGCTGCCGCCCACTTCCAGGATGGCCTGGCGGTAGCGGCGGCCGGTTTCGGCGCTGGGCTGGCCGCCTTCGCCGGCCGTTTCCTCGAAGGCCGCATAGGCATCGGCGGACAGCACCTCGGCCCACTTGTAGCTGTAGTAGCCCGCGGCGTAGCCGCCGGCGAAGATGTGGCTGAAGGTATGGGCCGTGCGGCTGAAGGCCGGTGGCTGGAGCACGGCGACCTCCTCGCGCACGGCGGCCAGCAGAGCGGGCAGCTGCTCGGCCGGATGTGCGTCGGTGTGCAGCAGCATGTCGAACAGGGCGAACTCGACCTGGCGCAGCGTCTGCATGCCGGCCTGGAAGTTGCGCGCCGCCAGCATCTTGTCGTACAGCGGACGGGGCAGCGGCTCGCCGCTGTCCACGTGGGCCGTCATGTGGCGCAGCACGCTCCACTCCCAGCAAAAGTTCTCCATAAACTGGCTGGGCAGCTCCACGGCGTCCCATTCCACGCCGCCGATGCCCGACACGTCACGCTCCTTCACCTGCGTCAGCAGGTGGTGCAGGCCGTGGCCGAACTCGTGGAACAGCGTGATCACGTCGTCGTGCGTGAGCAGCGCAGGCTTGCCCTCCACACCGCTGGCGAAGTTGCACACCAGGCAGGCGATGGGGGTCTGCAGCTGCTCGGTATCCGGGCGCAGCCAGCGCGTCAGCGCATCGTCCATCCAGGCGCCGCCGCGCTTGCCGACGCGCGCGGGTGCGTCCAGGTAGAACTGGCCGATCAGTTCGCCGCCACGCTCCAGGCGGTAGAACTCCACGGCCGGGTTCCACACGGGCGCCTCATCGCGGCGGATCTCCACTTCGAACAGCGTCTCGATGATCTTGAACAGGCCGGCCAGCACCTTCGGCGCGGTGAAGTACTCCTTCACCTCTTGCTCGCTGAAGGCGTAGCGGGCTTCCTTGAGCCGCTCGGAGATGAAGGGCCAGTCCCACGCCTCGGGGTCGTGCAGGCCCAGCTGCTCGGCGGCAAAGGCGCGCAGGTCGGCCACGTCCTGCTCGGCATAGGGCCGGGCGCGCTGCGCCAGGTCGCGCAGGAAGGCGATGACCTGGGCGGGCGATTCGGCCATCTTGGGCACCAGCGAGACCTCGCCGAAGTTGGCGTAGCCCAGCAGTTTCGCTTCCTCCTGGCGCAGGGTCAGAATCTCGCCCATGACCTGGCTGTTGTCGAAGCGCGCGGCGTCGCCCTGGGCCTGGTCGGAAGCGCGCGTTGCGTAGGCTCGGTACAGCCGCTCGCGCAGCCTACGGTTCTTTGCGAACTGCATGACCGGCAGGTAGCAGGGCATCTTCAGGGTGAGCTTGTAGCCCTCGCGCCCTTCGGCTTCAGCGGCCTGGCGCGCGGCCTGCACCACGTCCTCGGGCACGCCGTCCAGCTCATCCAGGGTGGCGTAGTAGGCGTAGGCGTCGGTGGCGTCCAGCGCGTTCTCGCTGAATTTTTGCGCCAGTTCGGCCAGGCGCTCCTGGATGGCGGCGAAGCGCTCCTTGTCCGTACCCTGCAGCTCGGCGCCGGACAGCACAAAGTTGCGCATGGCGTTGGCGTGGGCGCGCTGCTGCTCGGGGTTGAGCGTGGCCGGGTCGATGGCCTTGTACTTGGCGTACAGCCGCTCGTCGGCGCCCAGGCGCGTCCAGAACTCGGTGACGCGGGGCAGGGCCTCGTTGTAGGCAGCGCGCAGCTCGGGCGTGTCGGCCACGCTGGACAGGTGGCTGACGGCGCCCCAGGACCGGCCCAGCTCCTCGGTAGCCACGTCCAGCACGCGGGCGATGGCATTCCACTGCGCGGGAAAGTCGGGTGCGGTGACGGTGGCCAGCGCACTTTCCGAGCGACGCAGCAGCTCATCCACGGCGGGAGCGACGTCGGCCGGTGTGATGCGGTCAAAGGGAATGTGGCCGGAGAAGTCGAGAAGTGGATTGCTCATGGCTTTGAAGAGTGGCGTCGCTGCGCTGAAGTTTCAAGCCTGTGCAGCGGCGAGGCGCTCCGCAGCTTCGAGCGTGTTGACCAGCAGCATGGTGATGGTCATGGGGCCGACGCCGCCAGGCACGGGGGTGATCCAGCCGGCGACTTGGCTCACGCCGTTGAAATCCACGTCGCCGCACAGCTTGCCTTCGTCGTCGCGGTTCATGCCGACGTCAATCACCACGGCACCGGGCTTGACCATGTCGGCCGTCAGCACGTTGCGCTTGCCCACGGCGGCGACGACCACGTCGGCCTGGCGCGTCATCGCGCCCAGGTCGGCCGTGCCGCTGTGGCACACGGTGACGGTGGCGTTGGCCGCCAGCAGCATCAGCGCCATGGGCTTGCCCACGATGTTGGAGCGGCCGATGACCACGGCGTGCTTGCCACGCAGGTCCTTCATGCCGATGGATTCGAGCATCTTCATGCAGCCGTAGGGCGTGCAGGCCTTGAAGCCGGCCTCGCCCACCAGCAGGGCGCCGGCGCTGGCGACGTGAAAGCCGTCCACGTCCTTGGCGGGGGAGATGGCTTCGATCACCTTGTGGTCGTCGATGTGCGCAGACAGCGGCAGTTGCACCAGGATGCCGTGGATGGCCGGGTCGTTGTTCAACGCGTCGATGCGCGCCAGAAGCTCGGCCTCTGTCATCGTGGCCTCGTACTTTTCCAGCACCGAATGGAAGCCCGCGTCCTCGCAGGCCTTGACCTTGTTGCGCACATAGACCTGGCTGGCCGGGTTGTCGCCCACCAGCACCACTGCCAGTCCGGGGGTGATGCCGCGGCTTTTCAGGGCGCTGGTGCGCTCGCGGACTTCGCCGCGCAGCTGGCGCGACAGGGCGTTGCCGTCGATGAGTTGGGCAGTCATGGCGTTGCTCGAAAAGGTTTTACCAATGAAAAAGCTGCCTGGCGCTTATGCAGCTTGCGCAGGCAGCTATTGAAATGAGAGCGATCAGTGCTTGGCCGCCGTGGGCCCCAGGGCGATCTTGAGCAGGTCGGCCACGGTGTTGGCGCCCAGCTTTTCCATGATGTTGGCGCGGTGCGCCTCCACGGTCTTGATGCTGATGCCCAGATCGTCGGCGATCTGCTTGTTCAAGCGGCCGGCGACGATGCGCTCCAGCACCTGGGCCTCGCGGCTGGTCAGCTTGGACAGCAGCGCGTCGCGGCTGGCGGCCTGCTGGTGACCGGCGAAGGATTCGCGGGCGTGGTCCAGCATGCGCTCGACCAGGCCCAGCAGCTCTTCTTCGTTGAAGGGCTTCTGGATGAAGTCCAGCGCGCCCTTCTTCATGGTATTGACGGCCATGGGCACGTCGCCGTGGCCGGTGATGAAGACGATGGGCAGGGGCGACTTGCGCTCGACCAGGCGGTCCTGCAGCTCCAGGCCCGTCATGCCGCCCATGCGGATGTCCACGATCAGGCAGGCGATCTCACGCGGGTCGTAGCGCGACAGGAAGGACTCGGCGGAGTCGAAGCAGCGCACCCGGTAGTCCTTGCCCTCCAGCAGCCACTGCAAAGAATCACGGACGGCTTCGTCATCATCGACGACGTAAACGGTGCCTTTTTTTGGAGTCAGGCTCATGCAAAAAGTCCTTGAAGCGGCGTTGACGTTGCTATTGAATCGATAGTGCCAGAAGGCCTATGCCAGCGGCAACCAGAAGGAAAACCGGCAGCCCGTGACCTCCGGACCATTGTAGATGTTCTCCGCATGCATCCGGCCTTGGTGCGATTCGACGATGCTGCGGCACAGGTTCAGGCCGATGCCCATGCCCTCGCTCTTGGTGGAATAGAACGCCTCGAACAGGTGGGCCAGCACCTCGGGTGCCAGGCCGCGGCCGGTGTCCTGCACGGTGAACTCAATGACCTCCTGGTCCTCCACCTGCCGCGGCACCACGCGCAGCTCCACGCTGCGCTGGGCGGGCGGACGGTCGGCATTGGCGATGGCCTCGGCGCCGTTCTTCATCAGGTTGATCAGTACTTGTTCGATGAGGATGGTGTCGGCCATCACCTGGGGCAGCCGCGCGGCCACGTAGTGCGACAGGCGCACGTTGTGCCGGCGCAGCTCGATGCCGGCCAGCTCCACCGCCTCGCCCACGATCTCCTGCACGTCGGCCAGCTGGCGGTTGGGCTCGCTCTTCTTCACGAAGTCGCGGATGCGCTGGATGATCTGGCCGGCGCGCTGCGCCTGGTGGGCGGTCTTTTGCAGGGCGGCCAACAGCGCCTCTTCGGTGATCTGGTTGCGCTCGATGCGCGAAATCATGCCGCTGCAGTAGTTGCTGATGGCCGTCAGCGGCTGGTTCAGCTCATGTGCCACGCTGGAGGCCATCTCGCCCATGGTGATCAGACGGCTGACGGACTGCGCCCGCTCGGCCTGGCGCGCGGCCTGCTCCTCGGCCAGGCGCCGCGGCGTGATGTCGGTGGCAATCACCATCTGCGCCAGGCGCCCATCCACCCAGTTCAGGTAGCGCGAGCGCACCTCCAGCCATTTGCCCAGGTCGGGCAGGTAGATCTCGGCATTCTCGGCACGCGCGCTGGTCAGTGAATCGGTGGGCAGGCCCATCAGGCCGTCCTCGTCGTGCGAGGCCTCGTCCGAGCGATGCATGGGCAGGCCGCCAGCCTGCGCCACCAGCTGCAAGTGACCGGCGGTCTGCGAGCCGAACCACTGACGATACAGGCGGTTGGCGAACAGCAATTCCTGGCTGCCCAGCGGCGCCACCGACACGGAGGCGTCCAGGGCTTCCAGCACGATGGTGAAGCGCTCGTGCGAGGCGGTGAGCTGTTCGCGCACGCGGTTGGGTTCGGTGATGTCGGTCATGGACGTCATCCAGCCGGTCTGCTGTCCGCGCGCATCCACCAGCGGCGAGACGTAGAGGCGGGCGTCGAACAGGTTGCCGTTCTTGCGTCGCACGCGCACCTGAAAGCCCCCGGGAGCGACCTTGCCCGACAGCTCTTCGCGCAGCTTGGCGTGCAGAGTTTCGTGCTCATCCTCGGGCCAGTAGCTGTAGGGCGGCAGCTGGCCCACTAGCTCCGCCTCGCTCCAGCCCGTCATCTGGCAGAAGGCCGCGTTCACGTAGGTGATGCGGCCCTGCAGATCGAGCGCGCGCATGCCGGTGAGGATGGAGTTTTCCATCGCGCGGCGGAAGTTGGTTTCGGCGATCAGCGCCTGCTGCGCCTGCATGCGCCGGCGCGTGTGGCGCCAGGTGGCGATCAGCATCCAGGCCGTCATCACGCTGAGCGTGCCCACCAGCCAGAACAGGCCGCTGCCCACCATGCCCAGCGAGGTGCGCCAGGCCTGTGCGCGCAGCACCAGGCCGTTGCCTACGGGCGATACGGGTATCTGATAGGCGTTGGCCTTGGTAGTCCAGGGCAGCAGGCCGCTGGCGCGCGGCGGCAGGGGCGTGCCGGCCAGCACGTGGTTACTGCCGTCCAGCAGCGTGACGGCGTAGCGCGCAAGCACCTCGGTGGGCGTGCCGTAGCGCAGGAGACTGTCGATGGAGTATTCGGCCAGCACCACGCCGCCGAACTTGCCCTCGGGCGCCAGCGGCACCTGCAGCTGTAGCAGCGGCATGGCGTCGCCATTGGCGGCAGTGGGCTGTGAATACACCGGCTGCAGCGTGTCGCGCGCCAGGCCGAAGAGGTCGGCCGTGTCGCCGGCGCGCACGACTTCGCCGTTCATGCGCAGCTGGCTGCTGGTCACCGTGGGCGCGGCGTGCGTGGCGCGGATGCGGCGGCGCTCGTCGATCCAGGTGATGGCCTGCAACTCCGGGTACTGGCTGATGAGGCTTTCGGCGCGGGTGACGAATTCGCTGCGCTCCAGCTCCTGGTTGGACAGATCGCGCGCCAGCCGCATGATCTGTTCCTGGCGCTCCAGCAGGCGCAGGCGCACGCGCTGCTGGGCGTATTCCACGTCGCGCCTGAGGGCTTCTTTTTCGCGTTCCACCTCTTCGGTGCGCAAATACCAGAAAGACACGGCGATGGCCGTCAAGAACATGAGCACCGCCGCCAGCGGGGCCAGGGCGGCAAAGCGGTCCTGGCGCGTGGGCGACAGGCTGCGCCACCACGAGCGCCACCAGCGCGCGGGCTTTTTGACGGTGGAGACCTGGGTGGCGGGCGCGGCGGCGGGGGAGGGCATGGGCGTAGAGTTTAAGGGGGCGCCAAAAGCTGATTTCACGAGGAGAAATATTGTGCGCATGCAGCAAAATTCCATAATAAGAAATATGTCCGCACCATTTGAAATGACGAAAAACTGTGCGAAACTTCGGCGAATATCCCCTCATGCAGCCATCGAATCAAAGGAGACTGGGCATGTCCGACCCCACCAAGAACCTGGCCCCGGCTGACATCGATCAGCAAGAAACCCGAGAGTGGCTGGACGCGCTGTCCGCCGTCATTGGCAGGGAGGGGCCCGAGCGTGCCCACTTCCTGCTGGAGCAGCTGCTGGAGCACGCGCGGCAAAACAGCCTCGACCTGCCGTTCTCGGCCAACACCGGCTACGTGAACACCATCGAGCCCGAGCAGGAGGCCCGCTGCCCCGGCAACATTCACATCGAAAAGCGCCTGCGCGCCTTCATGCGCTGGAACGCCATGGCCATGGTGGTGCGTGCCAACCGGCTGCATCCGCACGACGGCGGCGATCTGGGCGGGCACATCGGCTCCTTTGCCTCGCTGGCCTCCATGTGGGGTGCCGGCTTCAACCATTTCTGGCACGCCGAGAGCGAAAAGCACGGCGGCGACTGCATCTACTTCCAGGGCCACAGCGCGCCCGGCATCTACGCCCGCGCCTACCTGGAAGGCCGCATCACCGAGGAGCAGCTGGAGAACTTCCGCCAGGAAGTGGATGGCAAGGGACTGTCCAGCTACCCGCACCCCAAGCTGATGCCGGGCTTCTGGCAGTTTCCCACGGTGTCCATGGGCCTGGGGCCGATGATGGCCATCTACCAGGCGCGCTTCCTCAAATACCTGCACGCGCGCGGCATCGCCGACACGGCCAACCGCAAGGTCTGGATCTTCCTGGGCGATGGCGAGATGGACGAGCCCGAGAGCAAGGGCGCCATCGGCTTGGCCGCGCGCGAGAACCTGGACAACCTGATCTTCGTCATCAACTGCAACCTGCAGCGCCTGGATGGCCCGGTGCGTGGCAACGGCAAGATCATCCAGGAGCTGGAGGGCGATTTCCGCGGCGCGGGCTGGCACGTCATCAAGCTGCTCTGGGGCAAGGGCTGGGACGAGCTGCTGCGCCGCGACACCAGCGGCAAACTCAAGCAGCTGATGATGGAAACGCTGGACGGGGACTACCAGACCTACCGCGCCATGGACGGCGCCTACCTGCGCAAGCACTTCTTCGGCCGCTACCCCGAGACGGCCAAACTCGTCGAGCACATGACCGACGACGAGATCTGGGAGCTGCGCCGCGGCGGCCACGACCCGGAGAAGGTCTACGCCGCCTTCCACGCCGCCAACGAGCACCAGGGCCAGCCCACGGTGCTGCTGGTCAAGACCGTCAAGGGCTACGGCATGGGCAAGGCCGGCGAGGCCAAGAACACCGTGCACCAGACCAAGAAGCTGGCCGACGAGGACATCAAGTACATCCGCGACCGCTTCAACATCCCGGTGCCCGACAGCGAGCTGGACAAGCTGCCCTACTACAAGCCGGCCGACGACACGCCGGAGATGAAGTACCTGCACGAGCGCCGCAAGGCCCTGGGCGGCTACCTGCCGCACCGCCGCGAGAAGGCTGACGAGAGCTTCACCGTGCCGTCGCTGGAAACCTTCAAGGCCGTCATCGAGCCCACGGCCGAAGGCCGCGAAATCAGCACCACGCAGGCCTACGTGCGCTTTCTCACGCAGCTGCTGCGCGACAAGGCGCTGGGCCCGCGCGTCGTGCCCATCCTGGTGGACGAGGCGCGCACCTTCGGCATGGAAGGGCTGTTCCGCCAGATCGGCATCTACAACCCGCGCGGCCAGCAGTACACGCCTGTGGACCGCGACCAGGTCATGTACTACAAGGAGGACAAGGCCGGCCAGATCCTGCAGGAGGGCATCAACGAGGCGGGCGGCATGTGCTCGTGGATCGCCGCGGCGACGTCGTACTCGACGAACAACCGCATCATGATTCCGTTCTACGTGTACTACTCCATGTTCGGCTTCCAGCGCTTCGGCGACTTCGCCTGGGCCGCAGGCGACATGCAGGCGCGCGGCTTCATCCTGGGCGGCACGTCCGGGCGCACCACGCTCAACGGCGAGGGCCTGCAGCACGAGGACGGCCACAGCCACATCCTGGCCAATACCATCCCCAACTGCGTGAGCTACGACCCGACCTTCGCGCATGAGGTGGCGGTGATCATGCAGGAGGGCCTGAAGCGCATGGTCGAGCGCCAGGAGAACGTGTACTACTACATCACGCTGCTCAACGAGAACTACCCCATGCCGGGCCTGCAGCCGGGCACCGAGGAGCAGATTCTCAAGGGCATGTACCTGTGCAGCCAGGCGCCGGCGCTGGACAAGGACGCGCCCACGGTGCAGCTGCTGGGCAGCGGCTCCATCCTGCGCGAGTCGCTGGCCGCGCAGCAGCTGCTGGCCGAGGAGTGGGGCGTGGCCGCCGGCGTGTGGAGCTGCCCGAGCTTCAACGAGCTGACCCGCGAGGGCCAGGACGCCGAGCGCTGGAACCTGCTGCACCCGACCGAGGAGCGCCGCCAGTCGTTCGTGGAGCAGCAGCTGTCGCGCTCCACCGGACCGGTGGTCGCGTCCACCGACTACATGAAAGCCTTCGCCGAGCAGATCCGCCCCTTCATCCCCAAGGGCCGCTCCTACCAGGTGCTGGGCACGGACGGCTTCGGCCGCTCGGACTTCCGCTACAAGCTGCGCGAGCATTTCGAGGTCAACCGCCACTACATCGTGGTGGCGGCGCTCAAGGCCCTGGCCGACGACGGCATCGTGCCTGCCTCCAAGGCGGCCGAGGCCATTGCCAAGTACGGCATCAAGGCCGACAAGATCAACCCGCTGCACGCCTGAAGAACGGGAGACTGACATGGCATTGGTAGACATCAAGGTCCCGGACATCGGGGATTTCGACGAAGTGGGCGTGATCGAGCTGCTGGTCAAGCCCGGCGACACGGTCCAGGCCGAGCAGTCGCTGATCACCGTCGAATCCGACAAGGCCTCCATGGAGATCCCCTCCAGCCACGCCGGCGTGGTCAAGGAGGTGAAGGTCCAGCTGGGCGACAAGGTGAAACAGGGCTCCGTCATCGTGACGCTGGAATCCGGCGACGCAGAACAATCAGAGCCAAAACAGGCGAAAACGCCCGCCGCACAAGCGCCGGCAGCTCCTGAAAAGGAAGCAAATGCCGCTCCTGCCCAGGCCCCTGCCCCGGCGCCCCAACCGGCTGCCGCGCCGGCCCCTTCTGCCGCGCCCGAGTTGCTGGAGGTGCGCGTGCCCGACATCGGCGACTTCAAGGACGTTGCCGTGATCGAGATGCTGGTCGCCGTGGGCGACACGGTGACGCTGGAGCAGTCGCTGTTCACGGTGGAGTCCGACAAGGCGTCCATGGAGATTCCGTCCTCCGCCGAGGGCGTGGTCAAGGAACTGCGCGTGGCCATCGGCGACAAGCTCAACGTGGGCGATCTGGTGGCCATCGTGCACGGCCAGGCCACCCGCGGCGCGGCGCCGGCGGCGCAGGTGCAGTCGCCCGCGGTGTCCCCGCCCGCCGCGGCGCAGCCGCCCGCGCAGGCCGCGAACAAGGCGGCCGATGCACCGGCACCGGCGCCAGCGCCGCAAGCCGCGCAGCCCGTGCCGGCCCACGAACCCGGCGCGCCCGTCGTCGGCCTGCCGCACGCCAGTCCGTCGGTGCGCAAGTTCGCGCGCGAGCTGGGCGTGCCGCTGGCGGAGGTCAAGGGCACGGGGCCCAAGGGCCGCATCACGCAGGAGGACGTGCAGTCCTTCACCCGCTCGGTCATGGCCGGCAGCGTGCAGACGCAGGCCCAGGCCAGCGGCGCTGCCAAGGGTGGCGCGGGCGCCGGCGCGGGCCTGGACCTGCTGCCCTGGCCCAAGGTGGACTTCGCCAAGTTCGGCCCGGTGGAGCGCAAGGAGCTGTCCCGCATCAAGAAGATCAGCGGCGCCAACCTGTCGCGCAACTGGGTCATGATCCCGCACGTCACCAACAACGACGAGGCGGACATCACCGAGCTGGAAGCCTTCCGCGTGCAGACCAACAAGGAAGGCGAGAAGGCCAAGAGCCCGGTCAAGGTGACCATGCTGGCCTTCGTCATCAAGGCCGTGGTTGCCGCGCTGAAGAAATTCCCCGAGTTCAACGCGTCTCTGGACGGCGACGCGCTGGTCTACAAGCAGTACTACCACATCGGTTTCGCGGCGGACACGCCCAATGGCCTGGTGGTGCCGGTGCTCAAGGACGCGGACCAAAAGGGCATCCTGCAAATCAGCCAGGAGATGGGCGAGCTGGCCAAGAAGGCCCGCGAGGGCAAGCTGGGCATGGGCGACATGCAGGGCGGGTGCTTCTCCATCTCGTCGCTGGGCGGCATTGGCGGCACGCACTTCACGCCCATCATCAACGCGCCGGAGGTGGCCATCCTGGGCCTGTCGCGCAGCGCCATGAAGCCGGTGTGGAACGAAGACAAGGAAAAGTTCGTGCCGCGCCTGGTGCTGCCGCTGTCCTTGTCGTACGACCACCGCGTGATCGACGGCGCCGCCGCCGCGCGCTTCAACGCTTATCTGGGCCAGGTGCTGGCGGACTACCGCCGCATCCTTCTCTAAACCTTGTGAGACAGACCCAAGCAGCGCTTTGCTCTGTCCCCAACTGATTGGAAAAAGATGGCAACCATCGACATCCAGGTGCCCGACATCGGCGACTTTGACGAAGTGGCCGTGATCGAGGTGCTGGTCCAGCCCGGCGACACCATCCGTGCCGAGCAAAGCCTGGTCACCGTGGAGTCCGACAAGGCCTCCATGGAGATTCCCTCCAGCCACGCCGGCACGGTCAAGGAACTGAAGGTCAAGCTGGGCGACAAGGTCAAGCAAGGCAGCGTGCTGCTGACGCTGGAGGCCGAGGAATCGGCCGCGGCGCCGGCGCCCGCACCGGCCCCGTCCCCCGCGCCTTCGGAGCAAAAACAGGCTCCAGCGCCCGCTGCACAAGCGCCGGCAGCTCCTAAAACCGAAGCATCCAGCTTCACCGGCAGCGCCGACCTGGAGTGCGACGTGCTGGTGCTGGGCGGCGGCCCGGGCGGCTATTCGGCCGCCTTCCGCGCCGCCGACCTCGGGCTCAAGGTCGTTCTGGTCGAGCGTTACGCCACGCTGGGCGGTGTGTGCCTGAACGTGGGCTGCATTCCGTCCAAGGCGCTGCTGCACGTGGCGGCCGTGATGGACGAAGTCAGCCACCTGAAGGCCGCGGGCATCGACTTCGGCGCCCCGCAGGTGAACATCGACCAGCTGCGCGGGCACAAGGACAAGGTCGTCGGCAAGCTGACCGGTGGCCTGGCGCAGATGGCCAAGATGCGCAAGGTGACCACCGTGCGCGGCTACGGCAGCTTCGTCGGGGCCCACCACCTGGAGGTGGAGGAAACCGGCGGTGACGGCCAGGACAGGACGGGCAGCAAGAAGACAATAGCCTTCCAGCGCGCCATCATCGCGGCCGGCAGCCAGGCCGTGCGCCTGCCTTTCATGCCCGACGACCCGCGCGTGGTCGACTCCACCGGCGCCCTGGCGCTCAAGGAGGTTCCCAAGCGCATGCTGATCCTGGGCGGCGGCATTATCGGCCTGGAGATGGGCACGGTGTATTCCACGCTGGGCGCGCGCCTGGACGTGGTCGAGATGCTGGACGGCCTGATGCAGGGCGCCGACCGCGACCTGGTCAAGGTGTGGCAGAAGATGAATGCCCACCGCTTCGACAACATCATGCTGAAGACCAAGACCGTGGGCGCCGAGGCCACGCCGGAGGGCATCAAGGTCAGCTTCGCGCCGGCGCAAGAGGGCGGCGCGGCGCCCGAGCCGCAGACCTACGACCTGGTCCTGCAGGCCGTGGGACGCACGCCCAACGGCAAGAAGATCGGCGCCGAGAAGGCCGGCGTAGCCGTGACAGACCGCGGCTTCATCAACGTCGACATCCAGATGCGCACCAACGTGCCGCACATCTTCGCCATCGGCGACATCGTCGGCCAGCCCATGCTGGCGCACAAGGCGGTGCATGAGGCGCACGTGGCGGCCGAGGTCATCGCCGGCGAACTGCAGGGCAACAAGGAACTGGCCGCGGCCGCCTTCAACGCCCGCGTGATTCCCAGCGTGGCCTACACCGACCCCGAGGTCGCCTGGGTGGGCCTGACCGAGACCGAAGCCAAGGCGCAGGGCATCAAGGTGAAAAAAGGCCTGTTCCCCTGGGCAGCGTCGGGCCGGGCGATTGCCAACGGCCGCGACGAGGGCTTTACCAAGCTGCTGTTCGACGACTCGCCCGAGGCGCACGGCCATGGCCGCATCCTGGGCGGCGGCATCGTCGGCACGCACGCCGGCGACATGATCGGCGAGATCGCCCTGGCCATCGAGATGGGCGCGGACAGCGTGGACATCGGCAAGACCATCCACCCGCACCCCACGCTGGGCGAGAGCATCGGCATGGCGGCGGAGGTGGCGCACGGCAGTTGCACGGACGTGCCGCCGCAACGCAGGTAAACGCTATCGAAACCGTAGCTGGCCGCGCATGCTCCGCAAGGGCTGCGCCGCTTTTTTCTTGCTCCATCACAGAGAAGAGCGGTAGGGACCATGCCCCAAGACACGACCAAGTCGCGCTTCACAGCCCCCCTGTTTCGCTCCGCCGCAGCGGCCCGGGAGGAGCCGTGGGCATTTCTGATCCTGCCGAAGTCGGCCAGCGAAAAGCTCCCGCGGCGCGGCAGGACGAGCGTGCAGGGGACGATCAACGGCCACGCTTTCCAGGCCACGCTGGAGCCGGACGGCCAGCTGAGCCACTGGATGAAAGTCAGCCAGGCACTGCTGGATGCCTGCGGTGCGGCGCCGGGGGATACGGTCGAGCTGGAGATCGCCGCCGTAGCGAAGGAGCCGGAGCCGGCGCTGCCGCCTGACCTGCAGCAGGCGCTGGCCGCTTCCCCGCAAGCCAGGGCCGTGTGGGACGCCACCACCAGGCTGGCCCGGGTCGACTGGATTCACTGGATCGAATCCGCCAAGCAGGCCGCGACGCGCAAAACCCGGATCGAGAACGCCTGCGACATGCTGGCTTCGGGGAAGAAGCGCGTGTGCTGCTTCGACCCCTCCGGCTTCTACAGCAAGAGCCTGTGCGCGCCCGAAGCGGCGGACTAGGAAGGGGTCTCAAGTTTTTCAAAATTGATAGCTGCTCGCGCTTGTCCGGCGAGCGCTAGAGGCCAACTTCGCTTGAAATTCAAGAGCCTCGAACGTCCTGCCCGCGGCAGTTCCTGCCGGTGGCAGTCGACACGAGCCTGCAAAAAACCGCACCCCCCAAAAAAGAGAGCGGACCGCGCTGGCAGAATGGGCGCCGCAGGCCGATTCGGCCATGCTTCCAACCCTTCGGCCTCCATGCAGCCCCTGCTCGACACCATCGCCGCCATGCCCCTGCCGCAGGACGCATGCCGCATCTTCCACGGCCGGGGCGGACTGCATCCCGGCTGCGAGCACTGGACGCTCGATGCGTATCCGCCCGTTTTCGTGCTCACCAGCTTCGCCCCGGTGGATGACGGGCAGCTGGGCGCCATCGGCGAGGCGCTGCACGCGCGCTGGGCGCAGCTGGCGCCGGGCCAGCCCCTCGCCTGGGTCTTCCAGCACCGCGGTGAGGCGCTGCGCCTGCAGGGCCGCAGCGATACGCGGCTGATGGCCGGCAGCGTGCCCGATCCGCACATCGTCACCGAAGGCGGCCTGCGCTTTCGCGTGCACGTGCTGCGCGGGCAGAACCACGGGTTGTTTCTCGACATGGCCGAAGGCCGCCGCTGGGTGCGCGAGTGGGCGCTGGAATTCAAGGCGCGCGAAGGGCGGGGGGCGCGCGTGCTCAACCTCTTCGCCTACACCTGCGCCTTCTCGGTCGCCGCGCTGGCGGGCGGCGCGGCGCAGGTGGTGAACGTGGACATGGGGCGCGGCGCAATTGCCACGGGACAGCAGAACCACCAGCTGAACGGGCTGGGGGGCGGGGCAAGCTTTCTGGCGCATGACATCTTTGCCTCGTGGGGCCGGATCACGCGCGGTGGGCCGTACGACCTGGTCATCGCCGATCCGCCCAGCTACCAGAAGGGCAGTTTCGTCGCCGCCAAGGACTACCCGCGCACCGTGCGCCGGCTGCCGGATCTGCTCGCGCCAGGTGGCAGCGCGCTGCTGTGCCTGAACGCGCCCGAACTCGGTCCGGATTTCGTGCATGGCCTGGTGCAGGAGCTCGCACCGGGCCTCGCCTTCGAGCGCCGGCTGCCCAATCCGGCCGCGTTCGCCGACGTCCATGAAGAGCGCTCGCTGAAGGCGCTCGTGTACCGGTCCACACCATGAAGGAGACACCCATGCAAGACACCCCCCGCATCGGCCTGGTCGGCGTCGGCCTGATGGGCCACGGCATTGCGCTGAACCTGGCCAGGAAGGGCCAGACGCTCACGGTGCTCGAGCACCCCGGCAACCAGCCGCTGGACGAACTGCTGGCGCTGGGCGTGGCCACGGCGGCCAGCGTGCCGGCCCTGGCGCGTCAGTGCGACATGCTGATCCTGTGCGTGACCGGCTCGCCACAGGTGGAGGCCGTGCTGCTGGGCGAGCAGGGCGCCCTGGCCGCGCTGCCGGCCGGCGCCGTGGTGGTGGACTGCTCCACCGCCATCCCGTCGTCCACCGAGCGGGTGGCCCAGGCCTGCCAGGCGGTCGGCATGCAGTTTCTGGATGCCCCCATGACACGCACCCCGCGCGAGGCGCGCGAGGGTCGGCTGAACCTGCTGGTGGGCGGCGATGCGGCGGTGCTGGCCCGCTGCCGGCCCATCCTGGAGTGTTTTGCCGAGAACATCGTGCACACCGGCGCCGCCGGCACCGGCCACCGCATGAAGCTGCTGCACAACTATGTCTCTCTGGGCAGCGTGGCGCTGATCGCCGAGGCCGCTGCCTGCGCCCTGGGCGGCGGCGTGGCCCCGGAGGTGTTCGTAGACGTGCTGGCCAAGGGGGGCGGCGCCGGCGTGGCGCTGGAGCGGCTGCGCCCCTACCTGCTGGCGCAGGACGCCTCGGCGCTGCGCTTTGCCATGGGCAACGCCCTGAAGGACATGGGCTACTACACCACCATGGCGCAGGACGGCCAGGCCGCGCTCACCATTGCCCAGGCCGTGCAGGCCACCTTCGCTCGGGCGGTGGAGCAGGGCGGGGCCGATGCGCTGGTGCCGGAGCTGGTGGCGCAGCTGCAGGCCACGCACAAGCCGGTCTGAAGATGGTGGCAGATTTTTTGAACAAATCTGCCTCTAGCCCCCATGGATAAAGCGGCAGCAGCTATCCATTTGATAGCTGCCACCGCTTTTTTCCCGTTCAATCCATCTCTTCAAAGACCAGCGGCGGGTTGGCCATGACGCGCGCCGCGTCCTGCAGCCCGGGGAGGAGCTGGTGGGCGTAGTAGCTGCCGCGGGTGTCGGGCTCCAGGGCGGCGGCGGCCAGGTTGGCCAGGGTCTGGTTCATGGGCACGTAGTAGCTGCCCTCGGGCACGTCGATGCTGGCGCGGCGGGTGGTCAGCTTCAGGCCCTCGCCGCGATTGCCGCCGGCCGGCTCGTACAGGTCGGCCAGCACGGCGCCAGGCTCGGCCACGCGCAGCACCAGCACGCCCAGCCAGCGCAGCCGCTGCACGGCGTCGCCGGCGCTGGCGGCCAGCCAGTAGCCGCAGGGGCGGGCGCGGCGCAGCGTGGTCTGCAGCTGCAGGGTGGAGTCCCACTGCAGGTGCAGAGGCCGGTCGGCGCCGGTCTGCGGGTCGATGCCGATCAGTTCGCGCTGCAGCGGCGTGCCCTGCGCGCGCACCACCAGGTCGCCCCGGCAGGCCTGCGAGGCGATCTCGCGCGCCTCGTACGAGCGCACCGACTCCAGGCTGGAGGCCTTTTCCACCGTGCTGCGCAGCGCGCTGGTCAGCGCGGTGACGTGCGCGTGCACGCGCCGCTGGATCTGGCGGCGGTCCAGGTCGGCGCCGCGGCTGTCGATGCGCAGGCTGACGGCGTTCTTTAGCCCGTTCACGTTGCGCGCGCTGTCGGCGGCCGTGCCGGCCATGGCCAGGCGCAGGGCGCCGCCATCGGCCTGCTCGGGCGTGAAGTACCAGTCCTGCGTGAGCCCGGCGCCCGTCAGCGCTTTGACCATGGGGTCGTGGTACCACTCCATCGCCGCCTTGGTCATGAACTCCGGCAGGTTGGCCGTGGTGGCCGGCTGCAGCAGCAGGTCGGCGCGCGGCAGCACACCGGCGCGCTCGACCAGCAGGCTCTGCACCGGGTATTCGTGCGCGTCGATGATGGCGATCGGGCGGAAGTTGCGCACCAGCCGCGCCAGTGCCTGGGCCTCGGGCGTGCGCAAAGCCAGGTGGTCCTGGTCCAGATCGGTGCCGCTGGCCGTCAGGTGCTGGCCGGACTCGGCGCCGTCCGGATTGGCACGCGGCACGACGATGACGTTGATCGCGTCCAGCATGGGCTCCAGCAGGCCGCCGCCGGCCAGCTCGCGCGCCATGATCAGCAGCGCCTCGGCGCTGGCGGGCTCGTCGCCATGCTGCTGGCCCATCAGCAGCACGGTGGGCCGGCCGCTGGCCTCCAGCGCGGCCACGTCGGTGCCATCGGCGCGGGTCAGCACCAGGGCCGACAGCGGCGTGCCGCGCTGCGAGCGGCCGAAGTTCAGCACCTGTGCCTTGGTACGGCTGCCGGGTGCGCCGGCGCCCAGCCGGCCCAACCACTGGCCCAGTTCGGCATTGGTGGTGAAGGCGCGGCGCCCCTCGGCCAGGCCCGGCGTGTCGTAGCGCACGGAAGGATCGGCAAAGCGCGCATCCACGGCCGACAGCGGGGTCGGTGCGGCCTGCGTGGGCAGGGCGGGCGCGGGCTCCACGGGTGTCACGGTGACGGAAGAAGGCTGCGCCGCATCGCTCGGCACGGTTGCACCCAGCGGCGGCGGCACCACGCGGCCCTGCCGGGGCATGCCGGTGTCGGTGGTTTGCGAGGGCCAGGGCGGCAAGGGCGTGCTGGAGCAGGCGGCCAGCAGCAGGGCCGACAGCGCCAGCATCGGCAGGCGCACCGGGTGTGGCAAAGAGCGGGCGGGCGCGGCTGCACGGCGGCCAGTGGGGGTCTGGTTCATCATGACGGGCGAGCTTGAGTGTTTCTTGCGCCGATGTTAGCCGGCCACGGGCGCGAGTCAGTGCCAGAAAAAAGCCCGGCCGAAGCCGGGCTCTCAGAGTGTACGTAGGGGGTGGCCTGCCGGCGCGTCAGCGGCCGTAGCCGCCGCCACCGCCGCGCGGACCGCGCGAGCCGCCACCACCGCTGCGGTAGCCGCCGCCACGGCGGCCGCTGCCGGCCATCATGTCAACGCTGGTGCGCATGGGGTCGGGCTGGCCGCCGCCGCCGGCGCGCCGGGGCATGAGCGAGTGGCCGGTCTGCGTCAGCATGTGGGCGTTCTCGCCGCGCGGCTGGCTGTCGTCGTGCCGGCGCGGACCGCCGCCACCATTGCCACCACCAGCGCCGCCCATACCGCCACCGCCGCGGCGGCGGCCGCCGCCCGCGTTTTGCTGCGGCTGCTGGCCGCGGCCTGCCGGACGGCCGCCCTGGCCGGCGCTGGCGCCGCCATGCCGACCGCGGCCACCGCCTTCGGCACCTTCCTTGCGCGGCTGACCATCACCGGCGCCGCCCTGGCGGCCGCGCTGGCCACCGCCGCCGCCCGTGGCTGCCTTGTTGGTGCGGATGCGCTCCATCATTTCCTGGCGTGCGGCCTTGGCAGCGGCCTGCATCACGTCGCGTCCTGGAGGCTTGCCGGCGCCGCCCCAGATGGTCTGGCGGCCCATGGCGATGGGCTCGGCCTTCTCACCTTCGTCAGGGCCAAAGCCGTCGATCACCTGCACGGGAATTTCCTGCTTGGTGAAGCGCTCGATCTCCATCATGAAGCCTTCTTCATCCATGCAGACCAGGCTCACGGCGTGGCCCTCGCGCCCGGCGCGGCCGGTGCGGCCGATGCGGTGCACGTAGTCCTCGGGCACGTTGGGGATCTCGTAGTTGACGACGTGCGGCAGGTCGTCGATGTCGATGCCGCGTGCGGCGATGTCGGTGGCCACCAGGGCGCGGATCTGGCCGGTCTTGAAGCCTTCCAACGCCTGAGTGCGGGCGCTCTGGCTCTTGTTGCCGTGCAGCGCCATGGCCGTCACGCCGTTCTTGGTCAGGTAGTCGGCCACGTTGTTGGCGCCGAACTTGGTGCGCGTGAAGACCAGCACCTGGCTCCAGTCGTGCTGCTGGATGATGTGCAGCAGCACCTGCTTTTTCTTGGCGCGGCCCACCGGGTGGATGACCTGGCTGATGCGCTGCACCGTGGTGTTGCGCGGCGTGACCTGGATGCTCTGCGGGTTTTTCAGCAGGCCGCCGGCCAGCTCGCGGATCTCGTCGCTGAAGGTGGCAGAAAACAGCAGGCTCTGCTTGGAGGCGGGCAGCAGCGCCAGCACCTTCTTCACATCATGGATGAAGCCCATATCCAGCATGCGGTCGGCCTCGTCCAGCACCAGCACCTCAACGGTGGACAGGTCCAGGAAGCCCTGCTGCTGCAGATCCAGCAGCCGGCCGGGGGTGGCCACCAGGATGTCCACGCCGCGCTTGAGGCGCTCGATCTGCGGATTCATGCCCACGCCGCCGAAGATCACGGTGGACTTGATGTCCAAGTGCTTGCCGTAGGCGCGCACGGATTCCTCGACCTGGGCAGCGAGTTCGCGTGTGGGGGTGAGCACCAGGGCACGCACGCCGCGGCCGCCGAAGCGGCTGGTGGCGGGGCTGCCGGCCTCCAGGCGCTGCAACATGGGCAGCGCGAAGGCCGCCGTCTTGCCGGTGCCGGTCTGCGCGCCGGCCAGCAGGTCGTGGCCTGCCAGAACGGCGGGTATGGCCTGGGCCTGGATGGGAGTAGGGCTGTCGTAGCCCTGTTCCTGCACGGCACGCAAAATGGCCGGCGAGAGCTTCAGTTCGTCAAATGTCATCGTTGTTGGATGCGCCCGTCCTGGGCGCTGGGTATCGGTCCGTCGCCGGCGAGGTGTTGCCGGACCAGTACAAAAGGAACCGATGATTGCAAGAGCGGGAGCCCGGAAGGCGATGCTTCCTTCGTCCCCAGCTTGACTGCTGCTGCCAGGGTGACTGGAGCCCGTGGCGGTCGCCATTGTCGCATGCGCCGATAATCAATGGTTGCGCGCGCCTTGGCTGGCGCCCCTTTTTTGCTATTTTTTTCAGATTAAGACTCCATGGCCCAGTACGTTTTCTCGATGAACCGTGTCAGCAAGACCGTGCCCCCGAAGCGGCAGATCTTGAAGGACATCTCCCTGTCATTCTTTCCTGGCGCCAAGATCGGCGTGCTGGGCCTGAACGGCTCGGGCAAGTCGTCGCTGCTGAAGATCATGGCCGGCGTGGACAAGGAGTTCGAAGGCGAGGCCATTCCCATGGCCGGCCTGTCCATCGGCTATCTGCCGCAGGAGCCCCAACTCAACCCCGAGCACACGGTGCGCCAGGCCGTCGAGGAAGCCATGGCCGAGGTGAACAATGCCAAGGCCCGGCTGGAAGAGGTGTACGCCGCCTACGCCGAGGAGGATGCCGATTTCGATGCTCTGGCCAAGGAACAGGGCGAGCTGGAGGCCATCATCGCCGCCGCCGGCACCGACTCCGAGCACCAGCTGGAGATCGCCGCCGATGCGCTGCGCCTGCCGCCCTGGGACGCCGTGGTCGGCCACCTGTCCGGTGGCGAAAAGCGCCGCGTGGCCCTGTGCAAGCTGCTGCTGTCCAAGCCCGACATGCTGCTGCTGGACGAGCCCACCAACCACCTGGACGCCGAGTCGGTGGACTGGCTGGAGCAGTTCCTGCACCGCTTCTCCGGCACCGTGGTGGCCATCACCCACGACCGCTATTTCCTGGACAACGCCGCTGAGTGGATCCTGGAGCTGGACCGCGGCCACGGTATTCCCTACAAGGGCAACTACTCCGACTGGCTGATCCAGAAGGGCAACCGCCTGGAAGCCGAACAAAAGGGCGAGGAAGCCCGCGCCAAGGCCCTGAAGAAGGAACTGGAGTGGGTGCGCCAGAACGCCAAGGGCCGCCAGGCCAAATCCAAGGCGCGTATCGCCCGCTTCGAGGAGCTGAGCGACTACGAATACCAAAAGCGCAACGAGACGCAGGAGATCTTCATCCCCGTGGCCGAGCGCCTGGGCTCTAAGGTCATCGAGTTCAAGAACGTCTCCAAGGCCTTCGGCGACCGGCTGCTGATCGACAACCTGTCCATGAACATCCCGGCGGGCGCCATCGTCGGCATCATTGGCCCCAACGGCGCCGGCAAGTCCACGCTGTTCAAGCTGATCGCCGGCCGCGAGCAGCCCGATTCCGGCACGGTGGAGATCGGCCAGACGGTGAAGATGGCCTTCGTGGACCAGCACCGCGACGAACTCGCCGACGACAAGACCGTGTGGGAGGACATCTCCGGCGGGCTGGACATGATCAACGTGGGCAAGTTCACCATGGCCTCGCGTGCCTACGCCGGGCGATTCAACTTCAACGGCCAGGACCAGCAGAAAAAGGTCGGCAACCTCTCCGGGGGCGAGCGCGGCCGCCTGCACCTGGCCAAGACGCTGATCCAGGGCGGCAACGTGCTGATGCTGGACGAGCCCTCGAACGACCTGGACGTGGAAACCCTGCGCGCGCTGGAAGACGCCCTGCTGGAATACGCCGGCACGGTGATGGTCATCAGCCACGACCGCTGGTTCCTGGACCGCATCGCCACGCACATCCTGGCCGCCGAGGGCGACAGCCAGTGGGTGTTCTTCGACGGCAACTACCAGGAATACGAGGCCGACAAGAAGAAGCGCCTGGGAGAGGAAGGCGCCGCGCCCAAGCGCATGCGCTACAAGGCGCTCAAGTGACGCACCTGCGGTAGTAGTATCGGGCGGCTTGCCGCCCCCTCCCTTCTTTTCCCACGAGCCATGCCCCTGCCAGCGTCTCGCGCCAGAACGGTTTTTCGCGCATGCGTCGTCAATGCAATACGCGACGGCGAAACGCTGATGGAGCAGCTGGTGACGCGCACCCGCAGTGCGCTGAGCGAGGAGGAGGCCTCCAGCCGTGATATCCAGCGGCGCAACCAGGCGGGCGATGCGCTGCGCCTGCTGCACCAGCATGAGGCGCAGCTGGTCAAGGGTTACCCGATGGCGCTGCTGGAAGCCTTTGCCGAAGGCCCGGCGCAGCCGCGCGCCAAGGGGGCCGCGCCCAGCGACACGGGCATCGACTTCGGCGAATTGGCACTGATGGACGATACCGAGGTGCTGGCCCAGGTGGAGATGGCGCGCGCCCAGCAGGTGGCTGCGCTGGCCACGGAGGCGGCGTTGGCCGAGCTGAACGCATTGGTCAGCTCGGCTCAGGGCCTGGGCAGCGTCCAGGCCGAGCGCAACCCACTGCGGCCCGAGAACTACATCCGCGCACTGCAGCAGGTGGTGGCCGACACCGGCGTGTCGGCCGAGGTGCGCCAGCAGTGGATGGCCCAGATGCGCGAACAGCTGGGCCAGCAACTGGTGGACGTCTACCAGCGCACCGCCCGCGGCCTGCGCGAGCAGGGCGTGGAGCCCGTGGGCTACGCCGTCGCCGGCATGGCCGGTGCGTCGCGCACGGGCTATGGCACCAGCACGCAGATGGGCGTGGGGGGCGGCTACGCACCTTCTTCCATGCACAGCGGCCTGTCCAGCCACTATGGCGCTCCGGTGCACGGCTCCGGCTGGGGCGCAGCGGCGTCCGGCGGCATGCCGCTGGCACCTGCCGCCGAAGAGGCGCTGCTCACCGTCGGCATGCTGCGCCAGATGCTGGCCGGTATGGGCGACCCGCACGCCTTCGACCCCGTGCGCGGGGGCGCTGTGCCCAGCGGCTACATGGCTGTGCCACCACACGGCGGCTACGTCACGCAGGAGGCTGCCGACGCCATGCAGGACCTGGCGCAGCTCGAGCAGCTGGTGGGCCGGCTGGCCGGTGCCCCGGCTGGTGGGGAGTGGGTCAACACCTCGGCGCTGATACCGGCCTCTGCGCCCATGCCGGCGGTGCCCATGCCCGTGCCGCAGCCCTCGCCCGAGCGCGCCGCGCAGGACGTGGTCAGCCGCATGATGGACAACATCGCTCAAGACTCGCGCCTGCTGCCTTCCATGCAGCGGGCCATCCAGAGCCTGGCGCCCGCGCTGCGCGAGCTGGTGCGCCACGACACGCGCTTCTTCAGCGACGAGCAGCACCCCGCGCGCCGCCTGCTGGACGAACTGACGCAGCGCAGCCTGGCTTTCGACCGCGAAGACTCGCCCTCGTTCGGACGCTTCATGCGCCTGGTCAACGAAGTGGTGGGCCATCTGGCGACGGCGCGCATCGAAAGCTCCGCGCCGTTCGAGCGGGTGCTGCGCGCCCTCGAGAAGGCCTGGGAGACGCAGGAGCGCCACCGCCGTGAGCGCCGCGAGGCCAAGGAGCGCGAACGCCAGCTGCGCGAACAGCGCGATCTGCTGGCCGAACGCCTGTCCGCCGACTTCCGCCGCCTGCCCGATGCGGGCGGCGCTCCGGCAGACCTGCTGGCCTTCGTCACCGGCCCATGGGCTGCCGTGGTGGCGCTGGCGCAGACCCCGGAGGGTGCGGAGGCGACCGGGGACGACCCGGGCGGCTATCTGGCCCTGGTGCCGTTGCTGTTGGCCGTCGGCCAGGAGTCGCAGCTGCGCGCCGAGCCCGAGCGGCTGGGCCAGGCCCTGGCCGCTGCGCTGCCCACGCTGCGCGAAGGGCTGATGAGCATCAACCACCCGGCCGAGGGCATACAGGCTCTGGAGGAGCGCCTGCTGGGCCTGCAGCGGCTGGCACAGGACTGGCACGACGAGCAGCAGCGGCAGGCCGAGGCAGCGCGCGCGCAGGAGCAGGCACGGGCCGAGGCCGAAGCGGCCGAGGCGGCCGCCGCGCCGCTCGCCGAGCTGCCGACAGACAGCCTGGCCGCACCGCTGGCTGCGCAGGACGAGCTGCCCACGCAGTCTGAAATGCAGGCCCTGGCGCAGGAGCCCAAGCCCGATGTGCCTGCTGCCGACGCCAAGGGCGCGCTGCAGATCGGCCAGTGGGTGGAGATCGTGAGCCAGCAGGGGGCGGTGCAGACCCAGCTGACCTGGGCCAGCCCGCACAACACCCTGTTCCTGTTCACCGGGCTGGACGGCAGCACACAGTCCATGACGCGCCGCATGATCGACAAGCTCTCGGGCGAAGGCTCGTTCCGCATGCTGGAGGGCGCGCCGGCACCCGCTGCCCAACCGCGTGGCGCCCGGGCGCGGCAGCGCTAATTCACTTCAAGGTTTTACGTTCAGCCCGCGCGCCGCAGGTCGGCGCAGGCGGGGAGCAGCGGCCCACCCGGCAGGTGCAGGCTGCGGGCCGCCAGCACGGCGCGCACGGTGGCGCGCGCCACGGCCTCGGCGGCCATGGTGGCCAGCACCATCATGCCGGGATGCTGGGCGGCGCGGCCGGTGGCCAGGGCGAACAGCGTGTCGCCGTCGCTCATGGTGTGCACCGGGTTGATGCTGCGCGCCAGCCCGTCGTGGCCGGCCACGGCCAGGCGCTGGGCCTGCACCTTGGTCAGCCGCGCGTCGGTGGCGATCACGCCGATGGTGGTGTTGCTGCCGGCCAGCAGCGGGTGCGGCGGCTCGCCGCGCAGCAGGGCGCGCCGCGTATCGCGCAACGCATCGCCCTCTGCCGTGCGGGCGCCGGCCAGGGGCCGGCCGGTGTCCGGGTCGACCACGTCGCCCACGGCGTTGCAGGCCACCAGGGCGCCCACCGTCACCCCGGCCACGCGCACGGACGCCGTCCCTATGCCCCCCTTCATGGCGTGCTGCATGCCGAACATCTTGCCGACCACGGCGCCGGCGCCGGCGCCCACGTTGCCCTCGGCCAGCGGCTGGCCGGTGGCGGCGGCGCTGGCGGCGGCGTAGCCGGCGTTTGCATCGGGGCGGATGCGGGCGTCGCCCACCGGCAGGTCGAACAGTACGGCGGCCGGCACTAAGGGCAGGCGGGTGACGCCCACGTCCAGGCCCACGCCGTGCTCTTCCAGCCAGCGCACGGCGCCGGTGGCGGCGTCCAGCCCCCAGGCGCTGCCGCCGGCCAGCACGATGGCGTGGACTTCGTTCACCAGATTGCCGGGCGCCAGCAGGTCGGTCTCGCGCGTACCGGGGGCGGCGCCACGCACGTCCACGCCGGCCACGGCGCCCTCGCGGGCAATGACCACGCTGCAGCCCGTGGGCCGGCGCGTGTCGGTGAAGTGGCCGGCCTCGATGCCGGGGACGTCGGTGATGGCGCCGGCCGGCGCGCTGGCGTGGGGGCTGTGTTGCATGGCGCGGCCATTATGGAGGGCCGCGCCGGCCGGCCTTTCGTCAGCGATAGCTGGTGAAGACGCGCGTGGAGACGTCGCTGTTCATCAGGTTCTTGGTGACCAGCAGCACGTCGTAGGGGTCCTTGCGGCCGCCGTATTCGGGGCCGTCCATGCCGGGGCTGCCCACGGGCATGCCGGGCACGGTGATGCCCAGCGCCTTGGGCTTTTGCGCCAGCAGCTTCTTCACGTCGGCCGCGGGCACGTGGCCCTCCAGCAGGTAGCCGCCGACCAGCGCCGTGTGGCATGAGCCCAGGCGCGTGGGCAGGCCCAGCTTGGCACGCACGGCGGCGTTGCCGGTCTCGTGCACGGTGACGGCAAAGCCGGCCTGCTCCATCAGGACGATCCAGTCCTTGCAGCAGCCGCAGTTGGGGTCTTTCCAGACCTCCATGGGCGGCAGGGTGGTGGCGGTGGGCGCGGCGGCCAGGGCGGGCAGTGCGGCCGCGGCCAGCAGGGCGGCGGCGCCCGTCAGGCATTGGCGGCGGGTGAGGGCGGGGAGGTTCATGGCGTGGGCTCCTTGAGTCGGATGCAGTCGTCGAAAGCGGGTCACGGCGTGACGGTGAAGGTGCCGCGCATGCCGGCCTGGAAGTGACCGGCGATCAGGCAGGCGAAGTCGAAGCTGCCGACGCGGTTGAAGCGCCAGACCAGATCGCCCGTCGCGCCGGGCGCGACGTGGGCCATGTGGGGCGCGGCGTGCTCCATGCCGGGGTGCTTGAGCATCATGGCAGCGTGCTCGTCCAGCGAGGCAGGCGTACCCAGGACGATCTCGTGCATCAGCTGGCCCCGGTTTTCCACGCGCAGGCGCACCGTCTCGCCCTGGCGCACGGTGAAGTGGGAAGGCGCAAAGCGCATGTCGTCGGTCATCTGCAGCACGATGGTGCGCTGCGCGTCCTGCGCCGCGCCGGCGACGCCCCACGGCTGCTGCACGGCCAGGGCGGCGGCCGAAGGATGGGCCGGTCCTTCATGGGCAAAAACGGCGCTGGCGCCCGCCAGCAAAGCGCTGGAAGCTATCAATTTGAGAGTTTTCATGGAATCCGAGAAAGGCGTGGCAAAAGGGCCGGGCGGCGCGCGCAGCAGCGCCCGGGTGCGCGGCGGCCTGCGTGGGCCGGGGCGCGCAGGAACAGGCTGAGCGGGTCAGCCTATGGGCGGCTTGATGGCGCGTGCCCGCTGGGCGCTGGCAAAGCGGCTGCCGTGCGCGGGCGGCGGCGTGGCGGCCTCGGCGGCAATGGGCGCCAGCGCGGGCGCGGCCCAGGGCCCGGGGTGGCACAGGTTGCAGGCGGCGCAGGCGCTGCCCGCCTGGGCCTCGCTGCAGCCGGGTGCCTGCGCCGAACCGGCGCAATGCGCCTCGGCCGCCGCTGCGGCGTGTTCGCCGTGCTCGCTCTGGCCCATCGGGGCGCTGGCGGACTGCGGCGCAGGCACTGGCGCCATGCCCATCGCCATGGCGTCGCCCAGCAGGCCGCGCAGGACCAGCAGCAAGGCCATGAGGAGGAAGGTGAGGCGCCGGGGCATGGAAGGGAATGATACGCAGCGCTGCGAGAGGGCTCCTCGCCAGCGCGTGTCAGGCGGCCATGTAGCGGCCCGGGCGGTGGTTCATGGCCAGCACCAGGTTCAGCGCCACGGCGCCGACGATGGACCACAGCACGCGCGTCGGCTCCACGGTGAAAAGCGCGGCGGCGACGATGCAGCAGTCCACGGCCATCTGCACCTTGCCGGCGCGCCAGCCGTGCCGGTCCTGCAGGTACAGGGCCAGGATGCCCACCCCGCCCAGGCTGCAGCGGTGGCGAAACAGCACCAGGAAACCCATGCCCATGATCAGCCCGCCGGTGAGCGCGGCGTACAGCGGCTGCAGCTGGTTGATCTGCAGAAAGCGCGTCTGCAGGTCCGCCAGCACCGACAGCAGGGCCACCGCGGCAAAGGTCTTGAGCGTGAACGCCAGCCCCATGCGGCGCAGCGCCAGCCAGTAAAACGGCAGGTTGAGCACGAAGAACAGCTTGCCAAAGCCTATGCCCGTGGCGTAGTGCAGCAGGAAGGCCAGCCCCGCCATGCCGCCGGTGAGCAGCCCGGCGCTGGCCAGGAAGGCCACGCCGACGGAGATCATCGTCACCCCCGCGGCGATGGCCACGGCGTCTTCGGTGCGGGTGTGGGCGGTCACGGCGGGAGCGGCGAGGGCGGCGAGGGCGGTGGATGTCATGGCGGCAGAGTGGACGCCGGGGTGGCGGGCGGCGTCAGCGATTGCAGCACCGGACGCGCCGCAGCGCCTTGAGATGCATCAAGAAGGACCGCGCGCCCGGGTGTCGAAGTGCTATTACTAAAATAGCTGCTGGCGCTTGATGGATAAGGGTTTGAGGCTGATTTGAATGAAAAAACCCTTGCGCCGCCCTCAGCCCTGCCGCGCCGGTGGCGGCGCCTGTCGCTGCGCCAGCGCCTCGGCACTGTGCGGCGCCACGGCCGCCATGGCCTGGGCGATGCGCTCGCGCACCGGCGCCGACGGCACCATGGACTGCAGCGCCGGCACGATGGCCCGCCCGGTGTTGCCCTGGGGCAGCCGGCGCACGACATGGCCGACGACGGTCAATGCCAGGCGTGCCCACTGGCCGCGCGTCTCGAACGCGTCGCCCAGCTGGCGGGCGTAGCGCAGCATGTGCCAGTGCGCGCGCCAGTGCAGCGTGAAGCGGTTTTGTCCCAGCACGTGGGCCGCCTCCAGGTAGTGCCAGCGCTGGGCCGGCGGCTCGGCGCTGCTGGCGGCGAAGGCGGCCAGCAGGTGCTCGAAGGCGGCGTGCTGGCGCTGGCGGCCGGCGGCGCTGCCGGGCAGGTTCTTTTGCATCTTGGTGATCGTGTCCTGGGGTTTCATCGTGCGTCTCCTTCGCGCGGGGGCGGGGTGCCGGCGCCGCCGCGCAGGCGCAGGCCGTTGGCCACTACGGCCAGGCTGACGCCCATGTCGGCCACCACGGCCATCCACATGGTGGCCAGGCCCATCAGGGCCAGGGCGAAGAACACCGCCTTCACGCCCAGCGCCAGGAGGATGTTCTGCCACAGCACGCGGTGCGCGCGGCGGGCCAGCACCACAGTGTCGGGGATGCGGCGCAGGTCGTCGTTCATCAGCACCACGTCGGCCGTTTCCATGGCCATGCCGGTGCTGTGCGCTCCGCCCATGGCAAAGCCGACGTCGGCGCGGGCCAGGGCCGGCGCGTCGTTGATGCCGTCGCCGGCCATGGCGGTGGGTCCGTGACGGACCTGCAGATCGGCCAGGGCTTGCAGCTTGTCCTCGGGCAGCAAGCCGCCGCGCGCGTCCGCTATGCCGGCGGCGCGCGCCAGCGCCTGCACGGTGGCGGGGTTGTCGCCGCTCAGCACCACGGGCTGCACGCCCAAGGCCTTGAGCTGCGCCAGAGCCTCGGGGGCGTGGGCGCGCAGCGGATCGGCCACCGCGAACAGGGCGTGCACGGCCTGGTCGCTGGCCAGCAGGGTGACGGTGCGGCCCTGCTGCTCGTGCGCGGCCAGCTGCTCGGTGAGTGCCGGGTTCTCCAGGCCCATCTCGCGCACCAGGCGCAGATTGCCCAGCACCCAGCGACGGCCGTCGATAACCGCCTGAACGCCGCGTCCGGGCAGGGCGTGCACGTCGGCGGCGCCGTCCGGCCGGCCAGGCGGCAGGCCGGCGGCGATGGCGCGCGAGACCGGGTGGTCGGAGCGGCTGGCCAGCTGCCAGGCGACGGCCGCGGCGGCCTGCGCATCGGCGCTGCCCACGGTCTGCCAGTGCACCAGCGTGGGGTGGCCGGTGGTCAGCGTGCCGGTCTTGTCCAGGGCGATGGAGCGCAGACCGCGCGCCGCCTCCAGCGCGCTGCCGCCCTTGATCAGGATGCCGCGGCGCGCCGCCGCCGTGAGGGCGCTGACCACGGTGACGGGCGTGGAGATCACCAGCGCGCAGGGGCAGGCGATGACCAGCAGGGCCAGGGCCTGGTAGGCGGACTGGTGCCAGCTCCAGCCCATCACCACGGGCGCCAGCAGGCCCAAAGCCAGCGCCGCCACGAAGACCAGGGGCGTGTAGACGGCGGCAAAGCGGTCCACGAAGCGCTGTGCGGGCGCGCGGCTGGCCTGTGCCTGCTCCACGGCGTGGACGATGCGCGCCAGCAGCGTGCTGGTGGGCAGCGCCGTCACCTGCATGAACAGCTCGCCGTGCTGGTTCACGCTGCCGGCGTACAGCGGGTCGCCCGGGCCCTTGTCGGCCAGCTGGCTCTCGCCGGTGATGGGGGCCTGGTTGACCGCGCTCGTGCCGCGCGTGACGCTGCCGTCCAGCGGCACGCGCGCGCCGGGGGCGATGCGCACCAGCGCGCCCAGGGCCACCTGGGCGACCGGCACGCGGGTGGTGCCGCCGCCGTCCTGCACCACGTCGGCGGCCTCGGGCGCCAGGTCGAGCAGGCCGCGGATGGCGTTGCGGGCGCGGTCCATGGCGCCGTGCTCGATGCGCTCGGCGGCGACGTACAGGGCCATGACCATGGCCGCCTCGGGCCACTGGCCGATCAGCACTGCGCCGGTGACGGCCACGGCCATCAGCGCGTTGATGCCCAGGCGCAGCCGCGCCAGGTCCTTGAGCCCGGAGCGGTACACGCCCAGGCCGGACAGGGCGATGGCCACCACGGCCAGCGCCATGCCCAGTACGTCCTGCTGCAGCCAGTGCGCAGCTTCGGCGCCGGCGGCCAGCACCAGGGCGGCGGCGATGCGCGGCCAACCGGGCAGGGCGCCGTGGTCATGGCCATCGTCGCCGTCGGCGGCGCAAGAGCCACAGGCCGGTGCATGGGCCTGGGCGTGAGCGGGGCCGTGGTCGTGTGGGTGCGCATGCGCGCCGTGGGGATGTGCGTGGGCGTGTTGTCGCGGGTTCATGCGATCATTGGAAACCTTGAAGTCACTTCAATGTCAAGCATGGACACACAAAGCCCCCGCCACCGCATCGGCGATGCCGCCCGCCTGTCGGGCGTGCCGCCGGCCAACATCCGCTACTACGAGAAGGAAGGCCTGCTGCGCGGCCAGGCGCGGGCCGAGAACCGCTACCGCCTGTATAGCGACGAGGAGGTGCACCGCCTGCGCTTCGTGCGGCTGTGCCGGGCCATGGACATGTCGCTGGACGAGGTGCGCACCCTGCTGCAGCTCGATGCGCGCAGGGTGCATGACGAAGGCGCCGACCACGCCGCCTGCGCCACGCTGGACGGGCACCTGGAGCACGTGCGCACCCGCCTGTCCGAGCTGCATGTGCTGGAGCGCGAGCTGCAGCACCTGCGCAGCCGCTGCGACGGCACGGGCGGGCAGTGCCACGTGATCGAGGCGCTGCACGAGCGCGCCGACGCCGAGCCCGTGCCGGCCCCGGCGCCCGCGGCCCGGCGGCACGTCTGATGCGCGGGCCGCGGCAGAGCGGACTGTTTTGCTATGTAAAAGCTAGCTGCCAGCGCTTGACTGGCGGGCGTTACAGGCCTGTTTCATTCTCAGTGCCGCGCCGCTCCCCTATGATGCGTGCATGACTGCACTGCGCCACCCGCTGCACCTGCACGAGCGTCTGATGCGCACGGCCCGGCGCTGGGCGCTGGCCTGGTCGCGCATCTTCTACCTGGGCGCGGTGGTGCTGGTGCTGATGCTGTCGCCCTCCAGCTACTCGCGCGGCACGCGCTGGCGGCTGGCGCGCCACATGTACCAGGGCACGGCACCCATCCTGCTGGGCTTCACGGTGCTGGCGGCGCTGCTGGCGCTGGTCATCACCCGCATCGTGGTGGTGACGGCCTTCAGCTACGGCCTGTCGCGCTATGCGCTGGAGATGGTCATCCGCGTGCTGGTGCTGGAGCTGATCCCGCTCACCGCCGCCCTGTTCGTGGCCATGCGCGCCACCATTCCTGCCGGCACGCAGCTGGCGCTGATGCGCCAAAGCGGGCACCTGCAGGCGCTGCAGCAGCGCGGCGCCGACCCGGTGCGCATGGAGGTGATGCCACGCGTGGTGGCCGGCATCTACGCCAGCATCACGCTGGCGGCGCTGTCGTGCGTGGTGGCGCTGGTCATGGCCTACCTGGGCGTGTACGGCTTCACCACCGCCGGCATCGCCGCCTACACGCGCATGTTCGGCCATGTGTTCGCGCCGCAGATCACGCTGGTGTTCGCGCTCAAGACGCTGTTCTTCAGCATGGCCGTGGCCCTCATTCCGCTGGCCTCCGGGCTGTACGAGAGCGGTGACGCCCGGCGCGCCCAGCAGCCCGATTCCGAGCTGGGCGGGCTGGCGCGCATGTTCGCCGTGCTGCTGCTCATCGAGGTGATCTCGCTGATGAGCAACTACTACTGACCTTTTTTGCGATGACCGAGCCCACTCCTCCGCAACCGCCCCACGCGCACCAGGCGCTGCCCGGCGACGAACTGCTGCGCCCCGTAGCCCACCTGCGCGCCAAGGCGACGGCGCTGCTGCTGTTCACCCTGGTGCTCGTCGTGGGCTCGGGGTTTTACCTGCTGTATGCCCGCGGCGCCTTCGAGCCCACGCAGCGCCTGGTGCTGACGGCCGACGACTCCGAGGGCGTGTCCGTGGGCATGGACATGACCTTCTCCGGCTTTCCCATCGGCCGCGTGCGCTCCCTGGGCCTGGCCGAGGGCGGCGAGGTGCGCATCGTCGTGGACGTGGCGCAGCGCGACGCGCACTGGCTGCGCACATCCAGCGTGTTCACGCTGGTGCGCGGCATCGTCGGCGGCACCACCATCAAGGCCTACAGCGGCGTGATGACCGACCCGCCGCTGGAGGACGGCGCCGTGCGCCCGGTGCTGCGCGGCGACGCCACGGCCGAGATCCCGCGCCTGATGGCCGACGCGCGCGAGCTGCTGGAAAACCTCAACCATCTCACGGCCAGCGACTCCGCCCTGGGCGGCGCGCTGGGCAATGTGCGCACGCTGACCGAGCGGCTGAACGGCCCGGGCGGGGCGCTGTCCGTGCTGGCCGGCGGCGACGGCGAGGCGCGCAAGATCCTGGCAACGCTGGAGCGCACCAACCAGCTGCTGGCGCGCCTGGACGGCATCGCCGCCAAGGCCGACAAGCAGGTCTTCGGCAGCGGCCAGGACGCCGGCCTGGTGCCCGAGGTGCGCGCCGCCGTGCTGCAGCTCAACGGCCTGCTGGCCGATGCGCGCGGCAGCCTGGTCAAGGTGGACGCCGTGCTGGCCGAGGCCCAGGCCGTGGGTGCCAACGCCCGCGAGGCCACCACCGACCTGGGCGCGCTGCGCGCCGAGGTCGAAGCCAGCCTGCGCAAGGTCGAAGGCCTGGTGAACGAGATCAACCGCAAGTGGCCCTTTGCCCGCGACACGGAGCTCAAGCTGCCATGACCCGCCTTGCCGCACCTCTCGTCCTGCTGATCGCCCTGGCCGCCGGCTGCGCCGGCAAGCCCCCCCCGCCGCAGTGGCGCATGGACGCGCACGACGCTGCCGAGCGCGCTACCCAGGCCTATTTGTCCGGCGACAGCCGCGTGGCGGCGCTGGAGTGGACGCGCGCGCGCGCCGAGGTCTCGCGCACCGGCCGCCCCGAGCTGCTGGCGCGGCTGGAGCTGATGCGCTGCGCGGCCGAGGTGGCCAGCCTGCAGGCCACCGGCTGCCCGGCCTTCGAGGCGCTGCGCGCTGACGTGGGCGACCCCGAGCTGCTGGCCTATGCCGACTACCTGGCCGGCCGGCCGTCCGAGGCAGCGCTGCTGCCCCCGGCGCAGCGCGCGGCAGCGGCTGGCGGCGAGGCCGCGATCGCCGCCGTGGCCGATCCACTGGCCCGCCTGGTGGCCGCGGGCGCCGCCGTGCAGGCCGGCCGCGCCACGCCGCGGCTGCTGGCCCTGGCGGCCGATACCGCGTCGGAGCAGGGCTGGCGCCGTCCGGTGCTGGCATGGCTGCTGGCCGGCGAGCAGCAAGCCCGGGCGGCGGGCGATGCGGCCCTGGCGCAGGCCCTGCGCCGGCGCATCGCCGTGGTGGAGAGTGCCGGCGCGCCGCCGGCCGCGCCTGCGCACTGAAACCGCCTGCAGGCGGCGCGGTTTAGAGCAAAAATCGGCTGCAAGCCGCGCCAGTCAAGCGCAAGCAGCTATCAAAAATGATGCATGCGGCACGGCTGAGGGTGGTGGCTAGCGGATCTTGCCGGCCACTTCGACGAGGCGCCGCGCCTGGTGGCCGATGGCCGCCTTCACGTCGTCAGTGAACTCGTCGCCCTGCTTGTGCGAATAGCCGTAGGGGTTGCCGCCGGTCTTGAAGATCACCGGGTCGGTGTAGCCGGGGGCGACCACGATGGCGCCCCAGTGCATGGCCGTGGCGTAGAAGGACAGCAGCGTCGTTTCCTGCCCGCCGTGGGCATTCTGCGCCGAGGTCATGGCCGAGATGGCTTTGTTCGCCAGGCCGCCCTTGGCCCAGACGCCGCCCAGCGTGTCGATGAAGGCGCGCATCTGGCTGGCCATGATGCCGAAGCGGGTGGGGGCGGAGATCAGGTACGCATCGGCCCACTCCATGTCCTGCGCCGTGGCGGTGGGCACGTCGGCCATCTTGTCCTGCTGGGCCTTCCAGGCTTCCTGGCCGGCCACCACCGCGGCCGGCGCCGTTTCCGCCGCCTTCAGCAGACGCACTTCGGCGCCAGCGGCCTTGGCCGCTTCGGCCGCGATCTGGGCCATCTGGTAGTTGGTGCCATAGGTGGAGTAATAGATGACGGCGAGCTTGGTGGCCATGGCGTTCTCCTTGGAAAGTGGGTTGAAGCACGAAAAAAGGAAGGTCCATCGTACGCCGCTGCCAGCTTCTTGTCCGCGCGCTACCGCGGGGCTGGCCAGGCCTCAGCCCTGGTGCGCGTCCATGATGCGCTGCCACTCGTGCACCGCCGCCAGCGCCGTTTCCCTCTGCACGGTGTGCGCGAACTGGAAGGCAGCGCCGTGCACCGTCTCGTCGGGGAACTCGGTGATCAGCGTGACCGGCGCGTCGTGCGTGGTTTCCGACTGCATGCAGGCGATGCCGTGCAGCACCTCGAAGGGCATGGGCCCGGCGTGCAGTTCATACAGTGCGCGCTGGCGCGCGTTGAACTCGGCCAGCCCGGGCACGTCGGCCAGCCGTTGGCACACGGCCTCCAGCAGCGCGCGGGCGGGCTGCTGCCAGCCGACATGGTGGCGCAGGATCAGGAAGAAACCCTTGGGCAGCATCCACTGCCCGAAGCCGCGCGGCACGTAGCCCGACAGGGGGCGCGTCCACTCGTGCGCGGGGTAGCCGTGCAGGTTGACGTGCAGCCGCGCGCCCGAGCGGGCCAGCGCCTCCTGGCGCACCAGGCGCTCCAGCAGCGGCTCGCGGTCGCGGTATTCCACGTCGTCGCCCAGGGCGGTATAGCGCGCGGCGTGGTGCATGTGATCGCGGTGATGCGTGCACAGCTCGCGATGCAGGGCGTAGCCGTCGGGGTTCTCCAGCGCGACCAGGGCGAAGTGCGCGCCGGGCTGCGCCTGCAGCGCCTGCGCGGCGCGCAGCGCGCCGACGACGCCCGAGGTCTCGTTGGCGTGCTGGCCCGCGCTGATGAAGACCGGGTGCTGGCTGCCCGCGTGGTACTGGCCCCAGACCGTGCGGCCCTGGCGCGTGGGCGCGCTGAAGCGCTCGGCCGGCCAGGCGTGCAGGGTCTGCACGATGCGCTCGGGCGAAGGGGCGGTGGCCAGCAGGTGCAGAGGCTGGTTGTCCTCCGTGGGCGCGGCCAGCGCATCCTGCGCCGGTGCGTCGAAGGCGCGCAGTGCCACGTGCACGCGCACGGCGTCGGCACCGCCGCGCACGTCCGGCACGATCTGGCCGGGTTGCAGGCGCCGGTCGCCGGTGGGCCGGCCGCTGTGCTGCTGGAAAAATTCCAGCAGCGAGAAGTACAGCTCCTCGTGCAGCGCCTCCAGCGTGCTCACGGTCTCGCCGGCCCAGTCCAGTGGCTGCTCGTAGCCGGGCAGGTCGATGCGGATGTCCAGCCGCTCGAAGTACGGCTCCTGCTGCGGCCAGGGCTGGCTGCGCACGGCCTGCATGGCCAGGGCGAAGGCCTGCTCGTAGTCGGTGGTGACGGCCTCGTCGATCAGGTCGGCAAGGCCCGGCGCGGTTCCCACGCGCAGCCAGCCCGTGGGCGAGAGCACGGCGTCGCCGGCTGCATCCGTGTGGCGGCGGTTGGGCGCGTACACGCGCTGGTGCAGGCTGCGGCCGTCTTTCAGGTGCAGCTGCACGTCGTACCACGGCTGGTCGTCCGCGCGCTGCGACAGCTGCACGCCGCCTTCGGGCAGCAGGCTGCCCAGGGGGTAGGCCTCCAGGGCGAAGCGACGCTGCTCGCCCGCGGCCGCGCGCGGGTAGTGCACATGTGCGGCGGCCAGCTGCGTGCTGTCCACCTGGTCGATGAAGTGCTGCACCAGAGGCTTGTAGGCGCTGTGCAGCTGCGCCTGCACGCCGACGGCCGCCAGCTGGCGCTCGGCCTCGCGGCGGGCCGCGGCGCCCTCGAACAGCCAGCCCTGCAGGTGCCGGCCGCGCCACTGTGGCTGCGAGAAACGCTGCACCCAGACATGCAGGGTGCGCTCCAGCGTCACGTCCAGCAGCGGCGCGGGGCTGGTAATTGTCCCGTAGGGGTGATGCATGATTTGCCTATAAATTATCGGTAAATTGTGGCGGTTTCGCCGGTGCGGCACCGGTGGCGGGCCGGCCATTCCCTGAGGAGCTTTGCGCATGGCATCGAAATTCTGGCAGTTCTGGGTGGACCGGGGCGGCACCTTCACGGACATCGTGGGCCGCGGCCCCCATGGGGAGCTGGTCACGCACAAGCTGCTGTCGCACAACCCCGAGCAGTACCGCGACGCGGCGGTGGCCGGCATCCGCCACCTGTTGGGCCTGCCCCCGGGTGCGCCCGTCACGCCGCAGCAGGTGGAGTGCGTGAAGATGGGCACCACGGTGGCTACCAATGCGCTGCTGGAGCGCAAGGGCGAACCCACGCTGCTGGTCACCACGCGCGGCTTTCGCGACGCGCTGCGCATCGCATACCAGAACCGCCCGCGCCTGTTCGACCGCCACATCGTCCTGCCCGAGCTGCTGTACGAGCGCGTGATCGAGGCGCAGGAGCGCATCGGCGCGCATGGCGAGGTGCTGCAGCCGCTGGAGGAAGACCACCTGCGCGAGCGCCTGTGGGCCGCCCACGACGCGGGCCTGCGCAGCGTGGCCATCGTCTTCATGCATGGCTGGCGTTACACCCAGCACGAGGAGGCGGCCGCGCGCCTGGCGCGCGAAGCAGGCTTTACGCAGGTCAGCGTCTCGCACACCACCAGCCCGCTGATGAAGTTCGTCAGCCGCGGCGACACCACGGTGGTCGATGCCTACCTGTCGCCCATCCTGCGGCGCTATGTGGAGCAGGTGGAGGCCGAGATGCCCGGCGTGCCTTTGTTTTTCATGCAGTCCTCGGGCGGTCTGACCGAGGCGCACCACTTCCAGGGCAAGGACGCCATCCTGTCCGGCCCGGCCGGCGGCATCGTCGGCATGGCGCGCACGGCGCAGATGGCCTTCGGCGAAGCGGGCCAGGACGTGCGCGTGATCGGCTTCGACATGGGCGGAACGTCCACCGATGTCAGCCACTTCGCGGGCGAGTTCGAGCGCGAGTTCGAGACCCAGGTGGCGGGCGTGCGCATGCGTGCGCCCATGATGAGCATCCACACGGTGGCAGCGGGCGGCGGCTCCATCCTGGCATTCGATGGGGCGCGCTTTCGCGTCGGGCCGCACAGCGCTGGCGCGCACCCCGGCCCGGCCAGCTACCGCCGCGGCGGGCCGCTGGCGGTGACGGATGCCAACGTCATGGTCGGCAAGATCCAGCCGGCGTATTTCCCGCGGGTGTTCGGCCCGGCGGCCGACGAGGCGCTGGACGGCCTGGTGGTGCAGGAGCGCTTCGCCGCGCTGGCCGCGCAGACCGGCCGCAGCGGCGAGGACGTGGCCCACGGCTTCATCCAGATCGCCGTGCAGCAGATGGCCAATGCCATCAAGAAGATCTCGGTGGCGCGCGGCTACGACGTGACGCGCTACACGCTGCAGTGCTTTGGCGGCGCGGGCGGGCAGCACGCCTGCCTGGTGGCCGATGCGCTGGCCATGCCGCAGGTGCTGGTGCACCCGCTGGCGGGCGTGCTGTCAGCCTACGGCATGGGCCTGGCCGACCAGAGCGTGATGCGCGAGCAGGCGCTGGAGCTGCGGCTGCACGATTCGGCCATGCCGCAAATTGCCGCCGCGCTGGACGCGCTGGCCGAGGCCGCGCAGGCGCAAGTGGCCAGCGAGCAGGTGGCCTCCGGCGTGGTGGACGTGCGCCGGCGCGTGCACCTGCGCTACGAAGGCACGGACTCGGCCCTGGTCGTTCCCTTTGGCGATCTGGCCGCCGTGACGGCGGCGTTCGAGGCGGCCTACCGCCAGCGTTTTGCCTTTCTGATGCAGGGCAAGGCTTTGGTGGTGGAGGCGGTGTCGGTCGAGGCCGTGCTGGCCGCCGACGTGGCCTCCGAGCGCACGCATGAACTGCACCCGCCGCGCGAGGTGCCGCGGCGCGAGACGGTGCGCGTGTTCACCACCGGCATCGATGGCACCCCCGCCTGGCACGACGCGGCCCTGGTGGTGCGGGACGAGCTGCGGCCCGGCGACGAGATCGACGGCCCGGCCATCATTGCCGAGAAGAACGCCACCACCGTGGTCGAGCCGGGCTGGCGCGCCCGCTTGACCGCGCTGGATCACCTGCTGCTGACCCGGCACGCGCCGCGCCCGGCGCGCCAGGCCGCCGGCACCACGGTGGACCCGGTGCTGCTGGAAGTGTTCAACAACCTGTTCATGAACATCGCCGAGCAGATGGGCTTGCAGCTGCAGAACACGGCCTACTCCGTCAACATCAAGGAGCGGCTGGACTTCTCGTGCGCGCTGTTTGACGGCCAGGGCCTGCTGATCGCCAACGCGCCGCACATGCCGGTGCACTTGGGGTCCATGGGCGAGAGCATCCGCACCGTGATCGAGCGCAACCGTGGCCGCATGCAGCGCGGCGATGTCTTTGTGCTGAACGACCCCTACCACGGTGGCACACACCTGCCGGACATCACCGTCATCACGCCGGTCTACATCGGCGATGCGGCCGAACCCACCTTCTACGTGGGCAGCCGCGGCCACCATGCCGACGTGGGCGGGGTCACGCCGGGCTCCATGCCGCCGTTTTCCACCCGCATCGAAGAAGAAGGCGTGCAGCTGGACAACGTGAAGCTGGTGGAGGCCGGCGTGCTGCAGGAGGAGCGCATCATCGCCCTGCTGCAGGGCGGCGAGTATCCCAGCCGCAACCCGCAGCAGAACCTGGCCGACCTGAAGGCGCAGATCGCCGCCAACGAAAAGGGTGTGCAGGAACTGCAGCGCATGGTCCAGCAGTTCGGCCTGCCCGTGGTGCAGGCCTACATGCAGCACGTGCAGGACAACGCCGAGGAATCGGTGCGCCGCGCCATCACGCGCCTGGCCGCACGCCTGTCGGATGGCCGCTTCACGCTGCCGCTGGACAACGGCGCGCAGATCACCGTGGCGGTGCGCATCGATGCGGCGCAGCGCAGCGCCGTGATCGACTTCACCGGCACCAGCGCCCAGCAGGCCAACAACTTCAATGCGCCCACGGCGGTGTGCATGGCGGCCGTGCTCTATGTGTTCCGCTCGCTGGTGGATGACGACATTCCGCTGAACGCCGGCTGCCTCAAGCCGCTGGAGGTCATCATCCCGCCGGGTTGCATGCTCAATCCGAATCCGCCGGCCTCGGTGGTGGCGGGCAACGTGGAGACGTCGTCATGCATCACCAACGCGCTGCTGGGTGCCCTGGGCGTGTCGGCGGCCAGCCAGTGCACGATGAACAACTTCACCTTCGGTGACGAGCGCTACCAGTACTACGAGACCATCTCCGGCGGCAGCGGTGCGGGCGGTGAGTTCGACGACGTCGGCGCGCTGGTGGGCGGCTTTGCCGGCACCAGCGTGGTGCAGACGCACATGACCAACTCGCGCCTGACCGATCCGGAGGTGCTGGAGTTCCGCTTTCCCGTGCTGTTGGAGAGCTTTGCCATCCGCAAGGGTTCGGGCGGCGGGGGGCGCTGGGCGGGCGGCGACGGCGGCGTGCGGCGTGTGCGCTTCCTGGCGCCCATGACGGCCAGCATCCTGTCCAACGGCCGGGTGCACGGAGCCTTCGGCATGGCCGGGGGCGAAGCCGGCGCGCCGGGCGTGAACCGCGTGGTGCGCGCGGGCGGGCGGGTGGAGGCGCTGCAGCACATCGCCCAGGTGAGCATGGAGCCGGGCGATGTGTTCGAGATCCAGACGCCGGGCGGCGGGGGCTTCGGGGCGGCCTGAAGTGTTTTGCAGGGGTTTGGGGTCAAATCGGCCTCAAACCCTTATGCATCAAGCGCTGGCAGCTACTCTTTTGATAGTGCTGCGTCAGTGGGCTCAGGAGTCCTGCTCGCCCTCGTAGATGTGCGTGGTGCGGCTCAGGCTGGGCGGCACCTTCTCGCCCATGCGCCGGGCCCGGAACAGCGCCGCGCGCATCAGGAAGATGGTGGTGACGGGCACCGTCACGGCGATGAACAGGGCGATCAGCAGCGCGTGCAGGGCCAGCTTGTCCGTGACCGAAAAGTAGATCAGCGTGGCGTGCATGGTGAGCCAGCAGCCCAGCGTGGCGATGATGGACGGGGCGTGCACGCGCTCGAAGTAGCTCTTGAGGCGCAGCAGTCCGAACGAGCCCATGAAGGCCACGAAGGCCCCGGCCAGCACCAGCGCCGAAATGGCGATGTCCAGCCACAGGGGCAGGGGAGTCGCGGGCGTCATTCGATCACCTCCCCGCGCAGCAGGAACTTGGCCAGCGCGGTGGAGCTGACGAAGCCCAGCAGGGCGATCAGCATGGCCGCCTCGAAGTAGTTGGTGCTGCTGTAGTACATGCCCAGCAGCAGCATGAACAGCATGCCGTTCAGGTACATGCAGTCCAGTGCCAGGATGCGGTCCTGCGCGTTCGGGCCCCAGGCCACGCGCGCCAGGCACAGCACCATGGCCAGTGCCAGCACCAGCATGGCGGCGGGCAGCGCCCAGGACAGGACGGGGCTGGTCATGACTCGAAAATCTCCATCAGCGGTCGCTCGTAGCGGGTCTTTACGTGCTGCACGATGGCTTCGGCGTCGTGCACCTCCAGCACGTGCAGCATGAGCAGCGAACGGTCCAGCGACAGCTCGGCCCAGGAGGTACCGGGCGTGATGCACACGATCATCGCCAGCACAGCCAGGGCGTTGGGGTCGCGCAGCTCCAGCGGGATGGTCACGAAGTCCGAGGCGTGGCGCGGCGGGCCCGGACGCAGGAGCGCACGCAGCACGGCGATGTTGGACTCGGTCGTATCCACCATCACGATGAAGCACAGTCGCAGGATGGTCAGCGGCCGGCTCACGCGCACCGATTGCGGCCGCAGCGAGGCGAACACCAGCGGCAGCGCCACGGCCAGCAGCGCCGCCAGGAGCAGGTGGCCGGCGCTGGTGGAGTGGTTGAGCACCAGCCAGACGATGAACAGGCCCAGCGAGACCAGCGGGGCGGGCAGCAGCTTCTTGATCATTGGGCCGCTCCCGGCGTGACGGACGGGACGGGCGCGGCCGTGGGGCTGGGCACGGGCTGCGTCTGCAGCACGGCACGGATGTAGGTGTCCGGCGCGTGCAGGGAATTGGCCGCCGCCTGGGTGAAGCGCATCACGGGCTCGGCGCCCAGGGTGAGCGCCACGCAGGCCGACAGCAGCGCGGCCACGGGCAGGCCCTCGAGCACATGCAGGCGCGGCGCCAGCCGTTCCGAGGTGGTCCAGAAGTGGCGTATGCCGGCGCGCGTCAGGGCCATGAGCGACAGCAGCCCCGTGCCGATCAGCAGCGCCAGCAGCGCCCAGCCGGCCGCGCCGGGCCGCACTCCGGCGGACGAGCCCAGGCCCAGCGGGTTGAGCAGGGCCGTCAGCATGGCGAACTTGCCCACGAAGCCCGACAGCGGCGGCATGCCGGCGATGACCAGGGTGCACATCAACCAGGCCAGGCCCAGCAGCGCGGCGGCGGCGGGAATGGCGCGGCCGACCAGCACTTCTTCCTCGTCGTCCAGGTTCAGGCCGGAGCCCGGCACCAGCTCGGGCGTGAGGAAAGGGGCTTCCTCGCCATCGTCGGCGCTCAGCGCCGTGCCGTCGGTGCGCCAGCGCTCGATCAGGTCGGCCAGCAGGAACAGCGCGGCAATCGCCATGGTGGAGCCAGGCAGGTAGTACAGCATGGCGGCCGTGAGCTGGTTCTGGCCGAAGCCGGCCGCCGCCAGCACCGTGCCGGAGGACAGCAGCGCCGCAAAACCCGCCTGCTGCGTCGCCCGCTGCGAGGCCATCATGCCGATGGCACCGAAGGCCATGGTCACCATGCCAGCGCCCACCAGCCAGGCGCCACCGAACAGGGCGGAGGCGCCGGCCTCGCTGCCGAACATCAGCGTCCACAGGCGCAGCAGGGTATAGATGCCGACCTTGGTCATCACGGCGAACAGCGCACCCACGGGGGCCGTGGCGGCGCTGTAGGCGGGCACCAGCCAGAAGTTCAGCGGCCACACGGCGGCCTTGATCAGGAAGGCGGTCGCCAGGATGCCGGCAGCCGCGTGCAGCAAGCCCAAGTCCTGCGCGGCGACCAGCGGCACGCAGCGCGCCAGATCGGCCATGTTCAGCGTGCCGGTGATGCCGTACAGCATGGAGGCGCCGACCAGGAACAGCGAGGATGCGGCCAGGTTGATGGCGATGTAGTGCAGGCCCGACTGCACGCGCGCCCGCCCCGAGCCATGCAGCAGCAGCCCGTAGGAGGCGGCCAGCATGATCTCGAAGAACACGAACAGGTTGAACAGGTCGCCGGTCAGGAAGGCACCCGCCAGGCCCATCAGCTGCAGCTGGTACAGCGTGTGGAAGTGCACGCCCGCGCGGTGCCAGCGCGTGCCGGCGAAGACGATGGCGCACAGGGCGATGGCGCTGGTCAGCACCAGCATCAGCGCGCTCAGGCGGTCCAGCACCAGCACGATGCCGAACGGCGCCGCCCAGTTGCCCTGCAGGTACACGCCCATGCCGGCAGGAGAGCTGGCCTGGTGCGTCCAGCGCAGCAGCGCCACGGCGATCAGCAGGCCCAGCGCCGTGGAGGCGATGTTCAGCGCCAGCTTGACGCGCTGGCGTTCTTCGCGCATCAGCAGCGTGAGCGTGGCGGTGAACAGCGGCAGCGCGATCGGCGCCAGCATCAGGTGTGGCATGAAGCGGCCGGCCAGCTCGGATAGCAACAGGCTCATGGCATTTCCTGGCTGCCCGGGGCCTGGGTGCCGTCCACATGGTCGGTGCCGCTGATGCCGCGCGAGGCCAGCAGCACCACCAGGAACAGCGCCGTCATGGCAAAGCCGATGACGATGGCGGTGAGCACCAGCGCCTGGGGCAGCGGGTCGGCGTAGTTCTGCAGGTTTTGCGGCACGCCGGGGATGAGGACCGGCTCCTTGCCCACGGCCAGGCCGAGGCGGCCCATGCTGAAGATGAACAGGTTCACGGCGTACGACAGCAGCGACAGGCCCATGATGATCTGGAAGGTGCGCGGGCGCAGCAGCAGCCACACGCCCGAGCCGGTGAGCACGCCGATGGCCAGCGCCAGTATGAGTTCCATCAGCGTGCTCCCTTGGGTGCGTGTGCGGGCTCGTCGTCGTAGCTGACGACGGCCGACAGGGCCAGCTGTTCCTCCTCCAGCAGGCGCGCATGCCAGCGGTGGCTGCGCACCGATTGGTGGGCGATGGCGGTGAGGATCAGCAGCGTTGCCCCCACGACCAGGGCGAACACGCCGGCGTCGAAGAAGATGGCGCTGGCCAGGTGCACGTCGCCCACCAGTGGCAGGTGCAGGTGCGCCATGTGGCTGGTCAGGAAGGGGTAGCCCAGCACCACTGAGCCCAGGCCGGTGCCCAGGGCCAGCAGCATGCCGGCGGCGATCCAGCGGCGTGGGAACAGGCGCATGTGCGCTTCCACCCAAGCGGTGCCGGAGACGATGTACTGCAGCACCAGGCCGACGGAGAACACCAGGCCGGCCACGAAGCCGCCGCCCGGCTTGTCGTGCCCGCGCATGAACAGGTAGACGGCCACCAGCGCCGTGAAGGGCAGCAGCAGACGCACCAGCACGGCCGGCACCATCAGGTAGCCGATGGCTGTGTCGGCGGCGCCGCGCGGGTTCAGCAGGTCGGTCTGCAGGTCGGCGGGCAGGTAGCGTTGCTGCTCGGGCAGGTCCATGGCTTCGCCGGCGGGACGAAAGCGCCGCAGCAGCGCATACACCGTCAGCGCCACGATGCCCAGCACCACGATTTCGCCGAAGGTGTCGAAGCCGCGGAAGTCCACCAGCATGACGTTGACCACATTGGTGCCGCCGCCCTCGGACAGCGCGCGTTGCAGGAAGAAGGTGGAGGTGCTGGCGGCGAACGGCCGATTCATCATGGCCATGGCCAGCCAGGCCATGCCGCCGCCGGCCGCCAGCGCCAGGCCCAAGTCGCGCAGGCGGCGCAGGCGCGCCTGCAGGGCGCTGGGGTCGGCCGCGGGCAGGCTGGCGTCGCGCCGGGGAAGCCAGCGCAGGCCGAGCAGGATCAGGATGGTGGTCACCACCTCTACCGACAGCTGGGTCAGCGCCAGGTCGGGCGCGGAGAACCACAGGAAGGTGATGCACACGCACAGCCCGGCGCCCCCCATGAAAACGAGTGCCGCCAGCCGGTGGTACTTGGCCTGCCAGGCCGCTGCCAGAGCGCACACGGCCCCTATCGTCCACAGCAGCACGAAAGAGGCGGACACCGGCAGCAGCGTGCGGCCCTCGCCGCCCGTGCCGCTGGCCAGCAGCACGGGCAGGGCGCCGGCCACCAGTGTGGCCAGCACCAGCCACAGCATCTGCCACTGCAGCCGACTGGTGGACAGTGCGCGGCGGGCCGTGCGGCTGGCATTGGACAGCAGCGCCAGAACGTGCTCGAAGATGCGCTTGCCGTCGATGCGGTACATCAGCGGGGGCACGTCCATCAGGCCCGCGCTGCGCTGGCGGCGCACGAACAGGTACAGCACCGTGCCGCCCGCCAGCGCCACCAGGCTCATGACGAACGGGGTGTTCACCCCGTGCCACAGCGCCAGGCTGAAGGGTGGCAGGTCGCCCACTACGGGCAGTGCGGCAGCGTTCAGGTAGCTGCCCACGGCCCAGGCGGGGAAGATGCCCACCACTAGGCAGATCAGCACCAGCAGCTCGACGGGCACGCGCATCCAGTGCGGCGGCTCGTGCGGCTCGTGCGGCAGGTCGCGCGCCGGCGGACCGCCGAACACGTCCAGCACGAAGCGCAGCGAATAGGCCACGCTGAACATGCCGGCCACGGTGGCCGCGGCCGGCAGCAGCGTGGCCACCAGCGGCGAGGCGTTCAGGTAAACCGTTTCGGCAAAAAACATCTCCTTGGACAGAAAGCCGTTGAGCAGCGGCACGCCCGCCATGGCCGCGCTGGCCACGGCGGCCAGCGTGGCGGTGATGGGCATCATCACGCGCAGGCCCGACAGGCGGCGGATATCGCGCGTGCCGCTTTCGTGGTCCACGATGCCCGCGGCCATGAACAGCGAGGCCTTGAACGTTGCGTGGTTCATGATGTGGAACACGGCCGCGACGGCCGCCAGCCGGCTGTTGAGCCCCAGCAGCAGCACGATCAGGCCCAGGTGCGAGATGGTGGAATAAGCCAGCAGCCCCTTCAGGTCGTTCTGGAAGATGGCCGCGTAGCCGCCCACCAGCAGCGTGCACACGCCCGCGCCGCCCACCAGCCAGAACCAGGCGTCGGTGTCGCCCAGTACGGGCCACAGCCGCGCCAGCAGGAATACGCCCGCCTTGACCATGGTGGCCGAGTGCAGATAGGCGGATACCGGCGTGGGTGCGGCCATGGCGTGCGGCAGCCAGAAGTGGAAGGGAAACTGCGCGCTCTTGGTGAAGGCACCCAGCAGCACCAGCACCAGCACCGTCAGATACAAGGGGTGGCCGCGCACCAGTTCGGCTGACTTCAGCACGTGGTCCATGTCGTAGCTGCCCACGATGTGGCCCAGAACCAGCACGCCGGCCAGCAGGCATAGGCCGCCCGTGGCCGTCACCGTCAGCGCCATGCGCGCGCCGCGCCGCGCATCCTGCCGGTGGTGCCAGTAGCCGATCAGCAGGAAGGAGAACAGGCTGGTGAGCTCCCAGAAGAACACCAGCAGCACCAGGTTGCCCGAAAGCACCACCCCGGCCATGGCGCCCATGAAAGCCAGGAAGAAGGAGAAAAAGCGCGGCACCGGGTCGTCCGGCGACATGTAATAGCGTGCGTACAACACCACCAGCGTGCCGATGCCGAAGATCAGCATGGCGAACATCCACGCGAAGCCGTCCATACGGATGGACAGCTGCAGGCCCAGCGCGGGCAGCCAGTCGATGTCCTCGCGCAGCACGCCTCCATCCTGAATGCCTGGAAACGCCAGGGCCGTCTGCACAGTGCAAAACAGCGCCACCACTCCCGCCAGCGTGGACTCCGTATTGCGCGCGTTGGCCGGCAGCACGGCGGCCAGCAGGCTTGCGACGAAGGGCAGCAGGATAAGGAAAACCAAAGACATCAGCAGCCCATTTTAGGGGTAAGTCCCTGGCGGCCGTGCTATGAAAAACCGAGCTGCCGCCGGGCTTTGGGCCGCGCTTACCGGCCATTCATGGCAGGCACTGCCGAGCAGCTCAGCGACCGGCTGGGGGAGCGGGCTCAGGCGCGGCGCCGTAGGGCTGCCCGGCTACCCGCAGGCCCTGCTGCGACAGGCGTGCCGCCGACGCCGGGCCGATGCCCTTGACGCGGGCGATCAGGTCGCGCCATCCGTCGAAGGGTCGCTCGCCGCGCGCTGCCAGAATGCGCCGGGTGGTGGCAGGCCCCAGGCCGTTGACGCCGTCGAGCTGCGCTTCAGTGGCCTGATTGGCTTCGATGATGCCCGGCGTGGCGGGCTGCGCGGCTGCCGGCAGGGCCAGGAAGAGGGTGGCCAACGCTGCAGAGAGGGTCTTGCGCATCGGGTACCTCCTAGACGGGCGAGTGGCGCCCTAGAGTTCTTCCACCCGCCGGGCGGGGTAGCTGTCCCAGGTCTGGCAGCCTGGGCATTGCCAGAAGTGCTGGCGCGCCTCGAAGCCGCACGCGGCGCAGCGGTAGCGCGTCAGCGGTTTGCTGGCATGCTCCAGCGCGCGCTGCACCTGGGGCTGGACCTCGGGCTGGGCCAGTTGCTCGCCGGCCAGCCAGCGCGTGGCCGCCACCAGCGAAGGTTCATGCTCCAGGTGGCGCACGTACCAGCCGCGTGCCACGGCGCTGCCCTGGGGCCCAGCGGTTTCGAGGGCAACGATGGCCTCCAGCAGATCCAGCGCCGGCATCTGCTCGTAGTGGTGCACCAGCAGGGCATGGGCCTGCGGCGCCTTGCCGGCTTGGCCGGCTACCTCCACCAGCAGGGATGCGGCCAAGGGCAGGGCTGCGGGGGTGGCGTCGGCCAGGCTGGTCAGGGCCTGCAGCGCGGCATCCGCGTTACCCATGCGCTGGTGCAGGCGGGCCAGCTCGATGCGGGCGCGGGCGGCCTGGGGCGCGGTGTCGACGGCCCGTTCCAGCAGCGTGCGCGCGGCATCCAGCTCGCCGTGGGAAGCATGGGTCAGGGCTTGCTCGCACAGGTAGTGCGCCTGGCGGGTGCTGAAGTCGCCCTGGTGCGCGGCCTGCATACGCTGGGCGATGTCGCTCGCCTGGGGCCAGTCGCGCGAGCGCTCGTAGATGGCCAGCAGTGCCATGCGGGCTTGGGCCTCGAAGGCCGTGCCTTCCAGGCGGCGCAGGGCGTCTTCCGCACGGTCCAGCAGGCCGGCCTTCAGAAAATCCAGCGCCAGCGCGTGCTGGGCGCGCTCGCGGTCGGTACGGCTCAAATCGCCGCGCGAAAGCAGGTGCTCGTGCACGCGTACGGCGCGGTTGTATTCGCCACGGCGGCGGAACAGGTTGCCCAGGGCGAAGTGCAGTTCGGTGGTGTCCGGGTCGTTCTGCACGGCCTCGATGAAGGCGTCGATAGCCTGGTCCTGCTGTTCGTTGAGCAGGTAGTTCAGGCCCTTGAAGTAAGCCTTGGGCGCGCGGCGGCTGTCCTCGCGCAGCTGGCGCATGTCCAGCCGCGAGGCCAGCCAGCCCAGGCCGAAGGCGATGGGCAGGCCCAGGACGATCCAGCTCAGGTCAAATTCCATGGAGGGGCGACTGGGCCAGGGCAGCTTCGGTTTCCGAGGGAGGCAGTGTGGCGGGCGCAGGGGTCGCGGCGGTGGGTGGACCGGCCGGCGTGCGGCGCGCAGCGTTGCGGTGGTGCCACCAGCGCGGCACCATGCCCAGCACGCCCACGATCAAACCCAGCGCGAAGGCGCTCAGCACCACCAGCACCAGCGGCGCCGTCCACTGCGTGCCAAAGAAGAAATGCACGGTGGCGCTTTGCTGGTTGTTCAGCGCAAAGGCGAACAGGGTGAAAAAAATGGCTGCCTTGAGCAGCCACAGCAGGTATTTCATGCGTCACGTCCCGATTGGCCGGGCCATTCTACGTGTACGCAGGGCCGTTGGGGTGCATGGGCGGGTTGTCACGCGATACAAGCCAAATCTGCCTCCAGCCCTTTCCCGGCAAGCGCTGGCAGCTATTGCTTTGATAGTGGAAGGAGGCTCAGACCGGGTTGCGCTGGTCCACGGCCTCGCGCAAGGCCTTGCCGGGCTTGAAGTGGGGTACGCGCTTTTCCGGGATCTGCACGGCCTGGCCGGTGCGGGGGTTGCGGCCCATGCGGGGTGGACGGTGGTTGACCGAGAAGCTGCCGAAGCCGCGGATCTCGATGCGGTGGCCGCGCACCAACGCGTCGCTCACGGCATCCAGGATGGTCTTGACGGCGAACTCGGCATCGCGCTGGGTGAGCTGGGCGAAGCGCGCCGCAAGCTCCTCGACAAGGTCGGATCGGGTCATGGCTGTGGCCTTTGGGCTGTTGAAGAAGGAGCGGGCGCCCGAGGCGCCCGCTGCTGGGGGCCGACGCCGAAGCGCCGGCCTGCGGACAGGCCCGCCAGGGGCCCGCCGCTGTCGCCGTATGGCTTACTTGTCGGAGTTGTCCAGCTTGGCGCGCAGCAGGGCGCCCAGGCTGGTCGTGCCGGCGTTTTCCTTGGCCGACTGGGCCGACAGGTGGGCCATGGCGCCTTGCTCGTCAGCCATGTCCTTTTGCTTGATGGACAGCTGGATGTTGCGCGTCTTGCGGTCCACATTGACCACCACGGCGCTGACTTCGTCGCCTTCCTTGAGCACGTTGCGGGCATCTTCCACGCGGTCGCGGGAGATTTCCGAGGCACGCAGGTAGCCGACGATGTCCTGGCCCAGATCGATCTCGGCGCCGCGCGCGTCAACCGTCTTGACCTTGCCGGACACGATCTGGCCCTTGTCGTTCACCGTCACGAAGGTGGTGAAGGGGTCCTGGTCGAGCTGCTTGATGCCCAGCGAGATGCGCTCGCGGTCCACGTCCACGGCCAGCACGATGGCTTCGACTTCCTGGCCCTTCTTGTAGTTGCGCACGGCGGCTTCGCCGGGCTCGTTCCAGGACAGGTCGGACAGGTGCACCAGGCCGTCGATGCCGGCAGCCAGGCCCACGAACACGCCGAAGTCGGTGATGGACTTGATCGGGCCCTTGACGCGGTCGCCGCGCTTGGTGTTCTGCGCGAATTCCTGCCAGGGGTTGGCCTTGCACTGCTTCATGCCCAGGCTGATGCGGCGCTTGTCTTCGTCGATGTCCAGCACCATGACTTCGACCTCGTCGCCCAGGCTGACCAGCTTGGAGGGGGCCACGTTCTTGTTGGTCCAGTCCATCTCGGAGACGTGCACCAGGCCTTCGATGCCGGGCTCCAGCTCGACGAACGCGCCGTAGTCGGCGATGTTCGTGACCTTGCCGAACAGACGCGTGCCCGAGGGGTAGCGGCGCGACACGCCCAGCCACGGGTCGTCGCCCATTTGCTTGAGGCCCAGCGAGACGCGGTTCTTCTCGGTGTCGAACTTGAGGATCTTGGCCGTGATTTCCTGACCAGCCTGCACCACCTCGGAGGGGTGGCGGACACGGCGCCATGCCATGTCGGTGATGTGCAGCAGGCCGTCGATGCCGCCCAGGTCCACGAACGCACCGTACTCGGTGATGTTCTTGACCACGCCGTTGACGATGGCGCCTTCCTTCAGCGTTTCCATCAGCTTGGCGCGCTCTTCGCCCATGGAGGCTTCCACCACGGCGCGGCGGGAGAGCACCACGTTGTTGCGCTTGCGGTCGAGCTTGATGACCTTGAATTCCAGGGTCTTGTTCTCGTAGGGGGTCAGGTCCTTGACGGGGCGCGTGTCGATCAGCGAGCCGGGCAGGAAGGCGCGGATGCCGTTGACCAGCACCGTCAGGCCACCCTTGACCTTGCCGGTGGTGGTGCCGGTGACGAATTCGCCGGACTCCAGGGCCTTTTCCAGGGCCAGCCAGGAGGCCAGGCGCTTGGCGGTGTCGCGCGACAGGATGGTGTCGCCGTAGCCGTTTTCGATCGAGCCGATGGCGACCGACACAAAGTCGCCCACCTGGACTTCGATCTCGCCCTGGTCGTTCTTGAATTCGTCGATCGGCACGTAGGCTTCGGACTTCAGGCCGGCATTCACGACCACGAAGTTGTGCTCGACGCGCACCACTTCAGCAGTGATGACTTCGCCAGGACGCATTTCCGTGCGTTGCAGCGACTCTTCGAACAGGGCGGCAAAAGATTCAGACATGTGGTTCCTTGTCCGCTGTCAGGTTTCCACGGGCACCATTGCCCGTGTTGCTATGACTGCCAGCGGGGGTATTGCGGCATCGCGCCGCGGGGTTGAGGGTGAAAGAACCGCACGGCCGGGCGCTGCTGGAGGCGCGAAGGGAGCCGGGCGGACCAAAAAACAGTCGTGCAACCTAAAGGTCAGAACGGCTGGCGTGCCTGCCACCAGGCAACCACCTGGGCCACGGCCTCGTCGATCGTGAGCAGGGAGTTGTCCAGCACCAGGGCATCTTCGGCGGGCACCAAGGGGGCGACGCTGCGGCTTGCATCCCGTGCGTCGCGCGCCTCCAGGTCCGCGCGAAGGTCGGAAATTGTAGCGGAAATGCCCTTGGAAATCAATTGTTTATGGCGCCGCTCGGCCCGTACGGCGGCGCTGGCCGTGAGGAAGACCTTCAGCGGCGCGCCGGGGAAGATCACCGTGCCCATGTCGCGCCCGTCCGCCACCAGGCCAGGCAGGCGGCGAAAGGCCAGTTGCAGCGCCACCAGTGCCTGGCGCACTGCCGGCAGGGCCGACACGCGCGAGGCGTTCATGCCCACCTCTTCGGCGCGGATGGCGTCGGTGATGTCGCCGTCGTCCAGCCAGATGCGCCCATCCTTGAAGCGCACCGGCAGGCCGCGGGCCAGCGCGGCCAGGCGCTGCTCCTGCCCCGGCTCGATGGCGATGCCGGCGCGCATGGCAGCCAGCGCCGTGGTGCGGTACATGGCGCCCGAATCCAGGAAGTGGTAGCCCAGCTGCTGCGCCACGGCGGCAGCCACCGTGCCCTTGCCCGAGGCCGTGGGGCCGTCGATGCAGATCACGGGAATGCGTTCCTGCGGTGTCTGCGCCACGGCGAACAGCGCCTCGAAATAGTCGGGGAAGGTCTTGCCCACGCAGCGCGGGTCTTCGATGCGCACGGGCAGGCCGGCCGGGTTGAAGGCCGCCAGCGAGAAGCACATGGCCACGCGGTGGTCGTCGTAGGTGTGGATGCTGGCGGCGCGCCAGTCGGCCTGTGGCAGGGGGGCGACGCTCAGCCAGTCTGCGCCTTCCTGCACCGTCGCGCCGAGCTTGCGCAGCTCGCACGCCATGGCAGCGATGCGGTCGGTCTCCTTGACGCGCCAGCTGGCGATGTTGCGCAGTGTGGTCACGCCGTCGGCGTACAGCGCCATGACGGCCAGCGTCATGGCGGCGTCGGGGATGTGGTTGCAGTCCAGGTCGATGGCCTTGAGAGGCCACGCGCCGCGGCAGACCTCCAGCCAGCCCGGCCCGCCCGTTACCTGGGCTCCCATGGCCTGCGCGGCCTCGATGAAGCGGATGTCGCCCTGGATGGAGTCCAGCCCCACGCCCAGAATCTTCAAGGGTTTTTCGCCACCAACGCCCGCTGTTATTGCGCCGGCAGCTATGAAATAGCTAGCAGATGAAGCGTCCGCCTCGACGTGGATCTGCCCGGGCGAGCGGTACTGGCTGCCCGCCGGGATGACGAAGCGCTGCCAGGCTTCGTGGCGCACGGCGATGCCGAAACGCGCCAGCAGCTCCAGGGTGATGTGGATATAAGGCCGGGAAATCAGCTCGCCCACCACCTCGATCACCACCTCCTGCTCCCTGGCCACCAGCGGCAGTGCCAGCAGCAAAGCGGTGAGGAACTGGCTGGACACGTCGCCGCGCACGCGAATGGGCGCGTCCAGCCGCAGCGGCGGCAGGCCGTCGCCCTGCGCGATGCGCAGCGGCGGGTAGCCTTCGCTCCCCACGCAGTCGATGCGGCAGCCCAGCTGGCGCAGGGCGTCGACCAGATCGCCAATGGGTCGCTCGTGCATGCGCGGGATGCCCGACAGCTCGTACTCGCCGCCCAGCAGCGCCAACGCCGCGGTGAGCGGGCGCATGGCGGTGCCGGCGTTGCCCAGGAAAAGTTTGGCCGGAGACTTCGGTTGGCGCCCGCCCAGGCCGGTGATGCGCGCCACGCCGCCGCCCGCCTCCTGCACGCCGCAGCCCAGCGCGCGCAGCGCGTCCAGCATGACGCGCGTGTCGTCCGAGGCCAGCAGGTCGTGCACCTCGGTCGTGCCCTCGCTCAGGGCGGCCAGCAGCAGCACGCGGTTGGAGATGCTCTTGGAGCCCGGCAGCTGCACGCTGCCGCCAGCCTGCTGCAGCGGCGGCAGGTCAAGGAATGCGGTGGAATACATCAGCCCTCCCGGGAAGGCCGGCCGCCGTTGCCCATGCGCCAGTTGGCGCGGGTGCTGCTGGCCAGCGTGATCAGGTCTTCCAGCGGCTGGTCGGTGTCGGCCTGCATGGCCGCCTCCAGCGCTTGCAGCGCCTGCTTGAAGTGTTGCGACTGGGTCAGCACCTCGGTGCGGTTGGCGCGCAGCACGTCGCGCCACAGTTGCGGGTCGCTGGCGGCGATGCGGGTGAAGTCGCGAAAGCCCGGGCCGGCCATGTCCAGCAGTACGTCGGCCTGGGGCTGGCCGTTGATGCTGCCCATCATGGCGAAAGCCAGCAGGTGCGGCAGGTGGCTGACTGCGGCGAACGCCGCGTCGTGCGTCTCCGGCGCCATGCTGCGCACGTCGCAGCCCAGGGCGCTCCACAGCGCCTCGGCGCGGCGCAAGTGCACGGTGAGGGTGCGCTCGGTGGGCGTCAGGATGACCTTGGCGCCCTGGTACAGCTGTGCATCGGCATGCTCCACACCCGCCACCTCGCGCCCCGTGATCGGGTGGGCCGGCACGAAGGACCCAAACTGGTCGCGCAGCGCGCGCTGCGCCCCCTGCACCACGTCGGTTTTGGTGGAGCCCACGTCCATCACCAGCATCTTCGGCGTGACCAGGTGCTTGATGGCCTTGAGCGTGGCCTCGGTGGCGGCCACCGGCACGGCCAACAGCACGATGTCGGCGCCGGCCGCGGCCAACAGGGCCGAGGGCGCCTCCACGTCGATCACGCCCAGCTGGCGCGCGCGGTCGGTGGTGGAGGGCGACTTGCTGTAGCCCACCACGCGCTGCACGAGCCCGGCGCGCTTCATCGCCAGCGCGAAGGAGCCGCCCATCAGGCCGCAGCCGATCAGTCCCAGTTGCTCGAACATGGCCGTGCCTGCCATCACGCCGACACCGGGTAGGTGCCCAGCACCTTGTAGAAGGCGGCGAGCTGCTGCAGCTCGGCCAGAGCGCTGGCCACGTGGCCTTCAGCCGGATGGCCTTCGATGTCGATGTAGAAGTAGTACTCCCACTGGCCGGTGCGGGCCGGGCGCGATTCGAAGCGCGTCATGGACACGCCGTGTTTCTTCAGCGGCACCAGCAGATCGTGCACGGCGCCGGGGCGGTTGGGCACGGAAATGATCAGGCTGGTGCAGTCGCGCCCCGTGGGCGCCGGCGTGGCCAGCGTGTGGCGCAGGCAGATGACGGCAAAGCGCGTGCGGTTGTAGGCGTCGTCCTGGATGGCATGGGCCACCACGTGCAGGCCGTACTGCTGGGCCGCGCGCTCGCTGGAGATACCGGCCCAGGCCGGGTTGGTGGCGGCCAGGCGGGCGCCTTCGGCATTGCTGGACACCGGGCGGCGCTCGGCGTGCGGCAGGTGCTTGGACAGCCAGGCGTGGCACTGGGCCAGCGCCTGCGGGTGGGCCAGCACGGCCTCGATGCCTTCCGCTGAGGGGCTGGTGCGCAGCAGGTTGTGGCGCACCAGCAGGCTGACCTCGCCCACCACGTGGCAGGGCGTGTGCAGGAACATGTCCAGCGAGCGGGTGACCACGCCCTCGTTGGAATTTTCCACACCCACCACGCCGTACTGGGCGCTGCCGGCGGCCGTGGCGTGAAAGACTTCGTCGAAGCTGTTGCAGTACATCAGGTCGGCCGCGCCGCCGAAGTACTCGATGGCCGCCTGCTCGCAGAACGTGCCCTCCGGGCCCAACACGGCCACGCGCTGGGGAGACTCCAGCGCCAGGCAGGCCGACATGATCTCGCGCCAGATGGCGGCCACGTGCGCGCCCTTGAGCGGGCCGGGGTTGCTGGTGGTGATCTTCTCGATCACCTGGGCAACGCGGTCGGGCCGGAAGTAGGGCGTGCCGTCGCGCTTCTTGACCTCGCCCACCTGTTCGGCCACCTTGGCACGCTGGTTGAGCAGGCTCAGCAGTTGCTGGTCGATGCTGTCGATCTGCGTGCGCAGGCTGGAGAGGTCGGGCGTGGAGGTGGGTTGTTGGGACATCAGGCAGACAGGAGGGCAGGGCAGGCGCACAGACCTGCCGGGGCGTGGAGCGGGCGTGGCGGGCGCGCCTCAGGCGTGGTGCTGCTCAAATTCTCGCATGTAGGCGATGAGCGCCTCGACGCCGGCCATGGGCATGGCGTTGTACAGGCTGGCACGCATGCCGCCCACGGACTTGTGGCCCTTGAGCTGCAGCAGGCCGCGCTCGCGGGCGCCGGCCAGGAAGGCATCGTTGCGCGACTCGTCGCGCAGGAAGAAGGGGATGTTCATGCGCGAGCGGGCCGGCGGCGCCACCTTGTTCACGTACAGCTGCGACTGGTCCACGTAGCCGTAGAAGCGCTCGGCCTTGGCACGGTTGCGCAGCTCCATGGCGGCCACCCCGGTGGCGTCGCCCTCGCGCTGGCTCTTGAGCCACTGGAAGGTGAGGCCGGCGACGTAGATGCCCCAGGTCGGCGGCGTGTTGAACATGGACTTGTTGTCGGCCACGATTCGGTAATCGAACGCGCTGGGGCAGGCGGGCAGCGCGTGGCCCAGCAGGTCGTCGCGCACCACCACCAGAGTCAGGCCGGCGGGGCCCAGGTTCTTCTGCGCGCCGCCGAAGGCCAGGCCGACGCGCGACCAGTCTACGGGGCGTGAGGCGACGTGCGAGGAGAAGTCGATGACCAGCGGCGTGTCGCTGCCCAGGGCGGCCAGGTCGGGCAGTTCCTGAAATTCGACGCCGTGGATGGTCTCGTTGCTGCACAGGTGCACGTAGCTGGCGCCGCGGCTGAGCTGCCAGCCGGCCGGATCGGGGATGGCGGTGAAGCCGCCGTCCTCCCCGCTGGCGGCGGTGTGCACCTCGGCCGCGTACTTGAGGGCTTCCTTGCGCGATTTCGCGCTCCAGCTGCCGGTGACGACGAAGTCCACCGCGGCGGCGCGCGACAGGTTGAGCGGGACGATGGCGTTCTCGGCCAGGCCGCCGCCCTGCATGAACAGGATGTGGAAGTGCGAGGGCACGGCCAGCAGCTCGCGCAGGTCGGCTTCGGCCTGCTCGCAGATGGCGATGAACTCCTTGCCGCGGTGGCTCATCTCCATGACGCCCATGCCGCTGCCGTGCCAGTCGAGCATCTCGGCGGCAGCGCGCTGCAGCACTTCTTCGGGGATGGCGGCGGGGCCTGCGGAGAAGTTGTAGGGACGGTTCATGGTTTCAAGCAAAATCGGGCTCCAGCGCTTGCTGGGCAAGCGCTGGCAGCTATGGTTTCAGTAGCGAAGTGGCGGGGGCGGGGCGGTCACTCCTGCGCCGGGCCGGCATCGGGAGCGACCTCGTCCGGAGCGGCCGGATCGGCGGCATGGGCGTCGTTCTCGACGATGCGCTGCAGGCCGGACAGGCGCGCGCCGTCGTCCAGCGCGATCAGCGTCACGCCCTGCGTGGCGCGGCCCAGCTCGCGGATCTCGGACACGCGGGTGCGCACCAGCACGCCGGTGTCGGTGATCAGCATGATCTCGTCATCCGCCCGCACCAGCGTGGCCGCCACCACCCGGCCGTTGCGGCCGGACTGCTGGATGGCGATCATGCCCTTGGTGCCGCGGCCGTGGCGGGTGTATTCGGTGATGCTGGTGCGCTTGCCGTAGCCGTTTTCGGTGGCAGTCAGCACGCTTTGCGACTCGTCCTCGGCCACCAGCATAGCGATGACGCTCTGGCCTTCCTCCAGTGTCATGCCCTTGACGCCGCGCGCGTTGCGGCCCATGGCGCGCACGTCGTTCTCGTCGAAGCGCACGGCCTTGCCGCCGTCGGAGAACAGCATCACGTCGTGCTGGCCGTCCGTCAGCGCGGCGCCGATGAGGTAGTCGCCCTCATCCAGGCCGACGGCGATGATGCCGCCCTTGCGCGGGTTGGAGAACTCCGACAGCTGCGTCTTCTTGACCGTGCCCATGCTGGTGGCCATGAATACGTAGTGATCGGCCGGAAAGGTGCGCATGGCGCCCGTCAGCGGCAGCACGACGTTGATCTTCTCGCCATCGGCCAGCGGGAACATGTTGACGATGGGCCGCCCGCGGGAGCCGCGCGAGCCCGAGGGCGCCTCCCAGACCTTCAGCCAGTACAGGCGGCCGCGGTTGGAAAAGCACAGGATCCAGTCGTGCGTATTGGCGATGAAGAGCTGGTCGATCCAGTCGTCTTCCTTGGTGGCCGTGGCCTGCTTGCCGCGCCCACCGCGCCGCTGCGAGCGGTATTCGGACAGCGGCTGGCTCTTGATGTAGCCCGTGTGGCTGAGCGTGACCACCATGTCGGTAGGCGTGATCAGGTCCTCGGTGGACAGGTCCTGCGCGCTGTGCTCGATCAGGCTGCGGCGCGCGCCCAGGCGGGTCTGGCCGAACTCGGCCTTGAGGGCAGTGAGCTCCTCGCCAATGATGGTGGACACGCGGCCGGGGCGGGCCAGGATGTCGAGCAGGTCCTCGATGTGGGCCATGACCTCCTTGTACTCGGCCACAATCTTGTCCTGCTCCAGGCCGGTCAGGCGCTGCAGGCGCATCTGCAGGATTTCCTGGGCCTGCGTGTCGGACAGGCGGTACAGGCCGCCGGCTTGCATGCCGTACTCGCGCTCCAGCCCCTCGGGGCGGTAGTCGTCGGCGTTGACCACGCCGCCGTCCTCGCGCGTGCGCGTCAGCATCTCGCGCACCAGCTGGCTGTCCCAGGAGCGGTTCATCAGCTCGGCCTTGGCCACGGGGGGCGTGGGCGACTCGCGGATGATGCGGATGAATTCGTCGATATTGGCCAGGGCCACGGCCAGGCCTTCAAGCACGTGGCCGCGCTCGCGCGCCTTGCGCAGCTCGAACACCGTGCGCCGCGTGACCACCTCGCGGCGGTGCTGCAGGAAGACCTCAACCAGATCCTTCAGGTTGCACAGGCGCGGTTGGCCGTCGATCAGCGCCACCATGTTCATGCCGAAGGTGTCCTGCAGCTGCGTCTGCTTGTACAGGTTGTTCAGCACCACCTCGGGCACTTCGCCGCGCTTGAGCTCGATCACCAGGCGCATGCCGGACTTGTCGGACTCGTCCTGGATGTGGCTGATGCCCTCGAGCTTCTTCTCGTGCACCAGCTCGGCCATGCGCTCCTGCAGCGTCTTTTTATTGACCTGGTAGGGCAGCTCGTCAACGATGATGGCCTGGCGCTGGCCGCGGTCGATGTCCTCGAAGTGCACCTTGGCACGCATCACCACCCGGCCGCGGCCCGTGCGGTAGCCTTCCTTCACGCCGTTGATGCCGTAGATGATGCCGGCCGTGGGGAAGTCGGGCGCCGGGATGATCTCCATCAGCTCGTCGATGGAAGCTTCAGGGTGGCGCAGCAAGTGCAAACAAGCGTCCACCACCTCGTTCAGGTTGTGCGGTGGAATGTTGGTGGCCATGCCCACCGCAATGCCGGCCGAGCCGTTGACCAGCAGGTTGGGCAGGCGGCTGGGCAGCACCAGCGGCTCCTTCTCGCTGCCGTCGTAGTTGGGCCCGAAATCGACCGTCTCTTTGTCGATGTCGGCCAGCATTTCGTGCGCAATTTTTGCCAGGCGGATTTCGGTGTAGCGCATGGCCGCGGCGTTGTCGCCGTCGACCGAGCCGAAGTTGCCTTGGCCGTCCACCAGCATGTGGCGCAGCGAGAAATCCTGCGCCATGCGCACGATCGTGTCGTACACCGCGCTGTCGCCGTGCGGGTGGTATTTACCGATCACGTCGCCGACGATACGGGCCGATTTCTTGTACGGCCGGTTCCAATCGTTGTTGAGCTCGTGCATGGCGTACAGCACGCGCCGGTGCACGGGCTTGAGGCCGTCACGCGCATCGGGCAGGGCGCGGCCCACGATCACGCTCATGGCGTAATCGAGATAGCTGCGGCGCATCTCCTCTTCCAGGCTGATGGGCAGAGTCTCTTTGGCAAACTGAATCATGGCGGCGAGAAAAGGCAAGGGACGGCAAGCGGGCGAGCGGTCATTTTAGGTGCAAGGGCTTGTCGTAGCAGCGCAACATATCTCCGGGATTGCGCTTTTGTCCTACGGTTCGCGCCTCGCCCAGGTCGCGCTGCCCTTGTTACGTATGGCACAATCGTTTCAACGTTTTCGTCGGTGGCGGTCACTGGCGGCGTCCATCATTCGCAGCGCGGCTGCGGCTTATTCCCCAAGAGGAGAACCATGAAGAAACTGAACAAAGTGGCGATGTTGTTGGCCTCTGCCGTGATTGCAACCTCGGCTGGCGCCCAAGTGAAGGCAGCCGACGGCGGTAACGTGGTCGACAACTGGCAAAACGGCACCGGCGAGCTGGTCTGGAAGAACGGCACGAACGAACTGTGCTGGCGCGATGCCAACTGGACGCCTGCCACCGCCGCCGAAGGCTGCGATGGTGCTCTGGTGAAGGCTGCTCCTGCACCTGCTCCGGCAGCTGCTCCCGCTCCGGCCGCCGCTCCGGCACCTGCACCCGCTCCCGCGCCCGCTGCGGCCAGCAAGGTGACCTACGCCGCCGACGCGTTCTTCGACTTCGACAAGTCCGTGCTCAAGCCTGAAGGCAAGGCTAAGCTGGACGACCTGGTCTCCAAGGTGAAGAACATCAACCTGGAAGTCATCATTGCCGTGGGTCACACCGACTCCATCGGTACCGATGCCTACAACCAGAAGCTGTCCGTGCGCCGTGCCGAAGCTGTGAAGGCCTACCTGGTCTCCAAGGGCATCGAAAAGAACCGCGTGTACACCGAAGGCAAGGGCGAGAAGCAGCCTGTGGCTGACAACCGCACTGCCGAAGGCCGCGCCAAGAACCGCCGCGTTGAAATCGAAGTGGTCGGCACCCGCGCCAACTAATTCGCTTCATGCGCATAAAAAAAGCCCCGTTGCCGGGGCTTTTTTTCGCCTGCCGTATTTCGAGGGGACAATGGCAGCATGACCGAGCACCTCAATGCCGACCCGGCCGAGCTGGCCAAATTCTCCGAGCTGGCCCATCGTTGGTGGGATCCTGACAGCGAATTCCGCCCCTTACACCAGATCAACCCGCTGCGCCTGGAGTGGATCAACCAGATTACTTCGCTGTCAGGTCAGTGCGTGCTGGACGTGGGGTGTGGTGGCGGCATTCTCGCGGACTCCATGGCCCGCAAGGGGGCAGATGTTCTGGGTATCGATCTGGCATCGAAGGCACTGAAGGTGGCGCGTTTGCATGCCCTCGAGGCGGGAACACCGCGGGTGCGCTATCGCGAGGTCAGCGTGGAAGAGCTGGCGCGGGAAGCGCCGTCTTCCTTCGACACAGTGACCTGCATGGAAATGCTCGAGCACGTGCCCGACCCGCATTCAGTGGTCGAGGCATGTTCGCGCCTCGTCAAGCCCGGTGGCTGGGTGTTCTTTTCAACCATCAACCGCAACGCGAAGTCATTCGCCTTAGCCATTGTGGCGGCGGAATACATGCTGAGAATGCTGCCGCGGGGCACGCATGAATATGCCAAATTCATCCAGCCCAGCGAATTGGCTGCCGCTTGCCGGCAGGCAGGCCTGGACGTCATTCATACGCGTGGCATGGAGCACAACCCGCTGAGTGGCCGCTATTGGCTCAGTGCCGATACCAGCGTGAACTATCTGTTCGCGACACGGCGCCCCGAGGCATGAGCGGGGCAAGGTGGTCTGAAGTACGGGCCGTTCTGTTCGATCTGGATGGCACGCTGATCGACAGTGCGCCAGACCTGGGTTGTGCAGCCAATCAGCTGCGCGTGGCGCGGGACTTGGCACCCCTGCCACTCTCAGCCTACCGCTCCATGGCGGGCGCAGGTGCGCGTGGCATGCTTTCGATAGCATTCGGCATCAAGCCCGACGATGAGGCATTCCCAGTGCTGCGCGAGGAGTTCTTCGACAATTACCAGCGCTGCATCCATGAACAGACCGAAGTGTTCGCCCAAGTTGATGAGCTGCTGTCCGTGCTGCAGCGCAACTCGGTGCGCTGGGGGGTGGTGACCAACAAGGCCAGCCGGTTCACTGATCTCATAGTGCAGAGGCTGCGTTTGTTCGACGGTGCGTCGGTCGTGGTCAGTGGCGATACCACGCCTCACTCCAAGCCGCATCCTGCCCCACTTCTAGAGGCCGCGACGCGACTTGGAATGCCGCCACAGGCCTGCATCTACGTCGGGGACGATCACCGGGATATCCTGGCTGGTCAGGCGGCCGGCATGGGTACGGTGGCTGCCCTGTACGGTTACCTTGGCCAGGATGCGACCGTCACCGCCTGGGGGGCTGACGCAACGATAGATTTTCCCCTGGACCTCTTGAAACTACTGGATCTGTCTTAAAATAACAGGCTCTGGGGCTGTCCTGGTTTCGACGTGGGTTCGGAATCGGAGTGGTGCATGTCGAGCTTGAGTGACGCTCGTAAATCTCCATTCAATAAACCAACTGCAAACGACGAACGTTTCGCACTCGCCGCTTAAATACCGGTGAGCCTTGCAACAGCACGCTGATGGGCTGGGCAAGGGGGCCGCAAGGCCTCCCGGCTGCAAGGGAATTCACATCAGCTGGCACCGTGCCGGGTACCTTGGCATGGTGCGAGATTCAAGGGTACTGGCATCCTGCATAGCGTGCGTCTGCGCGATGTGGGGTGCGAGACTCAAAACAGAACGCTAAACATGTAGATCTGCCCGGTAAAGGCTTGCGGACGCGGGTTCAATTCCCGCCAGCTCCACCATTCAAGACACCGCCACACACTGAGACTCAAGGTGTGTGGCGGTTTTTTCTTGTCCTGCAGTGTGCTGTGGTGTCCTGAAATTCGCACCGATTTCGCACCGGCCCTGCGTTCCCCATCGCACTTTATCCATTGGGATGAGGCGACGCAGGTGCGTAAGACCGTCTGTTCCCCTCTTTTCTTGCCGCGAGCAGTGAAAGATGCGGTTCAGAACGCTGCTTGACGATCGAGCATCAAGACCGCTCGAGGGGCGTGAATTGCTGCCTGATCAGTCAAAGAAACCCGCAGGCACCAATTGTTCGATCTGAGTGTGTACCTGCGAATCCGCCACTTGTGTGGTCTGGTGGGGTAGCAAGGTCATGCCTCCCGCAAGCAAGGCCAGCAGCACGGTGATCACGAAAGCTGCCAGTGCGGGAGTGCTGGAGTGCAGAGGGCGTTTCATGGCGGTGACCTCGGGCGTCAGGGCTATTGAATCAGGTACGGTTTCAAGCTGATTGAAAACCATAGCCTCGGCCTGCGCTGTCAGACAAAAGCCAGTCAGGCGGTGAGTGCGCGGGCGAGCCCAAGGGCGGTGAGGGCTGTGTGATCTGGCCAGCGGTCGGCTACTGCTCCGTGCTCCCAGCAGGCGCGGCAAGCGGCACCGAATGCGGCGTCTAGTGTTGCAGGTGCTGCGGCGAGGCGCGCGCCCAGCAGGCCGGCCAGCACGTCACCGGTGCCAGCGGAGGCCAGGCGCGCATTGCCTGTCGGGTTGATACGGGGAGTGCACCCTGGGGCTGCAACCACGCTGCCAGAGCCTTTGAGCACCACGGCGCAGCCGAAACGGTCGGCCAGTTCACCAGCGGCACAAAGGCGATCGGCTTGCACGGCCTCGGTGCCGGTTCCCAGCAGGCGTGCGGCTTCGAGAGGATGCGGGGTGAGTACGGTCGAACGGTCAGGATGGTGAGCGCGCTCGCTCAGCAGTTGCGCCAGCGTGCGGTCGGCGGCAATGACATTGAGGGCATCGGCGTCCAGCACCAGCCGCGCTGCCTGCTGCAGGATGGGCGCCAGCACTGCTGTGATGGCGACGCCACCACCACAGCCGGCGACAACGGTCAGCCCGCCTTCCAGCGCCAGTGCCTCGAAGCGGCGCGGCATGCATTCCGGCTGCAGGGCGGTCACGGCGCCCGCGCTGGCGGCATCGTCCAGCGGAGCCACCAGGACACGCCCGGCCCCGGCGTGCAGGGCCGCGCTGGCCGCCAGCAGGGCGGCGCCCGTCATGCCCATGCCGCGCCGGCCCATGCCTTCACCGCCGACGATGGCAACGTCTCCATAGCTGCCTTTGTGGCTGGCATGCAGTCGGGTTGAGGGCGCCGGTGCTCCGGCCAGCCAGGCCGCGGGCCGCAAGTTGGCCGTGTCCACGCCCAGGTCGTCAAACCACACACTGCCGGCCGCGTCGCGCCCAAGGGCGGTAAACAGCCCTGGTTTGAGCGTGAGCAGCGCCAGGGTATGGCGCGCGGAGGCGACCGGGGTCTTGGGGGCCAGTCCTGGCGCGAACTGACCGGTGTCGGCCAGCAGGCCCGACGGCAGGTCCACACTCAGCACGTGCGCGGCGCTCGACTGCAGGACCGCCAGCCATTGCAGCAGGCGTGGATCGGGTGAATGACCGTGCGGGCGGCAGGTCAGCCCTAGGCCGAGAAGGGCGTCCACGCACAGGTCCTGCGGGCCCAGGTCAGGCGGGTGCTGCGCAAATTCCACGCCTGCCTCGCGCGCCAGCAGCCAAGCCTGGCGGGCGTCCTGGGGCAACTGCTGTGCGTCGCTGGCCAGGCAGCTGACGACCACGTGCCGGCCCGCTACCCGCAGCGCGGCGGCCGCCTGCAGACCATCGCCGCCGTTGTTACCACTGCCACAGGCGATCCAGATCGTGCGGGCGTGGGGGGCCAGTGCCCTTGCCAGCCGGGCTGTGGCCAGGCCGGCGCGCTGCATGAGCGTGTGTGGCGGCAGCTTGGTGGCTGCCACGGACTCGATGTGCCGGGTGGCCTCGCTGCTGAAGAGCGGGTAGGCGGTAGAAAGGTCTAGACGCAGCATGCCAGCCATTGTGCGGCGCCGTGCAGTGCTGGAAAAGTCAGAAGCGGGCCAGGGCGAACGGCTCGGCGTTCAGGCCCGGATCGCGTCCGGCCAGTTGGTCGGCCAGCATCCGCGCGCTGCCGCAGGCATGGGCCCAGCCGCAGGCGCCGTGACCGATGTTGAGCCACAAGCCGGGCGTCGGCCCCGCACCGATGAGGGGCGCGCCATCGGGCAGGGTAGGGCGGGCGCCGCGCCAGACCTGCACCTGGGGCGAAGACACCAGCGCGCCGCCGGGGAACCAGCCCGACAGCGCCAGGTAGAGCGTGCGCAGCGTGGCCTCGTCATGCGCCCCGCCAGCGGCGGCCATCTCGGCGCCCCCGGACACACGCACCCGCTGGCCCTGACGCGTGATGGTCACACGGTGCTGCGGGTCGATGACGGCGCCCTGGGGCGCATGGCTCTCTTCGCGCAGAGGCGCAGTCACCGAATAGCCGTGCATGCCCGCCAAGGGCAGGCGCACGCTTAGGGGACGCAGCAGCGCCGCGCTGGCCATGCCGGCGCACAGCACTACGGCGTCAGCTGTCAGAGGCTCATTCTGGCCCGCGAGTTGCACGCCAGGACGTCCAGTGGCCAGCGATTGCACGGGGGTGTTGAAGAAGAAGCGCGCGCCGCGTTCCTGCGCGGCCTGGCGCAGCAGTTGGGCGAACAGCCGGCAGTTGGCGGCTTCGCCATCCGGGGCGTGCAGTGCGCCGGCCAAGGGTACCTCCGGCGCCAGGCCAGGCTCGATCAGGCGTGCGGTGTCGGCATCCACCTCGCGCACCTGCATGCCGGCGGCGGTCAGGGCCTCCAGCGCAGGTTGCGCCAGCTGCAGATCAGCGCGGTTGCGCAGCAGCATCAGCGTGCCCCGGCTGGATTCGATGTCCACGTCCAGCTCGTGGGCGATGGTGCGCGTGCGCGCCAGGCTGGCCTGGCCCAGCGCGGCGAGAGCCGACAGGCGCTCGCCGGCACGCGCGTGGCGGCCGGCCTGCATCCAGCGCCACAGCCAGACCATGCCCCCGGTGCCTGCGCCGCGCACCAGGCGCAGCGCCGCGCGGTTGCCGAGCAGCCGGCGCGACAGCCGTCCGTCGGCGCCCGGTGCGGCCCAGGGGATGAGCAGCGACGGCGCCAGCAGGCCAGCGCTGGCAAAGCTGGCCTGCTCGGCGGCGGCGGCGCGCTGCTCCACGACCGTGACTTGGTGGCCGTCGTAGGCCAGTTCATAGGCGGTGGCGGTGCCGACGATGCCGGCGCCGACAATGATGATGTGCATGAAGATTGAAGCGAAATGCAGCCCCAGCCCTTACTGGACAAGCGCTGGCAGCTATGATTTTTGAGTTTTTGTAAGGCTCGGGAGAGGGCTGTCTGCCGGGGCGCTGCCGGTCCGTGCAGGCTGTCTATGGTAGAATCCCGCGGTTTTGCCGAGAGCCCAAGCCTTCCTGATCGCGGGGTGGCGGCAGCGGCAAAGCAAGTAGCAAACCAGCCCTTTCGAGGTGTTGCGCCGGCAGTCCCTGCAAGGGGCGCGGGCCGCAATGATTGGGGCTGGATTTTAGACCCAACCTTCGGAGCACATTCATGTCCGTGACCATGCGCGAAATGCTGGAAGCAGGTGTCCACTTCGGCCACCAAACCCGCTTCTGGAACCCCAAGATGGCCCCCTATATCTTTGGCCATCGCAACAAGATTCACATCATCAACCTGGAAAAGTCGCTGCCGATGTTCCAGGAGGCGCAGAAGTTCGTGCGCCAGCTGTCCGCCAACCGCGGCACCATCCTGATGGTGGGCACCAAGCGCCAGGCCCGCGAGATCCTGGCCGAGCAGGCGCAGCGCGCCGGCGTGCCTTATGTCGACCAGCGCTGGCTGGGCGGCATGCTGACCAACTTCAAGACCGTCAAGACGTCCATCAAGCGCCTGAAGGACATGAAGGCCCAGCAGGAAGCCGGCCTGGAGTCCATGAGCAAGAAGGAACAGCTGATGTTCGCGCGCGAGCTGGAAAAGCTGGAAAAGGACATCGGCGGCATTCAGGACATGAACGCCCTGCCCGACGCCATCTTCGTGATTGACGTGGGCTTCCACAAGATCGCCGTGGCCGAGGCCAAGAAGCTGGGCATTCCGCTGATCGGTGTGGTGGACTCCAACCACTCGCCCGAGGGCATCGACTACGTGATCCCCGGCAACGACGACTCGGCCAAGGCCGTGACGCTGTATGCCCGCGGCATCGCTGACGCCATCCTGGAAGGCCGCGCGAACGCCGAGACCGACCTGGTCAAGACCGTCGCCGCCGAGGGTAGCGACGAATTCGTGGAAGTGCAGGAATCCGCCGCCTAACCAGCCCGGACCGCACGCGACGCGTCGCAGAAAAAGCGGGGCCCCTGGTGAGCCCCCTTTTTTTTAGCTTCCCTTTTTTGCAAAGAACCGAACTGACACAGGAGAGATACCGATGGCTGCTATTACCGCAAGCATGGTCGCCGAGCTGCGCGCCAAGACCGACGCCCCCATGATGGAGTGCAAGAAGGCTCTGACCGAGGCCGACGGCGACATGGCCAAGGCCGAAGAGCTGCTGCGCGTCAAGCTGGGCACCAAGGCCGGCAAGGCCGCCTCGCGCGTTACCGCCGAAGGCGTGGTGGCTGCCAGCATCGAGGGCACCACGGGCGCGCTGATCGAAGTCAACAGCGAGACGGACTTCGTCTCCAAGAACGACAGCTTCATCGCCATGGCCAACGCCGCTGCCAAGCTGGTGGCCGAGCACAATCCCGCCGACATCGACGCCCTGGGCCAGCTGGCGTATAGCCAAGACGGCTTCGGTCCCACCCTGGAAGACGTGCGCAAGGGCCTGATCGGCAAGATCGGCGAAAACATGTCCTTCCGCCGCTTCAAGCACTTCAGCGGCACGCAGCTGGCTTCCTACCTGCACGGCACGCGCATCGGCGTGGTGGTCGAGTACGAAGGTGACGCCAACGCCGCCAAGGACGTGGCCATGCACGTGGCCGCCATGAAGCCTGTGTCCGTGACGTCGGCCGAAGTGCCGGCCGAGCTGATCGAGAAGGAGCGCTCCGTCGCTGCAGCCAAGGCTGCCGAGTCCGGCAAGCCTGCCGACATCGCCGCCAAGATGGTCGAAGGCTCGGTGCAGAAGTACCTCAAGGAAGTGTCCCTGTCCGACCAGGTCTTCGTGAAGGCCGCCGACGGCAAGCAGACCGTGGCTCAGATGCTCAAGGAAAAGAACACCACCGTGAAGGGCTTCACCCTGTACGTGGTGGGCGAGGGCATCGAGAAGAAGACCGACGACTTCGCCGCCGAAGTGGCTGCGCAGGTCGCCGCCGCTAAGGCCGGCTGATCGCCAGCCTGCCGCACCCCTGCCTTTCCTGACCCCCCACTTTTGCCTTACGGAGAATTGCCCATGACCGCCTCTCAGCCAGCCCACAAGCGCATCCTGCTCAAGTTGTCTGGCGAGGCCCTCATGGGCGACGACGCCTTCGGCATCAACCGCGCCACCATCGAGCGCATGGTGGGCGAGGTCGTGGAGGTCACGCGCCTGGGCGTGCAGGTGGCCGTGGTCATCGGCGGGGGCAACATCTTTCGTGGCGTGGCCGGCGGCTCCGAGGGCATGGACCGCGCCACGGCCGACTACATGGGCATGCTGGCCACGGTCATGAATGCCCTGGCCCTGGCCGATGCCATGGACAAGCAGGGCGTGACTGCGCGCGTCATGTCTGCCATCGACATCCAGCAGGTGGTCGAGCCCTACGTGCGCCCCAAGGCGCTGCAGTATCTGGAAGAGGGCAAGGTGGTGGTGTTCGCCGCCGGCACCGGCAACCCCTTCTTCACCACCGACACCGCCGCTGCCCTGCGCGGCGCGGAGATCGGTGCCGAGCTGGTGCTCAAGGCCACCAAGGTCGATGGCGTGTATACCGCGGACCCCATGAAGGACCCCACGGCCACGCGCTACGCGCGCCTCACCTTCGACGAGGCCATGGTGCGCAACCTGGGCATCATGGATGCGACCGCATTTGCCCTGTGCCGCGACCAGAAGCTGCCCATCCGTGTGTTCTCCATCGTCAAACCCGGCGCGCTCAAGCGCGTGGTGATGGGCGAAGACGAGGGCACCTTGGTGTACGCTTGACCGCTTTGCCGCGCCGCGCCTGCGAAAAGGGGCGACGCCCGCACGTGTTGAAGGAATTCCCATGACCATCGCCGACATCAAGAAGAACGCCGAGGGCAAGATGGAGCAGTCCATCGCCGCCTTCAAAAACAGCCTGTCCCGCATCCGCACGGGCCGCGCCAATCCGCAGCTGCTGGACACCATCCACGTCGAGTACTACGGCTCCATGGTGCCGCTGTCGCAGGTGGCCAATGTGTCGCTGCTGGACGCGCGCACCATCAGCGTGCAGCCCTGGGAGAAGAACATGGGTGCCAAGATCGAGAAGGCCATCCGCGAGAGCGACCTGGGCCTGAACCCGGCCTCCATGGGCGACCTGATCCGCGTGCCGATGCCGCCCATGAGCGAAGAGCGCCGCAAGGAGATGACCAAGCTGGTGCGCAACGAGGCCGAAGGCGCCAAGGTGGCCGTGCGCAACCTGCGCCGCGATGCCAACGAGGGTGTCAAGAAGCTGGTCAAGGACAAGCTGGTCTCCGAGGACGACCAAAAGCGCTCCGAAGCCGACGTGCAGAAGATCACCGACAAGTTCATTGCCGAGATCGACGCGCTGGCGGCCGCCAAGGAGCAGGAGATCATGGCGATCTGAGCGGCTCGCACTGCTGCACAACGCCTGATTTCTCCGCGCATACCCGCCTTTTTGCAATGCCGCCCGCCGCTGCCGCCGTTCCGCATCACATCGCCATCGTCATGGACGGCAACGGCCGCTGGGCGCGCCAGCGCTTTCTGCCGCGCCTGGCTGGCCATGCCCAGGGCGTGGAGTCGCTGCGCCGCTGCGTGCGCGCCTGCGTGGCGCGCGGCGTGGGCGTGCTGACAGTGTTCGCCTTTTCCTCCGAGAACTGGAACCGCCCGCAGGACGAGGTCTCGGGCCTGATGGGCCTGCTGGGCAAGGCGCTCGCGCGCGAGGTGCCCGAGCTCAGCCGCGACGGCGTCTGCGTGCGCTTCGTGGGCGAGAAGGCGGGCCTATCCGAGAACGTGCGCAAGGGCCTGGAGCAGGCTGAGAACCTCACCACGGGCAACACCCGGCTGGTGCTCAACGTGTGCTTCAACTACGGCGGCCGCTGGGACATCACCCAGGCCGCCGCCCAGCTGGCCGCGCGCGGCGAACCCATCACCGAGGCCAGCCTGCACGCCGCCATGGGCCTGGCCCACGTGCCTGACCCGGATCTCGTCATCCGCACCGGCGGTGAGATGCGCATCAGCAACTTTTTGCTCTGGCAGGCCGCCTACAGCGAGTTCTTCTTCAGCGACCGCCTGTGGCCCGACTTCGACGAGGCGGCGCTGGACGAGGCGATTGCCAGCTACTGCGCGCGCGAGCGCCGCTTCGGCCGCACGTCCGAACAAGTCCAACAGCAGCAGGCGCCCGAGCGGCAGACCGAGCCGCTGCGCGCCTGACCGGCGGACTGTCGGCGCGCCCAACATCCAAGGGGGTCTTCCACGATGCTCAAGCAACGCGTCATCACCGCCCTCGTCCTGATGGCCATCCTGCTGCCGGCGCTGCTGTACCCCTCGCCCGTGCCGTTCGCGGTCGTCGCGCTGGTCATGATGGCCGCCGCTGCGTGGGAATGGGGCCGCCTCAACGGCCTCGGGCAGGGCGCCAGCGTGGCTCTGGGCCTGCTGTGCCTGGCGGCCTGCGGCGCCAGCTGGGCGGCCGGCTGGCTGCAGCGGCCGCTCTTCGGCCTGTGGATTGCCGGCGGAGCTGCCTGGGTGCTGGGCGGCGCGGCGCTGCTGCGCGCCGGCGTGGCCGGCTGGCCGCGCATCCCCCGGACGCTGCGCCTGGCCGGCGGGCTGGCCGCGCTGTGGCTGGCCTGGCTGGCCGTGGCCCAGGCGCGCACCATCGGCATCAACTTCCTGCTGTCGGTGCTGACCCTGGTATGGGCGGCCGACACCTTTGCGTATTTCGCCGGCCGCAGCTTCGGGCTGCGCTTCACCAAAGGCAAGCTGGCCCCCTCCATCAGCCCCGGCAAGAGCTGGGAGGGTGTGTGGGGCGGCATGGCGGGCGTGGTGCTGCTGGCCGTCGGTTGGGTGTGGCTGGATGGCTCGCGTGGCGCGGCCGTTCCGAGCTTCTATACCCTGCTGGCGCGCGCTGGCTGGTGGCTGCTGCTGCTGGGCGCCATGTTCATGGCCGCCATGAGCGTGGTGGGCGACCTGGTGGAATCGCTGGTCAAGCGCAGCGCCGGCGCCAAGGACTCCAGCCAGCTGCTGCCCGGCCATGGCGGCGTGCTGGACCGCATCGACGCGCTGCTGCCCACGCTGCCGCTGGCCCTGATGCTCAGCCACCTGGCCTCTTTTTCCGCATGACACAACGAATCACGGTGCTCGGCTCCACGGGCTCCATCGGCAAGAACACGCTGGACGTGGTGGCCCGTCACCCCGGCCGCTACGAGATTTTTGCCCTGAGCGCGGCCACCCAGGTGGACTTGCTGCTGGCCCAGTGCGCCGCCCACAGGCCGCGCTATGCCGTCATGGCCAGTGCGCCGCACGCGCAACAGCTGGCCGAAAAAATCAAGGCAAATGGCCTTGCAACGCAGGTGCTGCAAGCGCCAGACGCTCTTGAAACCATAGCATCGCATGACGAGGTGGATGCCGTCATGGCGGCCATCGTCGGTGCCGCCGGTCTGGCACCCTGCCTGGCCGCCGCGCGCGCGGGCAAGCGGCTGCTGCTGGCCAACAAGGAGGCGCTGGTGGTCGGCGGCGAGGTCTTCATGCGCGCCGTGAAGGAGGGCGGCGCCACGCTGCTGCCCATCGACAGCGAGCACTCGGCCATCTTCCAGAGCCTGCCCGAAGACGCCGCCACCTGGCCGCGGCGCGTGCAGCACGTGCTGCTGACCGCCTCGGGCGGGCCGTTTCGCACGCGCGCGCTGGGCACGCTGCGCGACGTGACGCCGGGCGAGGCCTGCGCGCACCCCAATTTCTCCATGGGCCGCAAGATCTCCATCGACTCGGCCACCATGATGAACAAGGCGCTGGAGGTGATCGAAGCGCGCTGGCTGTTCGACCTGGCGCCCGAGCAGATCAAGGTGGTCATCCACCCGCAGCAGATCATCCACTCCATGGTGCAGTTCGTGGACTCGTCCATCATCGCCCAGCTGGGCACGCCGGACATGCGCGTGCCGATTGCCTGCGGCCTGGCCTGGCCCGAGCGGGTGGAGAGCGGCGCCGCGCCGCTGGATTTCGCCCAGCTGGCCGCGCTGACCTTTGAGGAGGCCGACGCGGTGCGCTTTCCCGGCCTGCACCTGTCCTGGCAGGCACTGGCCGCCGCGCCTGGCACCACGGCGGTGCTGAACGCCGCCAACGAAGTGGCCGTCGACGCCTTTCTGGCCGAGCGCATCCGCTTCGACCAGATCCACGCCCTCAACCTGGCAACTTTGGAGGCCGTCGCGCCCTCCAACGCGGATTCGCTGCAGGGCTTGCTGGCGCTGGACGCACAGACGCGCGCCGTCGCCGGCGAACTGGTGCAGCGCTTCCAATAAGTGAGCTGCTTGCGCTTGTCTGCTGCGGGTTTTCGGTGTTTTTCATGCTGAAAGCCTTGATGCGCAAGCGCTAGCAGCTATGGTTTTTGAAGGAGCCTCTCCGTGCTGCTGACTATCGTCGCCTTCATCGTCGCGCTGGGCCTGTTGATCGCCGTGCACGAATACGGCCACTACCGCGTGGCCGTGGCCTGCGGCGTCAAGGTGCTGCGCTTTTCCGTGGGCTTCGGTAAGCCGCTGGTGCGCTGGCAGCCCAAGGGCTCGCCCACCGAATTCGTCATCGGCGCCTTTCCCCTGGGCGGCTACGTGCGCATGCTCGACGAGCGCGAGGCCCCCGTGCCCGAGGCAGAGCGCCACCTGGCCTTCAACAACCAGAGCCTGCGCAAGCGCGCCGCCATCGTCGCCGCCGGCCCGCTGGCCAACCTGGCGCTGGCGGTGCTGCTGTACGCCGTCGTCAACTGGAGCGGCGTGCAGGAGCCGCGCCCCATCCTGGCCAGCCCTGTGGCCGGCTCCGTGGCCAGCCAGGCCGGCCTGCACGGCGGCGAGCTGGTGCTGGCCCAGGCGCAGGGCGACGATGAGGCGACGCCCGTGCGCTCCTTCGAAGACCTGCGCTGGGCCCTGGCCCGCGGCGCGCTGGACGGCGAGGACGTGCGCCTGACCGTGCAGTCGCGTCCCGGCGGGGCGGAGCGCCAGGTGCTGCTGCCCCTGTCCGCCATGGACGCCAGCCAGGCTGATGCCACGCTGTTCCGCGCCATCGGCATCGCCGGGCCGTGGACGCGCCCGGTGCTGAGCGGCCTGGTCGATGGCGGCGCCGCGCAGCGCGCCGGCCTGCGCGAGGGCGACCTGGTGCTGCGCGTGGGCACCGTCGACATCGTGGACGGCGCGCAGCTGCGCGAGACCATCCGCGGTGCCGTGCAGGACGGCAGTGCCGTGGCCCAGTCGTGGCGCATCGAGCGCGACGGCCGCACGCTGGAGCTGCCCGTCACGCCGGACGTGGCCGACGAGGCCGGCCGGCCCATCGGTCGCATCGGTGCCTATGTGGGCGCGCCGCCGGAGATGCTGCAGGTGCGCTACGGTCCGCTGGAGGGCTTCGCCCTCGGGGCGCGCCGCACCTGGGAGGTGTCGGTGCTGACGCTGCGCATGATGGGCCGCATGGTCATCGGCCAGGCGTCCATCAAGAACCTCAGCGGGCCGCTGACCATTGCCGACTACGCAGGCCGCTCGGCCAGCATGGGACTGGCGCAATACCTGGCCTTCCTGGCCCTCATCAGCGTCAGCCTGGGGGTGCTGAACCTGCTGCCGCTGCCGGTCCTCGATGGGGGACACCTGATGTATTATCTTTGGGAGGGGATGACCGGCCGCGCCGTGCCCGAGGCCTGGATGGAGCGCCTGCAGCGCGGCGGCGTGGCGGTGCTCCTGCTGATGATGACCATCGCTCTCTTCAACGACATCACCCGGCTTATTGGCTAACCCTTTCGCCGCAGCCGCTGCAACCATCAGCGCGGCGCCGGCGCCAGCTTCACTCCACTCATGAGAAAAACCATCAATCGCCTGGGCGTTCGCACTGCAACGGCCGTAGCGGCCCTTGCCCTTGCCGCCAACGCCGCCTGGGCGCTGGAGCCCTTCAAGGTGCAGGACATCCGCGTGGAGGGCCTGCAGCGGGTGGAGCCGGGCACCATCTTCGCCTCGCTGCCCATGCGCGTGGGCGACGAGTACAACGACGAGAAGGGCGCCGCCGCCATCCGCGCACTGTTCGCCCTGGGCCTGTTCAAGGACGTGCGCCTTGAAGCCTCCGGCAACGTGCTGGTGGTGGTCGTGGAAGAGCGTCCGACGGTCGCCGATGTGGACTTCGCCGGCACCAAGGAGTTCGACAAGGACACGCTCAAGAAGGCCATGCGTGACGTCGGCCTGACCGAGGGACGCCCCTTCGACAAGGCCCTGGCCGACCGCGCCGAGCAGGAATTGAAGCGCCAGTACATCAACCGCAGCCTGTACGGCGCCGAGGTGGTGACCACCGTCACGCCCATCGAGCGCAACCGCGTCAACGTGACCTTTACGGTGACCGAGGGCGAGCCGGCCAAGATCAAGGAAATCCGCATCCTGGGCAACCAGGCGTTCAGCGAATCCACGCTCAAGGGCCTGTTCGACCAGGACACCGGAGGCTGGCTGAGCTGGTACACCAAGAGCAACCGCTACTCGCGCGCCAAGCTCAACGCCGACCTGGAGACGCTGCGCTCGTACTACTTGGCGCGCGGCTATCTGGAGTTTCGCATCGACTCCACACAGGTCGCCATCTCGCCGGACAAGCAGGACATCTCCATTACCGTCAACGTGACGGAGGGGCCCAGCTACGTGGTCTCCGGCGTCAAGCTGGAAGGCAACTACCTGGACCGCGAGGACGAGTTCAAGTCGCTGGTCACCATCCGCCCTGGGGAGCCCTACAACGCCGACCGTGTGGCAGAGACCACCAAGGCCTTTACCGACCACTTCGGCAACTTCGGCTTCGCCTTCGCCCGCGTGGAGTCCGTGCCCGAGGTCGACCGCGAGCACAACCGCGTGGCCCTGGTGCTGCGCGCCGAGCCTTCGCGCCGCGCCTACGTGCGCCGCATCAACGTCTCGGGCAACAACCGCACGCGTGACGAAGTGGTGCGCCGCGAATTCCGCCAGTTCGAGGCCTCCTGGTACGACGGCGACAAGATCAAGCTCTCGCGCGACCGCGTGGACCGCTTGGGCTACTTCACCGAGGTGAACGTCGAGACGCAGGAAGTGCCCGGCTCGCCCGACCAGGTGGACCTGGTGGTGAACGTGCAGGAAAAGCCCACCGGCTCGCTGCAGCTGGGCGCGGGCTTTTCCAGCGCCGAAAAGATCTCGCTGTCGTTCGGCATCAAACAGGAAAACGTCTTCGGCTCGGGCAACTACCTGGGCGTGGACGTGAACACCAGCAAGTACCGCCGCACGCTGGTGTTCTCCACCACCGACCCGTACTTCACGCAGGACGGCGTCTCGCGCACCCTGGACCTGTACTACCGCACTGCCAAGCCCTACGAAGACCAGGGCGGCAACTACGAGCTGGTCACGGCCGGAGCCAGCGTGCGCTTTGGCGTGCCGTTCAGCGAGACCGACACGGTGTTCTTCGGCGGCGGTGCCGAGCAAACGCGCATCAAGGCGGGCACCAACATCCCGGCGTCCTATCTGTCGTACGCCGAGAAGTTCGGCAGCACCAGCGTGTCCGTGCCGCTGACCATTGGCTGGTCACGCGACGATCGCGACAGCGCGCTGGCGCCCAACTCGGGCCGCTACCAGCGCCTGAACTCCGAATGGTCCGTGGCGGGCGACGCACGCTACGTGCGGGCCAACTACCAGTACCAGCAGTACGTGCCCCTGAACAAGCAGTTCACCATCGCCTTCAACGGCGAAATAGGCTTGGGCAAGGGCATGAACGGCCGGCCCTTCCCGGTGTTCAAGAACTTCTACTCGGGCGGCCTGGGCTCGGTGCGCGGCTTCGACCAGGGCACCCTGGGCCCGCGCGACGTGACCGGCGCCTCGCTGGGTGGTCCCAAGAAGATCACCCTCAACGCCGAACTCATCGCCCCCTTCCCCGGTGCCGGCAACGACCGCACGCTGCGCTGGTTCACCTTCGTCGATGCCGGCAACGTCTATGGCGAAGATGAGAAGTGGGAGCTGAGCGAGATGCGCGCTTCCGCCGGCATCGGCTTGAGCTGGATCTCTCCGCTGGGCCCGCTGCGCATCGCCTATGCGCAGCCGGTGCGTAAATTCGCCGGCGATAGAATCCAGAAACTGCAATTCCAGATCGGAACGTCCTTCTAATGAAATCGTTTGCTCGTCATTTCCCCCTGGCCATCCTGGTGGGCGCCATGGCCATCGCCGCCCCCGTGCAGGCGCAAGAATTCAAGGCCGGCTTCGTCAACACCGACCGGGTCTTCCGCGAAGCCAACTCCGCCAAGGCGGCCCAGGCCAAGCTGGAGCAGGAGTTCTCGCGCCGCGAGAAGGAACTGGTCGACCAGGGCAGCGCCCTGAAGTCCGCCACCGAGAAGTTCGAGCGCGAGGCCCCCACCATGGCAGAGAGCCAGCGCGTGTCGCGCCAGCGCCAGTTGGTCGACCAGGACCGCGACTTCCAGCGCAAGCGCCGCGAGTTCCAGGAAGACCTGAGCGCCCGCAAGAACGAAGAGCTGAGCCAGGTGCTGGAGCGCGCCAACCGCATCGTCAAGCAGGTGGCCGAGTCCGAGAAGTACGACGTCATCCTGCAGGAAGCCGTCTACATCAACCCCAAGCACGACATCACCGACAAGGTCATCAAGGCCATGAACGCGGCGCCGGCGAACGGTGGCAAGTAACCGGCCCGTGGCCGGATCTGCCAGAACGGGTGGCGTGTGAGCTTGCGGCTTGGGGCCATCGTCGATGCGCTGGGTGGCGAGCTCGAAGGCGGCAGCCGTGAGGACGAGATTCATGCCATTGCCCCGCTTCAGACCGCCGGCAGCGACGCGCTGTCCTTCCTGAGCAACCCGCGCTACCAGTCGCAACTGGCCGCCTCGCAGGCGGCCTGCGTCATTGTGGGCCCGGCAATGCGGGCGGTAGCGCTGGCGCGCGGCGCCTGCATCGTGGCAGCCGACCCCTATGTGTACTTCGCGCGCGTGACGCAGCTGTGGGCCCGCGCGCACCGCCAGGGTGAAGACGTGGGCGTCCACCCCAGCGCCGTGGTGCATCCGCAGGCGCAGGTGCACCCGACGGCCTACATCGGTCCGCTGTGCGTGGTCGAGCGGGGCGCCGTCATCGGGGCGCACACGCAGCTCAAGTCGCGCGTCACCGTGGGCGAGCGCTGCATGCTGGGCGAGCGCTGTATCGTGCATCCGGGCGTGGTGATCGGCGCCGACGGCTTCGGCTTCGCGCACGAGGCCGGTCAGTGGGTCAAGATCGAGCAGCTGGGCGCCGTGCGCATCGGCGACGACGTGGAGATCGGCGCCAACACCTGCATCGACCGCGGCGCCCTGGGCGACACGGTGATCGAGGATGGCGTGAAGCTGGACAACCTGATCCAGCTGGCGCACAACGTGCACGTCGGCCGGCACACGGCCATGGCCGGCTGCTCGGCCGTGGCGGGCAGCACGAAGATCGGCGCGCACTGCACCATCGCCGGGGCCGCTTCCATCGTCGGGCACCTGGAGTTGGCGGACAATGTGCACATTTCCACCAACACGGTGGTCACGCACTCCATCTCCCGACCGGGGCAGTACACGGGCGTGTTTCCCATGGACGACAATGCCCGCTGGGAAAAGAACGCCGCCACGCTGCGCCAGCTGTACAAGCTGCGTGAACGCATCAAGGCTCTCGAACAGACTCGCAAAGACGGCTAGGCCGCTCACACAACAATGGATATCCATCAGATTCTCAAGCTCCTGCCGCACCGCTATCCCTTCCTGCTGGTGGACCGCGTGGCCGAGCTCGAGCGCGGCAAGCGCATCCAGGCGATCAAGAACGTCACCATCAACGAGCCCTTCTTCACCGGACACTTTCCGGCGCGCCCCGTCATGCCGGGCGTGCTGATGCTCGAGGCGCTGGCCCAGGCGGCCGGCCTGCTGTCGTTCGACATGATGGGCGAGGCGCCAGGCGCCGACAAAGTGTTCTATTTCGTCGGCATCGACGGCGCGCGCTTCAAGCGCCCGGTGGAGCCGGGCGACCAGCTCATCCTCGACGTCGAGCTGGACCGCATCAAAGGCGGCATCTATAAATTCAAGGGCGTGGCCCGCGTGGGCGACAGCGTGGCCTGCGAAGCCGAGATCATGTGCACCATGCGGACGGTGGCCTGAGGCGTTGTTGCCGCAGCCGCAGCCAGGGCAGGGCGCCGCGTGAGTTCCTCCAGCATCCATCCCACCGCCATCGTTCACGCGGCCGCACGGCTGGGTGATGGCGTCTCGGTCGGGCCCTACGCCGTCATCGGGCCTCACGTGGCCATCGGCGCGCGCACCAGCGTCGGCGCGCACTGCGTGATCGAGGGCCACACCCAGATCGGTGAAGACAACCGCATCTTCCAGTTCGCCTCGCTGGGCGCCGCCCCGCAGGACAAGAAATACGCCGGCGAGCCCACGCGCCTGGTCATCGGCGACCGCAACACCATCCGCGAGTTCTGCACCTTCAACACCGGCACGGTGCAGGACGCGGGCGTCACCACGCTGGGCGACGACAACTGGGTCATGGCCTACGTGCACATCGCGCACGACTGCACCGTGGGCAACCACACCGTGCTGGCCAACAACGCCACGCTGGCCGGCCACGTCCACGTGGGCGACCACGTCATCCTGGGTGGCCTGACGGGCGTGCACCAGTTCTGCCGCATCGGCGCGCACGCCATGGCCGGCTTTGCCAGCCACGTCTCGCAGGACGTGCCGCCCTTCACCATGGTGGACGGCAACCCGCTGGCCGCACGCGGGCTGAACACCGAGGGCCTGCGCCGCCGGGGCTTTTCCGCGGCGCGCATCGGCGCCCTCAAGCAGGCCTACCGCCTGCTGTACCGCCAGGGCCTGACCCTGCAGGCGGCGCTGCAGGCGCTGGACGCGCTGGCGCAGGACAGCGCCGAGGGCGCCGCCGACGTGCGCCAGCTGCGCGACTTCGCCGCGCAGTCGCGCCGCGGCATCGTGCGCTGATCAATCCACTCGGGCGGGCAGGGCAGCATGCAAACCCCACCACGCGTTGCCATGGTGGCCGGCGAGACGTCCGGCGACCTGCTGGCCGGCCTGCTGCTGGACGGCCTGCGTGTGCAGTGGCCCGACGTAGCCAGCATGGGCATAGGCGGGCCACGCATGCAGGAGCGCGGCTTTGACGCCTGGTGGCCCAGCGAGCGCCTGGCCGTGCACGGCTACAGCGTCGAGCTGGTGCGCCGCCTGCTGGGCCTGGTGCGCATCCGCAAGGCGCTGGGCACGCGCCTGCTGACCACCGACCGGCCCGACGTCTTCATCGGCGTGGACGCGCCCGACTTCAACCTGGGCCTGGAGGCGCGCCTGCGTGCCCAGGGCGTGAAGACCGTGCATTTCGTCTGCCCCTCCATCTGGGCCTGGCGCGCCAAGCGGGTGGAGACCATCCGCGCCAGCTGCGACCACGTGCTGTGCATCTTCCCGTTCGAGCCCGAGCTGCTGGCGCGCCACGGCATCGCCGCCACCTACGTCGGCCACCCGCTGGCCCGCGTCATCCCGCTGCAGCCCGACCGGCTGGCCGCGCGCCGCGCGCTGGGCCTGGACGAACAGGGCGAGGTGCTGGCCATCCTGCCGGGCAGCCGCTCGGCCGAGGTGGCCTACATCGCCAAACCCTTTTTTCAGGCTGCAGCGCTTATCCAGCAAGCGCGACCAGCTATCAAAATAGTAGTTCCCGCCGTGCCGGCGCTGCGTGCCCGCATCGAGCAGGTGGCGCGCGAATGCGGCCTGCTGGACCGGCTGGTCATCGTCACCGGCCAGTCCCACGCCGTGCTGGCCGCCTGCGACGTGACGCTGATCGCCAGCGGCACCGCCACGCTGGAGGCGGCGCTGTTTAAGCGCCCCATGGTCATCGGCTACCACATGCACCCGGTCAGCTGGCGCCTGATGCGCGCGAAGCAGCTGCAGCCCTGGGTGGGTCTGCCCAACATCCTGTGCCGCGACTTCGTCGTACCCGAGCTGCTGCAGGACGCGGCCAGCCCGCAGGCGCTGGCGGTCGCCGTCACCGACTGGCTGGACGCCTACCACCACCAGCCCGCGCGCATTGCCGCGCTGCAGCAGCGCTTCACCGCGCTGCACGAAAGCCTGCTGCGCGACACCCCGCGCCTTGCCGCCCATGCCATCCAGAACCTTCTGCAGGCCTGACGGCGTGCAGGCCACGCTGAACTGGCACGCGCCCGGCCTCATGGCCGGCGTGGACGAGGCCGGCCGCGGCCCGCTGGCCGGGCCGGTGGTGGCCGCCGCCGTCATCCTGGACGACGCCCGGCCCATCGCCGGCCTGGCCGATTCCAAGGCCCTGACCGCCGCCCGGCGCGAGCGCCTGTACGACGAGATCTGCGCCCACGCGCTGTGCGTCAGCGTGGCACAGGCCAGCGTGCAGGAGATCGACGAACTCAACATCCTGCAGGCCACGATGCTGGCCATGGCCCGCGCCGTGCAGGGCCTGCGACTGAAACCCACCCGCGTGCTGGTGGACGGCAACCGCCTGCCCGTGCTGAGCGTGCCGGCCGAGGCCATCGTGCAGGGCGACGCGCTGGTGCAGGCCATCTCGGCCGCCTCCATCCTGGCCAAGGTCACGCGCGACCGCTGGTGCCAGCAGCTGCACGCCGACTGGCCGCACTACGGCTTCTCCGAGCACAAGGGCTACAGCACCGCCCGCCACCTGGCCGCGCTGGCCGAGCACGGCGCCTGCCCCGAGCACCGCCGCTCGTTCGCCCCCGTCGCCCGCGCGCTGGCCGCCAAGTCCACGATACCCGCATGACCGCCGCCCACGCACCCACCTTCATCCAGTCCGCCGGCAACGCCTTCGTGAAAGACCTGCGCCGCCTGGCCCAGGGCACGACCGCCTACCGCCGCCAGGGCCGTGTGTGGGTCGAGGGCGACCACCTGTGTGGCGCCGCACTGGCGCGCGGCCGGCAGCCGGCCGTGGCGGTGTTTTCTGAGTCTTTTTGGCCTCTGGCGCCCGCCCAGTATGCGCAAGCAGCTATCAAAAACATAGTTTTGCCGGATGCCCTGTGGGCCGGCATTAGCGCGCTCGAATCGCCCGCCGGCATGGGTTTTCTGCTGGACTGGAGCGAGCCCGCCGCGCTGCAGCCGCGCGCCCCCACCGTGGTGCTGGACCGGCTGCAGGACGCCGGCAACGTCGGCTCCGTCCTGCGCAGCGCGGCCGCCTTCGGCTTCACGCAGATCGCCGCCATCAAGGGCACGGCCGCGCTGTGGTCGCCCAAGGTGCTGCGTGCCGGCATGGGCGCCCACTTCGCGCTGCAGCTGGTCGAAGGGCTGGAGGTGCCGGTGCTGCTGGATGCGCTGCAGGCGCCGCTCCTGGTCACCAGCTCGCACCAGGGCGACCTGCTGCACCGCGCCGAACTGCCCTGGCCCTGCGCCTGGGTCATGGGGCACGAAGGGCAGGGCGTGTCGCCACTGCTGGAGCAGCGCGCCAGCCAGCACATCCGCATCGCCCAGCCGGGCGGCGAGGAGTCGCTGAACGTGGCCGCCGCCGCCGCCATCTGCCTGCACGCCAGCGCGGCGGGCTGCCTGGGCCGCTGAAGCAGCGCGCTGCGGGCATCCGCAGCAGGGCCCAGCCTGGGGGTGATGCAGGCGGATGGCGGCAGAGAATGGGCGTCGCGCCCTTTTCAGCAAACGACCCGCCTACGCCCGAAAGAAAAAATGGAACCCGCCACCCGCCCCCAGCGCGGCCAGCCGCGCGCCCTGCGTGCGCTGCTGCCCTTTCTGCGCCCGTACCGCTGGCCCATCGCCGCCGCGCTGGTCCTGCTGTTGCTGGCCGCCGCGGCCACGCTGGCCTTTCCGATGGCGCTGCGCCAGCTGATCGACCAGGGCCTGCCCGGTGGCGGCGACGCGGGCGCCCTGCGTGCGCACTTCGCGCTGCTGTTCGGCGTGGCGGTGGCCGTGGGCGTGTTCTCGGCCGGGCGCTATTACGCCATGAGCTGGCTGGGCGAGCGCGTCACCGCCGACCTGCGCAGCCGCGTGTACGCGCAGGTGCTGCGGCAAAGCCCGGCGTTTTTTGAAACCACGCAGACCGGCGAGGTGCTGTCGCGCCTGACGGCCGACGCCACGCTGGTGCAGACGGTGATCGGCTCGTCGTTCTCGATGGGCCTGCGCAACGCGGTGCTGGGCGTGGGCGCGCTGGTGATGCTGGTGTGGACCAATCCGATGGTCATGCTGGTGGCGCTGGCCGCCGTGCTGGTCGTCGTGCTGCCCACGCTGTGGATCGGGCGCAGCGTGCGGCGACTGTCGCGCGCCAGCCAGGACCGCGTGGCCGACGCCAGCGCCATCGCCGCCGAGGTGCTGGCGGCCGTTCCCGTCGTGCAGGGCTTCACCGCCGAGGGGCGCGAGGCCGCGCGCTTTGCCACAGCGGCCGAGGTCGCCTTTCGCACCGCCGTGCGCAGGAGCGGCGCGCGGGCGCTGCTGGTGGCCTTCATCATCATCGCCAACGCCGCGCTGCTGCTGTGGGGCCTGTACCGCGGCGCCGAGGCCGTGCTGGCCGGGCAGATGAGCGCCGGCAGCCTTGGGCAGACGGTGGTCTACGCACTGTTTCTGGCCGGCGCCGTGGCCGTGCTGGGCGAGGTGTACGGCGACCTGCTGCGCGCGGCCGGCGCCATGGAGCGGCTGATGGAACTGCTGGCCACCGAGCCGGACATCCGCTCGCCCGAACGTGCCCACGGCACGGCGCTTCCATTGGGCTCTGCGTCAGACGCGCCGCTGGCGCTGGCCTTCGACGGCGTGACGTTCCACTACCCGTCGCGTCCGGAGCGGCCCGCGTTGAGCGACTTCACCCTGCGCGTGGCGCCCGGCGAGACCGTGGCGCTGGTCGGCGCCAGCGGCGCGGGCAAGTCCACCGTGTTCCAGCTGCTGCAGCGCTTCTACGACGTGAGCGCGGGGCGCATCGTCCTGGGCGGACAGGACATCCGCCAGTGGGACCTGCACGCGCTGCGCGAGCGCATCGCCACCGTGCCGCAGGACGCGGTGATCTTCTCCAGCAGCGCGCTGGACAACATCCGCTACGCCCGGCCGGGCGCCAGCCGCGAGGAGGTCATAGCCGCCGCCCGCGCCGCCTTCGCCCACGACTTCATCGAGGCGCTGCCCGAGGGCTACGACACCTTCCTGGGCGAGCGCGGCGTGCGCCTGTCGGGCGGCCAGCGCCAGCGAATCGCCATCGCGCGGGCGCTGCTCAAGGATGCGCCGGTGCTGCTGCTGGACGAGGCCACCAGCGCACTGGATGCGCACAGCGAGCGGGCCGTGCAGCAGGCGTTGGACGCCGCGCTGGCGCAGCGCGCGGGTAGCCGCATCACGCTGGTGATTGCGCACCGGCTGGCGACAGTGCAGCACGCCGATCGGATCGTGGTGCTGGAGCAGGGGAGGGTGGTGGAGGAAGGGCGCCACGCGGAGCTGGTGGCGCGGGGCGGGGCGTATGCGAGGCTGGCGCGGCTGCAGTTCACTGCGTGAGCGGTGGCGTTGCATGAGGCCGACTTGTACAACCGACAAGACAACTCAAGGAGGCTGGTCATGCGTGTATTGAATTTTTCCGAAGCTCGTAATAGCTTCAAAACAGTGATCGACCAGGTGATCGAGGATGCCGACTACACGGTCATCGCCCGGCGTGACGCGCCCGATGCCGTGATCATGTCGTTGGACACCTTCAACAGCCTGATGGAAACGGTGCATTTGCTCAAGTCGCCCGCCAACGCTGCGCATCTGGCGCGTTCGATTGCCCAGTTACGGGCAGGCCAGGCACAAGAGCGGGATCTGGTCGATGCCGATTGAGCCGCCTGAAAGGCTGGCGCGGCTGACTTGGACGCTCGCGGCATGGGAGGACTATGCCTATTGGCAGAGCCAAGACAAAAAGACCTTGAAGCGCATTAATCTGCTGATCCAGGATTGCATGCGCCATCCTTTCGCCGGTATCGGCAAACCTGAGCCGTTGAAAGAAAACCTGTCCGGCTTCTGGTCACGGCGCATCGACGATACGAACAGGCTGGTGTATTGCGTGGACGGGGAGGCGCTGGTGGTGATTGCTTGCCGTTATTACTACTGATCAATATAGCGTTTTGGTTGGATGCAGCCGTTTCTCTAGCAGAATAGTTGTGCCCATAACGAAACTGCAATCCATGCCCGACACCCTTCTGGCTTCCACCGCCTCGTGGAAATTTACGGTATCCAGCGGGCGCAGCCGCTGTTCACACGCAGCCGCCGGGGTCCGTGCGGCAGCGTGAAGCGGCGGACGGCCAGGAAACACGCACCTGGCCCTAACGGACTAGGTAAGCGGGACGCCGAAGGCGGATCCGCTTGACCGCCGGGTTAGGACACAACATATTAGCCGCGAAAAACCAAGTAGTACCCGGGAGCGGCAAGGCACCATGCAACCACGAAAACAGTGCTTCCGCGCCTGCATAATTTTTTGCCGACTTCGTCACAGCGATCCGCCTCTAAAAACCACCAAAGTGTCCAGCCAACGGTTTTTTCAATGTCTGTGGCTCCACGTAAATGTTTGAGAGCCACGATTCCAAGGTAAACATAGTAGAACCCGGTCATGATTGAGGCTCCAATCAGTAGCCAGCCAGAAATCACAATGAACTTCATCTGTTCTAACACTGGAGTTAAGCCGCAGACCGTAGCGGAACAATTGGTTGTGCAATAGTGTGCGAAGCACATGCACAGCCAATTGTGGAGCGTAGGGCTGTCGGCTTGAACGACCTGTTATATGCGGCCTGATACATAATCAAAAACAACAAAGACTGAGAAGAACAGGACCGCATGCAGAACAAGAACACACAGCTTGAAGACACTGGCGAACTTAGTATTTAGGTGCTTTTTTGATAACAAACGTATCAAGACATACAAATCATAAGCAAGCAGACAGAAACAGGCTGCAACCAGCGAAACTACGTGCCAACGATAACTAGAATTAACACAGTCCAGATGGGAACAACCCACAAAAAATGTTACGTAGATTGCGCACACAATACCAAGCAATCCAATCATCACCGGTAAAGCATGTCTCCATGCAATTTTTCTATCTGATACCAACTTATAGAAATCCGCTTCTGAATATTATTTGAGAATGCAAATTGAGCATATAACGCTCGCGGTAAGCCGCGCCGCAGTGCGGAGCACGGAGGGCACCCACAAGCGGAGCTTGTGGGCGTCGGCTTGACCAATTGGTTAGGCTGGTCGCAGGTGCGCAATTGATAGATTTACACATCAGTTGCCTGCATTGGCTTTGGCTGCGTGGAAGCTGACACATAGAGCGGATGCCTAGGTTGGCCCTGCTTTGTAAGCCCGAGGCATTGCAGCCCTGGAAACAACGAAGCAACAGCTTTCCCGCGCTGCATGTATGTGCCATGGTTTCCCCATGCGCCAACCACCACGCTACTCTGTTTAGCCAGCTTCTTCAGCCACTCGTCGTTGCTGGGACCAATCGGATCTTTAGCACTTCTCAGATGGGTGGGGTACGGCGAGCGCCAAGCGAACAGGTTGGCAACGATAAGACCACCATGCCCCCACTGCTGAGCGAAGCTAATGCAGCGGCGAATGGTGGGATCGTCTTGGGATGCGTCTGCTGTAGAAGGGTTCAGCATGACGAACAAGACAGGAGGCTCCTCAGACCATTCACGCCATAAAGCGTATCGGTAGCTATTGCAGGGCGAGAGTTCTGCGCGGGTTTTCATGAGAGGCCTAACGTTTGACATGAGGGGTGACCGACCAGCGTAGCCGGTTGGGCATCCCCTCGATGGAGGGGTTAGGCCACCATCGCGGCAAGCGGCGGAAGGAATGGCGCAACGACCGGTCCAAGTACTTGCATATGGTCAGCAAGTATGCCCATGAAGCGGTGATACTTTTCTTTGAACTCGGCTGTTCCGCTTGTGGACCGTAGGTCTTCGACCGCACCACTGGCTGCCGCCTGCACAGCTGCAGGCATGCTCGCGCGCATGATTGCATCAAGAAGCTTGGCGAACACCTCTTGATCAGCACCCTTCTGCATCTTGGCGTTCTGAGAAACGTTGGTGCTACCGGATGACAAGTTCTGAACATCTCCAGTGATGTAAGTGTTGAAGATGTGTTGGACCGTCTCCTGCGGCACCGGTTTCTCGTTTGACATGGCTTCTCCAGCGGCGGGGTTTTGGGCCTCAATTTCAAGCACAAAGTTCAGAACTCGGGTTCGAACGGTGTCCAGTGCCGCGACGATTGCGGATGCTGGAATCACCTTCCATGCTTGCATGCAAACCATCCGCTCGTAGATTCTGTTGCCGAAGTGCGCGACCAGGTCTGGATTCCACGGCTCTTGCAGTGTTCCAGACTTGCCACTCGATACCAACGATGCCACTGCTGCCACAGGCTGCATCATGTAAGAGTGACCGAGGCTTTCCCGGAAGTCTTCGGGAAGGCACATCAGTGGAATGTCTGCGTTGCGAAGACCCGATCCAAACGGACCGCCGAAGTGCCCCTTGGAGTTGACGTTAAGAATTCGGTACTCAGGAAGGTCTTCCTTCTTGTCGTAGCCAGAAAGCTCGTTGTCGATCCATTGCTTGAAGTCTTCGTTTCCAAGACGTGCGGCCAACACCTTGCACTTGCGCAAAAGTGTGGGCAGATCAACGGACGAGTCAATTGCCGCGTCTTGTATCTGACGTAGGAGCGACATAGCGGTTCTTCTTGATGGCCTAACGCCTGAGTTAAGCCGCGCTGCGAAGCAGCGTCGGCTTGGACGAATTGTTAGGCATCTCTAGCGCCACCGTGGGAAGAGGAACTTTCCCCTGCGAGCGCTGGAAAACGCATAACGGGGAGCGAAATCGCTGTACCACAGTACTTGCTGACGGCAGTGCTCCACGAAACTCTCGTCATTCCAAAGGGCCTTCATCTCGGCTCTCGTCAGGCGTGCACTTATGTCCTCCGTGTGCATCGTGCTGAATACTCGACCGATATATGGATTTAGCTTTGGCCACTCATTCGTCTTTCTCTTGAAATGCCCGTGTGGAACGGAAGGATAACAATCGACGTCGCCAACAGTGAACATCCATGTGTTGAGCGCCAGAAGTTGCATGTAAGGAGGTCCATCATCGAGTTCCTCTTGCTCGCCACGTGAACGAGCACCGCCTCCGCTCCCGTTCTCTTCAACACGCTCTGCTCGCTGACGTGGAGCGTCCTTCTCGTCGTTGCCGAGGCGTGGGTCGCGCATCTCTTCATTGAAGTCGGAAAGCCATGCGGCAATACCCATTCTTTCTTTGTATTCGGCAACTCCAATGAGTCCGATCTCGTAGCTCAGATCTGTCAGGAGAATAATGTTCGAATTCATCGGGTCGTTCGTGAGGGCCTAACGAACAAGCTAAGCCGACCGCCGAAGGCGGGTCGGCTTGAGCGCCGGGTTAGACCTTTAATTACTACTCTAAATCACGCACTTCACGACGAGCGCGCTCGATTTCTTGCTTGGCTTCCTCGATTTCACGAAGTGATCTTCGAAGTTGATATTGAAGATCAGAATCCGTGGACGCATTTTTGGTGCGTTTAATTATTCTTTCAGCATCATCAAGTGATTGAAGTGCACGACTTAGTTTTGAGCTAGCTGACATCTTTCCCTCAAATACTAACGCTTTGCTCGCCGGAAAATTAGGAGCGTAGCGAGTAATTTTTCCGTGTGCAGCAATTTGTTAGGTTCTTTTGCTTGCAGACGCTTTTTTATTTCCATCGACATACCATATATCGGATGCTTTACCATGCTCTTTTATGAAGTCATTTCTAATTTTCTGCACTATACCGTATTTTTTTCCAATGCCGCCAACGTCGATAATTAGAAATACACCTAAATCTGTGTCGTCAGCTTTCTTGTATATTTCTAATTGCTTTTCATATCCATGGACCAGGCTACCATTATTGGACAATTTAACTTCGACCACCAATTTAAAGTCAAAGCCCTGAGAGAGCTTGAAGTCTACAGGCCCATTGCCGGAATCTGCTTCTGGTGTTAAATCAATATTGTTAGCCTTGCAATAACTATAAGCAACAGCAAAGAAAAGCCGCTGCGAAGCTTTCTCCTTTCTAGGTTTTCCATTTTCATCCCAAAGCTCTTTCCATAATCCCTTGTTCTCAACCAAATCTTGGAACTGACTTAGTATTTTATTAACTATCTCTACTGCTTCCTCAGTGCTTAGTTTTCTGCCGGCATATTTAGAAAGGTCGTATGGGTAGTCCTCGGGAATACTCTTAAGTAACTCAGTCCAAAATGACTCACCGTTTCTGTCACTTTTAAAGTCATATGGTTTGGGTTCCACCTCACGAATCATATCCATGACCTGCTGAAAAGCTTCTTTGCTTCTGAGAGCGGATTTTTTGAGTCTCTGCTTATCCTTTTTAGTCATTGTTGCCCAAATTTCACCAACGTGATTATTAACCCGCTCTCTAAGGTCTTCATTTTCTCTGACAACTCTCGATATATCACTCCAATCGCAAGCTATCGGTAAATCACGTACTATATCGTTTGGCACAAAGATTAAGGGTTGATCTGAGTAAGGATTAACTACTAAATTATAGTTCTTATCTCCTACCTTAAATTGTTTGGTAGGTATTTTAAGTGTTTGATTGACTCGCTCAGAAAACGAAATCAAGTCCGGCAAAATAATGTTGGTTGTCATGTCGCTGATTCGATCAGGCCCAATACCTTCTTCGAATAAAGCTAAAGCCATAAAAAGATCTATATCATCCACACCGAGCGCGACAATCTGAGAAGCAGTATCCAGTGTGCTAGAGATTAAATCCTTTCCAAATCCAGATCCCTTAACAGTAGTTCCGTAGCCCAAACAAGTCCAGCTAATTTCTGAGAAACGGAAAAGTCTTTTTGCATTACGCCATGGAACATCATCTATAGCTTTAGATGCGGACAAAAGTTTGATGATTTTCTCAAAGCGCTCTCTATATGATTGATGGGCCTCTTCACTAATCTCCTTGTGAGCACTTTCTTTCAATAACAGTGGATCTATAAAGACCAAGGTGTCTGTATTCAGCAGTACGTTTACAACCCCAAGCTTGTCCAAAACCGCGACATCTATACCGAATTCGCTCGAAATCGTTGCTGGATTTTTTATTTTTCCCATTTTCGAATCCTTGATTACTTGAGGGGCTGCGAGAACCTAACGAAAAAGATAAGCCGCCCGCAGTATGCGGGTCGGCTTGAGCGCCGGGTTAGACCCAAAGCGCAAAAACGAAAGTGACCGCACAGGCCACGAACTACGAAAAGCAGAGCTGCTAGCGCTTGCTGCACAAGGGCTAGAGGCCAAAAAGGCTTGAAACTGGCGCAACCCACGCAGGCGAAGCCCGAGCGAACGCCAAACACCCAGCGGATAAACGCTTGCGAGGGTAAATTGCGTTTGAATATTCATGGGCTGAAATGAGCAAGAATAAAAAGCAGGCTAACGCCCTGAGTCCAGCCGCCGCCGTAGGCGGTCGGCTGCGACGAATGGTTAGACCCGAAGGCCAAAAGGGAGCGCCCAGACTTGAAGACGAGCGGAGCCCACGAAAAAGCGCTGGGCCACGGAAGCGGCACAGCGCTGCAAGAATGATAGCTGGTGGCGCTTGCTGTGCAAGCGCTAGAGGCCAAAAAGGCTTGAAACCTGCGCAGCGCATGCAGGCGAAGCCCAGCGGCCAGCCTAAACCCCAAAGGAGAAACCTTTGAGAAAGGCAAAACCCTGGAAGAAATAATGGCCTGCATATAGCGGGTGATGGGACTAACTAGAATTAGACGACGCCCAAGCTGCCTGTCTCGGTCGTATAACAAAACTCGCGTCGTGTCGTTGCGGAAGAAGACCGGACGAAGAACCCTTTAGGCAAACCTAAAATTCTCCGGAAGAAAAAACGACGGGCGCTGTAACGACATGCTACAGCGCCCGCGCGTTTTGGGAAAGCCGCTACGTCAGCAACTCACCCCTTCTTCTGCACCATCTTGATCACGCTCGAAAAGTCCTCGCCCCCATGCCCACCAAGGCTATGCGCCGCATACAACGCCCGAGCCAACCCCCCCAGCGGCGTACTCGCCTTCATCGCCATTGCGTTCTCCTGCGCCAGCCCCAGGTCCTTCAGCATCAGGTCCGTGCCAAACCCGCCCGCATAACCCTTGCTCGCCGGCGCGTTCTCGTGCACGCCGGGATACGGGTTGTATTTCTCCAGCGCCCAGTTGCCACCCGAGCTGCGGCGCATGATTTCGGCCAGCACTTTCGGGTCGAGTCCGTTGGCCACGCCCAGTGCCATGGCTTCGCTCGTGCCGATCATCAGGATGCCCAGCAGCATGTTGTTGCAGATCTTGGCCGTCTGGCCGGCGCCCACGCTGCCGGCGTGGAAGATGTTGGCGCCCATCTTCTCCAGCAGCGGGCGGGCGCGCTCCAGGTCGGCCTCGCTGCCGCCGACCATGAAGGTCAGCGTGCCGGCGATGGCACCGCCCGTGCCGCCGGAGACGGGCGCGTCGATGAAGGCGATGCCGGCGGCCTCGGCGGCCTGGGCCACCTTTTGGCTGGTGGCGGCGGCGATGGTCGAGCTGTCGATGACCAGCGTGCCACGGGCGATGTGCTGCAGCAGCCCGCCCTGGCCGTCCTTGCCCAGAAACAGGCCTTCTACGTGCTGGCTGGCCGGCAGCATGGAGATGACGGCCTCGGCGCCCTGCACGGCGTCTTGCGCGCTGGCGGCGATCTGCAGGCCCTCGGCTTTGGCCTTGGCCAGGGCGTCCTGGCTCAGGTCGAAGGCCTTGACGCTGTGGCCGGCCTTGTGCAAGTTGACGGCCATGGGGCCGCCCATGTGGCCCAGTCCGATGAAGGCGATTTGCATGGTGTTGTCTCCTTGGGTGTGAATGACGGGATGAAACTATGTTTTTGATAGCTGCTAGCGATTGCTGCATGCGCGCTGGCGGCCAAAAAGGCTTGGAAGAAAAAGAAACTACGGCGGCGCCGCACGGGCGCGCGCGGCGCGCCGGGGCGTGGCCTTGGCCTGCGGGTTGAAGGCCAGGGCGGCGGCGATCCAGTGCTGCCACTGGGCGCGCGTGGCGTAGGCGGCGGGCTCCAGCCAGAAGTAGCCGGCCATGCCGCCGCGCGGGTCCAGCTCGCGCACGCCGGGCGTTTCGGCCACGGCGCCGTGCTGCGCGGGCGGCAGGCGCACCAGCAGCTCGTCGCCCTTCACGCCCAGGCACAGCTTGTCGTCCACCATGAAGGCGTGGCAGCCGAACAGGGGCCGCTCCTGCACGTCGACGCGCGCGTCCAGCTGCTCGGCCAGCGCCTCGCGCACGGCGGCGATCAGGTGCAGCGCTTCGTCGGACAGGGGGCGGGCGGGCATGGCGGGTTTGTGGGTCAAAATGGCCGCTAGCGCCCGTCCATCAAGCGCTGGCAGCTATGGTTTTTGACGGCTAGCGGATCGCGTCCGGCGCGTCGCCGTCCAGCATGCGCCGGCCGATGATGACGCGCATGATCTCGTTCGTGCCCTCCAGGATCTGGTGCACGCGGGCGTCGCGCAGCAGGCGCTCCAGCGGGTATTCGCGGATGTAGCCGTAGCCGCCGTGCAGCTGCAGCGCTTCGTTCACGACGGTGAAGCCCGCATCGGTAGCAAAGCGCTTGGCCATGGCGCAGTAGGTGGATGCATCGCGCGCGCCGGCGTCCAGTTTGCTGGCGGCCAGGCGCACCATCTGGCGCGCGGCGACCAGCTCGGTCGCCATGTCCGCCAGCTTGAACTGCAGCGCCTGAAAGCTGGCGATCGGCTTGCCGAACTGCTTGCGCTCGCCCATGTAGCGCTGCGCGTGGGTCAGCGCGCCTTGCGCGGCGCCGACGGAGCAGGTGGCGATGTTGATGCGCCCGCCGTCCAGGCCCTTCATGGCGATCTTGAAACCCTCGCCCTCGCGGCCCAGCAGGTGGCTGGCGGGGATGCGCACGTTGTCAAAGCTGATGGTGCGCGTGGGCTGGCTGTTCCAGCCCATCTTTTCTTCCTTCTTGCCGTATTCGACGCCGGGAAGATTCGCCGGCACGGCGAAGGCGCTGATGCCGCCGGCACCCGACTGCGCGTCGCCCGTACGGGCCATGAGCACCAGCACGTCGGTGGAGCCGGCGCCACTGATGAAGGCCTTGGCGCCGTTGATGACGTATTCGTGGCCCACCCGTTCGGCGCGGGTCTTGAGCGACGCGGCGTCCGAGCCGGCGCCGGGCTCAGTCAGGCAGTAGCTGGCCAGCTTGTGCCCGCTGGTCAGTGCCTCGCCCCATTCGGCACGCACTTCATCCGTGGCCCAGGTGCCCAGCATCCAGGTGGCCATGTTGTGGATGGTGATGAAGGCCGTGGTGCTCGGGTCCACGGCGGCCATTTCCTCGAACACCAGCGTGGCGTCGAGGCGCGGCAGGGCCAGGCCGCCGGCGTTCTCGGGCGCGTACAGGCCGCAAAAGCCCAGCTCGCCGGCCTTGGCAATTGCCTCGCGCGGGAAGATGCCCTCGGCGTCCCAGTGCGCGGCGTGCGGTGCCAGCTCCGCCTGCGCAAACTGCCGCGCGGTATTGGCAAAGGCGCGCTGGTCTTCGGTCAGGTCAAAGTTCATGCGCGAAGGTCTCCTCGGATACTCATGTTTTTATAGCTGCCAGCGCTTGTCCAGTAAGCGCTGGAGGCCGATTTGGCTTCAAACGTTGGCGCGGGGCGCGCCCCATGCCAGCAGCCACCGCGCAAGGGCCGCCCCGCAGCGCCGGTGGCGTCCCCCTTCCCGAATCGCGCAGCGATTCGAGAGAAGGGGGAAGGCGCGACAGCGCCTCAGGGGGATGTCACTTCAGACTAATCGTCGTGTTCACGCCATGGTGCAGCGTGCTGTCGTCGAACCAGCGTGCGGTGACGGTCTTGGTCTGCGTGTAGAACAGCACGACCTGCTTGCCGTAGGGGCCCAGGTCGCCCAGCTTGGACGCGCGGCTGCCCGTGAAGGAGAACAGCGGGACCGGCACCGGCACCGGCAGGTTGATGCCGACCTGGCCGACGTCGATCTCTTCCTGGAACATGCGCGCTGCCGCGCCGCTCTGCGTGAAAATGGCTGTGCCGTTGCCGTTGGGGTTGGCGTTGATGAACTCGATGGCCTGCTCCAGGTCGTCGGCTTCGACGATGGCCAGCACCGGGCCGAAGACTTCCTGGTCATAGATGCTCATGCCGGGCTTGACGCCGCTGAAGATCGTCGGGCCGACGAAGTTGCCCTTCTCGAAGCCTTGCACCTGTGGGTTGCGGCCGTCCAGCTCCAGCTTGGCGCCTTCCTGCACGCCGCGCTCGATCAGGCCCTCGACCCGCTCGCGCGCCTGGCACGAGATCAGCGGGCCCAGGTCCGCGCCCGGCGTGGTGCCGGCGGACACCTTCAGGCCCTTGGTCTTCTCGACGATCTCGGGGATCCACTTGCGGGCCTCGCCCACCAGCACCAGCACCGAAATCGCCATGCAGCGCTGGCCGGCCGCGCCGAAGGCGGCGCCCAGCACGGCGTTGAGCGACTGCTCCTTGTTCGCGTCGGGCATGACGATGGCGTGGTTCTTCGCGCCCATCATGCATTGCACGCGCTTGCCGGCCAGGCTGGCGCGGTTGTAGACATGCGTGCCCACCTTGGTGGAGCCGACGAAGCTGATGGCCTTGATGTCGGGGTGGTCGCAGATGGCGTTGACCACGTCCTCGCCGCCGTGCACCACGTTCAGCACACCGGGGGGCACGCCGGCTTCAAGGGCCAGCTCGCACAGGCGCATGGTGACCATGGGGTCCTGCTCGGAGGGCTTGAGCACGAAGGTGTTGCCCGTGGCGATCGCCATGGGGAACATCCACAGCGGGATCATGGCGGGGAAGTTGAACGGCGTGATGCCGGCGCACACGCCCAGCGGCTGCATGACGGTGTAGGTGTCGACGCCGTTGGCCACGTTGTTGGCCAGCTCGCCCAGCTGCAGGTTGCCGATGCCGGCGGCGTGCTCCACCACCTCCAGGCCGCGGAACACGTCGCCTTCGGCGTCGGGCAGGGTCTTGCCCTGCTCGGCCGTCAGCAGGGCAGCCAGCTCCTTCATGTTCTCGCGGATCAGCTGCTGCAGCTTCAAAAAGATGCGCGAGCGGGTACCGATGGGGGTCTTGCGCCAGGTCTTGAAGGCTTCCTTGGCGTTGGCCACGGCGGCGTTGACTTCCTCGGGCGTGGCGAAGGGCACGCGCGCCAGCACTTCCTGCGTGGCGGGGTTGACCACGTTGCGCCACTGGGTGGTCTTGGATTCGACCAGCTTGCCGTCGATCAGCAGCTTGACCGTCGGGGCCTGCACGTTCTGGGTGGTGGATGCGTCCATGGCGCGTGTCTCCTTGAAAGAGGGGTGGGAAGGGTGATGCAAAACGGCGTCTATGGTAGGCGTGCAAAATTACAGGGGCAATAGATAATCGCGCACCTTGGCTTTGCAAATTTGCACAACCGGTACTGAGGCACCATGGACTGGGACAACCTGCGCTACTTCCTGGAGCTGGCCCGTACCGGCACCCTGGCCGCTGCCGCGCGCCGCTCGGGCGTGGAGCACACCACCGTGGCCCGGCGCATCCAGGCGCTGGAAAAGCAGATGGGCGCGCCCCTGTTCGCCCGCGATGCGGCCGGCCACCGGCTGACCGAGGCCGGCCGCCAGCTGCTGCCGGCCGTGGAGGCCATGGAGGCTGCCGTGCTGGGCGTGGAGCGCGCGTCGCCCGCCAACGCCGCCGCCGGCGGCCCCAGCGGCTTGGTGCGGGTGGGCGTGACGGAGGGCTTCGGCACGTTGATCCTGGCGCCGCACCTGGCGCACCTGGCGCGCCAGCACCCGCACCTGTCCATTGACCTGCTGGCCGTGCCGCGCATGCTGCACCTGTCGCGGCGCGAGGCGGACATCGTGATTTCGCTGGAGCGGCCCAAGCGCGGCTCGGTGCTGGTCACCAAATTGGCCGACTACACGCTGCACCTGTACGGCCAGCGCGAATACCTGGCGCGCCGCCCGCTGGTGGCGCGGCGCGAGGACCTGCGCCACCACGACTTCGTCAGCTACGTGGATGACCTGCTGTTCACCAAGGAGCTGCAGTTTTTGGACCAGCTGTGGCCGCCCGAACGCTTCGCGCTGCGCAGCACCAGCGTCATCGCCCAGTACGAGGCCGTGCGCGCCGGCGCGGGCCTGGCCGTGCTGCCGGCCTTCCTGGCCGACCGCGACCCGGTGCTGGCGCGGGTGCTTCCGGCCGAGGCGCGCTTCGTGCGCACCTTCTGGATGAGCATGCCGGCCGAGTCCAAGCACCTGGCGCGCACGCAGGCGGTGTGGGCCTTTTTGAAGGACGTAGGGCACAAGGAGGCCGGGCGCCTGGTGCCTGGCAAATAATTTTGATAGCTGCCGGCACTTTTCTGGCAAGGCCTGGAGGCTGTTTTGACCATGGACCATCCTGCCGATCCACCAAAGGACGCGTCGCTGGAGCGCTTCGTGCAGGCGCAGGCGCGCGACTACGCCCAGGCGCTGGCCGAACTGCGCGCGGGACACAAGCGCACGCACTGGATCTGGTACGTACTGCCCCAGTTGCGCGGCCTGGGTCGCAGCAGCACGGCGCAGTTCTACGGCCTGGCGGACCGCGCCGAGGCCCGGGCCTACGCTGCCCACCCGCTACTCGGCCCGCGGCTGGTGCAGTGCGTGCAGGCGCTGTTGGCCTATCCGCAGCGCACGGCGCAGCAGATGCTGGGCGAGGTGGACGCGATGAAACTGCGCTCGTGCCTCACGCTGTTTGCCGAGGTGGCGCCGCAGCATCCCGAATTCGCGCAGGCGCTGCAGGTGTTCTTCGAAGGTCGGCATGACCCCGCCACGCTGCAGCTGCTGGGCGATACGTAGTTTGTGCAAGGGTTGTCCCGAGCCGGCCGGACAGCGTGGTTGAGGCACCATTGCTGCATTGCAGCATTCCGTGCTGCGGCGTGTTCTGAAACCCCTGCATGTCTGTCTTCGATCCTTCCCGTCGCCAGTGGCTGCGCCACTGGTCCCACCTGGGCACCCTGGCCGCTCTGCCCGCCGTGGCTGCCCAGCCGCCGCAGCCGCCAGCGCCTGCGCTGCGCATCGCCGTGGGTGCGCAGGGCTCGCTGTACCAGCTGCCGGTGCTGGTGGCGCAGGTGCTGGGCTACTTCGAGGCAGAGGGGCTGGACGTGCAGATCGTCCCCCAGCCCTCGGGCGCGCAGGCGGTGCAGTCGTTCATGGTGGGCGAGGCAGACATGTGCTGCGCCGGCTACGAGCACGTGGTGCGCGGCCAGCTGCGGGGCAACGATTGGCGCAGCCTGGTGCTGCTGGCGCGCGCGCCGCAGCTAGCGCTGATGGCGCAGGCGCGCTGGGGCTCGGGCGACGCGCTGGCTCGCGTGCGCGACCTGCGCGTAGGCGTCACGGCGCCGGGCTCGTCCACGCACTACCTGGCCAGCCTGTGGCTGCAGGGCGCGGGGCTGGACCCCGGCCGGGTGAATTTCGTGCCGGTGGGCGACGGCGCGGGCGCGGTGGAGGCGCTGCGCCAGTCGCGCGTGCATGCCCTGTGCCATGCCGATCCGGTGCTCACGCTGCTGGAGCAGCGCGCCAACGTGCGCGTGCTGGCGGACACGCGCTCGCTGGCCAGCTCGGCCCAGCTGTATGGAGGCACCATGCCCGGCGGCTGCCTGTTCGTCCCGCAGAACTTTGCCCAGCGCCAGCCGGCCCAGGCTCAGGCGCTGGCCACCGCCATGGTGCGCGCGCTGCGCTGGCTGCAGACAGCCAGCCCGGCGGACCTGTCGCGCCTGGTGCCCAAGGCCTGGCTGCTGGGCGACCGCAGCGCCTACCTGGCGGCTTTCGAAAAGGTGCGCGACACCCTTTCGCCCGACGGCCTGATGCCTGCACACGGCCCGGCCACGGCCCTGCGCGCCGTGGAGCGCATGCAACCCGGCGCCACCGCGCAGACCCGCATCTTGCTGGAGAAGACCTTCAGCGACACCTGGGCGCGCCGCGCCCGTGAAAAGCTCGAGCAGGTGTAGCGCCAGCGGTGCGCGGCGCGGCTACAGTGGCCGCCTGCGCCGCGGGGCGCCCACCTGACACAAGAAAGCGCTTTTCACCATGACACTCAACCTGAGCATCGGGCCCCTGGTGGCCCTCATCGCCGGCATCCTGATCCTGATCATGCCGCGCCTGCTGAACGTGATCGTGGCGCTGTACCTGATCCTGATCGGCGTGCTGGGCCTGCTGGGCATGCATACCCTGCGGCTGTAGGCAGGGCCGGGAGCGTTAACGCGAGCGCACGCGCGTCTTGCCCGCGGCGCGCGGGGCGGCGGTTGCCGTCCTGACGGCCGTACCGCCCTTGGCCGCCTTGCGGGAGCCGGCCTTGGCGGCGGGCTGCTTGCTGCTGGTGCGCGCCAGCGACGTGGAGGCCAGGCGCACGGGCAGGTACATCACCACGGCCTCGCCGGCCTTGAAGCGGCTGGAGGTCTTCACATCGTTCCAGTCGGCCACGTCGGCGGCGCTGACCTTGTAGCGCTTGGCAATGCTGGCCACCGTTTCGCCGCGCTTGCCGGCGCGCACGGTGGTGCGGCGCGTGACGACCTCGGGCGTGAAGGCGATCTGGCCGTTGTCCGCCAGATGGCTGGACACGTCCTGGCGCGTGGTGGCGGCGCGCGGCACCATCAGGGCCGAGCCGGCCTTGATCATCATGCGCGGCGGGATGCCGTTGATCTGGCGCAGGTCGGCCTCGCTCATGCCGGCGCGTTGCGCGGCGGCGGACACGGACATATTGGTGGGCACGGACCAGACCGTCCAGCTGGCGTACTGGCCCTCGCTGTGGGCTTGCAGGTTGCGCCGGAAGACCTGGGCGTTGTCCCAGGGCAGCAGGATCTGCGGCATGCCGGCGGCCAGGATGACAGGGCGGTGCAGCGAGGGGTTGAGCGCGCGGAAGTCCTCCTCGCGAATGCCGGCCAGGCTGGCCACCAGGGACACGTCGATGTCGCGGGTGATCTCCACGCTCTGGAAGTAAGGGTGGTTCTCGATCAGCGGCAGATCAGCGCCAAACCGCTCGGGGTTGGCCACGATGTTCTTCACGGCCTGCAGCTTGGGCACATACATGCGCGTTTCGGCAGGCATATTCAGCTCGGGGTAGGTGGTGCCCAGGCCCTGCTTTTCATTCTTGGCGATGGCACGTGCCACGCTGCCCTCGCCCCAGTTGTAGGCGGCCAGGGCCAGGTGCCAGTCGCCGAACATGCCATAGAGCTTTTGCAGGTAGTCCAGCGCCGCGCGGGTGGAGGCCAGCACGTCGCGCCGGTCGTCGCGGAAGGCGTTCTGCTTCAAGTCGAAATAGGTGCCGGTGGCCGGCATGAACTGCCACATGCCGGCGGCCTTGGCGCTGGAGACGGCCTGCGGGTTGAAGGCGCTCTCGATGTAGGGCAGCAGCGCCAGCTCGGTGGGCATGCCGCGGCGCTCCAGCTCCTCGACAATGTGGAACAGGTACTTGCGCGAGCGCTCGGTCATGCGCTGCATGTAGTCGGGGCGGCTGGCATACCACTGCTCGCGGTCGGCCACCTGCTCGCCCAGCAGGTCGGGCATGGCAAAGCCGCGGCGGATGCGATCCCACAGGTCGGATGGCGCGTCGATGCCGGCTACCGCCATGGAGCCTGCGGCGCCCGTGGCGATGGGACTCAGGGGGCCCGAAGGGTAGAGCGGGGTGTGGGCCGCCGGCTCGGTAGGAGTGGTGGTTTCGCTGGGAGTGCCGGTGGTGGCGCAGCCCGTCAGCCACAGCAGGCTGGCGAGCATCAACAGGTGCAGGAATCTCATCAGAACTCGTTCTTCCATTGGCGCAGTGCCGCGAAGACGGACACGGGCGATGCCATATCGACTCCGGGGTCGAAGCCCCGGGCCGCCTCGGCCACGGCTGGCACATGGGTGCGCAGGAAAGGGTTGATCTGCCGCTCCAGCGCCAGCTGCGAGGGCAGGGTGGGCTGGCCCTGCTCGCGCAGGCTGCGGCAGTGCAGGATGTGCTGGAGCACCGCGGCGCTGGAAGGTTCCACCGCCTGGGCAAATTTCAGGTTGGACAGGGTGTACTCATGCGCGCAGCAGACGCGGGTGTCGTCCGCCAGCGCCGCCAGGCGTTCCAGCGAGGCCAGCATCTGCGCCGGCTGGCCCTCGAACACCCGTCCGCATCCGGCGGAAAACAGCGTGTCGCCGCAAAACAGCAGCGGCCCGCCGGGGGCGTCCTCGCAGTAGTAGGCAATGTGGCCGGCCGTGTGGCCCGGCACGTCGATTACGGCAAAGCGCAGGCCCAGTACCGTGACGGCATCACCGCCGCGCACGCGGGTGGCCGGCAGGGGGGTGTCCTCGGCAGCCGGGCCGTAGACGGCGGCGCCCGTGGCCTGGCGCAGCTCGGCCACCCCGCCGGTGTGATCGCCGTGGTGGTGGGTGACTAAAATCGCCTCCAGTGGCAGCCCGGTGTTGCGCAGAGCCTGCAGCACAGGCGCAGCATCTCCGGGATCCACAACGACGGCGCTCCGGGCGCCTTGCAGCATCCAGATGTAGTTGTCGGCAAAGGCGGGCAGCGGCAGCAACTTCATGAGCGGCGAAATTATAGGTTTGCATCACTGGTTCGATACCCCCCCCGGGCGCCATCTGCTGGCCTGGGAGCAGGCGCGCTATGACGAACTGGTGGCCGATCTCTTCGGTTTTCATGCGTTGCAGCTGGGCATGCCCGGCGTGGACGGTCTGCGCGCCAACCGCATGCCGCACCGCTGGCTGGCGCTGGGCGGGCAGGAGGGCAGCCTTGCCGGCACTTCGGCCGCGTTGCTCGCCGAGCCCGTGATGCTGCCCTTCGCCGTGGCCAGCTTGGACCTGGTGCTCATGCCCCATACCCTGGAGCTGAGCGTGGATCCGCACGCCGCCCTGCGCGAGGTGCAGCGTGTGCTGGTGCCCGAGGGCCGCGTAGTCATCGGCGGGTTGAACCCCTGGAGCCTGTGGGGCTTCAACCAAAAGCGTGCCCGGCTGTACCAGCGTCTGGGCGCGGGCGGGCGCCTCTTTCTGCCGGACGTGGGCGAGTTCATTGCCCCGGGCAGGTTGCGCGATTGGCTGGAGCTCTTGGATTTCGAGCTGGAGAGCGTGAGCTTCGGGTGCTTTCGCCCCGCCGTGGCCAGCGAACGCTGGCTGCAGCGCTACGAATGGATGGACAGCCTGGGCGCGCGCTGGTGGCCCATCCTGGGCGCCGGCTACGTCACCGTGGCGATCAAGCGTGTGCGTGGCATGCGGTTGCTGCAGCCCGGCTGGCGCACGGCCGCTGCGCCCCTGGCCGCGCAGGCCCAGGTGGCGCAGCAGCAGGGCATGCATTTTTCTTCCTGTGATTGATTGTTTGGAGTCTTTCTTGACCGAGGTGGTGATCTATACCGATGGCGCCTGCAAGGGCAACCCCGGCCCCGGCGGCTGGGGCGTGGTGCTGCGCGCGGGTGCGCTGGAAAAGGAGATGTTTGGCGGCGAGCTGAACACCACCAACAACCGCATGGAACTGATGGCCGTCATTCAGGCGCTGGCGGCGCTCAAGCGGCCCTGTCGGGTGCAGCTGTACCTGGACAGCCAGTACGTGCGCCAGGGCATCACGTCCTGGATCCACGGCTGGAAAAAAAAGGGCTGGCGCACCGCCGCCGGTCAGCCGGTCAAGAACGCCGAGCTATGGCGCCAGCTGGACGGTCTGGCACACGATGCCGGCCACGCCATCGACTGGCATTGGGTGCGCGGCCACGCGGGCGACCCCGGCAACGAACGCGCCGACGCGCTGGCGAACCGGGGCGTCGAGCAGGCGCTGGCTGCGGCCTAAAGTGGGATGAGCTGCGCCAAGGCGTCGTCCAGCGCCTGCGCTGTCTCCGGGCGCACCACGCGAGCGACCTCCTGGCCGTCCTTCAAAAAGACCAGCGTGGGCCACAGCTTCACGCGGTAGCTGCGCCCCAGCGGACGGCCGGGGCCATCCTCTACCTTGATGTGCTCGACCTGGGGCTGATCCTTGAGCAACTGTTCGATCAAGGGCTGGGCGCCACGGCAGTGCCCGCACCAGGACGTGCCGAATTCCAGCACCGCCAAGCCCTTGCGCCGGTCCACGTCCTCGCGGCTCGGCGGTGTTTCCAGATGGGTGGGCGTATAGGCCATGGTTTGGTCCTTGTTGATTTTGAGTGGGCGTGCGGCCGACCTTATCGGCCACGCGGCGCGAAGCCCGTCAGCCAAGCGCCAGACTTTCCAGCGCTCGCAGCTGCTCCAGCGTGTTGGCGTTGGCGAAGGCGCCGGGCGCGTCGCCCGGCCGGTCGAAGGCCGCTGTGGCGCAGCCATGGCGTGCGCTCCACTGCTGCACGCGCCGCCCGCCGGCGTGCAGAAAGGCCTGCAGGTCATCCAGCAGCGACACGTGCATCAGGCAGAACACGGCGTGGGTGCGCAGCTGCGGCGGGTCCGCGCCGTCCGTGGCGTCGGGCGCCGCGGCCATGGCGATGGGCGCGCGGGCCTCATGCGCCGCGCTGGCCAAGTGCGCGGCCAGGTCGGCAGGAAACAGCGGTGTATCGCACGGCACGGCGAGCAGCCATGGCGTGAGGCAATGCCCCAACCCGGCGGCAAAGCCGGCCAGGGGGCCGGCAAATTCGCCCTGCGCGTCCGGCCAAACCGGTAGGCCCCAGGCGCCATACCTGTCCAGATGCCGGTTGGCATTCAGCATCACCCCCGCCACCTGCGGCTGTACGCGCCGCGCGGCATGCAGCGCCAGGGGCTGGCCGCGAAAGGGCTGCAGGCCTTTGTCCACGCCGCCCATGCGCGTGCCGCGGCCGCCGGCCAGCACCAGGGCGGTAATGTCTTGGATGGCGGCCGGCTGCATCAGCCGCCGATGTAGCTCATCTCGATGCGGCGCGCGGCCACGCCGGTGTCGGCGGGCAGGCTGGCGCGCAGCTCGGAATAGCGGTCGCTGCGCTGGCCCCAGATGCCGGCGATGGCCGCCTCCACCTGCTCGTCGTCGGCGCCGCCGCGCAGCAGGCTGCGCAGGTCCCAGCCCTGGGTGGCGAACAGACACAGGTACAGCCGTCCCTCCATTGACAGACGGGCGCGGTTGCAGTCGCCGCAAAAGGCCTGGGTGACGCTGCTGATGACTCCCACCTCGCCCAGGCTCGGATCGTGGCGGCCATGGGCGTCGGCGTAGCCCCAGCGCTTGGCGGTCTCGCCGGGCGAGGTGGCGGCCAGGGGCACCAGCGGCAGCTCGGCCTGCAGGCGCTCGATCACCTGCGCCGACGGCAGCACCTCGTCCATGCGCCAGCCGTTGGTGGCGCCCACATCCATGTATTCGATAAAGCGCAGGGTGATGCCCGTGCCGCGGAAGTGCCGCGCCATGGGCAGAATCTCGTGGTCGTTGGTGCCCCGCTTGACCACCATGTTGACCTTGATGTGCGCAAGGCCGACCGCGCGGGCGGCCTCGATACCGGCCAGCACCTCGCCCACGGGGAAATCCATGTCGTTCATGCGGCGAAACACCTCGTCCTGCAGGCTGTCCAGGCTGACGGTGACGCGCGACAGGCCGGCATCCTTCAGCGCCCGCGCCTTGCGCGCCAGCAGCGAGCCGTTGGTGGTGAGCGTCAGGTCCGGGGCGCGGCCATCCACCGTGCGCAGGCCCGACAGCTGGGCCACCAGCCGCTCCAGGTCCTTGCGCAGCAGGGGCTCGCCGCCCGTCAGGCGGATCTTGCGCACGCCGTGGGCCAGGAACAGCCGTGCCACGCGCGTGATCTCCTCGAAGCTCAGCAGGTCGCTGTGCGGCAGGTAGCGGTAGTCCTTGTCGAACACTTCCTTGGGCATGCAGTAGCTGCAGCGGAAGTTGCACCGGTCCGTGACGCTGATGCGCAGGTCGCGCAGCGGCCGGCCGCGCGTGTCCAGCAGCGTGCCGCTGGCCGGGGGCAGGCCGGCCAGGGCCAGCGACTCGGGCGCGAGCACCGCCGCCCGCCGGTCCACGATAGGGATGACACGTTCAGCCATGGGCAAATTGTGCCCCATCGCCTTGTCCACGGCGGCCCGTGCGGCTTAGCTGCTTGATGCGTATCAAGGCGACGCGCGGCCAGCATTTGAGGCAGGTCAGGTGCCGCGGCCCGGGCGGCTCGGAGAATTTCGCCCATGCCTTGCTCCTCCTTCCGACCCAGCCCGGCGCCCGGCGCCGCTTCCTGCCGGCGCAGCCGGCGCAACGCCCTGCGTGCCGCCGCGGCCGTGCTGCTGGCGCCGGCGCTGCCGCTGTCGGCCCAGGCGCGCCTGGCGCTGGCCACGGCCATCAACCGCACGGCGCGCTTTCGCGCGCTGTCGCAGCGCGCGGTGAAGGCCTACGGCCAGCTGTACCTGCAGGTGGCGCCCCTGCGCTCGCGCGAGGTGCTGGAGCTGGCACGCAAGCAGATCCGCTCGGGCCTGCAGGACCTGGACGAGCAGGGCTGGCCGCCCGAGGTGGCGCGTCTGCTGGCCGAGGTGCGCAAGAGCGCCGGGCAGCTGGACGCGCTGCTGGCCCAGGCGCCCGCCAAGGACACCTACCTGACCGCCAGCAAGCAGGCCGACTACATGCTGGCCACGGCCGACAAGGCCACGCAGGCGCTGGAGCAGCTGGCCCCGGCACCTTCGGCCAGGCTGGTCAACACCGCCGGACGGCAGCGCATGCTGTCGCAGCGGCTTGCACGCGACTACGGCCTGGCGGCGGCCGGGCTGGGCGGCGGCGGGGTGCGTGGGCAGATGGCGCAGGACTCGGCCGAGTTTCAGGCCGCGCTGGCGCAGCTGACGGCCGCGCCCATCAGCACGCCGGCCATCCGCTCGGCGCTGGAGCTGGGCCAGGCGCAGTGGGTGTTCTTCGACGCGGCCTTGAAGCGCGCGCCCGACATGCGTGGCCTGGAGGACGTGGCCACCACCAGCGAACGGCTGCTGGAGGTGATGGACGAGCTGACCGGCCTGTACGAGGCGGCGCTCAAGGACGTGCTGGGCTGACGCGCGGCCACGCCACGGGTTTTATATAAAAAGTGCCTCCAGCCCTTGCTGGACAAGCGCTGGCAGCTATCTTTTCAGGAGTCGGCCGCAACCACCGCGCCCTGGTAGAACTGCGGGTAGTGCAGGCGCACGCCCTCGCCGGCGAAGTCCCAGCCGGTGCATTGGCCCAGGTGGCGCGGTGGCTCGTCGCCCGTGCTCTGGAAGGCGCCCTGCACGGACTGGAAGGCGGCGGTGGCCAGGTTGAACAGCAGTTCGCGCAGGTGCGTGCAGCCGGCCACGCCACCCAGGTGCGTCTGGATGGCCTGGCGCCAGCCGCGCGCCATGCTGCTGCCCACCATGGCCTGCAGCGCCCGCTGCGCCGCCGTGCAGCCGCCCAGCGGGTGGGCGTCCATGGCCGATTCGATGGCCTGCACCACCAGCTGGCGGTCCACCGTCACGCGCAGCCACATGTGGTGGATGGGCACGCCCGCCGGATGCACCCCGCCGGGGGCTTGCAGCGAGGGCCGCTCGTAGGTCTTGCTGTCGTGCAATTCCCCCTCGATGTCCCACAGGCCGTCCTCGCGCTCGAAACCCTGGTAGGTGACGCGGCGGACGTGGCGGGCGGTGCGGGGGGCGGGGGCGGACAAAGGCATGGAACGGCGCAAAGGCAGCCGGCGCACGCAGGCGCCGGCAAAAGAGAAACAGACAGAGGAGGAGCGGCCTTCAGCCGTGGCGGATGGCCACGGTCTTGAGCGTGGTGAAGCCGTACAGCGCCTCGAAGCCCTTTTCGCGCCCGTGGCCGCTGGACTTCACGCCACCGAAGGGCAGCTCCACGCCGCCGGCCGCGCCGTAGTTGTTGATGAACACCTGGCCGGCGGCCACGCGCCGGGCCATGCGCAGCTGGCGCGCGCCGTCGCGCGTCCACACGCCGGCCACCAGGCCGTAGGGCGTGCCGTTGGCCAGCTGCACGGCGTGGTCCTCGTCCTCGAACGACATGGCGGCCAGCACCGGGCCGAAGACTTCTTCCTGCGCCAGGCGGTGGTCGGGCGGCACGTCGCGCAGCAGGGCGGGGGCCTGGTAGAAGCCGGTGTCGGGCGCTTCCTCGACCACCGTGCCCTGGGCCACCAGCGGGATGCCGGCGACCTGCGCGTCGGACAGAAAGTCCCACACGCGCTGCTGCTGGCTCTGGCGGATCAGCGGGCCCAGGTCCAGGTCCATGGCGGCCGGGCCCACGCGCAGGGCCTCGAAGGCGCGGCCCAGCCGCTCCAGCAGCGGCTCGTAGATCACGGAGTCGATCAGCACGCGCGAGCCGGCCGAGCACGTCTGGCCGGCGTTCTGGATGATGGCGTTGACCAGGGTGGGCACGGCCGCGTCCAGGTCGGCGTCGGCAAAGACGATCTGCGGGCTCTTGCCGCCCAGCTCCAGTGTCACGGGGCAGTGGCGCTCGGCGGCGGTCTGCTGGATCAGCGTGCCCACGTTGGGGCTGCCGGTGAAGCTGATGTGCTGGATGCCCGGGTGGCGCGCCAGGGCGTCGCCCACCTCGTGGCCGTAGCCGGTGACGATGTTCAGCGCCCCGGCGGGAAAGCCGGCCTCGGCGGCCAGTTCGGCCACGCGCAGCAGGGACAGGCAGGCGTCCTCGGCGGGCTTCACGACGCAGACGTTGCCCGCGGCCAGGGCCGCGCCCACGCAGCGCCCGAAGATCTGCATGGGGTAGTTCCACGGCACGATGTGGCCCGTGACGCCGTGGGGCTCGCGCCAGGTCAGCACGCTGTAGCCGTCGGCATAGGGAATGGTCTCGCCATGTAGCTTGTCGCAGGCGCCGGCGTAGAACTCGAAGTAGCGCGCCAGGGCCAGGGCATCGGCGCGCGCCTGGCGCGTGGGCTTGCCGCAGTCGCGCTGCTCCAGGGCCGCCAGCTCGTCGGCATGCTCGGCCACCAGGGCCGACAGGCGGGCCAGCAGCCGGCCGCGCTCGACCGGCGCCATGCGGCTGTAGACGCTGTCGAAGCACTGGCGCGCCGCGCGCACGGCGGCGTCGATGTCCTCGGCGGTGCCGCGCTGGATTTCATCGAAGGGCTGGCCGTCGGAGGGGTCGACCACAGGGATGGTGCGGCCCGAGGTGGAGGCGATGCCCGCGTTGGCGATGTAGTGCAGTTGCATGGGTGCGATTGTGCGGCAGCTGCCCGCACTGTGCAGTCGCCTGCGCGCGGGGAAAAGACGCCGCCGGCAGGGCCGCAAGTTCGGCGCAAGGGCATGGGCCTAAAATTCGCCCCTGCGCCGCCGCAGCCACCGCGCTGCAGGCGGCCTGTTTTCTTCCCTGAATCCCCAACAACCATCATGTCGCTGAACCTAGTCAAGCCCGGCTCCAAGCTGCCCGAATCCTTCAACGTGGTGATCGAGATCCCCGCGGAGGCCGATCCCATCAAGTACGAAGTGGACAAGGACTCGGGCGCGGTGTTCGTGGACCGTTTCATCAGCGTCGCCATGCACTACCCCTGCAACTACGGTTACGTGCCGCAGACCCTGTCGGGCGACGGCGACCCGGTGGACGTGCTGGTGCTGACCCCCTATCCGCTGCAGCCCGGCGTGGTCGTGCCCTGCCGCGCGCTGGGCATCCTGAAGATGGAAGACGAGTCCGGCGTGGACGGCAAGGTGCTGGCCGTGCCCACGGCCAAGATCCTCAAGGCCTGGGAGGGCATCAAGAGCCTGCAGGACGTGAACCCCATGCAGCTCAAGGCCATCACCCATTTCTTCGAGCACTACAAGGACCTGGAAGAAGGCAAGTGGGTCAAGGTGCTGGGCTGGGAAGGCCTGGAGGCCGCGCACAAGGAGCTGACCGACGGCGTGGCCAACTACGGCAAGGCGCAGGCTTGATTGTTTTTGCTATTGAATAGATAGCTGCCAGCGCTTGCCAGATAAGCGCTGGAGGCCGAAAAGACATAAAAAAAGCCGGGCTGCCTTCAAGGGCAGCCCGGCTTTTTTGATTGAGGGCGGCTCAGGCGCTGGCGGCGGACTTGACCAGGCCCATCTCCGAGCTGCTGAGCAGCGACTCGATGTCCACCACGATCAGCATGCGCTCGCCCACGGTGGCGATGCCGCGCACGAAGGACGAGTCCACACGGCCCTGGAACTGCGGCGCGGGCTTGATGGCCTCGGCCGGCAGGGCCACCACGTCGGCCACGGCGTCCACCACGGCGCCCAGCACCGTGCCGCCCACGTTCAGGATGATGACCACGGTGAAGTCGGTGTATTCGGCCGTCTCGCACTGCAGCTTCAGGCGCAGGTCCACGATGGGCACGATCACGCCGCGCAGATCGATCACGCCCTTGATGAACTCCGGCGCGTGCGCCATGCGGGTGGGCTGCTCGTAGGAGCGGATTTCCTGCACGCGCAGGATGTCGATGCCGTACTCCTCCTGGCCCAGGCGGAAGGTGAGGTATTCCGCTGCGTTGGCGGTGGCGGATGTGGAACGCTGGGCGTGGGTGGACAGCATGGGCAAGACTCCTTCAAGGGCCCGGGGGGCGATGAACCCGCCAAGCATAGCAGCCGCGCGTTACCAATACTGACAATTTCCCCGCATTGGTGTGAGGCCGGACGCAAAAAAGCGCTGCCCGCGGGCAGCGCTTTGTGGTTGGGCGCGGTACGAAACGCGCGCCGTGGTCAGAACGCCGGGACGACGGCGCCCTTGTACTTTTCCTCGATGAACTTCTTCACCTCGGGCGTGTGCAGCGCGTTCACCAGCTTGGCGATGACCGGATCGTTGGCCCGGTCGGCGCGGGCGGCCACGATGTTGGTGTAGGGCGAGTCGGAGCCTTCGATGAACAGCGCATCCTTGGTGGGATTGAGCTTGGCCTCGATGGCGTAGTTGGTGTTGATCAGGGCCAGGTCCACGTCGGCCAGGGCGCGCGGCAGCAGGGGCGCCTCCAGCTCCTTGAACTTGAGCTTCTTCGGGTTCTTGGCCACGTCCAGCGGCGTGGGCGTCAGGCTCTTGGGGTCCTTCAGTTCGATCAGGCCCTGCTTGGCCAGCAGGATCAGGGCGCGGCCGCCGTTGGAGGGGTCGTTGGGGATGGCGATGGTGGCGCCGTCCTTCAGGTCCTTCACGTTCTTGATCTTGCTGGAATAGGCACCGAAGGGCTCCACGTGCACCTTGCCGTTGGGGACCATCACCAGGCTGCTCTTGCGGTCCTTGTTGTAGCTGTCCAGGTAGGGCTGGTGCTGGAAGAAGTTGGCGTCCAGCTGCTTGTCCTCGACGGCGGCGTTGGGCTGCACGTAGTCGCTGAATTCCTTGACCTGCAGGTCCACGCCCTGGGCCTTGAGCTGGGGCTTCACGAAGTTCAGGATCTCGGCGTGGGGCACGGCCGTGGCGGCCACTTTCAGCACGTCGGCGGCGTGGGCGGCCAGGGCGGCGGCGGCCAGGGCGAGGGCCGTGAGGGATTTCTTCAGCATGGGGAACAATTCCTTTTCTTGAAATGAGCTAGCAGACTGCGTCTGCCGTGACAAGAGGGCGAATGCCAGGGCTGCAGTGTAAGCGCGGGAAAAGACTGCCCCGAAGTTTTTATTTTCATAACCATATATGAAATAAAAGACTTATCTGGACGGATTTAGGCCAAAAGCAGGCCAGACGCTTGCTCTGCAAGCGCAGGCAGCTATGAATACAGTAGCGCCCGGCCGCGCGGTCAGCGCAGCACTTCCAGCAGCCGGTCCAGCCCGCCGCTGTTGATGGCCACCTGGGCCTGGGCGCGCACGGCCGGCTTGGCGTGGTAGGCCACCGACAGGCCGGCCGCGCCCATCATGGGCAGGTCGTTGGCGCCGTCGCCCACGGCGATGGCCTGGCGCGGGTCGATGCCCATGAGCGAGGCCACCTCCAGCAGCGTGCGGCGCTTTTCCGCGCCGTCGCAGATGTCGCCCCAGGGCTGGTCGACCATGCGGCCGGTGAGGCGGCCGCCCTCGATCTCCAGCACGTTGGCGCGGGCGAACTGGATGCCCAGGTGCGCCTTCACGCGATCGGAGAAGAACGTGAAGCCGCCCGAGACCAGCAACGTGGCCAGGCCGGCGGCCTTGGCGGCGTCGATCAGCTCCCGCGCGCCGGGGTTGAAGCGCAGGCGCTCGGTGAACACATGCTCCAGGTGGGCCAGTTCCACGCCCTGGAGCAGCGCCACACGCTGGCGCAGGCTTTCCTTGTAGTCGGTGATCACGCCCTGCATGGCCGCCTCGGTGATGGCCGCCACCTCGGCCTTCTTGCCGGCGGCGTCGGCGATCTCGTCTACGCACTCGATGCTGATCAAGGTGGAGTCCATGTCGAAGGCGATGAGCTTGTAGTCGGCCAGGCGCAGCGGCGGCTGGAAGCCCTGCACGACGAGGCCGGGAGCGAATTCGGAAGCGGTAGCGGACATGGACGGGAGAGAAGCGAAAAGAAGAGAAGGAAGAAGGAAAGGGAAGGCGGCCGGGCGCGCCGGCAGGGCCCTGGATTGTCCCTCAGGGCCGGCGCAGGTAGATGTCGTCCGACCAGGTCGCCAGCCACTGCGGCTTGAAGGCCACGAACACGGCGCACAGCATGCCAGTCACGAAGGCGTCGCCCCAGGCCATGAGCCAGCGCGCCACCAGCGACAGGCCTTCGCCCACGCCGGGCAGCACATGTCCCGTCCACTGGGCAAGCGTGCCGGCGATGAACATGCACGCCGCCGTGCCCAGAAAACCCCGGCCCAGCACGTAGACGAAGGCGCGCGCGCCGCCCAGGGTGCGCTCGCCCATCAGCCGGCGCACAAGGGCGCCCAGCAGCAGTGCCAGCGTGGCGGGCACCACGCCCGCCCAGACGGCCAGGCCCAATGCCTCGGGCCAGGCCAGGCCGGGCGAGAAGGCGCAGGCCAGCGCCCCCACGGCCAACAGCGTGGGCACGGCCAGCGGCCAGCCCAGCATCAACAGCACCAGGCAGGCGCCGGACCACTGCAGCTGCAGCGGCATGCGGTGCAGCGTGGGCAGGGCCCAGGCCCAGGGCAGGACGGCCAGCGTGGCCAGCAGCGGCGTCCACAGCGCGGCCGGCGCGCCGTGGGTTTCATGCGCCAGGGGCTTGCGGCTGGCCAGCAGCCGCCAGGGCCGCGCCGCCAGGGCCAGCGCCAGGGCCAGCACGGCCAGGGCGGCTTCAAACAGCATGGCCAGTGCCTCGTTCGCACACCCCGGATCCCTGCCTGGCGCTGCGCTTTTGATAGCTGCTTGCGCTTATCCAGTAAGGGCTGGGTTCATATTTCATTGCAACTAGGCTGGCACGGCCTCGGTCAGCGGCTTGCCCAGGCTGCGCAGCACGTCGCGCACCATCTGGGCGCGGGCCGACGCCTCGGGCAGTTCGCGCTCGATGCGCAGCTTTTCGTTGCCCGCCAGCTTGATGTGCTTGTTCTTCTGGATCAGATGGATGATGGCCATCGGGTCCACCGGCGGCTGGGGCTTGAAGGTGATGGTGATGACGCCCGGCGCCGCATCCACCTTGACCACGCCGTAGGACTGGCTCAAGACGCGCAGGCGGTGCACGTCGATCAGCGCCTGCGCCTGCGGCGGCAGCTTGCCGAAGCGGTCCACCAGCTCTTCCAGCAGCGCGTCGATCTGCTCGCCGGTCTTGGCCGTGGCCAGCTTCTTGTAGAACGACAGGCGCAGGTGCACGTCGCCGCAATAGTCCTCGGGCAGCAGGGCGGGCGCGTGCAGGTTGATGTCGGTGGCGGCCTGCATGGGCGACAGCAGGTCGGGCTCCTTGCCGGCCTTCAGGCTGCGCACGGCCTCGGACAGCATCTCGTTGTAGAGCTGGAAGCCCACCTCCAGCATGTTGCCGCTCTGGTTCTCGCCCAGCACCTCGCCGGCGCCGCGGATCTCCAGGTCGTGCATGGCCAGGTAGAAGCCGCTGCCCAGCTCTTCCATTTGCTGGATGGCCTCCAGGCGCTGGCTGGCCTGCTTGGTCAGGCTCTCCATGTCGGGCACCATCAGGTAGGCATAGGCCTGGTGGTGACTGCGGCCCACGCGCCCGCGCAGCTGGTGCAGCTGCGCCAGACCGAAGCGGTCGGCGCGGCTGATGACGATGGTGTTGGCGCTGGGCACGTCGATCCCCGTCTCGATGATGGTCGAGCACAGCAGCACGTTGAAGCGCTGCGCCACGAAGTCGCGCATGACGCGCTCCAGCTCGCGCTCGGGCATCTGGCCGTGGGCGATGGCGATGCGCGCCTCGGGCAGGATCTTCTCCAGCGCCTGGCGGCGGTTCTCGATGGTCTCGACCTCGTTGTGCAGGAAGTAGCACTGGCCGCCGCGCTTCAATTCGCGCAGCACGGCTTCGCGGATCACGCCGTTGTTCTCGCTGCGCACGAAGGTCTTGATGGCCAGCCGCCGCTGCGGGGCGGTGGCGATCACGCTCAGGTCGCGCAGCCCCTCCAGCGCCATGCCCATGGTGCGCGGAATCGGCGTGGCGGTGAGCGTCAGGACGTCCACCTCGGCGCGCAGCGCCTTCATGGCCTCCTTGTGGCGCACGCCGAAGCGATGCTCCTCGTCGATGATGAGCAGGCCCAGGTTCTTGAACTGCGTGGACTGGGACAGCAGCTTGTGCGTGCCCACGACGATGTCCACCGTGCCGTCGGCAATGCCCTTGACGGCCGCGGTGATCTCCTTGCCCGAGCGAAAGCGCGAGACCTCGGCGACCTTGACCGGCCATTTGCTGAAGCGGTCGGCCAGGGTGCGGTAGTGCTGCTCGGCCAGCAGCGTGGTGGGGGCCAGGAAGGCCACCTGCTTGCCGCCCGCCACGGCCACGAAGGCGGCGCGCAGGGCGACCTCGGTCTTGCCGAAGCCCACGTCGCCGCAGACCAGGCGGTCCATGGGCTGGGGGCTGATCATGTCCTGCACCACGGCGTGGATGGCGGCCTTCTGGTCGGCCGTCTCCTCGAAGCCGAAGTCGTTGGCGAACTCTTCGTAGTCCTGCGCCGGATAGCGGAAGGCGTGGCCCTGGCGCGCGGCGCGGCGGGCGTAGATGTTGAGCAGCTCGGCGGCGGTGTCGCGCACCTGCTCGGCCGCCTTGCGCCGCGCCTTGTCCCACTGGCCGCTGCCCAGCTTGTGCAGCGGCGCCTCGTCGGGCGACACGCCGGTGTAGCGGCCGATCAGCTGCAGCTGGCTCACGGGCACGTACAGCACGGCCTTGTCGGCGTATTCCAGGTGGAGGAACTCCTGCAGCGCAGGCGTGCCGTCGGAGTTCTTCTGGCCCACATCCATGTTCACCAGGCCACGGTAGCGGCCGATGCCGTGTTGGGTGTGCACCACCGGGTCGCCCACCTTCAGCTCGGACAGGTCCTTGATCAGCGCTTCGACGTCGCTGGCCTGCTCCTGCTTCTTGCGCCGGCGCGTGGTGCCGGCGGTGGCGAACAGCTCGGTCTCGGTGACGAAGTCGATGCCGCCGTCGATCCAGGCGAAGCCCTGGGCCAGCGCGCCGGTGGCGATGCCCACGCGCTCCTCGGCGGTGGACTGGAACTCGGCCAGGGAGTCGAACGCCGGCGGGTTCAGGCCCGAGGCGCGCAGAAAGTCCAGCAGGCTTTCGCGCCGGCCGGCGCTCTCGGCCAGCAACAGGGTGCGCCGCTGGCCGGTAGCGATGTGCGACTGCAGCCGCGCCAGAGGGTCGTCGGCGCCGCGCACCACGGACAGCTCGGGCAGCGGCTGGAAGTGCGCGCTGTCGGCCACGTCCTGCACGCCGGGGCGCAGCGCCAGCTGGGCGTGCGCCTTGGCCTGGCCGTAGAACTGGTCGGCCGACAGAAACAGCGTCTCGGGCGGCAGGGCGGGATGGTCCGGGTCGCCCTGGATCAGGCGGTAGCGCTCGCGCGTGTCCTGCCAAAAGCGCTGGAAGGCGGCCTCCAGGTCGCCGTGCAGCACCACCGTGGCCTGCGGGCCCAGGTAGTCGAAGACGGTGGCCGTATCTTCGAAGAACAGCGGCAGGTAGTACTCGATGCCGGCCGTGGCGATGCCCGCGCCCATGTCCTTATAGATGCGGCTGCGGGTCGGGTCGCCCTCCAGCAGCTCGCGCCAGCGCTGACGAAAGCGCGAGCGCGCCGCGTCGTCCATGGGGAATTCGCGGCCCGGCAGCAGGCGGATCTCCGGCACGGGATACAGGCTGCGCTGGCTGTCGGGGTCGAAGGTGCGGATGGAGTCGATCTCGTCGTCGAACAAATCCACCCGGTAGGGCACGCTGGAGCCCATGGGGAACAGGTCGATCAGGCCGCCGCGCACGGCATATTCGCCATGGCTAACCACCTGCGACACGTTCTGATAGCCGGCCAGCGTCAGCTGGGCGCGCAGGCGTGCCTCGTCCAGCTTCTGGCCGGTCTTGAAGTGGAAGGTGTAGGCCGCAAGGAAGGACTGCGGCGCCAGCCGGTACAGCGCGGTGGTGGCGGGCACCAGCACCACGTCCGCCTCGCCCTGCGAGATGCGCCAGAGCGTGGCCAGGCGCTCGCTGATCAGGTCCTGGTGGGGCGAGAAGCTGTCATAGGGCAGCGTCTCCCAGTCGGGGAACAGGGCGCAGCGCAGCGCGGGCGCGAAGAAGGCCAGCTCATCGATCAGCCGCTGTGCATCGGTGGCGTCCGCCGTGACGATGGCGGTGATGCGGCCGGCGGCTTTTTCGCGCTCGCCCAGGCGGGCCAGCAGCAGGGCGTCGGCGCTGCCGGGCGGGCGGGGCAGGGCGTGGCGTTTTCCGGGGGGGATTTTGGGAAGAAGGTCCATGCGAGAGGCGCCGCGGCGGTGCAGGCTTTGCGCGGCGAGGGGCGATTCTAGAATGCCGCCCATGATCGAGTCGTCCGCCTTTGGCGCGCTGTTGCGCCAGACTGCCGCGCCCGCGGCAGTCCCGCCCGCGCGCCTGTGGGGCCTGGTGCCCTGCGCCGGCACGGGCAGCCGCGCGCTGGCGCCACGCGCCGTGCAGTCCCTGCCCAAGCAGTATCAGCGTGTGGCCGGCCAGCCCCTGGTGCTGCACACGCTGGCGGCTTTCTTCGGCGTGGCGCGGCTGGCCGGCACGCTGGTGGCCGTGGCGCCGGGCGATACGTTTTTCGACCAGCATCGCCACCCGCTGTTCTTCGCCGTGCCCTGCGGCGGCGCCACGCGGGCGGACACCGTGCTGGGCGGCCTGAAGGCGCTGGCCGAGCGCGGCGCGCACGACGCCGACTGGGTGCTGGTGCACGACGCCGCGCGCTGCCTGGTGACCACGGCGCAAATCGACGCGCTGATCGATGCCTGCCAGCACGACGGCGTGGGCGGCCTGCTGGGGCACAAGCTGGCCGACACCCTCAAGACCGTCACCGACGGCCCTTCGGGCGTGCGCGTGGCCGCCACCGTGGACCGCAGCGACAAGTGGCTGGCCCAGACGCCGCAGATGTTCCGCCTGGGCGCGCTGCGCGAGGCCCTGGAGCACATGGGCGCCGCCGCCACCGACGAGGCCAGCGCCATGGAGGCCATGGGCATGCGTCCGCGCCTGGTACCCGGCAGCGCGCAGAACTTCAAGGTCACCTACCCCGAAGACTTCGCCCTGGCCGAGGCCGTGCTGGCCCAGCGTCTGCACGGCGCCACCGTGGCGCGCTTCGCCGGCTCCGGCGGCGAGGCGGCCACGGGGGCGGATGCCGCCGTCTTCTTCTCGCGCCCGGTCCGTTGACCGGGGCGCAATGCACCACGAATGAATCGAACAGAAAGCGCGACTCAGATGGATTTCAGGATTGGCGAGGGCTGGGACGTGCACGCCCTGGTGCCCGGGCGGCGGCTGGTCATTGGCGGGGTGGACATTCCGCACCGCACCGGACTGATGGGCCATTCGGACGCCGACGTGCTGCTGCACGCCATCACCGACGCGCTGCTGGGCGCCGCGGCGCTGGGCGACATCGGCAGCCATTTCCCCGACACCGACGCGCGCTTTCGCGGTGCCGACTCCAGCGTGCTGCTGGCCGAGGTGGGGCGCCGCGTGGCTGCCGAGGGCTACGCCGTGGTGAACATCGACACCACCGTCATCGCCCAGGCGCCGCGCCTGGCGCCGCACATCGCGGCCATGCGCGAGCGCATTGCCGACGTGCTGGAGCTGGCGCCCGGCCAGGTGAACGTGAAGGCCAAGACGGCCGAGCGGCTGGGGCCGGTGGGGCAGGGCGCGGCCATGGAGGCGCGTGCCGTGGTGCTGCTGCGCCGGGCCTGACCGGGCAGCCCGGCTACAGCGGCCGCGTCGCCTTGTGCGACCTGGGCGGCAGGTGGCGCTTGACCTGCGGGCGCTGCAGGCGCTGCTCCGGGTCCTTGCCGCCCGGCAGGTCGAGCGCGCGCTGCAGCTGCACGTGGGCCACCAGGCCGCCGGAAGCCGAGTTGGCCAACGCGAAGATGCCGCCCAGCCGCTGCACCGTCTTGTCGACGATGGACAGGCCCAGGCCGGCCCCGGCCGCGGCCGTGCGGGCCGAGTCGCCGCGGAAGAACGGCTTGGTCAGGTTGGCCAGCTGCTCGGACGGCGCGCCCGGGCCGTGGTCGCGCAGTTTCAGCAGCACCCATTTCTCACGCGCCTTGGCCGCGATGTCCACCGTGGTGATGCCGGTTTCCACGTCCTTGCCGTAGCGGCGGGCGTTTTCCAGCAGGTTGGAGATCACGCGCGCCAGCTCCACCTCGTCGGCCAGCACGTTCAGGTCCTCCGGCACGTTCATGGTGATGGCCAGCTCCCGGTGGTCCTGCACGGCGTAAACGCAGGACGAAACCACGGCGTGCAGGTTGACCGGGTTGAGCACCACGCCGTCCGGGCGCGCGTAGTCCAGGAATTTGTCGATGGTGGCGTCCAGCTGCACGATGTCGGCCACCATGTGCTGGCGGGCCACATCGTCCACCACGCTCATTTCGGTCTCCAGGCGCAGGCGCGCCAGGGGTGTGCGCAGGTCGTGGGAGATGCCGGCCAGCATGACGGCGCGGTCCTGCTCCAGCTTGGCGAGCTTTTGCGCCATGCGGTTGAAGCCGATGTTGACCTCGCGGATCTCGTTGGTCACCACGCCCTCGTCCAGCTGGCTGGCAGCGAAGTCGCCGTCGCGCACGCGGTTGGCCGCGTACGACAGCTGCTTGAGCGGGCGGTTGATCAGCCGGGCGATGACCGCAGCGCCGGCCAGCGACAGCGCGCCGGCCGTGATCAGCCAGATCAGCCAGGTCTTGCCGCTGGCCGTGCTCAGGCGCGAGCGGTCCATCAGCAGCCAGTTGGGGTCGCCGTTGATGGTGAAGCCGACCCACAGGCCCGGCTCGCCGTTGACGTTGCTCGCCAGGATGGTGCCGGGGCCCAGCCGCTGGGTCAGCTCGTCGGTCAGGCGCGAGCCCAGGGCCGAGGGCGCCAGTTGCTCGAAGCGGTCGCCCGGCTCGCGCGGCAGGATGCGCACGCCCTCCTGGTCGGCCATGGTTTTGAGCAGTGACACGCGGGCGATGGCGTCCGCGTGGATCAGCGCCGCGCGGCTCAGATTGACAAGTGAGGCGATCTGCTGCGCCGACTGCAGCGTGCGCGGCTCGAACTCCAGCGCGCGCAGCGTTTGCAGCCAGGCCAGGATGCTGCCCACCAGCAGCAGCGACAGCAGGAAGAAGGTGCGCCAGAACAGGTTCAGGCCCACGCGCGCGCGCGCCGCGTGCCGTGCGGACGGCGCCTCCAGAGGGGCAGGGCTGGTCGCGTCGTGGGGAACGTCGGAAGAAGAAGGCATGAAAGGCTGGCGTTGGCTTGCAGGGCCGCTCCGGGTTCAGTGCAGGTGGCGGGGGGCGTGCCTGGGACACCGCGCCCGCCTGTTGCGGGCCGCCTGCCGTCGCGCGGCAGCGCGGGCGAACCGCGTGGGTCCGCGTCAGTTTGCGCCGTCCGGCACGAACACGTAGCCTACACCCCAGACAGTCTGGATGTAGCGCGGCTGGGCGGCGTCCACCTCCACCAGCTTGCGCAGGCGCGAGATCTGCACGTCCAGGCTGCGGTCGAAGGGCTCGAACTCGCGTCCGCGTGCCAGCAGGGCCAGCTTTTCGCGCGACAGCGGCTGGCGCGGGTGGCGCACCAGGGCCTTGAGCATGGCGAATTCGCCGGTGGTCAGCGGCAGCTCCTCGCCGTTCCTTTGCAGCGCACGGGTGCCCAGGTCGAAGGTGAAGGGGCCGAAGGTGACCACCTCGTTGTCGCCCGAGGGTGCGCCCGGTGCCTCTTGCGGCGGGCGGCGGCGCAGCACGGCGTGGATGCGCGCCAGCAGCTCGCGCGGGTTGAAGGGCTTGCCCAGGTAGTCGTCCGCGCCGACCTCCAGGCCGACGATGCGGTCCACGTCCTCGCCCTTGGCGGTGAGCATGATGATAGGCGTGCGGTCGTTGGCCGCGCGCAGGCGACGGCAGATGGACAGACCATCCTCGCCGGGCATCATCAGGTCCAGCACGATCAGATCCACGGTTTCGCGCAGCAGGATGCGGTTGAGTGCCTTGCCGTCTTCCGCAACCATCACCTCGAAGCCCTCCTGGGTCAGATAGCGGCGCAGCAGATCGCGGATGCGCGCGTCGTCATCCACCACGAGAACCTTGTCGGTGCGGTTGGTCGTCGAAGCCATATTCATTCCCCAAGTCCAATTTGTAACAGCGGCGATTCTGACCAGCTTGGCCGCCGATTGCCGCGTTTTACCAACGGTCCTGACTAAGTGTTACAAGTTTTGCGGCGCCTCGCAACGACATTACCGCGCCTTCACTTTTGGGCTGCCACAACGGGGCTACGGTGCGTGTCGGCGGACAGCGCATTCAGCTGCCGGATATTGCGATAAAGAAAGGAAAAACCATGCAATCTGCTATTAGGATCGTAGCTGCCAGCGCTTTGCTGGCAAGCGCTGCGGCCTCTTTTGCCCAGTCCTCTGCACCGGAGGTGCCACGCAACGTGCTGCAGCTGTCGGCCAGCGGCAGCGTGGAAGTGCAGCAGGACCTGCTGGTGCTCACCCTGTCCACCACCAAAGAGGGGGAGGACGCCGCCCAGGTGCAGGCGCAGCTGCAGCAGGCGCTGGATGAGGCGTTGACACAGGCGCGCGGCGGTGCTTCGCCGCAGCAGATGGAAGTGCGCACAGGCGACTTCGGCCTGCAACCGCGCTATGGCAAGGACGGGCGCATCAACGGCTGGCAGGGTCGGACGCAACTGGTGCTGTCCGGGCGCGACTTTGCGCGCATCACCGGCACGGCCGCCAAGATCCGCAGCCTGGCCATCAGCCAGATGGCGTTCGATCTATCGCGCGAGGCACGCCAGAAGGTGGAGACGCAGGCACAGACGGAAGCCATCGAGGCCTTCAAGGCGCGCGCCAGCGAGCTGGCCCGGGGTTTCGGTTTCTCGGGCTACACGCTGCGCGAGGTGGGTGTGAACAGCCAGGAGATGTCCCCGGGGCCGCGCCCGCGCATGATGGCCATGCAGGCCAAGGGCGCGGCCTTCGACAATGCGGCGCCGGTGCCGGTGGAGGCCGGCGAGGCGCAGGTGGTGGTCACGGTGTCCGGCTCGGTGCAACTGCGCTAGCGGGCCGGGATTTGAGGTGTTTTTGGCCTCCAGCGCTTGACTGGCAAGCGCTGGCAGCTATCAAAACAAGAGCACCTTGCCGGCGCTCTTGTTTTTTCGGGCTGCTTACTGGGCGGCCCAGGCACCGTCCATGTTCCAGGCCACGCCGCGCACGTTGTTGCCGGCGGGCGAGCAGAAGAACACCGCCAGCTCGCCCAGCTCCTCGGGCGTGGTGAACTGCATGGAGGGCTCCTTCTCGCCCAGCAGCAGCTTGATGGCCTCCTCGTTGGACAGGCCGTGCTCGGCGGCCTTGGCATCCACCTGCTTTTGCACCAGCGGCGTCAGCACCCAGCCGGGGCAGATGGCATTGCAGGTCACGCCGGTGGGGGCCGTCTCCAGCGCCGTCACCTTGGTCAGGCCGACGATGCCGTGCTTGGCCGCCACGTAGGCGGATTTTTGCGCCGAACCGACCAGCCCATGTACCGAGGCCACGTTGATGATGCGCCCCCAGCCTGCGGCGAGCATGCCCGGCAGCGCCAGGCGCGTGGTGTGAAAGGCGCTGGTCAGGTTGATGGCGATGATGGCGTCCCACTTTTCTGGCGGGAAGTCCTGCACGCTGGCCACGTGCTGGATGCCGGCGTTGTTGACCAGAATGTCCACGCGGCCGAACTGCGCTGAAGAGTACTGGAGCATGTCCGCGATCTCGGCCGGGCGGCTCATGTCAGCGCCGTGGTAGGCCACGCGCACGCCGGCGTGTTCGCCCGCGGCCAGCACCTGGGCGCGGGGGCCGTCGACGTCGCCGAAGCCGTTGAGCACGATGTTGGCGCCCTGGCGCGCGAGGGCCTGGGCAATGCCCAAGCCGATACCGCTGGTGGAACCTGTGACGAGGGCAGTCTTGCCGTTGAGCATGTAGGGATCTCCGAATGAATTACGATGCAGCGAAGGGATTATCGAGCGCTGCTGGACGGTACTGTTTCCATGATTGAACCTAGGCTGAAATACGTATCGTGCCCCGGCCCGGCCGCCGCCATCGCCCCCTCCAGCGGGGCGCACCGCATGGCTTTCTGGGACTGGGACGGAGCGGGTGGGCCTGCTGCAGAAGGCCACGTCATCGTCTGCGCCCACGGCCTGTCGCGCCAGGGTCGCGACTTCGACACGCTGGCGCGCGCACTGGCCGGTCATGCCCGCGTCATCTGCCCGGACGTGGCGGGTCGCGGCCACAGCGACTGGCTGGCCGACCCGGCCGGCTACCAGATCCCGCAATACGCCGCCGACATGCTGGCTCTGCTGGCGCAGCTGCACGCCGAATCCCCCATCCAGACGCTGGACTGGGTGGGCACCAGCATGGGCGGGCTGATCGGGCTGGTGCTGGCCGGCCAGCCTGGCCTGCCGCTGCCGGCGCCCGTGCGCCGCCTGGTGCTTAACGACGTGGGCCCGGCGATCGAACCGCAGGCGCTGGCGCGCATTGGCCAGTACCTGGGCGTGCCGGCGCACTACACCTCTTTGGAGCAGGCGGCCGACGCCCTGTGGAAGGACTCGCAGGGCTTCGGCCCGCACACGCGCGAGCAATGGCTGCAACTGTCGCGCCCCATGCTGCGTCCGGCGCCGCAGGGCGGCTTCATGCTGCACTACGACCCGGCCATCGCCGTGTCTTTCCGCGCAATGACGCCGGAGCTGGCGGAAGCAGGCGAGCAGCTGCTGTGGCAGCTGTATGACCAGATCACGGCGCAGGTGCTGCTGCTGCGCGGCGCGCAGTCGGACCTGTTGTCCCCGCAGACGGCGCAGGCCATGCAGCAGCGCGGCCCGTGCGCCCGGCTGGTGCAGTTCGAGGGCGTGGGGCATGCGCCCACGCTGGTCGACCCGGCGCAGGTGGCGGTGGTGACTCAGTTCCTGCTGGGCGACGGCGGGACGGGCGAGCCATGAAGGCCGCCAACGCCGTTCCCCCAGGCGCGGCTGCCGGACAGGAGGGCGTGCCGCAGCTCATCGCCGCCACTGCGCAAGTGCCGCCGGAGCAGGTGGGCTCGCTGGAGCGCGCGCGCCTGTTCGCCGAGCCGCTCCTGATCGGCGAGACGCTGGAGACGGGCGAAAACACGCTGGCGCACGCCGAGGGGGTCTGCGCCATCCTGCGCAACCTGGGCGGCTCCGAAACCATGCAGGCCGCGGCCTATCTGGTCTATACCAGCGCGCACCTGAACCGTCCGCAAGAGGTCATCGCCAAGGCCTTTGGCGACAACCTGGCCGAGCTGGCGGTGGAGACCACCAAGCTCATGCGCGTGCAGCAGCAGGCGCGCAACGCGCAAGTCAGCGGCCAGCAGGTGGATACGCTGGCCACGCAGACAGAGAACGTGCGCAAGATGCTGCTGGCCTTCTCGCGCGATCTGCGTGTGGTCATGCTGCGCCTGGCCTCGCGCCTGCAGACGCTGCGCTACCACGCCTCGGCAAAGCGGCCGGTGTCGCCGGCCATGGCGCGCGAGGCGCTGCAGGTCTTCGCGCCGCTGGCCAACCGCTTAGGGATCTGGCAGATGAAGTGGGAGCTGGAGGACCTGGCCTTTCGCTTCCTGGAGCCCGAGACCTACAAGGAAATCGCCCGGCTGCTCGACGAAAAGCGCACCGAGCGCGAGCACCACATGGAGCAACTGCGCGCGCGGGTGGAGTCCGAGCTGCGAGCGCACAGCATCAGTGCCACCGTCAAGGGCCGGCCCAAGCACATCTACAGCATCTACAAGAAGATGCGCGGCAAGTCGCTGAACTTCGACCGGGTGTTTGACATCCGGGCGCTGCGCGTCATCGTGCCCAACGTCAGGGACTGCTACGCCGCGCTGAGCTGGGTGCACAGCCAGTTCAACCCGATCGAGGCGGAATTCGACGACTACATCGCCCGCCCCAAGCCCAACGGCTACCAGTCGCTGCACACCGTGGTGCGCGACGACGCGGGCAAGGCCATCGAGATCCAGATTCGCACCCAGGCCATGAACGAACACGCCGAGAACGGCGTGGCCGCCCACTGGGCCTACAAGGAGGCGGGCACCAAAGGCTATGCCGGCGTGTCCGCCAGCAGCGAGTACGACGCGAAGATCGCCGTGCTGCGCCAGCTGCTGGCCTGGGAGCGCGACCTGTCGGGCGCCGCCAGCAGCGGCCTGTTCGACGACCGCATCTACGTGCTGACGCCCGGCGCTGCGGTGGTCGAGTTGCCCCAGGGCGCCACGCCGCTGGATTTTGCCTACGCCGTGCACACCAACCTGGGCCACCGCTGCCGAGGCGCCCGCGTGGACGGAGCCATGGTGCCGCTCAACACCGTGCTGCACAACGGCCAGACCGTGGAGATCAGCACCGTCAAGGAGGGCCGCCCTTCGCGTGACTGGCTCAACCCCGAGCTGGGTTACCTGACCAGCAACCGGGCCAAGGCCAAGGTGCGGGCCTGGTTCAACGCCCAGGCCACGCACGCCACCATCGCGCGCGGTCGCGAGCTGGTGGAAAAGCTGCTGCAGCGCGAAGGCAAGACGGCCGTGAAGCTGGACGATCTGGCGGTGCAGCTGGGATTCAAGACGGCCGACGCGCTGTTTGAGGTGGTGGGCAAGGACGAGTTCTCGCTGCGCAGCATCGAACTGCTGCTGCGCCCGCCGGCCGAGCCGGCCGCGCTGCCGGAGCTGGCCCTCAAGAAGCCGCGTACACCTGACGGCTCGAGCAAGGGCGGGGTGTTGGTGGTGGGCGTGGATTCGCTCATGACCCAGTTGGCCAAATGTTGCCGGCCGGCGCCGCCCGATCCCATCAGCGGCTTCGTCACGCGCGGCAAGGGCGTGAGCGTGCACCGCAGCGACTGCAGCAACTTCCGCGAAATGGCCGCGCGCAGCGCCGAGCGGGTGATCGAGGTGCAGTGGGGCCAGCCGGCCGCAGGGCCTGGGCTGGCCAGTGTCTATCCGGTGGACGTGGCCGTGGAAGCCTCCGACCGGCAGGGCTTGCTGCGCGACATCTCGGAGGTGTTCGCACGCGAAAAGACCAACGTCATCGGCGTGCAGACCCAGTCCGTGCGCGGCACCGCCTGGATGACTTTCACGGTGGAGATTTCCGACGCCGGGCGGCTGAGCAAAGTGCTTGCCATCGTGGCTTCCGTGCCCGGCGTGCGCTCGGCCCGGCGCCGGTAAAGACGCCAGCGCCGCGCTACAATAAAGGGCTTTCCCGCCAAACAGTCGCCCGGCCGCACGAAAAGCAATCCCTCATAAGCAACAGCCTGCAGGACTCATCGTCCAGCAGGCTACCGGGCGACCCGCAATCTTTCGGAGAACCCAGTGCTTTTGTCTCTCAAGGGATCCTTCCCCCCCGCCATCCTGGCGCTTGCAGACGGCACGGTCTTTATCGGCAACTCGATCGGTGCCTCCGGCACCACCGTCGGCGAGGTGGTCTTCAACACCTCGATGACCGGCTACCAGGAAATCCTCACCGACCCCAGCTATTGCCAGCAGATCGTGACGCTCACGTATCCGCACATCGGCAACTACGGCGTCAATCCCGAGGACATCGAGTCTGACAAAGTCCAGGCCGCCGGCCTCGTCATCAGGGATCTGCCCCTGATTGCCAGCAACTTCCGCTGCACGGAAACCCTGTCCGATTACCTCTCGCGCAACGGCACTGTCGCCATCGCCGACATCGATACGCGCCGCCTCACGCGGCTGCTGCGTGACAAGGGCGCGCAAAACGGCGCCATCGTTGGCCTGGCCGACGGCGAGAGCGTGACGCAGGACCGTATCGACACCGCCCTTGCCGCCGCCAAGGCCGCGCCCGACATGAAGGGCCTGGACCTGGCCAAGGTCGTCAGCACGCCCAAACCCTACGGCTGGACCCAGACCGAATGGGAACTGGGCCGCGGCTACGGCACCCAGGAAGAGGCGCAGTTCAACGTCGTGGCCTACGACTTCGGCGTGAAGTACAGCATCCTGCGCATGCTGGCCGAGCGCGGCTGCAAGCTCACGGTGGTGCCGGCCCAGACACCGGCGGCCGAGGTGCTGGCCATGAATCCCGATGGCGTATTCCTGTCCAACGGCCCCGGTGACCCGGCTGCCTGCGACTACGCCATCGAAGCCGTGCGTCAGATCGTGGACAGCGGCACGCCCACCTTCGGCATCTGCCTGGGCCACCAGATCATGGCCTTGGCGGCCGGCGCCAGCACCTTCAAGATGGACAACAGCCACCACGGTGGCAACCATCCCGTGAAGGACCTGGACAACGGCAGCGTGGCCATCACCAGTCAGAACCACGGCTTCGCGGTGGACATGGAGACGCTGCCCAGCCACCTGCGCGCCACCCACGTCAGCCTGTTCGATGGCACGCTGCAGGGCTTTGCCTACCGTGACAAGCCGGCGTTCTGCTTCCAGGGCCACCCGGAGGCCTCGTCCGGACCGCAGGACGTCGCTCACCTGTTCGACCGCTTCACCGATCTGATGCGGACGGCGCGCACCGGCGCCAAGGCTGCCTGAGAGTCCGCGACTTCCTATGAAACTCTTCAGCTTCCCGGCCGCGGCGCTGGAAAAGGCCATCCACAAGCGCATCCTCACGCTGCCGTCCCCGCACCGCGAGTGGTTCACCGAGCGCTGGCAGCAAAAGCCGTACAAGAAGTCCTTCGTCGAGAACAAGGCCATGCCCCTGGTAACGCTGGTCGCCAAGGGCAAGACGTGGGACGACGAGACCTTCGCGCAGGGCCTGGCCGAGTGGGACGTGGTCTTCTACGACGCCGAGGCCGAGGTGCTGCGCCCCCTGGTGGAGGGCGATGGCCTGATCCAGCTGATGCAGAAGAACCTGCCCGCCGAGCGCGCCCAGGCGCTGCTGGCGCGCCTGGAAGTGCGCCGCCCCTCAGGCCCCTCCGCCGCGACCGACTAAAAGCAACACCATGCCAAAACGCACAGACATCAAAAGCATTCTCATCATCGGCGCCGGCCCCATCATCATTGGCCAAGCCTGCGAGTTCGACTACTCCGGCGTGCAGGCCTGCAAGGCGTTGCGCGAAGAGGGTTACCGCGTCATCCTGATCAACAGCAATCCCGCGACGATCATGACCGACCCGGCCACGGCCGACGTCACCTACATTGAGCCCATCACCTGGCAGACGGTCGAGAAGATCATCGCCAAGGAGCGTCCCGACGCCATCCTGCCCACCATGGGCGGCCAGACCGCGCTGAACTGCGCGCTGGACCTGTGGAAGAACGGCGTGCTGAACAAATACCGCGTCGAGCTGATCGGCGCCAAGCCCGAGGCCATCGACAAGGCCGAGGACCGCCTGAAGTTCAAGGACGCCATGACGCGCATCGGCCTGGAGTCGGCGCGTTCGGGCATCGCCCACACCATGGACGAAGCCTGGGCCGTGCAAAAGCGCGTGGGCTTTCCCACCGTCATCCGTCCCAGCTTCACGCTGGGCGGCACGGGCGGCGGCATTGCCTACAACTCCGAGGAGTTCGAGACCATTGCCAAGCGCGGTCTGGAGGCCTCGCCCACCAGCGAGCTGCTGATCGAGGAGTCGCTGCTGGGCTGGAAGGAGTTCGAGATGGAGGTCATCCGCGACAAGGCGGACAACTGCATCATCGTGTGCTCCATCGAGAACCTGGACCCCATGGGCGTGCACACGGGCGACTCCATCACCGTGGCGCCGGCGCAGACGCTGACCGACAAGGAATACCAGATCATGCGCAACGCCAGCCTGGCGGTGCTGCGCGAGATCGGCGTGGACACGGGCGGCTCCAACGTGCAGTTCGCCGTCAACCCCGCCGACGGCCGCATGATCGTGATCGAGATGAACCCGCGTGTGTCGCGCTCCTCGGCGCTGGCCTCCAAGGCCACGGGCTTCCCGATCGCCAAGGTGGCAGCCAAGCTGGCCGTGGGCTACACGCTGGACGAGCTGAAAAACGAGATCACTGGCGGCGCCACGCCAGCGTCGTTCGAGCCCACGATCGATTACGTGGTCACCAAGATCCCGCGCTTCGCCTTCGAGAAATTCCCTGCCGCCGACTCGCGCATGACCACGCAGATGAAGAGCGTGGGCGAAGTCATGGCCATGGGCCGCACCTTCCAGGAATCCTTCCAGAAGGCCCTGCGCGGCCTGGAAGTGGGCGTGGACGGCATGAACGAGAAGACCCAGGACCGCGAGCTGCTCGAGAAGGAGCTGGGCGAGCCCGGCCCCGAGCGCATCTGGTACGTGGGCGACGCCTTCGCCATGGGCCTGTCGGTGGACGAGGTGCACGACCTCACCAAGATCGACAAGTGGTTCCTGGTGCAGATCGAGGAGATCGTGAAGATCGAACTCGACCTGGACCAGCTGACCGCCGAGAAGGGCGAGGGCGCCCTGGCCAGCCTGGACGCGGCCACGCTGCGCACGCTGAAGCGCAAGGGCTTCTCCGATCGCCGCCTGGCCAAGCTGCTCAAGACCGATGAGAAGGCCGTGCGCGAGGCACGCCGCGCGCTCAAGGTGCGTCCGGTCTACAAGCGCGTGGACACCTGCGCGGCCGAGTTCCCGACCAACACCGCCTACATGTACTCCACCTACGAGGAAGAGTGCGAGGCCGCGCCCACGGACAAGAAGAAGATCATGGTGCTGGGCGGCGGCCCCAACCGCATCGGCCAGGGCATCGAGTTTGACTACTGCTGTGTGCACGCGGCGCTGGCGATGCGCGAGGATGGCTACGAAACCATCATGGTTAACTGCAATCCGGAGACCGTCTCCACCGACTACGACACCTCCGACCGCCTGTACTTCGAGCCGCTGACGCTGGAAGACGTGCTGGAGATCGTGGCCACCGAGAAGCCCGAGGGCGTGATCGTCCAGTACGGCGGCCAAACGCCCCTGAAGTTGGCCCTGGGCCTGGAGCGCGAGGGCGTGCCCATCATCGGCACCAGCCCGGACATGATCGACGCCGCCGAGGACCGCGAGCGCTTCCAGAAGCTCCTCAATGACCTGGGCCTGCGCCAGCCGCCCAACGCCACCGCCCGCACCGAAGCCGAGGCGCTGGAAAAGGCCGCCGGCCTGGGCTACCCGTTGGTGGTGCGCCCCAGCTACGTGCTGGGCGGTCGCGCCATGGAGATCGTGCACGAGCAGCGCGACCTGGAGCGCTACATGCGCGAGGCCGTCAAGGTCTCCAACGACTCGCCCGTGCTGCTGGACCACTTTCTGTCCAACGCCATCGAGTGCGACGTGGACTGCGTGCGCGACAGCACCGGCGCCGTGTTCATCGGCGGCGTGATGGAGCACATCGAGCAGGCCGGCGTGCACTCGGGCGATTCGGCCTGCTCGCTGCCGCCGTATTACCTGAAGGCCGAGACCGTGGCCGAGATCAAGCGCCAGACCGCCGCCATGGCCGCGGGCCTGAACGTGGTCGGCCTGATGAATGTGCAGTTCGCCATCCAGGAAACCGATACCGGCGACGTGATCTATGTGCTCGAAGTAAACCCGCGTGCCTCGCGCACGGTGCCCTTCGTCAGCAAGGCCACGGGCATCCAGCTGGCCAAGGTGGCGGCGCGCTGCATGGCCGGCCAGACGCTGGCCCAGCAGGGAGTGACCAAGGAGGTGACGCCGCCGTACTTCAGCGTCAAGGAAGCCGTCTTCCCGTTCGTGAAGTTCCCCGGCGTGGACACCATCCTCGGCCCCGAGATGAAGTCCACCGGCGAGGTCATGGGCGTGGGCAAGACCTTCGGCGAGGCCTTCGTCAAGAGCCAGCTGGGTGCCGGCACGCGCCTGCCCACCTCGGGCAAGGTGTTCCTCACCGTGAAGAACGCCGACAAGCCGCGCGCGGTTGCGATTGCCCGCGACCTGGTGGCCATGGGCTTCGAGCTGCTGGCCACCAAGGGCACGGCCGCCGCCATCACCGAGGCCGGCGTGCCGGTGCAGGTGGTGAACAAGGTGACCGAGGGCCGCCCGCACATCGTGGACATGATCAAGAACGAGGAAATCGCCATGGTCATCAACACGGTGGAGGAGCGCCGCAACGCCATCGCCGACTCGCGCGCCATTCGCACCAGCTCGCTGGCTGCGCGCGTGACCACCTTCACCACCATCTTCGGCGCCGAGGCCGCGGTGGAGGGCATGAAGTTCATGGACCAGCTGGGCGTCATCTCCATCCAGGAGATGCACGCGCAACTGTCCGCAGCCTGATGCACGCCGCCGCAAAGGCGGCATAATCACCCGCTGACATGACACCGCCGCGCGGCAACGCGCGGCGGTTTGCTTTTTGTGTCCGCAACGGAGACCTGAACCACTATGGCCACCATTCCCATCACCAAGCGTGGCGCTGAACTGCTCAAGGCCGAGCTGCAGCGCCTGAAGACCCAGGACCGCCCGGCCGTGATCGCCGCCATCGCCGAGGCCCGTGCACAGGGCGACCTGAGCGAGAACGCCGAATACGAGGCCGCCAAGGACCGCCAGGGCTTCATCGAGGGCCGCATCCTGGAGGTCGAGGGCAAGCTCTCTGCCGCCCAGGTCATCGACCCCGCGCAGCTGGATGCGGGCGGTCGCGTGGTTTTCGGCGCCACGGTGGAGCTGGAGGATGAGGACAGCGGCGAGACCGTGACCTACCAGATCGTCGGCGAGGACGAGGCTGACCTGAAGCTGGGCCTGATCAACGTCGGCAGCCCGATTGCCCGCGCGCTGATCGGCAAGGAAGAGGGCGACACCGCCGAGGTGCAGGCCCCCGGCGGCGTGCGCCACTACGAAATCGTGGCCGTGCGCTACGCCTGAGGCCCGCAGCCGCATGTACGAGCGCGTGCCCCTGCTGGCGGCCGCCCTGTGGTGGGGCAGCCTGTCGGCGATCGGCTTCGTGGCCGTGCCGCTGCTATTCGCCCACCTGCCCACGCCGGCCCTGGCCGGCCAGATGGCGGCTCGGCTGTTCGAGGCGCAGACCTATATTTCGATAGCAGCTGGCGCTTGCCTGCTGGTGTTTTCCAAGCGAAAACATGCTGAAAAGCCCGAGGAATGGGCGCAAGCAGCTACTGTTTTCATAGTGCTGGGCATGTTGCTGGCGCTGCTGCTGCAGTTCGGCGTGGCCCCGCGCATCGTGGCCCGGCAGAACCTGCCGGTGTGGCACGGCGCGGGCAGCGTGATGTACGGCGTGCAGTGGCTGTGCGCGCTGGCCGTGCTGCTGAAGGTGGCGGCGCGGCGCTGAAAGCCAGGGCGCGGGCAACAAAAAAGAGGGCCGAGGCCCTCTTTTTCATTCACTCGTGCCAGTGCTCGGCCACCCAGGTCGCTGGCTGGATGTGGCGAAAGCGCCGGTTGCGCCGTCCGGCCAGCGCGTCCGGCGGGTTGCATTCGCCGTGGAAGACCACGATGCGCGCACCCGGCGGCACGACGGGCGGCTTCCAGTAGTTGGTCGGCCAGCGCGGGATGCTGTGGTACTTGAAGCTGGGGCACCACTCCTGCGGCCAGTAGGCCAGCTTGCCCTGGCGGTGCAGCACGTCCGACAGGTAGGCCTGCTCGTTACGAAAGCGCTCGCGCACCTCCTGCACGTGGCTGCGGAAGTACTCCAGCACGTCGGCATGCGCACCCAGCTCGAAGCGGTACACCGACGAGTTGCCGGTGATGCGCCAGGGCCGCTTGTAGTCGTGGATGATCAGGAAGTCGCCCGGACGGGTGAAGAACTCGTCCAGCGGCCCGACCACCACCACGTCCACGTCCAGGAACAGCGCCGTGCCGCGCAGGCCATGCAGGTCGGCGCTGAAGGTGGCCAGCTTGTTCCAGCCGCGCTCCGGAATGCCCGCGGGCAGATCCAGGGGCGGGATGGGCAGGCACTGCACCTCCGGACGGATGCCGGCGGCGTCGTCGGTCAGGCAGACGAAGTTGAAGTCGCCGCCCAGGTGCCGGCGCACCATGGCGTACAGGCGGTTGACGTACTCGGGGCCGTACTTGCGGCCCCATTTCATGCAGATGACGTGGCGCGCAGGCGCCGCGGGGGCGGCCATCAGTCGCCCTGGCGCTTCTTCACGGACGTCTGCTTGGGCTTGGCGCGCTTGATCTGGCCGCCGCTGGTCAGGCGCTGGTTGCCCAGCACACGCAGCTGCTTGACCTCGGGGCGCTGGCCGGGGCGGCCGAACTTGAGCACCTTCACGTCGCGCGGGCCGGGCTTGCGGTCCTCGTCCACGGCGCGGGCCTTGGCGGGAACAGGGCGCCACAGCACCAGCAGCTTGCCGATGTGCTGGATGGGCGCGGCGTTCAGGTCATCGGCCAGCTGCTGGTACATGGCCTCACGCGCCGCCCGGTCGTCGCCGAAGACGCGCACCTTGATCAGCCCGTGAGCGTTCAAGGCCGCGTCGATCTCCTTGCGCACGGCAGGCGTCAGGCCGTCGGCGCCAACGAGCACGACAGGCTGGAGGTGGTGCGCGTTGGCGCGGTGTTCGCGCCGCTCGGCGGTGGTCAGTTCGATCTGGGGCATACCCGTATTATTCTTCAACGTATGAAAGCCCAGCCCAAAAGCAAGAAGGTGAACAAGACGTGGCTGCACGACCACATCAACGACCCCTGGGTCAAGCTGGCGCAAAAGGAGGGCTACCGCGCCCGCGCCGCCTACAAACTCAAGGAGATCGATGAGCAGCTGGGCCTGATCCGTCCGGGCCAGGTGGTGGTGGACCTGGGCAGTTCCCCCGGCGCCTGGAGCCAGTACGTGCGCCGGCGCCTGGCGCCCGCAGGCGCGGCCGCTGGCCAACTGGACGGCACCATGATCGCGCTGGACATCCTGCCCATGGAGCCCATCGAGGGCGTGACCTTCATCCAGGGGGACTTTCGGGACGAGGCGGTGCTTGAGCAGCTGCAGCAAGCGCTGCAGGGGCGGGCGGTGGACGTGGTGGTCTCGGACATGGCGCCCAACCTGTCGGGGGTGGAATCGGTGGATGCCGCGCGCGTGGAGCACCTGATCGAGCTGGCACTGGACTTTGCCGGCCAGCACCTGCGCCCCGAGGGCGCGCTGGTGGCCAAGCTGTTCCATGGCAGCGGCTATTCGCAGCTGGTACAGCGGTTCAAGGACCGCTTCCAGGTGGTCAAGGCCATCAAGCCCAAGGCCTCGCGTGACCGCTCGGCCGAGACCTTCGTGGTGGGCCTGCGCCTCAAAGCCCCGCGCTAAAGCAGCGGGTGACCATGGGCGGGCCCGGGGTTTAAGCAGGCCCGGCCCCGGTTGAAACACCTAAAATGCCCCCCAAATGCGCCTGGACGGCAGGCCATGCAGGTTTGCATGGCCACGGGCCGTCCGCCTTCTTTCAGTCTCTGGAGTTCCGCTTGAACAATCAGTGGTTTTCAAAAGTCGCCGTCTGGCTGGTCATCGCCATGGTGCTGTTCACGGTGTTCAAACAGTTTGACACCCGGGCCGGCGCGAGCGCGGGCACCATCGGTTACTCCGCCTTCCTGGAGGACGTGCGTGGCGGCCGCATCAAGAGCGCCACCATTCAGGAGGGCCCCGGCGGCACCGAAATCGTGGCCCTGACCAACGATGAGCGCAAGGTGCGCACCACCGCCACCTACCTCGACCGCGGCCTGGTGGGCGACCTGATCAACAACAACGTCAAGTTCGACGTCAAGCCGCGCGAAGAAGGCTCGCTGCTCATGACGCTGCTGGTCAGCTGGGGCCCCATGCTGCTCTTGATCGGCGTGTGGGTGTACTTCATGCGGCAGATGCAGGGCGGCGGCAAGGGCGGGGCGTTCAGCTTCGGCAAGTCCAAGGCGCGCATGCTCGACGAGAACAACAACACCGTCACGTTTGCCGACGTGGCGGGCTGCGACGAGGCCAAGGAAGAGGTCAAGGAGGTCGTGGACTTCCTGAAGGACCCGAACAAGTTCCAGAAGCTGGGCGGGCGCATCCCGCGTGGCCTGCTGCTGGTCGGCCCTCCGGGCACCGGCAAGACGCTGCTGGCCAAGTCCATTGCGGGCGAGGCCAAGGTGCCGTTCTTCAGCATCTCGGGCTCCGACTTCGTGGAGATGTTCGTCGGCGTGGGCGCGGCCCGCGTGCGCGACATGTTCGAGAACGCCAAGAAGAACGCCCCCTGCATCATCTTCATCGACGAAATCGACGCTGTGGGTCGCCAGCGTGGCGCGGGCCTGGGCGGCGGCAACGACGAGCGCGAACAGACGCTGAACCAGATGCTGGTCGAGATGGACGGCTTCGAGACCAACCTTGGCGTGATCGTGGTCGCCGCCACCAACCGCCCCGACATCCTGGACGCTGCCCTGCTGCGCCCGGGCCGCTTCGACCGCCAGGTCTACGTGACGCTGCCCGACATCCGCGGCCGCGAGCAGATCCTGAACGTGCACATGCGCAAGATCCCCGCAGGGCAGGACGTGAACCCGGCGATCATCGCCCGCGGCACACCCGGCATGAGCGGCGCGGACTTGGCCAACCTGTGCAACGAGGCTGCCCTGATGGCCGCCCGCCGCAATGCCCGCGTGGTGGAGATGCAGGACTTCGAGAAGGCCAAGGACAAGATCATCATGGGCCCCGAGCGCAAGACCATGGTCATGCCCGAGGAAGAGCGCCGCAACACCGCCTACCACGAGGCGGGCCACGCGCTGATCGGCAAGCTGCTGCCCAAGTGCGATCCGGTGCACAAGGTCACCATCATCCCGCGCGGCCGTGCCCTGGGCGTGACCATGAGCCTGCCCGAGAAGGACCGCTACTCCTATGACAAGGAGTACATGCTGAACCAGATCGCCATGCTGTTCGGCGGGCGGATCGCCGAAGAAGTGTTCATGAACCAGATGACCACCGGCGCCAGCAACGACTTCGAGCGCGCTACGTCCATCGCCCGTGACATGGTCATGCGCTATGGCATGAGCGAGGCACTGGGCCCCATGGTCTATGCCGAGAACGAGGGCGAGGTGTTCCTGGGCCGCTCGGTGACCAAGACCACCAACCTGTCCGAGGACACCATGCAGAAGGTGGACCTGGAAGTGCGCCGCATCATCGACGAGCAGTACACCCTGGCACGCCGCCTGATCGAGGAGAACCAGGACAAGATGCACGCTATGGCCAAGGCCATGCTCGAGTGGGAAACCATCGACGCCGAGCAGCTGGACGACATCATGGCCGGTCGCGAGCCCCGTCCGCCCAAGGACTGGACGCCGCGCCGCCCGCCCTCTGGGGACGACGGCCCCGGCGGCACGCCGGCCGTCAAGCCGGACCCTGCACCCTCGGCGGCTTGACACCGCCGGCCGTGCAGAACACCAACGGGGCCTGGCGCCCCGTTTTTTCGTGCCTACTTCCTACCACCCAACCATGATCTGGCAGACCAGCCGCTTCGCCCTCCAGCTCGCGCGCCCGCGTGTGATGGGCATCGTCAACGCCACGCCCGATTCGTTCTCCGACGGCGGCCACCATGCCGGCGCTGCAGCAGCGCTGCGCCACTGCGAGCAGCTGCTCAAGGACGGCGCGGACATCCTGGATATCGGCGGCGAATCCACCCGCCCCGGCAGCCCGCCCGTGCCGCTGCAGGAGGAGCTCGACCGCGTGCTGCCCGTCGTGCAGGGCGCCGTGCGCCTGGGCGTGCCGGTGTCCGTCGACACGTACAAGGCGCAGGTGATGCAGGCCGCGCTGGACCTGGGCGCGGACATCATCAACGACATCTGGGCCCTGCGCCAACCCGGGGCCGCCGAGGTGGTGGCGCGCCACGGCCGCTGCGGCGTGTGCCTGATGCACATGCACGGCGAGCCGGCCAGCATGCAGCTGTCGCCCCTGGAGGGCGACGCCGTGCCGCAGGTGCTAGAGTTTTTGCAGCACTCTGCGCAGGCCCTGCAAGGGCTAGGAGTCGAGAAGGGCCGCATCGTGCTGGACTACGGCATCGGCTTCGGCAAGACGGTGGAGCAGAACTTCGCCCTGCTTGCGCGTCAGCGCGAGCTGCTGGCCGCGGGCTATCCGCTGCTGGCGGGCTGGTCGCGCAAGTCCTCGCTGGGCAGCGTGACGGGCCTGGCCGTGGACGAGCGCCTGGCCCCCAGCGTGGCCGCCGCCGTGATGGCGGTGGAGCAGGGCGCGCACATCGTGCGCGTGCATGACGTGCGGGAAACCGTCGCCGCCCTGGCCGTCTGGCAGGCCATGCAGGCCCAGCGTCAGCCGCCTGCCGTTTCTCTTTCTTTCTGACCGCGCATCCGGCGCGACCAGCCAAGCCATCATCGAGCACCCATGACACGCAAATACTTCGGCACGGACGGCATCCGCGGCACCGTGGGCCAGCCGCCCATCACCCCCGACTTCGTACTGCGCCTGGGCCATGCCGTGGGCCGTGTACTGCGCGGCGCCGAGGAGCGGCCCACGGTGCTGATCGGCAAGGACACCCGCATCTCCGGCTACGTGCTGGAGAGCGCGCTGGAATCCGGCCTGAACTCCGCCGGCGCCGACGTGGTGCTGCTGGGCCCACTGCCCACGCCCGGCGTGGCTTACCTGACGCGTGCGCAGCGCGCCAGCCTGGGCGTGGTCATCAGTGCCAGCCACAACCCCTTCCCGGACAACGGCATCAAGTTCTTCAATGCCCAGGGCAGCAAGCTGCCCGACGCCTGGGAAGAGGCGGTGGAGCAGGCCATGGAACAGCCACCCGTCTGGGCCGACTCGGCCGCGCTGGGCCGTGCCCGGCGCCTGGACGACGCCGCCGGCCGCTACATCGAGTTCTGCAAGAGCACCTTCGACCACGACCTGACGCTGCGTGGCCTGCGCATCGTGGTGGATGCCGCCCACGGCGCCGCGTATCACATCGCTCCCAAGGTCTTCCACGAGCTGGGCGCCGACGTGGTGGCCATCGGCTGCGCGCCGGACGGCACCAACATCAATCACCAGGTCGGCGCCACCCATCCGGAGGCTCTGGTGCGCGCCGTGCGCGCCAACCGTGCCGATTTCGGCATTGCACTGGACGGCGACGCCGACCGCCTGCAGATGGTGGACGCCGCCGGCCGCCTGTACAACGGTGACCAACTGCTGTACCTGATGGCCGCCGACCGCCTGGCGCGCGGCGAGACCGTGCCCGGCGTGGTCGGCACCCTGATGACCAACATGGCGGTGGAGCAGGCCCTGCTGCAGCGCGGCGTGCAGTTCGTGCGCGCCAAGGTAGGCGACCGCTACGTGCTGGAAGAGCTGCAGCAGCGCCGCTGGCTGCTGGGTGGCGAGGGTTCGGGCCACCTGCTGGCGCTGGATCGCCACACCACCGGCGACGGCCTGGTCAGCGCCCTGCAGGTGCTGCAGGCCTGCGTGCGCAGCGGCCAGCCCCTGGCCGCGTTGGTGCAGGACGTGGCGCTGTTCCCCCAGGTGCTACTGAACGTGCGCCTGGCGCCGCAGCAGGACTGGAAGACCAACGCCATGCTGGCCGAGGCCACACGGGCCGTGCAGGGCGAGCTGGGCCAGGACGGCCGCGTGCTGGTGCGCGCCAGCGGCACCGAGCCGCTGCTGCGCGTGATGGTCGAGGCGCGCGACGGCCAGCAGGCCAACCGCTGCGCCCAGCGCCTGGCCGATGCGGCCCGCGCCGGCTGATGGCTGCCGCACCACCCAACACAACAACACGACGAAGCGAAACCCCCATGACCGACCAGGCCCTTGCCTCCACGGCGGCCACCCTCACGGTGCGCCGCGTCAACTACGCCGATCCACGCGACGCCCAGGCGCTGGTGGCCCTGCTGGACGCCTATGCGCGCGATCCGGCCGGTGGCGGTACGCCGCTGCCGGGACACGTGTGCGCGCAGCTGGCGCAGGCCCTGCAGGCGCGACCGCAGGCCTTCAGCGTCATTGCCTGGGCGCGGGACGAGGACGGTACGGAGCAGCCCGTCGGGCTGGTCAACTGTTTCGAGGGCTTTTCCACCTTTGCCTGCCGGCCGCTGGTCAATATCCACGACCTGGCGGTGCTGCCGGCCTGGCGCGGCCGGCGCGTGACGCAGCAGATGCTGGCGCTGGTGGAGCGCATCGCCCGCGAGCGCGGCGCCTGCAAGCTCACGCTGGAGGTGCTGCAGGGCAACCAGCCGGCGCTGCGCGCCTATACGCGCGAGGGCTTTGCCGGCTACACGCTGGACCCGGCCATGGGCCAGGCGCAGTTCCTGCAGAAGCTGCTGGACTGATCTGCTCCCGATCTTGCTCCTGAAAAAGGAGCTGCCAGCGCTTGCCAGTCAAGCGCTGGAGGCCAAAAAGACCATGCATCTTTAGCGGGCCAGCAGGGCGTCCAGCGCGGCCACGTCGGCCAGCTCCAGCGTGCCCGCGGCGTATTTCAAGCGCAGCTGACCCATGAGCACGGCATAGCGCGCCAGGGCCAGTTCGCGCTGGGTTTGGTAGAGCTGGCTCTGCGCGTTCAGCACGTCGATGTTGACGCGCACGCCGGCGTCGTAGCCCAGCAGACTCGCCTCCAGTGCGCTCTGGCTGGAGGCCAGCGCGGCCTGCAGCGCCTGTACCTGGGCGCGGCCCGACTGTAGGCCCAGGAAGGCCGTGCGGGCCGCCTGCGCGGCGCCGCGGCGCGCGTTGTCCAGGTCGGCGCGGGCCTTGTCCTCGAGCGACAGGGTCTCTTTCACGCGGTTTTGCACCGCGAAGCCGGCGAACAGCGGCAGGTTCAAAGCTACGCCCACGCTGGCGACATTGGCGCGCGAATGCACGCCTGGCATCGTGACAGTGCCGTTGGGCGTGCGCTGCACGGTGTAGCCGGCCTGCAGGTCCACGGTGGGCAGGTGGCCGGTCTCGGCCTTGGCCGTCTCCAGCCGGGCCACGTCCAGCGCCAGCATGGCCTGGCGCACCAGCGGCTGGCTGTCCTCGGCGGTGCGGGCCCAGGCCTGCAGGTCGTCCGGCACCGTTGCTGCCAGCAATACCGGCTGCGCCAGAGGCAGGGGAGCAGTGCCGGCGCGGCCCACGGTCTCGTCCAGGGCCAGGCGGCGCACCTGCAGCTCGTTCTCGGCCGCGATCTCCTGGGCGCTGACCAGGTCGTGGCGCGCCTGGGCCTCGCGGGTGTCGGTGATGGTGGCCGTGCCGACCTCGAAGTTGCGTTGCGCTGCGGCCAGCTGCTCGGCCACGGCGGCCTTTTGCGCGCGCAATGCGGCCAGCGTGTCCTGCGCGGCCAATACGTCGAAGTAGCGCTGGCTGACGCGCAGCAGCAGCTCCTGCTCGGCCGCGTCCAGCTGCACCCGGGCCAGCTCGGCCCCGCGCTCGCCCTGGCGCAGCGCGATGGCGTTGGCGGGGCGGTACAGAGGCTGCGAGGCCACCACACCCAGCGTCTGCGTGGGCGCATGCAGGTCGATGGGCGGGCGGGTCACGTCGGTGCGCGCGTAGCTGGCGCTGCCGGTGAGCGCGGCGCTGGGCAGCAGTCCGGCGCGGGCCTGCTCGGCACGGCTTTGGGCTGCGGCGTACTGGGCCTGCGCGGCCTGCAGGGGCGCGTCGTGGCCGCGCGCCTGCTGCGTCAGGGCCAGCAGGCTCTGGGCCTGGGCCGGGCCCGCCGTCCATGCGGCGCATGCGGCCACGGTTGCCAGGGTCCAGCGCTGCAGGGCCTTCATTGCCGACACCGTTCGATTTGGGGAAGAGAAAGAGGAGGGGAGCCGGTCAGTAGCGCGGCACGCCGGGGTCGCGCTCCAGCGACCAGGCCTCAATGCCGCCCGAGAGGTTGGCCACCTCGGCAAAGCCCTGCTGCGCCAGCCAGGCCGCCACGTGCATGCTGCGCGCGCCGTGGTGGCACAGGCAGGCCACGGGCCGCTCGGGGTCCAGCTCCTGCAGCCGCGCTGGAATCTCGCCCATGGGGATGGCGACCAGCTCGAAGCCCTGCGCGGCCACGCTGGCCGTCTGGCGCTCCCAGGGCTCGCGCACGTCCAGCACCAGCGGGCGCCCGCCCTGCTGACGCTTGAGCCAGTCGTCCAGTTCGGCGGGGCGCAGGGATTCGATCATGGTGCGGATGTCCGGCAGGGCAGGGGGTTTCAGAACCGGAAGATGGACGGCTCGGGGAAGTGGCGCAGGCGCGGCACGATGGCGTCCCAGGGTTTGTCGGTCTCGAAGCGGTCGCCGGTGCGGCGCACGATGGTGGCGCGCATCATGGGCTCCAGGCCGACGATGGCGCCCAGTCGGCCGCCTTCGCGCAGCAGCGCCAGCAGGCGGTGCGGCACCTCGGCTACCGAGCCGCTGAGCACGACCACGTCGAACGGGCCGTCGTTGATGGGGTCCAGCGCCCCATCGGCCTGGCGCACGTCGGCGTTGCGCACCCCGGCGCTGCGCAGGTTCTCGCGGGCGAATTCGACCAGCTCGGGCACGATCTCCAGCGACACCACGTGCTCGGCGCGGTGTGCCAGCAGGGCGGCCATGTAGCCCGAGCCGGCGCCGATCTCCAGCACCCGGTCGGTGGGCTGGATCTGCAGGTCCTGCAGCATGCGGGCCTCCACGCGCGGGGCCAGCATGACCTGGCCCAGGCGCTCGGCCTGGTCCACCGGGCTGGACAGGGGCAGCTCCACGTCGGCAAAGGCCAAGCCCTGCAGCGCGGGCGGCACGAATTCCTCGCGGCGCACGGCGGCCAGGGTCTCCAGCGTGGCCTCGTCCAGCACGTTCCAGGGGCGGATCTGCTGCTCAATCATGTTGAAGCGCGCCTGCGCGGTGGCATCGTGGACGTCGGCAAACGTGTTCAAGGGCAGGTTCATGAAAGACTCCGGAGACGGGACACGGGAAGGTTCAGGTAAACCCGGCATTTTAGGCCGCCCGTACCAGCAGGCCTTGCAGCACGTTGTCGGCCTGCATCTCGATGTATTGGGCCGGGTCGAAGCGCTCGGGGCAGGGGATGCACAGGCCCATGGTGGGCCGGGCCAGCATCAAAAACATCAGGGGCGCCAGCACCAGGTAGACGGCCTGCTCCAGGTCCACGGTGCGGAACTCGCCCCGGTCCATGCCGCGCTGCAGGATGCGGCGCACCAGCGCGTGGCCCGGCTCGACCACCTCCTGGCGATAAAAGCGCGCCAGTTCGGGGAAGTTGTTGGCTTCGCTCAGCATCAGCTTGCCCAGGCCCGAGGCCTTGGTCGCGCCCACGCGTTCCCACCAGCTGTGAAAGCAGTAGCGCAGCAGCTCGTCGCTGGTGCCGGTAAAGCTCTCCAGCTCCTGGCCCCACTCGGCGAAGCGGCCAGAGATGTTCTCGCGCACCACGGCCTTGAACAGCTCCTCCTTGCTGGGAAAGTACAGGAACAGCGTGCCCTTGGACACCCCGGCGCGCGCCGCCACCTCGTCCACCCGCGTAGCGGCGAAGCCTTTTTCGACGAACAGGTCCAGCGCCGCGGCCAGCAGCTCGCCGGGGCGGGCTTCCTTGCGGCGGCCGCGCCGCGTTGTCGGGGCGTCAGGAAGGGGAGACGATGGGATGGGCATGGAGTTAATGACTGACTGGTTAGTAATCTATCCGCTTCCGCCAGTCGCGTCAACGCGGACTTGTCCGGCACGGGCGGCACGGGTCTTTCCTATCATGGCGCGGTTGCCACTTCCGCCCAGGCCCATCACACCATGTCTTCTTCCTCTCCCTCCTCTCCTTCCTCTTCTTCCCTGCAGACCATCACCCTGGGCGGCGGCTGCTTCTGGTGTACCGAGGCCGTCTTCGACCGCGTGCGCGGCGTGACTGAGGTGCAAAGCGGTTACGCCAACGGCCATGTGGAGCGCCCGACCTACGAGCAGGTGTGCACTGGCCGCACCGGCCACGCCGAGGTGGTGCGCGTCACGTTCGACCCGAACGAGATCGACGTGCGCGAGATCCTGGAGATCTTCTTCGCCACGCACGACCCGACCACGCTGAACCGCCAGGGCAACGACGTGGGCACGCAGTACCGCAGCGGCATCTACTGGTCCGATCCGGCGCACCGGGAAGTGGCAGAGGACATGCTGCGTCAGATGGGGCAAGACAAGGTCTTCGGCGCCCCCCTCGTTACCGAGGTGCAGCCGCTGCAGAGCTACTGGCCCGCCGAGGACTACCACGGCGACTACTACGCCAACAACCCCGAGCAGGGCTACTGCGCGTTCGTCGTGGCACCCAAGGTGGACAAGTTCCGCAAGACCTTCGCACGCCACCTCAAGCCCGGGGCCTGAGGGCTGCCTGGCGGGCACCCTGGCGATACTCGGCGCTTCGCATTCCACGAGCGCCGCACCTTCATGCCTTCCACCTCCTCGCCCGCCGACGCGGCGCGCGCCAGCGCCTGGCAGGTGCTGGGCATCTTCCTGCGCCTGGGCCTGACGTCCTTCGGCGGGCCGGTGGCCCACCTGGGCTACTTCCGCGCGGAATTCGTGGTGCGCCGCCGCTGGCTGGACGAGGCCGCCTATGCCGACCTGGTGGCGCTGTGCCAGTTTCTGCCCGGCCCGGCCAGCAGCCAGGTGGGCATGGCCCTGGGCCTGCGCCAGGCGGGCGCCGCCGGGGCGCTGGCGGCGTGGGTCGGCTTCACACTGCCCTCGGCCCTGGCCATGGCGCTGCTGGGCCTGGGACTGGCAACGGCAACGGGGGCCAACTGGTGGCCGTCCGGCGTGCTGCATGGCCTGAAGGTGGCCGCCGTGGCGGTGGTGGCGCAGGCCGTGTGGGGCATGGCGCGCAGCCTGTGCCGCGGCCCGGTGCGTTTGGCGTTGATGGCACTGGCTTGCGCGCTGGCCCTGGGCTGGCCCGGCGTAGGCGGACAGATGGGCGCGCTGGCAGTGGCGGCCGCTGCCGGCCTGGCGCTGTGGGGCCGCTCCGCCGATGCGCCTGCGTCGCCGCAGCCCGCCGCCGGCGGCCACCGGGGCGTGGGTGCGGTGCTGCTGGGCACCTTTGCCGTGCTGCTGGTGGTGCTGCCCTTGGCAGTGCACATCTGGCCGCAGGGCTGGCTGGTGCTGGCAGATGCCTTCTACCGCGCCGGCGCCCTGGTGTTTGGGGGCGGCCATGTGGTGCTGCCGCTGCTGCAGGCCGAGGTGGTCGCCACCGGCTGGGTGGGCGAGGATGACTTCCTGGCAGGCTACGGCCTGGCGCAGGCGGTGCCGGGGCCGCTGTTCACCCTGGCCGCCTTCCTGGGCGCGGTGGCGCGCCACGGGGCGGGCGGCTGGGGGGGCGCGGTGGTGTGCCTGGTGGCCATCTTCCTGCCGGCCTTTTTGCTGGTGGCCGGTGCCCTGCCGTGGTGGGAGCGCTGGCGCCGCCTGGCCCGCGTGCGCGCCGCGCTGTCCGGGGTGAACGCCGCCGTGGTGGGACTGTTGCTGGCCGCGCTGTGCGGTCCCGTGTGGGGCAGCGCCATCCATGCGCCGGCGGACGGGCTGCTGGCCCTGCTGGCGCTGGCGGCCCTGGCCTGGTTGCGCATGCCACCCTGGCTGGTGGTGCCGCTGTGTGGGCTGGCCGGCTGGTGGCTGGTCAGATGAGCATCAAATACGGCTCCAGCCCTTTGCTGAAAAGCGCTGGCAGCTCTTGTTTCTGTAGCGCCATGCCGCTTTGAAGCTGCCGTAGCAAGCGCCGATGACACCCGGGATCTTTGCGACAATCCCCGCTCCCTCCGCCCACCCGCCTGCCCGTGTCCACCCGCCCCGTTGCCTCTCTGCCGCTGCGCCGCCGCCTGGCCGTGCTGTGGCTGCTGCTGGCCCTGGCGGTGGTGCCCCTCTTGGGGCGCATGCACCAGGTGGTGCACGGGCCGGGCTCCGTGCATGCGGCCGGGCAGCCGGTGCGGGACACGCTGCACGCGCTGTTCGCCGGGCATGGCCACGCCGATTGCCAGGTGCTGGACCAGCAGACGCTGAGCGGCCCGTGGTCGGCCTGCGCGCTGCCGCTGGCGCAGGCGCTGCCCCGGCAGGCACCGGCCTGGGCGCCCGCCGCGGCGCCGGCGCTGCGGCGGCTGGCGCCGTTTCAGGCCCGCGCGCCGCCCATCGCAGGCTGACGCCGTTTTCGGCGTCCCCTGTTCAAACACTTCTCTTTCGATAGCTGCCAGCGCTTGCCAGTCAAGGGCTGGGGGCTGTTTTGACTCGTATTTTTCCCGTGCCGGCCGGCACGGCGCGCTGCTGCGCGCCGGTGCGCCGCGCGCGGGTAACCCATCGGATTTGTCATGACGACGACGTTTTTCTTCTTTCCCCTGCGCGCACCGCATGCGCGCCGCCCGGTGGCCTGCGCGGCGCTGCTGGCGCTGATGCCCGCCGCCCAGGCCCAGGAGCCCGCGGCCCGCCTGCCCGAAGTCACCGTGTCCGCCAGCGGGCTGCAGCTGGGCGTGTCCGAGATGACCCAGCCCGCTTCCATCATCGAGGGCGACGCGCTGGTGCGCCGCCGCGAAGCCACGCTGGGGGGCAGCCTGGATGGCGAGCCCGGCATCGCCGCCAGCCACTTCGGCGCGGGCGCCAGCCGCCCGGTCATCCGCGGCATGGACGGGCCGCGCGTGAAGGTTCTGGCCGACGGCGCCGAGGTGCACGATGCCTCCACCGTCAGCCCGGACCACGCCGTGGTCGCCGAGCCGCTGCTGGCTACCCAGGTCGAGGTGCTGCGCGGCCCCTCTGCGCTGGTCTATGGCGCCGGTGCGGTAGGCGGCGTGGTCAACGTGCTGGACGGCAAGGTGCCCACGGCCATCCCCGAGAAGGGCTACGAGGGCAGCGCCGAGCTGCGTGCCGGCAGCGCCGCGCACGAAAAGGCGGGCGCCTTCGCCATCACCGGTGGCGCGGGCCACATCGCGGTGCACGCCGAAGCGGCCGGCCGCAGCAGCAGTGACTACCGCGTGGGCAAAGGCTGGGAAGGCGGCGCCCGCGTGCCCGGCAGCTTCAACGACACCAGCACCGGCAGCGTGGGCCTGTCGTGGGTCGGCAGCCGCGGCTACCTGGGCCTGGCCGTGACGCGGCAGAACGCCCGCTACGGCCTGCCCGGGCACAGCCACGGCTTCGAGGACTGCCACACCCACGGCGACCACCTGCACTGCGGCGGCCACGATCACGACCACGGCGAGGAAGGCCACGAGCACGACCACGACCACGACCACGCGGACGTGCCGGTGGTGGACCTGCGCAGCGAGCGCGTGGAAATCCGCGGCGAGCTGCGCGACCCGTTCGCCGGCGTCTCCGCACTGCGCCTGCGCGCCGGCACCACCGACTACGTGCACGACGAGGTCGAGGACGGCACCGTGGCCACCACCTTCAGGAACAAGGCGCACGACCTGCGCGTGGAGCTGCAGCACCAGCCCATCGCCGGCTGGCGCGGGCTGCTGGGCGTGCAGACGGCCGAGCGCAAGTTCAGCGCCGTGGGCGAGGAGGCCTACGTGCAGCCCACGCGCACCCGCAGCACGGGCCTGTTCCTGCTGGAGGAATACCGCATCGGCGACTGGCGCATCGAGGCCGCGCTGCGCCACGACCGGCAGACCGCCCAGGCGCTGGACAGCGGCACCCGCCGCAGCCACAACGGCACCTCCGCGTCATTGGGCGCGGTGTGGCGCTTTACGCCGGGCTACGCGCTGGGCGCGAGCCTGACGCGCGCCAGCCGCGCCCCATCGGCCGAGGAGCTGTACGCGCGCGGCCTGCACATGGCCACCGCCACCTACGAGCGCGGCGACGCCGACCTGCGCGCCGAGGTCTCGCGCAACGTCAACCTGACCCTGCGCAAGACCAGCGGCGCCACCACCTTCGACCTGAGCGTGTATCGCAACCGCATCCGCCACTACATCTACGGCCGCACCCTGGACGAGGTGGAGGGGCTGCAACTGCTGCAGTACAGCCAGGCCGATGCCACGTTCACCGGCATCGAAGGCCGCGTGCGCCACGCCCTCACGCGACACGTGGGCGTGACGCTGCTGGCCGACCGCGTGCACGCGCGCCTGGACGGCGGCGGGCGGCTGCCGCGCATCCCGCCCGCGCGGGTGGGCCTGCGCCTGGACGCGAACTGGCAGTCCTGGGAGGGGGAGGTGGAATGGCTGCAGGTGGCCCGCCAGGGCCGGGTGGCGCAGTTCGAGAGCGCCACGCCCGGTTACGGCATGCTGAACCTGGGCCTGGCCTACAACGGCCGCACCAGCGCCGGCACGCCCTGGCAGGTGTACCTGAAGGGGCGCAACCTGACCGGCCGGCTGGCCTACGCCCACACCTCGTTCATCAAGGACGCGGCGCCCCTGGCCGGGCGCAACCTGACGCTGGGCGTGCGCGTGGAGTTCTGAGCCCGCCGCCGCCATTTGTGAGTCAAATCGGCCTGCAGCGCTTGTCTGGCAAGCGCCGGCAGCTCACGAATCGATAGCGAAAAGAAAAAACCCGCGGCCGCCGTGGCAGGCGCCGCGGGCCTACACTGCCGGCCCGGCGCCGCTGGCGCCGCCGTCCGCACTCCTGCCTTTTCGCGCATCTTGTTCTTCTCCGTCCTTTCCCCTCTGGCCCCCGTCATCCTGTGCATCGGCCTGGGCTTTGCCATTGCCCGCGTCGGCTGGGTGCGCGCCAGCGCCATTCCCGACCTGTCCAACATCGTCTTCCTGGTGCTCACCCCGGCGCTGCTGTTTCGCACCATGGGCGAGGTGCGCCTGCAGGAGCTGGACTTCACCCCCGTGGCGCTGTACTTCGGCGCGGCCGGGCTGCTTTTTATCGCCACGCTGGTGCTGGGCGGCCTGACCACGGCGACGGCGGCGCGCGCCCTGGCGCACATGTTCAGCAACACGGTGATGATCGGCGTGCCTTTCGTCGGCCTGGTCTACGGGCCGCAGGGGCTGGTGACGCTGTTCACGCTGATCTCGCTGCATGCCCTGGTGCTGCTGACGGCCGCCACGCTGGTGTTCGAGCTGCTGCAGGCGCGCGAGCAGCGCGCGGCGCAGCAGCAGGAGGAGGGCGGGGCGCCGCATTCGATGGCGCGCACCGTGTGGCAGGCGGTGCGCAACAGCATCGTGCACCCGGTGCCGCTGCCCATCCTGGCCGGCCTGCTGTTCGCGCAGACCGGGCTGGCGCTGCCCGGCCCGGTGGACCGCGCGCTGCAGGTCATGGGTTCCGCCCTGGGGCCTATGGCGCTGCTGCTGGTGGGCATTTCGCTGGCCTATACGCGCATCGGCCGGCACTGGCGCGGCGCGCTGCGCATCGCCGTGGCCAAGGACCTGGTCATGCCCGCGCTGCTGTTCGCCATGGCGCGGCTCTTCGGCCTGTCGGGGCAGGGCATCGCCGTGATGTTCACCGCCGCCGCCCTGCCCGTGGGCGCCAACGTGCTGCTGTTCACCCAGCGCTACGGGGTGATGCAGGAGGAGGTGTCGTCAGCGATCGCGATCTCCACCGCCCTGGCCCTGTTCACCCTGCCCGTGGTCCTGCTGGCCGCCCACTACCTGGCCGGCTGACCCCGGTTCGATACCGGCGCGCCCCATACCAGGGCAGCCGCGCAAGGGCCGCCCCGCAGCGCCGGCTGCGTCCCCCTTCCCACGCGAAGCGTGAGAGAAGGGGGAAGCGGCGCAGCCGCTCAGGGGGTTGTCCCTATTTATGGCGCGAGCCGCTCGCGCACCCACAGTCCGCCGTCCAGCCGGTAGCGCAGCCGGTCGTGCAGGCGGCTCTTGCGGCCCTGCCAGAACTCCCAGCGGTCCGGTACCAGCCGAAAGCCGCCCCAGTGCGGCGGGCGCGGCGGCTGCAGCAGGAACTGCGCGCCGTACTTGGCGGCGCCCGCCACCAGCACCGAACGCGAGGCGATGACCTGGCTTTGCGGGCTGGCCCAGGCGCCGATGCGCGAGTCCAGCGGGCGGCTGTTGAAGTAGGCGTCGCTCTCGGCGGCATCCACTTTCTGCACCACGCCCTCGATGCGCACCACGCGCTCCAGCTCCACCCAGTGGAACTGCAGCGCGGCGTACGGGTTGCCGGCCAGCTCGCGGCCCTTGCGGCTGTCGTAGTTGGTGTACCAGACGATGCCGCTCTCGTCGTAGCCCTTGATCAGCACGACGCGGGTGCTGGGGCGCAGGTCGCCGGAGACGGTGGCCAGCGTCATGGCGTTGGGCTCGGGTACCTGGGCGGCGACGGCCTCGCCCAGCCATTGGTCGAACTGGCGCAGGGGGTCGGCGTGGGAGGCGTCCTCGCCCAGCTCGGCGCGCTCGTAGCTCTTGCGCAGGTCGGCGATGGAGGAGGACAGGGCGGAGGCGGGGCGGTTCATGCCGCCATTGTGCAGGCGCCGGGCGCGTGCAGGCGGCTCAGGCGGCGTCCGCGGCGCTGCGGGCAATGGCCAGCAGCCGCGCCAGCGCACGGTCGTGGATGCCCATGCGCATCAGCTCGGCGTGGGTGGTCTCGGCGTAGTCCAGCGTGCTGCCGTAGATGCCGCGCGCCTGGCGGAAGATGCTGCGGTACTGGGCATCGGGCAGCACGCCGGTGTGGCTGGGGCTGTTGCGTGAGAGGGTGAACGCCAGCGCCCGCACGGTGCCGCCGGGCGTGCGGCAGGCCAGCCAGCGCGGGTCGTACACGCCCAGCACCATCTCGCGCTGCCACAGGGCTGGGAACATCGCCGGCACCTGCCTGCGCTCGACGCGAAAGGCCACGCCGCGGCAGCTGCCGCCGGGCAGCATGCCGAAGACCAGGCCCGGGCATTCGGGCGTGCCGCGGTTTACGCGGCTCCACATCTTCAGCGCCCGGTGCCAGCCGTGCACGGTGGCGGGGCGGCTTTCGGCGAAGGGGAATTCGGGGCGCCAGATGAGCGAGCCGTAGCCGAAGATCCACAAATCCTGGTGCCCGCCCCACTCGCGCAAGGTGCATTCGAGCATGGCGGCGGGGTCGCGGGTGGCGCTGGCGTGGGTGGACATGGCGGGCGGGTGCGGGAATCTACAATCGACGGGTTTTGTCCGACGCATTTCATTATTCACTTCACGGGAGTTTTCAGCATGTCCTTCAACAGCTCCGATGACGACAGCCAGCAGCGCTTCGCACTCGGCTTCCTCTTCGCCCTGATCGCGCTGGTGGTCTCCACCGTCGTGGGCGTGGTGGTCTACCAGCGCGGCATGGCCCGCGCGCCCGCCCAGCCGGCGCCGGCTGCCGTGGTCGACACCGGCGCAGCGGCAGTGCCGGCCGCCGCAGTGGCGGTGGCCGATGAGGCCTCGGTTGTGGTCGAGAACGGCGTGGTCAAGTTCTACTTCGCCACCGGCAAGGCCGAGCTGGCCGCTGGCGCCAACGAGGCACTGGCCGACGTGGTGCGCGGTGTGACGGCAGAGGGCAAGACGGCCGCCGTGTCCGGCTACCACGACGCCACGGGCGACGCCGCCGTGAACGCCGAACTGGCCAAGCAGCGCGCCATCGCCGTGCGCGACGCGCTGGTGGCGCTGGGCGTGGCCGAGGACAAGGTCGAGCTGCGCAAACCCGAAGTCACCCAGGCCAGCGGCAGCAACGCCGAGGCCCGCCGGGTGGAAGTGACGCTGCAACCCTGAGCGCGGATTCGCACCATGCGTTGAAAGGCCCGGTACATGCCGGGCCTTTTTTCATTCATGTGCTCTCGCGCACGATCAGCTCGTAGTCCAGCTCCTCGCAGGCCGGCGCGGCCAGCGTGCCGCGCATCAGGCCGAGCAGCATGGCCGCGCCGGCGCGGCCCACCTCTGCACGCGGCGTGCGGATGGTGGTCAGCGGCGGCACCATCTGGTCGCTGCCGGCCAGGTCGTTGAAGCCGGCGATGGCGATGCGCCCCGGCACGGCCAGGCCCAGCCGGTTGGCCGCCAGCAGGCCGCCCTGGGCGATGTCGTCGTTGCAAAAGAAGATGGCGTCCACGTCGGGGTGGCGCTGCAGCGTCTCCTCAAGCAGGCGCGCGCCCAGGGCGATCGACGAGCGTTCGGGGCTGAGCAATTCCAGCTTCGGGTCGTACAACCCGGCGGCGCGCAGCGTGCGCCGGTAGCCCTCGGCGCGCTGCAGCACGCGCGGGTCCAGTTGCGCAGCGCAAAAGGCGATGCGCCGGCGCCCGCGCTCCAGCAGATGACGGGTGATGGCGGTACCGGCGTCGGCCTGCGAAAAGCCCACGCAGGCCATGCCCGGCGCATGGATGGTCTCCATCAAATGCACGCACGGTACGCCGCTGCGGGCGATGAGCTGGCGCGCCGCGTCGCTGCGGTCAAAGCCCGTGACCAGCAGGCCGGCGGGGCGGTGGGGCAGGTAGGTGCGCAGCAGCAGCTCTTCCTCGGCGCTGTCGTAGTGCGTCACGCCAATGAGCGGCAGGTAGCCCTCGGGGAACAGGGTGCGGTGCACGGCCTCCAGCAGATCCACGAACAGCGCGTTGGACAGCAGCGGCACCAGCACCAGCACCTGGCTGCTGCGCTGCGAGGCCAGGGCGCGGGCGGCCGGGTCGGGCACGTAGCCCAGGCGCTCGGCGGCTTCGTGCACGCGGGCGGACAGGGTGGGGTCCACACTGCGCTCGCCGCGCAGGGCGCGCGAGGCCGTGATCGGGCTGACGCCGGCGGCGCCGGCGACGTCGGCCAAGGTGGTGCGGCCGCTGGAGCGGCGGGGGCGGCGGTTCACTGGGATCTGAATGGAGGCGGGTTGCGGGTAAATCCGGAGGAAACGCCGTCGATTGTCTCGTAGGATAGCGCTACCTCTTAGCGGGTTTCCTAGTATCGGAGGCGTGGCGGGCCGCTTGCAGCGGCATTACGCCTGTCGCCTACCAGCGAAAAAGGCATCTGCGGGCCCGTGAAGGGCCGTTGATCGGCACTCCATTGCGGAGTGCCATTTTTTGAATTTTGATGGATAGCGCTATCTTGCAGTCTCCGATCTCTGCCATCGTGGTTATGGGCGTGTCCGGCTGCGGCAAGTCCAGTGTGGGTGCGGCCTGCGCCCAGGCGCTGGGCTGGCCGCTGCACGAGGGCGACGCCCACCACGCCCCCGAAAGCGTGGCCAAGATGCGCGCCGGCGTCCCCCTCACGGACGCCGACCGCGCCGGCTGGCTCGACCGCCTGGCGCAACTGTTGGCCGAAGGCGAAAGCAGCGAAGGCCTGGTGTTGACCTGCTCGGCACTGCGCCGCAGCTACCGCGAGCGGCTGCGCGCGGCCCGCCCCGGGCTGGGCTTCGTCTACCTGTCGCTCGGCTACCAGCCGGCCCTGGCGCGCGTAGAGGCGCGAGCCGACCACTTCTTCTCGCCCGCTCTGGTCGCCAACCAGTTCGCCACGCTGGAGCCGCCGCAGGCCGAGCCGCTGGTGCTGACGCTGGATGCCCTGCGCCCGGTGCAGGACCTGGCGCTGGAGATCGCCGCCTGGACCGGTGCCCGCACCTCTTTCCCCCTCACGGCCCCCGCAGGAGACGCCCCATGACCCCGGCCGCCCCCCACAACGACCCGGCCGCAGCGCGCACCAAGCCGCTGGCGCAGCGCCTGGCCGAGCACTTCATGGTGCTGGCCCTGGCCGGCATGGTGGTCGCCGTATTCGTCAACGTGGTGCTGCGCTACGGCTTCGGCACCAGCATCGTGTCGTACGAGGAAATCTCGCGCCTGCTGTTCGTCTGGCTGGTGGCGGTGGGCACCATCGTCGCGGCCGTGGAGGGCAGCCACCTGGGTTTCGACCTGGTGACCTCGCGCGTCGGCCCAGGCACGCGCCGGGTGCTGTTCTGGTTGTCGCAGCTCTTGATCCTGCTGTGCATGGGCCTGCTGCTGTGGGGTTCCTGGCAGCAGGTGGGTGCGGGCCTGCAGAGCTTCAGCACGGTGCTGGGCTACCCGCTGGCGCTGGGCGCGGCGGCCACGCTGGTGCTGGCCGTGGGCCTGCTGGCCGTGCTGGTGCGTGACCTGCGCCGCGGCAGTCCGGCGCAGCCGCCGGCGGACGCCCTGGACATCGAGTAACCGGCCGGAGCGCGCAGCCATGGTGGTGACCCTCATCTTCCTGTCGGTGCTGATCGGCGGCATGGTCATAGGCATGCCGATCGCGCATGCGCTGGTGCTGACCGGTGTGGCGCTGATGTGGCACCTGGACTTCTTCGATACCCAGCTGCTGGCGCAGAACCTGCAGGCGGGTTTTGACAACTTCCCGCTGCTGGCCGTGCCGTTCTTCATCCTGGCCGGCGAGCTGATGAACGCCGGCGGCCTGTCGCGGCGCATCATCGACCTGGCCAGCGCCTTCGTTGGCCACATCCGCGGCGGGCTGGGGTACGTGGCCATCGGCGCCGCCGTGCTGCTGGCGTCCATGAGCGGCTCGGCGATTGCCGACACGGCGGCCCTCGCCACCATCCTGCTGCCCATGATGCGCGAGCAGAAGTACCCGGACAGCTATGGCGCGGGCCTGCTGGCCTCGGGCGGCATCATCGCGCCCATCATTCCGCCGTCCATGCCGTTCGTGATCTACGGCGTGACGACCAACACCTCCATCAGCAAGCTGTTCCTGTCGGGCCTGGTGCCGGGCCTGATCATGGGCGCCTTCCTGATCTGCGCCTGGCGCTGGATCGCCCGCAAGCACCAGCTGGCGCAGGGCGCGCGCGTGCCGTGGGGCGCGCGCATGAAGGCGCTGGCGCACAGCTTCTGGGCGCTGATGATGCCCGTCATCATCCTGGGCGGCCTGCGCGGCGGCATCTTCACGCCGACCGAGGCGGCAGTGGTGGCGGCGGTGTATGCGCTGCTGGTGTCCATGCTGGTGTACCGCGAGCTGAACCTGGCAGGCCTGTACGCCGTTTTCCTGGGCGCGGCCAAGACCACGGCGGTGGTCATGTTCCTGTGCGGCGCCGCCACGGTCACGGCCTACATGATCACCCTGGCCGACCTGCCCAACCTGCTGGCCGACACCTTCGCCGGCGTGCTGGGCTCGCCCATGCTGTTCATGGCGCTGATGATGCTGTTCCTGCTGGTCGTGGGCACGGCCATGGACCTGACGCCCACCATCCTGATCTTCGGCCCGGTGTGCGCGCCGCTGGCCGCCAAGGCCGGCATCGACCCGGTGTACTTCGGCTTCATGTTTGTCTACGTGGGCTGCATCGGTCTGATCACGCCGCCCGTGGGCACGGTGCAGAACGTGGTGGCCGGGGTGGGGCGCATCCGCATGGAAACCGTGATCAAGGGCACGTCGCCCTTCCTCATCGCCTACGTGCTGCTGGCCATGCTGCTGGTGGTCTTCCCGCAGATCGTCACGGCGCCGCTCAAGTGGATGTATTGAGTCAAAAATGATAGCTGCCAACGCTTGATACACAAGGGCTGAAGGCCAAAAACACTCCAAATCTTTCTTCTTCACCACTCACTTCAAGGAGACACACCATGCGTATCAAATTCGCTCTCGCCGGCGCGCTGGCCGCCCTCATCGCCGCTGGCGCCGTGCAGGCGCAGGACTTCAAGCCACGCATCGTGCGCTTCGGCTATGGTCTGGTCGATGACTCCAACCAGGGCCGCGCCGTGCGCTTCTTCGCCAAGGAGGTGGAAAAAGCCACCGGCGGCAAGATGAAGATCCGCGCCATCGGCAACGCCTCGCTGGGCTCGGACACGCAGATGCAGCAGGCGCTGATCGGCGGCGCGCAGGAGATGATGGTCGGCTCCACCGCCACGCTGGTGGGCATCGCGCCGCAGATGGCGTTGTGGGACACGCCGTTCCTCATCACCAACGTGAAGGAAGCCGACGCGCTGCTGGACGGCCCCGTGGGCGAGAAGGTGAAGGCCACGCTGGAGCCCAAGGGCATGGTCGGCCTGGTGTACTGGGAGAACGGCTTTCGCAATTTGACCAACAACCAGCGGCCCGTGGCCAAGCTGGAGGACATGAACGGCATCAAGCTGCGCGTGATGCAGAACAACGTCTTCCTGGACAGCTTCAAGGCGCTGGGCGCCAACGCCGTGCCGCTGCCGTTCTCCGAGCTGTTCACGGCGCTGGAGACCAAGGCCGTGGATGGCCAGGAGAACCCCTACAACACGGTGCTGTCCAGCAAGTTCTACGAGGTGCAGAAGTACCTGACGGTCACCAACCACGTCTACAGCCCGTGGATCGTCACGGTGAGCAAGAAGTGGTGGGACCAGCTCACCCCGGCCGAGCAGAAGGTGCTGAAGGACGCCGCCATCAAGAGCCGCGACTTCGAGCGCGAGGACACACGCGCCGAAGCCGCCAAGGCCCTGGCCGACCTGAAGCAAAAGGGCATGGCCGTCAACGAGCTGCCGCCCGCCGAAGTGGCGCGCATGCGCGACAAGCTCTCGGCCGTGCACGCCAGCGTGGCTGCCAGCGTCGGCCAGGACCTGTGGAGCCAGACGCAGGACGAACTCACCCGCATCCGCGCCGGCAAATAAGCAGCGGCGTACCATGGGCTTCGCGGCCGGCACAGCGCCGGCCTGGCGTGGCGGCTTGCGCAAGTGGGCCGCCACGCGGTCATTTCTGCCAGGGAGGGCTCTCCAGTGACCTTGCACCCCACGATTGAAACCGTGACCCGCCGCATCCGCGAGCGCAGCGCGCCCAGCCGCGCCGCCTACCTCGACCTCATCGCCGCCTATGGCCGGCGCGAGCGCGGCATGGACCGCCTGGGCTGCGCCAACATCGCGCACTCGGTGGCCGGCATGCCCAGCAACGACAAGCTGCGCATCGTCGTCGAGCGCGCGCCGCACATCGGCATCGTCACCGCCTACAACGACATGCTGTCGGCCCACGCGCCGCTGCAGCACTACCCCGACCTGATCAAGGACGAGGCCCACCGCCTGGGCGCCACGGCCCAGGTGGCCGGCGGCGTGCCGGCCATGTGCGACGGCGTGACGCAGGGCACCCCGGCCATGGATCTGTCCTTGTTCTCGCGCGACGTCATCGCCATGGCCACCGCCGTGTCGCTGAGCCACGACGTGTTCGACGGCGCACTGATGCTGGGCGTGTGCGACAAGATCGTGCCGGGCCTGCTGATCGGGGCGCTGCATTTCGGCCACCTGCCCACGGTGTTCGTGCCGGCCGGGCCCATGACCTCGGGCCTGTCCAACAACGCCAAGGCCAAGGTGCGCGAGCAGGCGGCCCAGGGCCTGGTCGGCCGCGCCGAGCTGCTGGAGGCGGAGATGTCCGCCTACCACGCACCCGGCACCTGCACCTTCTACGGCACGGCCAACAGCAACCAGATGCTGCTGGAGGCCATGGGCCTGCACGTGCCCGGCACGGCCTTCGTCAACCCCGGCCGGCCGCTGCGCCAGGAGCTGACGCGCGAAGCGGCGCGCACCGTGCTGGGCAGAGCAGGGCAGCAGCCCGCGCCGTGCCCGCCCATCGGCCAGGTGGTGGACGAGCGCGCCATCGTCAACGCCATGGTGGCCCTGCTGGCCACGGGCGGCTCCACCAACCATTTGATCCACTGGGTGGCTGTGGCGCGCTCGGCCGGCATCGTCATCGACTGGGCGGATTTTTCCGAGCTGTCGGAAGTGGTGCCGCTGCTGGCGCGGGTGTATCCCAACGGCAGCGCCGACGTGAACCAGTTCCAGGCCGCCGGCGGCCCGGGCTACGTCATCCGCGAACTGCTGGACGCCGGCCTGATGCACGAAGACGTGCTCACCGTGCGCCCCGGTGGCATCCGCGAATACACCCGGCTGCCCGAAGGAGACGAGAACCACCGCCTGCACTGGACGCCGATCGGCGCCAGCGCCGACGACAGCGTGCTGCGACCGGCCTCGGACCCGTTCAGCGCCACCGGAGGGCTGAAGGTGCTGACGGGCAACCTGGGGCGCAGCGTGATCAAGGTGTCTGCGGTGCCCGAGGACCGGCACGTGATCGAGGCGCCGGCGCGCGTGTTCGACTCGCAGGCGGCGCTGCTGGAGGCTTTTCACAGCGGATCGCTGGACGGCGACGTGGTCTGCGTGGTGCGCTGGCAGGGCCCGCGCGCCAACGGCATGCCTGAGCTGCACAAGCTGACGCCGCCGCTGGCCGTGCTGCAGGGCAAGGGCTACCGCGTGGCGCTGGTGACGGACGGGCGCATGAGCGGCGCCTCAGGCAAGGTACCGGCGGCCATCCACCTGGTGCCCGAGGCGCTGGACGGCGGGCCCATCGCCAAGGTGCGCGACGGCGACCTGGTCCGGCTGGACTCGGTGGCCGGCACGCTGCAGGTGCTGATCGACCCAGTCGAGTGGGAGGCCCGCCAGCCGGCGCAGATCAGCCGCGATCAGGCCATCGACAGCGCACACGGCCTGGGCCGCGAGCTGTTCGCGGGCTTCAGGCGCAACGCCATGGGGGCGGAAGAGGGCGCCTGCACCTGGGTCTGAAATATCAGTAAAATCAGGCTCCAGCGCTTGTCCATCAAGCGCTGGATGCTACTGAAATGATAGTGAAACGGAGAGGACTTCAGCGCAGGCCGGCGCCGGCGCCGGTATCGCTCTTGCGCTCGATCAGCTCGATCTTGTAGCCGTCTGGGTCCGTCACGAAGGCGATCACCGTCGTGCCGCCCTTGACGGGGCCGGGCTCGCGCGTGATGTTGCCGCCGGCCGCGCGGATGCGCTCGCAGGCAGCATAGGCATCGGGCACGCCCAGGGCGATGTGGCCGTAGCCGGTGCCCATGTCGTAGCTCTCGGTGCCCCAGTTGTAGGTCAGCTCGATCTCGGCCTGGCCAGGGTTGCCGCCGTCGAAGCCCAGGAAGGCCAGCGAGTACTTGTACTCGGGGTTTTCGGACGTGCGCAGCAGTTGCATGCCCAGCACCTGGGTGTAGAAGTCGATGGAGCGCTGGAGGTTGCCCACGCGCAGCATGGTGTGAAGGAATCGCATGGCGGCGATTATCGGCCGCTCACACCGGCACCGTGTAATTCAGCGTCATACGCCCGCCGTCCACGGTGACGATCTCCCCAGTCACGTAGCTGGCCGCGTCGCTGGCCAGCCAGGCCACCACGTCGGCGATCTCGGCCGGCTCGCCCAGGCGCTTCATGGGCGTGCGGCTCAGGATGCGGGCGCGCGCGTCGTCGCTGGTGAGCACGGCCTGGGCCGCCAGCTCGGTGGCGATGGTGCCGGGCGCTACGGCGTTCACGCGGATGCCCCGGTCGGCCAGCGCCAGCGCCATGACCCGCGTGAGCTGGTTCACGCCGCCCTTGCTGACGTTGTAGCTGGCGATGCTGGGAATCGCCAGCACGCCGTTGACCGAACTCATGTTCACAATGCTGCCGCCGCCCGAATCGGCCATGGCACGGGCCACGCGCTGGCCCATGAGGAACGAGCCCTTGAGATTGACGCGCAGCACGGCGTCGAAATCTTCCTCGCTCACGTCCAGGAAGTCGCAGGCGCGGAAGATGCCGGCGTTGTTGATCAGCACGTCGATGCGCCCATGCGCCGCCAGCACCTGGGCCACGGCCTCGTCGACCTGGGCTTTATCGCCCACGTCGCAGTGCACGAACATCCCGCCCAGCTCCCGCGCCAGCGCCTGGCCGCGCCTGTCGTCCACGTCGGCGATGACGACGCGGGCGTCCTCCCGCGCAAAGCGCCGGGCGCAGGCTTCGCCAATGCCTTGCGCGCCGCCAGTGACCAGGCAGACGCGGCCGGCGTGGCCGAAGTGGATGGGCTGGGTGGGAGGGACAGGTCTTTGGGAGGTCATGGAGGCATGGTAGCGGTCCTGCGTCGAGGTTCGCTCTAATGATTTGTATTAAATACGATGTATAGCGCGTCAACTTTCGTTGCTATCGTTTTGGTAGCGGATATTGAGTCTCCGCTGTAGAAAAAAACCGACATTGCCGCCACGCCAGCGGCTAGGGCCTTTCCCAAAATCTGCCGCAGTACAGGGCCTTTCTCTGTTCCCTGGTTGCGCTCTATTACCGCGTCAATCACTGCTTGCCGTGCATCCTCGCCGGCAATGTCTGCCAGCTCTGCGGCAATTTCAGGGGTTACGGCCCTCTCTCCTGACCTCATCAGCGAAACGGCAGCCCTGCTAATTTTCAGGCGCCGCGATAGCGCAGCATCACCCCCGCATATTTTCGATGCCTTGTCAATAAGCGAAAGTGCGTATTTCATGTTTACACCTAGTTAACACAGACTCCGGTTCGTTTACGGTTTGTAAACGCATCCCATCGGAGTAACCATGATCAAAGTTTCCGTAACGTCGACGGAAGTCCGCAACCAAAGCGGCAACGCCAAAGCCACTGGCAAGGCCTATTCCCTGAACTTCCAGACGGTCTGGATGCACACCTACGACCGCAGCGGCAAGCCCAACCCGTACCCGGAAAAAGTCGAGATCATCCTGGACAAAAACGAGCAGGGCGCCGCGCTGTTCTACCCCGTCGGAGATTACACCCTCGCGCCCGAAAGCGTGTACGTCAACCGTAACGGCGATCTGACACTGTCCCCCCGGCTTGTGCCCCTCAAGCCCGCCGCCGTCGCCGCCCCCGCAGCCTCCCGCGCTGCCTGACGGCCATGCAAGAAGCCATGCACGCCGCGCGCCTCGTCGCCGTGCACTCGGCGCTGCTGGCCCTGCTGGACGAACAGCAGGGCGAGCACCCCCGCACCCTGGACGCCATCACCGTCACGCTGTCGCGTGATCCCGAGATTGGCGGCCTGGATGTGGTCTACATGGCGGGCGGAATGCCTGTGGCCGGGGAGGGCGCCTAAGTGTCCGCCCAGGCCGAACGCCTCTACGCCCTCAAGCTCGGATTGGCCGAGCTGCTGGAGCGCCCCCACCGTCACCCCGACTACCTGCGCCGCGTTGACTTGGCAGACGCCAAGCTGCGCGCGTGGGCTGGCCATGTCATCGGCTGGGGTTGCTGACCATGCGCGGCACGCCCACCCCCGCAGCAGCCGGCGCAGCGCGCCGCGCGCAGGCCGTTGAGTGGCTGCGCGCGCGCTCTACCGAGCGCACCGCGCGAGAAGCCGCAGCGCGAAGCGCGAAGGCTGGGCTTGTCTCAGTATCAACAACTTGCACGACCGCCCCGGCGGTCGTTGCTTGGGCGGAAAACGTCATTGAGATTGACCGCCACGCCAGCCGCGTAACCCGCCTGCGTAAGTCCCTGGGCGTTGCCGCCAAAGCCCTGCACAACGCCGGCCCGCGCAACCAACAGGTCTGGATGCAGACCCTCACCTATCGCGGCGACAACAGCGCTTGGCGCCCCGAGCACATCAGCCGGTATCTGGACGGCCTGCGCCGCTGGCACTACGCCCGCACCGGCTCCAAAACCGTCCGCTACGCCTGGGTGGCCGAGCTTCAGCAGCGCGGCGTCATTCACTACCACGTTGTGATTTGGCTGGCCGGTGGCCTGACCCCGCCCAAGCCCGATACCGCATGGCGCCGCACCGACCGCCGCGGCCTCGTGCACGTTGAGCCGCCCATGTGGCCGCACGGCATGAGCAACCGCCTGAAGGCCCGCGCCCCCGTCGCCTACCTCATGAAATACGCCTCCAAGGTGGAGAGCAAAACCGTTGGGAGCTATCCGCATGGTGCACGCATTCATGGCTGTGGAGGCCTGGACGATGTTGGCCGCAGCTGCCGCCGCTGGGTTCTGTGGCCTGCGTATGTGCAGGGCAATGCTTCGGTCTGCGAGCGCTGGCGACCTGCGCCGGGAGGCGGCTATCGAAATGACGAAACGGGCGAGCTTCTGCTCTCTGAGTTCGCACCAACAGGCGCTGGTTTTCGCAGCTTTATCCGAGTGCGGCACACGCCGCGCCGCGTTGATCCATCCGGGCCGTTCTCGTGGCTTGGAGACCGTCCCCATGTCCCCGCGTGATTCCAGCCGCCAGGGTGCCACCGCTGTGAAGCGCCGTGCCCTGCCGGGTGCAATCCCGCACCGGTCATAACCTCGAAAGGAACTGAAATGACCAAGTCTGTGAAGGCCCGTCTGGCCCTGATCCCCGCCGCCCTGGCTGCAACCGCTGGCAGCGCCTACGCCGCCGTGCCGGCCAACGTGCAAACCGCCCTCGATGACCTGAGCGCCGACGCGCTGACCGTGGCCGGCATCGTGTTGGCCGCTGTCGTGGCCGTGTACGCCTTCAAGTTCATTCGCAAGGGCCTGTAAGGCATGCCCGCCATAGCGCCGCTGCTGGCCGAAATGGGCCTCAATGCGGCCATCGTGTCGGCTGCGGTGCTATCGGCGCGCGTGGCGCTGTTCGCGGTGCGCTTCATGCGCTCCGCAGGGATAGGCCCATGGCGTTCCAAGTAGGCGCCGCCTGCTACGGCACCGCCACGCAGGCGGCCCAGGCTGCGGCATCGTCGCAGCTCGGCGCTGTTGTTCAGCATGGCGGCTCGGCCCATGTGGTTGAGCTGGCCGCGCTGTCTGACAGCGGCATTTCCTACGCGCTCCGTCCAGTGGGCGGCGGCGCTCCTATTACCGTCACGGCGGCCTATCAGGCCCAGCCGTGCAACCTGCTCGGCGTTGAAGACGGGCTGTCCCTCGGGTGGTCAGTCGCTGGCGTCTGGCTCGCCGTCTATGCGGTCGTGTTCATTGCCCGCACCGTCTGGCACGTAGGGGATAAAGACGATGGCAACACCTGAATTCTTCGCCGCGTTCGTCGGCGTCCTGGGGGCAGCATGGCTGATCTGCGGGCGCTGGTAGTCGCCGCTCTGGCCATCCTGTGCGGTGCTGCTCATGCTGGCTATGCATACCCCGCTGACCCTGCCGGGTTTTCTCGCACTGGCGGCGGGTACGGGTATGCCACATCCGCTAACGATAGCTGGTTCGGTCGAACCGTTCATCAGCCCAATGGGCTTAGGGTTCCGGTCCCTGGCCGGCTAGTAACAATGCCGGTTTCCTACCGTCTTGCTGCAAATGCCCCCCGCGTTGCTGCTGGCGTAATATTCGCCAATCCCGCTTTAAGGGCTGCATTAGGTATTGCTACTTGGTTGGGCGTTGCGAATTATGTTTGGGATGAAGTCGAAAAGGTCTGGCGACAAGTGGCCGAGCAGGGGGAGCAATATGAGTTTTATTGGACGTATAACGGCAATAGCTATCCCTCTGCTGATGCTGCATGTAGAGCTGCACATGCAGCCCTCGTGACTAATACCGATGCTTATCCGTTTCTTCGCGCTGAGATAGTCTCGGAGAATAGTGCTAACTGTCTTCACGGTTATAAGAACTATCCCAATTGGGCTCCGCAGAATTTTGGTAACGTTAGCAGGGAAAGGGCCAGTACTGGTCAAAGCTGTCCAGCAGGATGGCAGGCCACACCTGCCGGTTGCTTAAGTCCAGCAGTTCAACAGCCTCAATTTGAGGATGGATTATCAGGTACGCCCATGCCGGAATCCGTTCCTAGCGAGCTACCATATCCGACGCCTTTACCCGTTGAGCCGACGCCCGGCCCTTGGGTAAATCCCGAGCCCGGGCCTTCTCCGTCGCATCGCCCCAGGTTTATCCCAATGGGTGACCCATTGCCTAACCCGGATTACAACCCTAACGGCGAGCCATCGCCGCAAAATCAGCCGTACATAAGGCCCGGAATTCGTATTAATCCCTCGCCAGAACCAGATAACCCCTGGCGTGTCGATTTGGAGCCCGTTAATCGCCCATCGAATAATAATGACCCGTCCCAAGGTGAAGAAAACGAACCAGGCGAAAACGACAAGCCAAAGCCCGAAGATCAGCAATCCCTCTGCGAAAAACACCCGGATATTGTCGCCTGCCAAAAACTCGGCACCTTGACCCCGACGCCACTGCAACAAAGCACGGTTCCTCTTGCAATCAACCGCGAGGAGGGTTTCGGCCCTGCTAACGGTAGTTGTCCCGCTCCAAAGGAATTCGTCATCATGGGAAAGCAAATGGCTTTCCGATGGGACTTGCTTTGCGACTTCGCAACCGGCATCCGCCCGATACTGATTGGCTTCGCCTACCTGTCCGCCGTCCTGGCGTTCATGGGCCTCACCCGAAGGGGGGATTAAATGGAAGGCATCGCCGAATGGCTCGCCAAAATCTCTTGGCCCCTGGTGTCGCGCGTCCTCGTGGCCCTGGGCTTCGGTTACACCACGTATGAAGGGGCCGATACGGCCCTGTCTGGCGCCCTGAATGCAGCCAAAGGTGCATTCACCGGATTGCTGCCCGAAGTTCTCCAGCTCTTGGCAATGTCCGGCTTCTTCGAAGCCATGGCCATCACCAGCGGGGGAATCGTTTCTGGTCTCGCCTGGATGGTGATGAAGCGCTTCGCGCTGCAGACGACGGGCGGGGCAGGGCAGGCGACATGATCACGCTGATCACTGGCGCCCCCGGCACCGGCAAGAGCGCCGCCCTTGTCGCCATGCTCGAAGAGTTGGGGCAGGGCAGGCAGCTCTACGTGAACGGTATTCCCGAGCTCGCGATACCCCATGAGGTGCTTGACGAGCCCGAGCGCTGGCCCGAAGTGGTGCCTGATGGCGCCGTCATCATCATTGACGAGGTGCAACGTGTGTGGCGGCCCCGTGGCCCCGGCCAGAAGGTGCCCGACCACGTTGCAGCCCTGGAAACCCACCGTCACCGTGGCCTGGATGTCTACGTCATCACCCAGGGGCCCAACCTCGTCGATTCCAACGTCCGCGCCCTCGTCGGCCGTCACGTGCACCTGCGCGACCTGGGCATCCTGGGCCGCTGGTGGTACGAGTGGCCCGAGTGCGCCGACAACTGCCGCACCGGCTGGAAAAACGCCCCGATCAAGAAGCGCTACCGGCTCCCGAAGCGCGTTTTTGCCAAGTACAAAAGCGCCTCCATGCACGTCAAGCCTGTGCGCTCCGTGCCATGGATGCTGGTGGTCATGGTTGCGGCCCTGGGCCTTACCGGCTTCCTAGGCTGGAAAGCCTGGAAGATGATTCAGGCCAAGGTGGCGCCTGCGGCCTCCGTGGCCGCTGCGCCCGCGCCAGCGGTGCCTCCTGTGCCGGCAGCAGCGCCGCCTCAGGCCCCGCCAGCGACTGCGCCCGTGGTCGTCGGCGGCCCGCCTGATGAGCGCGTTGATTTCGCCCCGCGCCTGTCGGATCGTCCCTGGACGGCGCCGGCTTATGACCACCTGCGGCATGTCGTGCACATGCCCACCATCGCCGGCGCGCTGTGCATTCGGGGTGAATGCACGTGCTTCGCGGGCGATGGCTCGCGGCTGCCCGAGGTGGGGGACAAGGCTTGCCGCGACTGGATGCAGTCGCGCCCCTTCAATCCCTACGTGCTGCCGCCGCCGCCGTCTACCGCTCGCGCCGCTTCGCCCGTCGATACTGGCGCGGCTGGTAGTCCGTCGACCGGGGATCAAACCGCGCCTGTTCCCGCTGTGACCGCAACCGTAGTGCCGTTGCCGGCCGGTGTCTCGAACCCCATAGCCGACGCAGCGCCGCCCAGGCTATGGCCCCCAGGATCACCAGCGCTGCCGCTGCGATCCACGGATGCAGCGCCATCCATTCCGCCATTGCTTTGACCATGGCCGGAGTGTAGGGGTATGGGGCATCGCCCCATGTGGCCGCTGTCCCGCGCAGCGTGCCCCATGCCAGGGGGGCATCAGGCCGCCAGCGCGCCCGCAGTGGCTATGCCAGCGGCAATCAGGTCATCGGGAGGATTCGCGCGGCACGCCCAGGCGCCGTGCCTGCCGCGTAGCGCCAGGATCAGGCAACAGCTGTCGTCCGCTCGTGCTTGAGAAACAATGCGCGCAGCGCCTCGGCGGTCTGGCGAGCAGTCAAGGGCAAGCGCCGGCGCAGTGGCTGGCTGGCTGTACGCAAGCGCAGCGCGGACGGCCAGCCAGCCACAGCGAATAGCGCCCGCAGCACAGCGCCAACCGTAGTAGATACGATGTATATTATGTTAAATATTTGAGACCTAAGCATTCTGATCAGCGCTTCAGCAGTGCCTTCGTCTGGAATCGTCCTACGGTCTCTGGGATATTGCCGCGCTAACTTGCCGCGCATGGGCAGACCCGATCCGACCATCAGCGGCCGGGCCTCGTCTCGATTCGTGACGCGGAGGATTCACCATGGCAGCCAGGGCTGGTGCAGGTACAGCGATAAGCAAGGAGGCGGCGAAAGGCCGCGTGCCGCGCTCTATGTGGAAAGGCGCCATCAGCTTCGGCCTGGTCAACATTCCCGTGGCGCTGTACTCGGCCACCCGCAGCAGCGGCATCGACTTCGACTGGCTGGACCGCCGCACCATGGACCCAGTGGGCTACAAGCGTGTGAACAAGAAGACCGGCAAAGAGGTCGCGTCCCAAGACATCGTGCGTGGTGTCGAGTACGGGCATGACCGCTATGTGGTGCTGACCGACGACGAGATCGAATCGGCCTACCCGCGCACCACGCAGACCATCGAGCTGGAGGCCTTCGTCGACGCCGACGAGATCCCCTTCGTCTATCTGGAGCGCCCGTACTACATCGCTCCGGTCAAGCGCGGCGAAAAGGTGTATGCGCTGCTGCGCGAGGCGCTGCGCAAGAGCAACCGCGTGGCCGTGGCGCGGGTCGTCATCCACACCAAGCAGCACCTGGCGATGCTGATGCCCTGCGGGCGCTCGCTGGTGCTGAACCTGATGCGCTGGGGCGGCGAGGTGCGCTCGTCCGACGAGCTGAATCTGCCGCCCGCCGGCGAGAAGGCCGCAGGCCTGCGCGAGGCCGAGATGAAGATGGCACTGCAGCTCGTCGATGACATGACGCAGAAGTGGGACGCGGACCAGTTCCGCAATTCCTTTTCGGAGGAAATCCGCAAGCTGGTCGAGACCAAGGCGCGCGAGGGCGAGGTCGAGGTGGTAGAGGAAGAAGCGTTGCAGGCCGACGATGCCGAATCCAACGTGGTCGACCTGACCCGCCTGCTGCGCCGCAGCCTGCAGGGCCGCCACAAGGAGGCGCCTGAAGAGGAGACGGCGAAGCCGCCTCGCAAGGCCGCCTCAGGCAAATCCCCTGCCCCGTCCAAGACGGGTGCGCGCCGGGCCGCCGCGGGCAAGAAAGCCACCGCCGCATCATCGCGCGCCAAGCGCAAGGCGGCCTGACCATGCAGGCCCAGTGTTGCTATGGCCCGGCGTAAGGACGATCCGCTGTCCACCTACCGGCAAAAGCGCGACTTCACCATCACGCCCGAGCCGCAGGAGGGTGGCACGCCCAGCCATGGCACCCTGCGCTTCGTCGTGCAAAAGCACTGGGCGACGCGGCTGCACTATGACTTTCGCCTGGAACTGGGCGGCACCATGAAAAGCTGGGCCGTGCCCAAGGGCCCCAGCTACGACTCGGCGGACAAGCGCATGGCGGTGCAGGTAGAAGACCACCCGATCTCCTACAACACCTTCGAGGGCGAGATCCCCAAGGGGCAGTACGGTGGTGGGCGCGTCATCGTCTGGGACAAGGGCACGTGGGAACCCCTGGACGAGCCCGAGCAAGGCCTGCGCAGCGGCAAACTCAAATTCGTCCTGCACGGCCACAAGCTGCAGGGGCGCTGGACGCTGGTACGCATGGGCGGCCGGGGCGGCAACAAGCCCGCTTGGCTGCTCATCAAGGAACGCGATGGGCTGGAGCGGGCCGCTTCTGACTACAGCGTGGTGGATGCGTTGCCCGACAGCGTCGGCTCCTTGCCCGATGTGCACGGCCAGCCAGTGCGGGCATTCCCCAAGCCCGCTTCACGCCGCGCAGCGAAGCTCTCCGCCCTGCCCGACTTCATCGCACCGCAGTTGGCCACGCTGGTGGATCAACCCCCTACGCCACGTGCGGACTGGCTGTACGAACTGAAGTTCGACGGCTATCGCATTCTGGCGCGCATTGATGGCCAGGACGTGAAGCTGCTCACCCGCGCCGGCAAGGACTGGACGGCCCGCATGCCACACCTGGCGCAGGCCATCGCGCATCTGGGATTGGCGTCTGCCTGGCTCGACGGCGAGATCGTGGTGCAGGACGGCCATGGCGTGCCGGACTTCCAGGCGCTGCAGAACGCCTTCGACGCCAAGGGAGCGGCCGAGGTCGTCTATTACGCGTTCGACCTGCTCTTCCTGGACGGCCGGGATCTGCGCGCACTGCCACTGGTGCAGCGGCGCGCAGCCCTGGAGCAGGCACTGGCACAGGCCGACGAGCACCACGTGCGCCTGAGCGAAGCGTTCGACGCGCCCGCAGCCCAGCTCTTCGCATCGTCCTGCAAGCTGGGCTTTGAAGGGGTGATCGGCAAGCGCCGCGATGCGCCCTACGTGTCCGCGCGATCTGCGGATTGGGTCAAGCTCAAGTGCGGCCAGCGGCAGGAGTTCGTTATCGTCGGCTACACCGATCCCAAGGGCACCCGCACCGGCCTGGGCTCGCTGCTGCTGGGCGTGCACGATGAGGAAACCGGCGCGCTGCGCTATGCCGGCAACGTAGGCACGGGGTTCACCCGCCAGTCCCTGCAGGAGTTGGCCACCCGGCTGCAGGTGCTGGAGGTTCCCGAGCCGCCCTTCGCGCACCGCACCCATGTCGCCGGCCGCCCGCACTGGGTGCGGCCCGAGCTGATGGCCGAGGTGGCCTTCGCCGGCTGGACGCGCGACAGGCGCGTGCGCCATGCGGTGTTCCATGGTCTGCGCGAGGACAAGCCCGCCGCCGCCATCGTGCCCGAGCGCCCTGCTCCGCAGCCCACACACGCCGCGGCATCCGGCTCAAGCAAACCTGCGCGCGCCGGCAGGGGCGCAGAGCAGGTGGGCGAGCTGCGCGTCACCCACCCCAGCCGCGTCATCGACCCCTCGACGGGCGCCACCAAACTCGACCTGGTGCGCTACTACGCGCAGGTGGCGCCTTTGATGATGGAGCATCTGGCGCAGCGCCCGGTGTCGGTGGTGCGCACCCCGGCCGGCGTGCAGGGGTCCCGCATCTTCCAGCGGCACCTCTACAAGGGCGCCCTCCCCGGCCTGCGCGAGCTGGATCCGCGCCTCTATGAGGGCCATCCGCCGCTGCTGGAGGTGCCCGACGCCGCGGGCCTGGCCCAGGCAGCGCAGATGAACGTGGTGGAGCTGCACACCTGGAACGCCCGCCGAGACCGCATCGACCGGCCCGACCGCCTGGCCTTCGACCTGGACCCGGGCGAGGGCGTGGCCTGGGAACAGGTGCTGGAAGGCGCCGAACTGGTGCGGGTGCTGCTGGAGGAGCTGGGTCTGCCCGCCTTTCTGAAAACCAGCGGCGGCAAGGGCTTGCATGTGATCACGCCCATCAAGCGGCTGCACGACTGGGACACGGTGCGCGAGTTCTCGCAAGCGGTGGTGCAGCACCTGGCGCGCACGCTGCCGCAGCGCTTTGTGGCCAAGGCCGGGCCGCGCAACCGTGTGGGCCGCATCTTTGTGGACTGGCTGCGCAACGGCTTTGGCGCCACCACGGTGAGCGCGTGGTCGGTGCGGGCGCGGCCCGGCTTGGGCATCTCAGTGCCATTGCGCTGGGACGAGCTGCAGGGCCTGCAGAGCAGCGCCCACTGGCACCTGGGCAACATCGACGCGCGCCTGCCCGAGGGCAACGCGCCCTGGCGCGGCTACGCCAAGGCCGCTGTGTCCCTCACACCTGCAAGGCGGATGCTGCAGGATGGGCGTTGAGGCCCAGCCGGGCCAGCAGCCGCGCGTCGTCCTGCGCCTCGGGATTGCCCGTCACCAGCAGCTTGTCGCCGTAGAAGATGGAATTGGCACCGGCCAGAAAGCACAGCGCCTGCACGGCCTCGCCCATCTGCTGACGGCCTGCCGACAGGCGGACGCGGGCGCGCGGCATGGTGATGCGGGCCGCGGCAATGACGCGCACAAAGTCCAGCGGATCCACCGCCTCGCTGTCCGCCAGCGGCGTGCCGGGCACGCGCACCAGGCTGTTGATGGGCACGGACTCCGGGTACGGATCGAGGTTGGCCAGCTGCGCGATCAGCCCGGCGCGGTGCACCGGCGCCTCACCCATGCCGATGATGCCGCCGGCGCAGACCTTGATGCCGGCTGCGCGCACGTGGGCCAGGGTGTCCAGCCGGTCCTGGTATTGGCGGGTGCTGACCACGTCCTGGTAGTACTCGGGGGCGGTGTCCAGGTTGTGGTTGTAATAGTCCAGGCCGGCGTCCCTGAGTGCCTCGGCCTGCTGCGGCGCCAGCATGCCCAGCGTGGCGCAGGTCTGCAGGCCCAGGCCCTTCACGGCGGCAATCAGCGCGGCCATTTTCTCGATGTCGCGGTCCTTGGGCGCGCGCCAGGCGGCGCCCATGCAAAAGCGCGTGGCGCCAGCATCCTTGGCAGCCTGGGCGGCGGCCGTGACCTCGGCCACGTCCATCAGCTTGTGCGCCTGCACCCCGGTGTCGAAGGCAGCGGCCTGGGGGCAGTAGCCGCAGTTTTCCGGGCAGCCGCCGGTTTTCACCGACAGCAGCGTGGCCAGTTCCACGTCGCCGGCCGGCCAGTGCTGGCGATGCACGGTCTGTGCGCGCCACAGCAGCTCCATGAAGGGTAGATCCAACAGGGACTGCACGGCGTCAACGCTCCAGCGTGTGCCGGACGGCGTCTGCGAAGGGCTGACGGGAGGAATGAATTGCAGGGTGGCAGTGGTCATGGCCGGCAATTCTGGCCATTTGCACATGCTGAATGAAAGGGCTGATTGTGAAAAAGGCAGGACGGATTTCCTGTCGTCAAAAGATGGCTTTTCCAGTTATTTTTGCCGGCACTAGGCAGCTGTTGGCGACAAAAAGAAGGTTTTTCCGGCAACTTATTGGCGACTTGCCATTCGCACTCAGCAACCACGGCTGCAGCGCCGAACAGTCCTCATCAGCCTTCAATTCGCTTTTAACTTGGGCGACGAAACCAGGGCAGGCTGCTTGGGATGGACGAAAAAAAAGCCCAGGTCGAAGACCTGGGCCTTGTGGATTGCAACGGCTGAAATTCAGCCCAGCGTGGCGATCACCTCCGGCGGCGCCTGCACCAGCTCGATCAACACGCCTTCGCCCGCAATCGGAAACTCCTCGTTGCTCTTGGGATGCAGGAAGGTGATGTCATACCCCGCTGCGCCCTTGCGGATGCCGCCCGGCGCGAAGCGCACACCCTTGGCAGTGAGCCACTCCACCGCCTTCGGCAGATCGTCGATCCACAGGCCGATGTGGTTGAGCGGCGTGGTGTGCACGGCCGGCTTCTTGTCGATGTCCAGCGGCTGCATCAGGTCCACCTCGACCTTGTGGGCACCCTGCCCCATGGTCAGGATGTCCTCGTCCACGTTCTCGCGCTCGCTGGTGAAGCTGCCGGTCTGCTCCAGGCCCAGCATGTCCACCCATAGCCGCCGCATGGCCGTCTTGTCGGGGCCCCCGATGGCCACCTGCTGGATGCCCAGCACCTTGAAGGGGCGTGTCTCGACGTTCACTGGTTACTCCTTATTTGATAGCTGCCAGCGCTTGCCTGGCAAGCGCTGGAGGCCGATTTCATTCAAATTCCAGGATCACCTGGTCCACGCTGAGTGACTCGCCCTTGCCGGCCACGATCTTGCCGACCACGCCGTCCTGCGCGGCAAACAGCACGTTCTCCATCTTCATCGCTTCGATGACGGCCAGGCGCTCGCCCGCCTGCACCTTCTGGCCGGGCTCCACGGCCACCTGCACCAGCAGGCCCGGCATGGGCGAGAGCAGGAACTTGGACAGGTCCGGCGGCGCCTTGTACGGCATCAGCTCGTACAGCTGCGCGCCCAGGGGCGACAGCACCAGCGCCTCGACCTGCGTGCCGTTGTGCGCGATGCGCAGCGCCAGCGGGTTCTTGCCCGCGCCGCGTTCGACCTGCGCCGTGAAGCCCTGGCCATTGCAGGCGCCCTGCACGCGGATCTGCCCCAGCGTGGCGGTGCTGCTGATGCGGTAGTCCTTGCCGCCCACGTGCACCACGCTGGCGCCGGACTGGGTGTCGAAATCCGTCACCGACACCGGATGCTGCACGTTCTGGCCCTCGTGGCCTAGGGTGACGACGACGAACTCCTCGCCCACCTTCACGCCATGGCCGGCCAGCTGGCCGCTGATGCCCGAGGCGCGGGCGCGGTAGCGCCGGTGCATGAAAGCGGCCAGCGCCACCAGGAAATCTGGGTCGTCGTGCGGCACGTCCTCGGCGGAGAAGCCATGGGCGTAGTGCTCGGCGATGAAGCCGGTGTTGAACTGGCCGTTGACGAATTTGGGGTGCGCCAGCAGCGCCGCCTGGAAGGGAATGTTGCTGGAGATGCCGCGGATCACGAAGCCGTTGAGCGCGGCGCGCATCTTCTGGATGGCGTCGTCGCGGTCCTGGCCGTGCACGATGAGCTTGGCGATCATCGAGTCGTAGTACATCGGGATCTCGCCGCCCTCGTACACGCCCGTGTCCACGCGCACGCCCCAGCGCTTGTCCGTGTCGGCCTGGAACATCGTCTCCTCGGGCGGGGCGAAGCGCACCAGCCGGCCGGTGGAGGGCAGGAAGTTGCGGAACGGGTCCTCGGCGTTGATGCGGCACTCCATGGCCCAGCCCTCGCGCTTGACGTCGGCCTGGCTCAAAGGCAGCTTCTCGCCCGCGGCAACGCGGATCATCAGTTCCACCAGGTCCAGGCCGGTGATGCACTCGGTCACCGGGTGCTCCACCTGCAGGCGGGTGTTCATTTCGAGGAAGTAGAAGTCCTGGTCCTTGCCGACCACGAACTCCACCGTGCCGGCGGATTGGTACTTGACCGCCTTGGCCAGCGCCACGGCCTGCTCGCCCATGGCCTTGCGCGTGGCGTCGCTGATGAAGGGGCTTGGTGCCTCTTCAATGACCTTCTGGTGGCGGCGCTGGATGGAGCATTCGCGCTCGTTCAGGTAGATCACGTTGCCGTGGCTGTCGCCCAGCACCTGGATCTCGATGTGGCGCGGCTCCTGCACGAACTTCTCTATGAACACGCGGTCGTCGCCGAAGCTGTTGCGCGCCTCGTTCTGGCAACTGGCAAAGCCCTCGTACGCCTCCTTGTCGTTGAAGGCCACGCGCAGGCCCTTGCCGCCGCCGCCGGCGCTGGCCTTGATCATCACCGGGTAGCCGATGCCCTTGGCGATCTCCACGGCCTGCTCGGGTCCGGAGATCGCGTCGTTGTAGCCGGGGATGGTGTTGACCTTGGCCTCGTTGGCCAGCTTCTTGGATGCGATCTTGTCGCCCATCGCGGCAATCGAATGCGCCTTGGGGCCGATGAAGGCAATGCCCTCATCCTCGCAGCGCTGGGCGAAGGCTTCGTTTTCCGACAGGAAACCATAGCCGGGGTGGATGGCCTGCGCGCCGGTCTGCTTGGCGGCCTCGATGATCTTGTCGGCCAGCAGGTAGGACTCGCGGCTGGGCGCGGCGCCGATGCGCACGGCCTCGTCGGCCAGCTTGACGTGGCGGGCTTCCTTGTCGGTGTCGGAGTAGACGGCGACGGTGGCAATGCCCATCTTTTTCGCCGTGGCGATCACGCGGCAGGCAATTTCGCCGCGGTTGGCAATCAGGATTTTGGTGAACATGGTTGGGTGAACTCCGGTTGCTCGTTCTTGTTCTTCTGGTGCTTACAGCGGAATGTTCCCGTGCTTGCGCCACGGGTTCTCGAGTTTCTTCTCGCGCAGCATGACCAGGCTGCGGCAGATGCGCTTGCGCGTCTCGTGCGGCAGGATCACGTCGTCGATGAAGCCGCGCGCGCCGGCCACGAACGGGTTGGCAAAGCGCTCCTTGTATTCGGCTTCGCGGGCGGCCAGCTTCACGGGGTCGTTCTTGTCCTCGCGGAAGATGATCTCCACAGCGCCCTTGGCGCCCATCACGGCGATCTCGGCGTTGGGCCAGGCCAGGTTCACGTCGCCGCGCAGGTGCTTGGAGCTCATCACGTCGTACGCGCCGCCATAGGCCTTGCGGGTGATGACGGTGATCTTCGGCACCGTGCACTCGGCGTAGGCAAAGAGCAGCTTGGCGCCGTGCTTGATGATGCCGCCGTACTCCTGCGACGTACCGGGCATGAAGCCGGGCACGTCCACGAAGGTGACCACGGGGATGTTGAAGGCGTCGCAAAAACGCACGAAGCGCGCGGCCTTGATGCTGCTCTTGATGTCCAGGCAGCCGGCCAGCACCAGCGGCTGGTTGGCGACGATGCCCACGGTCTGCCCTTCCATGCGGGCGAAGCCGATGATGATGTTCTTGGCGTAGTCGGGCTGCAGCTCGAAGAAGTCGCCGTCGTCCACCGTCTTGACGATCAGCTCCTTCATGTCGTACGGCTGGTTGGGATTGGCCGGCACCAGGGTGTCCAGGCTCATGTCGGCGCGGTCGGCCGGGTCGTTGCTCGGGCGCACGGGCGCCTTTTCGCGGTTGTTCAGCGGCAGGTAGTTGTACAGGCGGCGCAGCATCATCAGCGCCTCCACGTCGTTCTCGAAGGCCATGTCGGCCACGCCGCTCTTGGTGGTGTGGGTGATGGCGCCGCCCAGCTCCTCGGCCGTCACCTCCTCGTGCGTCACGGTCTTCACCACGTCCGGGCCGGTCACGAACATGTACGAGCTGTCCTTGACCATGAAGATGAAGTCCGTCATGGCCGGCGAATACACGGCGCCGCCGGCGCAGGGGCCCATGATCATGCTGATCTGCGGCACCACCCCGCTGGCCAGCACGTTGCGCTGGAACACGTCGGCGTAGCCGCCCAGGCTGGCCACGCCCTCCTGGATGCGCGCGCCGCCCGAGTCGTTCAGGCCGATGACCGGTGCGCCCACCTTCATGGCCTGGTCCATGACCTTGCAGATCTTCTCGGCGTGGGTTTCGCTCAGGGCGCCGCCGAAGACGGTGAAGTCCTGGCTGAAGACGAACACCAGGCGGCCGTTGATCATGCCGTAGCCCGTGACCACGCCGTCCCCGGGGATCTTGGTGCCCTCCATGCCGAAGTCGGTGCAGCGGTGCTCGACGAACATGTCCCATTCCTCGAACGTGCCGTCATCGAGCAGCAGCTCGATGCGCTCGCGCGCCGTCAGCTTGCCCTTCTTGTGCTGGGCGTCGATGCGCTTCTGGCCCCCGCCCAGGCGGGCGAGTTCGCGCTTTTTCTCCAGTTGGTCGAGGATGGTTTGCATGCTTGCTCTCTTCGGTTGAATGCTATTTAACTGATAGCTGCTTGCGCTTGCCCTGCCTGGGCTGCGAGCAGATTTCGTGCTGCTGTGCTGGCCGCGATGCGCCCCGCCGCCACGTCGGCCTGCAGGCCGGGCAGCAGCTGGCGCACCCGCGGGTGCGCGCGAAAGGCCTGTTTCAGGCCGGCGTCGATGCGCTCCCACATCCAGGCCAGCGCCTGGCGCTCGCGCCGCGCGGCCAGGCGGCCGTTGGCGGTCTGCTGCGCGCGAAAGTCGGTAACAGCGGCCCAGAACTCGTCCACTCCCTGGCTTTGCAGCGCGCTGATGGTGATGACCTTGGGCCGCCATACCAGCCCGGCCTTCCAGTCGTGGTCGGGATTGCCGTGCAGCATCAGCAGCCGCAGGCTGGAGGTGATCTGCGCCTGCGCGCGCATGGCGGCGTGCGGGTCGATGTCGGCCTTGTTGATGACCACCAGGTCGGCCAGCTCCATCACGCCCTTCTTGATGGCCTGCAGATCGTCGCCGGCGTTGGGTAGCTGCAGCACCACGAACATGTCCGTCATGCCCTGCACCGCGATCTCGCTCTGGCCCACGCCCACGGTTTCGACAATGACCACGTCGTAGCCTGCGGCCTCGCACACCAGCATGGATTCACGCGTCTTCTCGGCCACGCCGCCCAGCGTGCCGCTGGACGGGCTGGGGCGGATGTAGGCATCGGGGTGCACCGACAGGTGCTCCATGCGCGTCTTGTCGCCCAGGATGGCACCGCCCGAGACGGTGGACGACGGGTCAATGGCCAGCACCGCCACCTTCAGCCCCTGCGCGATCAGGTGCAGGCCCAGCGCCTCGATGAAGGTGCTCTTGCCCACGCCCGGCACGCCGCTGATGCCCAGCCGCAGGGCCCGCCCCGTGTGCGGCAGCAGCGCGGTGAGCAGCTCGTCGCCCTGCGCCCGGTGGTCGGCGCGGGTGGATTCGAGCAGCGTGATGGCCTTGGCGATGGCGCGGCGCTGTACGGCGCCGCTGCCCGCCACGATGCCCTGAAGCAGCACGTCAGGCGTCACGCCGTGGCCTTGCGGATCTGCTCCAGCACGTCCTTGGCGCTGGCCGGGATGGGCGTGCCGGGGCCGTAGATGCCCTTCACGCCGGCGCTGTACAGATAGTCGTAGTCCTGCTGGGGAATCACGCCGCCGACGAAGACGATGATGTCGTCGGCGCCCTGCTCCTTGAGCGATTCGATGATGGCCGGCACCAGCGTCTTGTGCCCGGCAGCCAGCGTGGAGACGCCCACGGCGTGCACGTCGTTCTCGATGGCCTGGCGGGCGCATTCTTCGGGCGTCTGGAAGAGCGGACCCATGTCCACGTCGAAGCCTAGGTCGGCGAAGGCCGTGGCCACCACCTTGGCACCGCGGTCGTGGCCGTCCTGGCCCAGCTTGGCGATCATCACGCGCGGGCGGCGGCCCTGCTGCTCGGCGAAGGAGTCGATCTCGCCCTTGAGTTTTTCCCAGCCCTCGGCCGAGTCATAAGCGGCTGCGTACACACCGGTCACCTTTTGCGTATCGGCGCGGTGGCGCCCAAAGACTTGCTCCAGCGCGTCGGACACCTCGCCCACCGTGGCGCGGGCGCGGACGGCCTGAATGGCCAGGTCCAGCAGGTTGCCCTGGCCCGACTCTGCTGCAGAAGTGAGAGCAGCCAGCGCTTGGCTGACGCGGGTTTGATCGCGTTTTTGCTTGATATCGTTCAGGCGCGCGATCTGGCTGTCGCGCACCTTGACGTTGTCCACCTCCAGGATGTCGACGGGGTCTTCCTTGGCCAGCTTGTACTTGTTCACGCCGACGATGACCTCCTTGCCGGAGTCGATGCGCGCCTGCTTCTCCGCGGCGGCCGCCTCGATCTTCAGCTTGGCCCAGCCCGAATCCACGGCGGCCGTCATGCCGCCCATGGCCTCGACCTCCTCGATGATCTTCCAGGCGGCGTCGGCCATGTCCTGGGTCAGCTTTTCCATCATGTAGGAGCCGGCCCAGGGGTCGATGACGTTGGTGATGTGGCTTTCTTCCTGAATGATCAGCTGGGTATTGCGCGCGATGCGGGCGGAAAACTCGGTGGGCAGGGCGATGGCCTCGTCCAGCGCGTTGGTGTGCAGGCTCTGCGTGCCGCCGAAGACGGCCGCCATGGCCTCGATGGTGGTGCGCACCACGTTGTTGTAGGGGTCCTGCTCGGTGAGCGACCAGCCGCTGGTCTGGCAGTGCGTGCGCAGCATCAGGCTCTTGGGCTTCTTGGCGTCAAAGCCTTTCATGATCCGGCACCACAGCAGGCGCGCGGCGCGCATCTTGGCGATCTCCAGGTAGAAGTTCATGCCGATGGCCCAGAAGAACGACAGCCGCCCGGCGAAGTCGTCCACGTCCATGCCCTTGGCAATCGCCGTCTTCACGTATTCCTTGCCGTCGGCCAGCGTGAAGGCCAGCTCCAGCGCCTGGTTGGCCCCTGCTTCCTGCATGTGGTAGCCCGAGATCGAGATCGAGTTGAACTTGGGCATGTTCTTGCTCGTGTACTCGATGATGTCGCCGATGATGCGCATCGACGGCTTCGGAGGGTAGATATAGGTGTTGCGGACCATGAACTCCTTGAGGATGTCGTTCTGGATGGTCCCCGAGAGCTGCTCCTGAGAAACGCCCTGCTCCTCGGCCGCCACCACGTAGCCGGCCAGCACCGGCAGCACGGCGCCGTTCATGGTCATTGAGACGGAGACCTTGTCCAGCGGAATGCCGTCGAACAGGATCTTCATGTCCTCCACGCTGTCGATCGCCACGCCGGCCTTGCCCACGTCGCCCGTCACGCGCGGGTGGTCGCTGTCATAGCCGCGGTGCGTGGCCAGGTCGAAGGCCACCGACACGCCCTGCCCGCCCGCGGCCAGGGCCTTGCGATAGAAGGCGTTGGATTCCTCGGCCGTCGAGAAGCCCGCGTACTGGCGGATGGTCCAGGGCCGCACGGCGTACATGGTGGCCTGCGGGCCGCGCAGGTAGGGCTCGAAGCCCGGCAGCGTGTTGGCGTAGGGCAGGCCGGCCGTGTCCTCGGCGGTGTACAGCGGCTTCACGGTGATGCCGTCCGGCGTGATCCAGTTCAGAGCCTGCACGTCGCCGCCCGGGGCGGACTTGGCGGCGGACTTGGCCCAATCCTGCAGGCTGGCGGGCGCGAATGAGGGTGCGGGAGGCTGGCTCATGGGGCGTGATGCTTTCGCAAAGGTAGCAATGGGGCGCGTGCCGGCTGTACCGCCGTTCGCAGATCACCAGAGTTTACCCGAACCATAATTATTAATTCTTAGTTTTTATGCGCTACATTTCGCGCACCATGTCCGCTGTCTCCCTCACTCCCCGCGCCCTGTACGAACAGGTGGCGGAGCAATTGCGCCAGCGCATCTTCCGGCGCGAACTGGAGCCGGGCAGCTGGATCGACGAGCTGAAGATCGCCGAGGAGTTCGGCATCAGCCGCACGCCCCTGCGCGAGGCGCTGAAGGTGCTGGCCGCCGAGGGCCTGGTGACCATGAAGGTGCGCCGCGGCGCCTACGTCACCGAGATGAGCGAAAAAGACCTGCGCGACGTCTACCACCTGCTGTCGCTGCTGGAGCGCGACGCCGCCGCCGCCGTGGCCGCCCATGCCACACCGGCGCAGCTGCGCGAGCTGGACGGCCTGCACGCCGAGCTGGCCGGCGCCACCGGCGACCGGGAACGCTTCTTTGCCATCAACGAGCGCATCCACATGCGCCTTCTGGAGATGGCCGACAACCGCTGGCGCAGCCAGGTGGTGACCGACCTGCGCAAGGTCATGAAGCTCAACCGCCACAACTCGCTGCTGCGCCAGGGCCGCATCGAAGAGTCGCTGGCCGAGCACGAGGCCCTCATGGCCGCCCTGCGTGCGCGCGACGTGCAGGGCACGGTGCAGGCCATGGAGCGGCACTTCGCCAACGGGCTGGAAGCCGCGGGCTGAAAAAAGGCTGGCCGAGGGCCGGTCGCTATCATTTCGGGTTTTCCCCAGTGCCGCCGGACGCCCATCCAGCGGCTTTTTCTTGCGCCACATGACTGCTTTTGCCCCCGACCTGAGCGCCGCCCGGACGCTGCCCGAACTGCTGGCCCTGCGCGTGCGCGCCACCCCTGAAGGCGAGGCCTACCGGCAGTGGGACGAGGCCGCCGGCCGGTGGCTCAGCGTGACCTGGGCGCAGGCCGGCGAGCGCGTGCAGCAGTGGAGCCGGGCAATCGCCGCCAGCGGCCTGCCCGCCGGCGCACGGGTCGCCATCCTGCTGCCCAACGGGCTGGACGCCATGAGCCTGGACCAGGCGCTGCTGGCCACCGGCTGCGTGCCCGTGCCGCTGCACGCCATCGACAACCCGGGCAGCATCGCCTACATCCTGGCCGACGCCGAGGTCTCCATGCTGGTGGTGGCCGAGCATGCGCAGTGGGAGCGCGTGCGCGCCACCGGCCAGGCTCTGCCGCACCTGCAGGGCGTGGTCGTCACCGAACCGCCCGCTGGCGGGCTGCCGGCCGCTGGCGACGGCGTGCCCGTCGCCGCCCTGGCCGACTGGCTGGCGCACGCCGCGCCTGGCACGCCCCTGCCACCGGCGCCGGCGCCTGAAGACCTTGCCGCCATCGTCTACACCAGCGGCACCACCGGCAAGCCCAAGGGCGTGATGCTGACCCACGCCAATGTGATGGCTGACGTGAACGCCGTGCTGGCGCGCATCGTCCCCACACCGCAGGACGTGTTTTTGTCCTTCCTGCCGCTGTCGCACACCTTCGAGCGCACGGCCGGCTACTACCTGGCGATGGCCGCCGGCAGCTGCGTGGCCTACGCCCGCTCGGTGGCGCTGCTGGCCGACGACCTGAAGCAGGTGCGCCCGACGGTGCTGGTGTCGGTGCCGCGCATCTACGAGCGCGTGCACGCCAAGGTGCTGGAAAAGCTGTCGGGCTCGCCCTGGAGGATGCAACTGTTCGAGGCCGCGCAGGCCGCGGGCTGGCGCCGCTTTTGCGCCGCCCAGGGCCTGCCGGCGCCGGTCGACGAAGGCGCGGGCGGCTGGGCGCGCGCCTTGCCCTGGCCGCTGCTGCGCGCCCTGGTGGCCGCGCCGCTGCTGGCGCAGTTCGGCGGGCGGCTGCGCGTGGCCGTGAGCGGGGGCGCGCCGCTGTCGCCGACCATCGCCCGCTGCTTCCTGGGCCTGGGCCTGCCGCTGGTGCAGGGCTACGGCATGACCGAGACCACGCCCGTGGTCAGCTGCAACACGCTGGACGACAACGATCCCTCCACCGTCGGCCGCGCCCTGCCGGGCGTTGAGGTGCGCATCGGCGACAACCGCGAGCTGCAGGTGCGCGGGCCCATCGTCATGAAGGGCTACTGGAAGCGGCCCGAGGACACGGCGCGCGTGCTGGATGCCAAAGGCTGGCTGTCCACCGGCGACCAGGCCGAGATCGTGCAGGGCCGCATCCGCATCCTGGGGCGCATCAAGGAAATCATCGTCACCTCCACTGGCGAGAAGGTGCCGCCGGCCGACCTGGAGCTGGCCATCACGGGCGACCCGCTGTTCGGCCAGGCCCTGGTGGTGGGCGAGAACCGCCCCTTCATTGCCGCCCTGGCCGTGGTCAACAACGACGAATGGCGCCAGCTGACCGGTCAGCTGGGCCTGGACGCGGACGCCCCCGAGAGCCTAGCTGACCCCCAGGTGCTGCGCGCCGCGCTGGCGCGCATCGAGCGCAGCGCCGCCGGCTTTGCGCGCTACGCCGTGCCGCGCGCCGTGCACCTGGTGCGCGAGCCGTGGACGATTGAAAACGGCTTCATGACCCCCACGCTCAAGCTCAAGCGCAACAATCTGGTGGCCCACTACGGCGCCGCCATCGAGGCCCTGTACGCCCGGCGCTGAGCGCGCTTACTCCTGATTTGATAGCTGCCAGCGCTTTACAAATAAGCGCTGGAGGCCAAAAACACCCATATTCCACGCCCACCGTGCAAGCCGCCTCTTCCTCCCCTGCCCCGGCGTTCTGGCGCATGTCCGTCGCGCCCATGATGGACTGGACGGACCGCCACTGCCGCTACCTGCACCGGCTGCTGAGCCGCCACGCCCTGCTCTACACCGAGATGGTGACCACCGGCGCGCTGATCCACGGCGACGTGGCGCGGCACCTGCGCTTTGACGCCGCCGAGCATCCCGTGGCGCTGCAGCTGGGCGGCAGCGAGCCGCAGGACTTGGCGCAGTGCGCGCGCCTGGCGCAGGACTGGGGCTATGACGAGGTCAACCTGAACTGCGGTTGCCCCAGCGAGCGCGTGCAGCGCGGCGCCTTCGGCGCCTGCCTGATGAACGAGCCGCAGCTGGTGGCCGACTGCGTCAAGGCCATGCGCGATGCGGTGCAGATCCCCGTCACCGTCAAGCACCGCATCGGCATCGACCGGGTGGAGGACTACGGCTTCGTGCGCGACTTCGTGGGCACGGTGGCCGAGGCCGGCTGCAGCGTATTCATCGCCCACGCCCGCAACGCCTGGCTCAAGGGCCTGAGCCCGAAGGAAAACCGCGAGATCCCGCCGCTGCGCTATGAGGTGGTGGCGCAGCTCAAGCGCGACTTTCCCCAGCTGACCATCGCCGTCAACGGCGGCTTCGCCAGCGACGAGGCGGTGCACGAGCAGCTGGCGCAGGTCGACGGCGTGATGGTCGGGCGCGAGGCCTACCACAACCCCTGGTGGCTGGCGCGCTGGGACGAGCAGTTCTTCGGCCAGCCCGCCAGCGCCCTGACGCGCGAGCAGGTCGAGGAAGACATGGTGGCCTACATGGAGCGCGAGGCCGCGCAGCATGGCACGCACTGGTACGCGATCGCGCGCCACATGCTGGGCCTGCGCGCCGGCCTGCCCGGGGCGCGCCGCTGGCGCCAGGTGTGGAGCGAGCACCGCCTGAAGGCCCTGCCGGCGCGCCAGGTCATGCAGCTGGCGCGCACCAAGCCCGGCGCGGCCGTCGCCGCCGGCTGACCGGGCTCAGTCCGCGCGGTCTTCCAGGCCCTGCAGCCACTGCGCCAGCGGCATGGGCCGCCCATACAGGTAGCCCTGCAGCGCATCGCAGCCGTGCTGGCGCAGGAAGTCGGCCTGGGCCTGCGTTTCCACCCCTTCGGCCACCACCTGCAGGCGCAGGTGGTGCGCCACGGCGACGATGGCGCGCACGATGGCCGCGTCGTTGTCGTCCTGCGGCACGTCCTGCACGAAGCTGCGGTCGATCTTCAGCTCGTACAACGGCAGCTTCTTCAGATAGGCCAGGCTGGAGTAGCCGGTGCCGAAGTCGTCGATGGACAGGCGCACGCCCAGCGCCACCAGCTCGTGCATGCGCTCGGCCGTGGCCTGCCAGTTCTCCAGCAGCAGGCCTTCGGTGACCTCCAGGGTGAGCTGCTGCGCCGGTGCGCCGCTGCCCTGCAGGGCAGCGCGCACCTGCTGCACGAAGTCCGGCTGGCGGAACTGCCGCGGACTGACGTTGACCGAGATGGCCAGCCGCCGCCCCCGGCGCGCCAGCAGTGCCAGCGTGTCGCAGGCCTGGCGCAGCACGTCCGAGCCCATGCGGGAGATCAGCCCGCTCTCCTCGGCCGCGGCGATGAAGCGCTCGGGCGGCACGGCGCCGCGGCGCGGGTCGTGCCAGCGCAGCAGCAGCTCGGCGCCGGTCAGCCGCCCGGCCCCATTCACCTGCGGCTGGGCGTAGACCTGCAGGGCGCCGTCGGCCACGGCGCTTTGCAGGTCCTGCGCCAGCGCCAGGCGCTCCTGGGCCTGGTCGTGCATGCCGGGCTCGAAGAAGCACACCTGGGCCCGGCCCTGTTCCTTGGCCCGGTACATGGCCGTGTCGGCCTCGCGCAGCAGGTCGACCACGCCCTGGCCGGGCTGCGGGAACAGGGCCGCGCCCACGCTGGCGCTGGCGCTGTAGCGCAGGCCCTCGACCTCGTAGGGTTGGGCCACGGCCTGGCTCAGGCGCCCTGCCAGCTTCTCGGCCTGGGCGCGCGCCTGCGTCGGCAGGCCGGCCAGGCCGGGCACCAGCCAGACGAATTCGTCGCCTCCCAGGCGCGCCACCGTGTCCTGGCCGCTGGCCAGGCCCAGCAGGCGCTGGCCCGTCTGCAGCAGCAGGCTGTCGCCCACGCCGTGGCCGCGAGCGTCGTTGATCTGCTTGAAATGGTCCAGGTCCAGGTACAGCAGCACCCCGTGCGTGCCCTGATCGCGGCAGACCTGCAGGGCGTGCCGCATGCGCTCCAGCAGCAGGCGGCGGTTGGGCAGGCCGGTGAGCGTGTCGTAGTGCGCCAGGCTGTGCATGGCGGCCTCGGCGTCGTGGCGGCGGGTCACGTCGCGTGCCAACGCGATGTAGTGGTCCGGCCCGGCGGCCGGGCCCTTGCGCGCCACCGACAGCTCGAACCAGCGCCGCCCGCCCGGCAGGGGCACGCTGTACTGCCGGCCCTCGGAATAGCCCTGTTCGCGCGCTTCCCGCAGCGCGGCCATGAACTCCGACGCGGAGCGCGCCGGCAGCACCTCGGCCAGGGTGTGGCCGATCTGCGCCTGCGGCATGCCGGCCAGGTCGGTGCGGGAAGAGCGCAGGTGCAGGATGCGTCCCTCCTGGTCCACCTCCAGCAGCAGGTCGGGCACGGCGTTCAGGGTGTCCTCCAGTGCGTCGCGGGCCTGGCGCAGTTCATGCGTCATGGCGTGCGCCAGCGCTACGGCGCGGCGGCGCCCGTTGATCTGCACGGCCAGAAACCAGCCTGCCAGCACACTGAAGGCCATGCCCAGCAGTGCCATGGCGTGGTGGCCGGAGCCCTCGAAGCGCTGCTCGAAGGGCGGCAACGGGTACAGCACCAGCGTCCAGCGCCGCCCGCCCACGTCGAGCGCAACCACGGCCTCCAGGGCCGCATTGAGACTGGCAGGCGAATAGCCCGGATGCGAGGCGAACAGCGGCGCGCTGCCGGCCACGGCCGGGCCGTCGTGGATGGCCAAAGCGACGTCCTGCAGCAGCTCGGGCTGCAGTTCGGAGACCACCTGGGCCAAGTCGAGCTGGGCTACTGCCCAGCCCTTCAGGCGCTTGCGCCGCTGCGCCGGCGCCGCCGGCTCTGCACCTGGCGTGTACAGCGCCAGGGCCATCATCAGCGGGGACGAGTCGCCGGCCGGCCGCAGCAGGCCGGACAGCGCCAGCCGGCCGCTGTCGCGTGCGCGTTGCAGCGCGTCGCGGCCCGGGGCACGGCCCAGGGAGTCGCGCTCCAGATTGGCTCGGGCGCTGGCAGGCTGGACCAGGGTGGCCGCGGCGGGCTCGGCATCCGCGCCGGGGGCGTCCAGCAGCGCCAGCATCTGCAGGCCGGGCAGGTTGGCGGGCAGGGCCAGTCCCTCGTAATACGCTTCGAACTCGGCCACGCCGATGCTCTGGGAGCCGTCGTGGTAGCCGCGCAGGCCCCGCAGCATGGTTTCGAACGTGGCCAGACGGTGCTTGAGTGCGGCCAGGGTCTGGAGCACCGAGGTATCGAACACCTGCTGGCGCCGGGCGGTGCGGGCTTGCTCCTGGGCGCTCCAGAACAACCCCACGAAGGCCAGGAGCAGCGCCGTCAGCAGCACGCCGGCGGCCAGGCCGACATAGCCGCGGCTGTCAGAAGGGGGGACGGCCGTATCGTCTGGCGCGGGAAAATGCATGAACGCCGTGAGCGTCGCACACCATGCGGCCAGCGGCAAGGGCGGCTGCACTACCATCGGCGCGCATTGCGCAATTCACACATGTCCACTACTTCGCCATTGACGCTCGAGGAAACCGCCTTCCACGCCTGGTACCAACGTGAGCGCACGGCGCTGGAGCTGGCCTGCGCCCTGCACGTGGCGCGGCTGCAGGCGCTGCTGGTGCAGGCCGGCGATGTCGAGGTGGCCAAGGTGGAAGGCCGGGTCAAGGACCGCGACGAGTGCCTGCGCAAGTTCGCCCGCAAGTACCGGGCGGCGCTGGAGGAGTCGGGCGCGCCCTACGAAATCCAGCATTGCATCACCGACCTGATCGGCGTGCGCGTGGTATGTCTGTACGAGGACGAGCTGGCGCGCGTAGCCGACATTGCGCGGGCGCACTTCGAGGTCATCGACGTGACCGACAAGGTCAGCGCGGTACAGGCGACGGAATCGTCCTTCGGCTACAAGGGCCTGCACCTGGACCTGCGCCTGCGCGCTGGCGCAGGACCGGGCGACGGGCATGCCGGCGCGCCCTTCGAGTTGCAGGTTCGCACCATCATCCAGGACGCCTGGAGCGTGCTGGACCACCGGATCAAGTACAAGAAATCCATCCCGCCCGAGCTGAAGCGGCGCATCAACGTGCTGTCCGCCCTGTTCGAGCTGGCCGACCGGGAGTTCCGCCAGATCCGAGACGCCACCGAGGCCGAGCTGCGCCGGGCCGACGCCGAGCTGGACGGCCCCGAGGCCGGCCACGCCGGTAGCGAGCTGGATGCCTTCACCTTTTTGCGCATCGCGCGGCATTTCTTCACCGGCTACAAGTTCGATGCCGACCGCGTGGACCTGTTCGTCGAGGAGATCCGCGGCTGGGCGCCGGGCATGACGCGGGCACGTTTCAACGCCCTGCTGAGCGAAACCCTGGGCACCGTCAAGCGCTACCGGCAGTTCTACGAAGACACGCATCCGCAGGGCAGTTTCAATCCCTTCACGGTGATGCGCCATTGCCTGTACTTGGCGGACAAGGTGGTGTTCCACCGGGCGCTGCGCAACAGCGCCCGCGAAGCCTTCGAGGCCTGGCTGCTACAGAATCCAGCGTGAAATAGCCTCAAAGGCCCGCCAGACATGCGTTGGCAGCTCTTATAACAATAGCGGATTGGCTGGCTGAAGGCCGGGCATCGCCCTGTCCTACACGTGACATGGATGCGTAGAAGCACGCTCGGCAAGGTCTGTCGCTTATTGTTATATTGCACTGCAACAAATTCTTACTCGCCCCATGCTGTACACCCTCTACGAAACCCAACGCAGCTTGATGGAGCCCTTCGCCGACCTGGCACAGGCCACCGCCAAGTTCTACAGCAACCCCGTCAATCCTTTCGGCCAGACGCAGCTGGCGCAACGCATGTCCGCCGGCTATGAGTTGCTGTACCGCCTGGGCAAGGACTACGAAAAGCCCGAGTTCGGCATCCGCACGGTGCCCGTGGACGGTGTGGAAGTCGCCATTCACGAGCGCGTGGAGTTGGACAAGCCGTTTTGCGAGCTGCGCCGCTTCAAACGCTTCTCCGACGACTCCGGCACGCTGGCCACCCTCAAGGGCCAGCCCGTGGTGCTGGTCGTGGCGCCGCTGTCTGGCCATTACGCCACGCTGCTGCGCGAGACAGTGCGCACCTTGCTCGGCGGCCACAAGGTCTACATCACCGACTGGAAGAATGCCCGCATGGTGCCGCTGGCCGAGGGTGACTTCCATCTGGACGACTACGTCAACTACGTGCAGGAGTTCATCCGCCACCTGCAGGCGCGCTACGGCAACTGCCACGTGATGAGCGTCTGCCAGCCCACGGTGCCGGTGCTGGCGGCCATCTCGCTGATGGCCAGCCGGGGCGAGACCACGCCGCTGTCCATGACCATGATGGGCGGGCCCATCGACGCGCGCCGTGCACCCACGGCCGTGAACAACTTGGCCACGCAGCGCAGCTACGAGTGGTTCGAGAACAACGTCATCTACCGCGTGCCGGACAACTTCCCCGGCGCCGGCCGGCGCGTGTACCCGGGCTTCTTGCAGCACACCGGCTTCGTGGCCATGAACCCGGACCGCCACGCCACCAGCCACTACGACTATTTCAAGAACCTGGTCAAGGGCGACGACGCCAGCGCCGAGGCGCACCGCAAGTTCTACGACGAATACAACGCCGTGCTGGACATGGATGCGCACTACTACCTGGAGACCATCCGCACCGTGTTCCAGGATTTCGACCTGGTCAAGGGCACCTGGGACGTGCGATCGGAGAGCGGCGAGCTGGAGCGCGTGCGGCCGCAGGACATCCGCGGCACCGCCCTGCTGACCGTCGAGGGCGAGCTGGACGACATCTCCGGCAGCGGCCAGACCGAGGCCGCGCACGACCTGTGCACCGGCATCACCACGGACAGCCGCGAGCACCTGGAGGTCAAGGGCGCCGGGCACTACGGCATCTTCAGCGGCCGGCGCTGGCGCGAGATCGTCTATCCGCGCGTGCGGGATTTCATCCTGGGGCACAACGCCCCTGCCGCCGCGCCCCGCTCCGCCTCACGGCAGATGCGCGGCACGCGCGCTGCCTGACAGGACAGGCGTTAGTTATGCCCGCCTCGCAACCGGGGCGCGTGGCGCCGCTGGCGGCGCTGATCGACGCCGCCCTGCCGCAGACCCAATGCACCCGCTGCGGCTACCCCGACTGCGCCGCCTATGCCCAGGCCGTAGCCACAGGTGACGCGGCTATCAACCGCTGCCCGCCCGGCGGCGCCGAAGGCGTGGCGCGCCTGGCGGCTCTGACCGGCCGGCCGGTGCTGCCCCTGGACGAGGAATGCGGGCAGGAATTGCCGCGCGCGCTGGCCGTGATCGACGAGGACTGGTGCATAGGCTGCACGCTGTGCATCAAGGCCTGCCCGACGGATGCCATCCTTGGCCTGTCCAAGCGCATGCACACCGTGATCGCCGCGCACTGCACGGGCTGCGAGCTGTGCCTGCCCGTCTGCCCGGTGGACTGCATCCAGATGCAGGAGGCGAGCGCCGGCGCCACCGGCTGGGCCGCCTGGTCGCCGCAGCAAGCCAGTCATGCCCGTGCGCGTTACCAAGTGCGGTGCGATCGGCTCGAGGCCGAGAAAATCTCCCTACCTGCCGAAGCGGCCGAGACATCCCCTGGTGTGGAGCGCAGCGCCGCCATTGCCGCGGCGCTGGCCCGGGCGCGCGCGCGGCGCGCCGGCTGACCGCCCGTCAGCTGGTGGCGGCCAGGCTCTTGTAGACGCCGCAGCCAAGGTACCAGTCGCCCACCCGCTGCACGAAAGACATCTTGGTCTGCACCTTTCCCGTGACCGGGTGGGTGATGCCGTACTCCACCCAGCCGGGCGAGCGCTCTGCCTGCGCGACGATGGACTGCAGCAGCGCGTCGCCGTCCACGCCGGGAATGCCCTGCACGCGCGTACCCACCTTCGCCGGATTGCCGCCGAAGGCGCGATAGGTGCCTGCTGCATCCAGCGCGAAGACGTACATGTCGCGGTCGTGGAAGGGCTGGGCCGGGTCGGTGAGGGTGGCCAGAAAGTCCCCGTGCCCGCCGCCGCGGTGCAGCTGCGCGGCGCGCTGCACCAGGGCCATCGCCTCCTCGGCCGTGCCCTGTTGCAGGCGAAAGGCCAGCACTGCCCGCGACAGGGTGCCGGCACGGCTTTCCAGCGCCTGGGCCTGGCGCAGGCTCTCGCCCACCATGTGGGCGTTGCGCTGGGTGATCTGGTCCAGTTGCTGGACGGCGGTGCTGACCTCGCGCAGACCCGAGCCCTGTTCTGCCACCGAATGCGAGATTTCGCTGACGCTGGCGGCCACGGCGCGTATGCCCGCGGTCATGGTGGCGATGTCCTCGCCAGCCGAGCGGATCAGCCCGGCGCTGGCCTCCACCTGCTGCACCGAAGCCTGGATGAGCTGGCGGATCTCGCGCGCTGCTTCGGCCGAGCGGCCGGCCAGGGTGCGCACCTCGCCGGCCACCACCGCAAAGCCGCGGCCCTGCTCCCCTGCGCGCGCTGCCTCGACGGCCGCATTCAGCGCCAGGATGTTGGTCTGGAAGGCGATCGCGTCGATCACGCCGATGATCTCGCCCATGCGGCGCGCGTCGCCCTGGATGGCCTGCACGGCCTGCACCGCCCGGGCCATGGACTGCGTGCCGGTCTCCGCCGCCTGGCTGACCTGTGCCGCCTGCCGGTCGGCCAGGCCAGCCGCCTGGGCGTTGTTGTTCACGGCGCTGGACAGCTGCTCCACGCTGGCGGCGGTCTGCTCCAGGTTGGCGGCCTGCTGCTCGGTGCGCTCGGACAGCTCGCCGTTGTCGTGCGCCAGGCTTTGGCCGGCGTGGGCCACCAGCGCCGCGTTGCTGCGCACGTCCGCCACCATGGCCGAGAGGGTCAGCACCATGCGGTCCAGCTGCGATCCGAGCCGGCCCAGCTCGTCGCCGCCGGTCAGGCCGGCGCGGGCGCACAGGTCGCCTTGGGCGGCGCGCTGCATGACCTCATCCAGCCGAGCCAGGCCGGGCGCCACGCTGGCCGCCAGCGCCATGGCCAGATACGCTACCAGCAGCACCAGAGCCAGACAGGCCGGCCACAGCCAGCCGGGCGCCAGGCCGGGCAGCGCGGCCAGCGCCAGCATCGCCAGCGCGGCGACGACACCCAGCAATCCCACCTTGGCACCGAAGGCCAGGCGGCGCATCAGCCATACGCCCGGGCGCAAGAAGAAAACATGGCGCATCGTCTTGGGTCTCCCATCGTTGTGCGGCACGCGGCACGCGACCGGCTGTAAGCGATAGATGATACTCATCGTAACAATTGAAATGCTTACAGCGCAATGGCCGAAATACGGCGGTTTACCCGTGCATCCGCGCCACGCTACGGGCCGCGGCCGCCTCGGCCATCCCCGATAATCGCGCCCCATGAACCCCCGGCTCTCTCTCCTGCAGCCCTACCCCTTCGAGCGGCTGCGGCAGCTTTTCGCGGGGGTCACGCCCTCGCCCGACCATGCACCCATCAGCCTGGGCATAGGCGAGCCGCGCCATGCCACGCCGGCCTTCATCCAGCAGGCCCTGTGCGACGGGTTGGACGGCCTGGCCTCCTATCCGTCCACGTCGGGCGAGCCGGCCCTGCGCCAGGCCTTCACCGGCTGGCTGCAGCGCCGCTATCGCCTGGCGCTGGACGCGGCCACGCAGGTGCTGCCCGTCAATGGCTCGCGCGAGGCGCTGTTTTCCTTTACCCAGACCGTAGTCGATCCGGGCCGCGCCGGTGCCACGGTGGTCTGCCCCAACCCGTTCTACCAAATCTACGAAGGCGCCACGCTGCTGGCGGGAGCGCAGCCCTATTACGCGCCCAGCGTCCCGGCGCGCAACTTCGCCGTGGACTGGGACGGCGTGCCCGAGGAGGTCTGGCGGCGCACGCAACTGCTGTTCGTGTGCTCGCCCGGCAACCCGACGGGCGCTGTCATGCCGCTGTCCGAGTGGGAAAAGCTCTTTGCACTGAGCGACCGACACGGCTTCGTGATCGCCTCCGACGAGTGCTACAGCGAGATCTACTTCCAGGGCGAGCCGCCCCTGGGCGGCCTGGAAGCTGCGGCGCGCTTGGGCCGGCATGACTTTCGCAATCTGGTGGCCTTCACCAGCCTGTCCAAACGCAGCAACGTGCCCGGGCTGCGCAGCGGCTTCGTGGCCGGCGACGCACGCCTGATCCAGGCCTTTTTGCTCTACCGCACTTACCACGGTGGCGCCATGAGCCCGGCCGTGCAGACCGCCAGCATCGCCGCTTGGGGCGACGAGGCCCACGTGCAGGCCAACCGCGAGCTGTACCGCCAGAAGTTCGAGCAGGTCACTCCGGTGCTGGCGCAGGTGTTGGACGTGCGCCTGCCCGACGCAGGCTTTTACCTGTGGGCCGGCGTGCCCGAAGCCATGGGCCTGAGCGATACCGACTTCGCCCGCGAATTGCTCGCTCAATACAATGTGACGGTGCTGCCCGGCAGCTACCTGGCGCGCGAAGTCCAGGGCCAAAACCCCGGCGCGCAGCGCGTGCGCATGGCCCTGGTGGCGGGTGTGGACGAATGCCTGGAGGCCGCCCGGCGCATCGCCCGCTTTGCCGGCGCACCCCGCTGATGCGCCTGCTGCCCTCCGGTACCGAATCCTTCCTTTTTCCCTCTCCATCCTTCTTCCCTCCCATGAGCCAGCCTCTGCAGACCCTGATCGACAACGCATGGGACAACCGTGCCAGCCTGGCGCCCGGTAACGCGCCCAAGGAAGTGACGGACGCCGTCGCGCAGGTCATCGCCGACCTGGACAGCGGCACCCTGCGCGTGGCCACCCGCGAGGGCGTGGGCCGCTGGACGGTACACCAGTGGATCAAGAAGGCCGTGCTGCTGTCCTTCCGCTTGAACGACAACGCCCTCATGCAGGCCGGCGACCTGGCCTTCTTCGACAAGGTTCCGCCCAAGTTCAGCGGCATGTCGGCCGAGGAGCTGGCAGCTACCGGCGTGCGCGTGGTGCCGCCGGCGGTAGCGCGGCGCGGCAGCTTCGTCGCGCGCGGGGCCATCCTGATGCCCAGCTACGTGAACATCGGCGCCTACGTGGACGAGGGCACCATGGTGGACACCTGGGCCACCGTGGGCTCCTGCGCGCAGGTAGGCAAGCATGTGCACCTGTCCGGCGGCGTGGGCCTCGGGGGCGTGCTGGAGCCGCTGCAGGCCGGCCCGACCATCATCGAGGACAACTGCTTCATCGGCGCCCGCTCGGAGATCGTCGAGGGCGTGATCGTCGAGGAGAACTCCGTCATCAGCATGGGCGTGTACATCGGGCAGAGCACGCCCATCTACGACCGCGCCACGGGCGAGATCCACTACGGCCGCGTGCCGGCCGGCTCGGTGGTGGTCAGCGGCAGCCTGCCCAAGGATGGCGGGCGCTATAACCTGTATGCCGCCGTGATCGTCAAGAAGGTGGACGCCAAGACGCGTTCCACCACCAGCCTGAACGAATTGCTGCGCGACTGACAAACAAAAGCCGAGGAGGGGACAACGCATGAGCACGATGGAGAAAATCCTGCGCCTGATGGCCGAGAAGAAGGCCTCGGACGTTTATCTGTCGGCCAACGCGCCGGCACTCATCAAGATCAACGGCGAGTGCGTGCCCATCAACAACCAGCTGCTGCCCGTCGAGGCACCCTTGAATCTGCTGGCCGAAGTGGTGCCGCCCGAGCGCATCGAGGAACTGCGCGAAACGGGCGAGCTGAACATGGGCGTGCCGCTGTCTGGCGTGGGGCGTTTTCGTATCAGCGCCATGCGCCAGCGCGGCAGCTTCGCCGTGGTGGTGCGCTTCATCACGCAGCAGATCCCGCAGCTGTCCACCCTGGGCCTGCCGCCAGTGCTGGGCGAGCTGATCATGCAAAAGCGCGGCCTGATCCTGGTGGTGGGCGCCACCGGCTCGGGCAAGAGCACGTCGCTGGCGGCCATGATCGACGAGCGCAACGAGAAGCTCACCGGTCACATCCTGACGGTGGAAGACCCCATCGAGTACCAGTTCAAGAACAAGCGTTCCATCGTCAACCAGCGCGAGATCGGCTCGGACACCCAGTCGCTGCAGACGGCGCTGAAGAACGCCCTGCGCCAGGCGCCGGACGTGATCCTGATCGGCGAGATCCGCGACCGCGAGACCATGTCCGCCGCCATTGCCTACGCCCAGTCTGGCCACCTCTGCCTGGCCACGCTGCACGGCAACAACAGCTACCACGCGCTCAACCGCATCCTGTCGTTCTACCCCGTCGAGGTGCGCCCCACCATGCTGGGCGATCTGGCCTCGGCCCTGAACGCCATCGTCTCGCAGCGCCTGGTGCGCACCACCAGCGGCGAGCGCGTGCCGGCCGCCGAGGTCATGCTCAACACCAAGCTGGTGGCCGACATGATCGAGAAGGGTGACTTCTCCGGCGTGCGCGAGGCGCTGGAGAAATCCATGGCCGAAGGCTCGCAGACCTTCGAGGAGTCGCTGGCCCGCCTGATCCTGGACGGCCGCATCGAGCGCAAGGAAGGCCTGGCCTACGCCGACTCGCCCACCAACCTGATGTGGCGCCTGCAAAACGACTTCGCCCAGGCCTCGCGCGACGCGCAGGCCCGGGTCCAGGCCGACCAGGCGCCGGAAGACGACGTGCCTTCGTTCACCGAGATCGTGCTCGACGTCAAGCCTGCCTGACCCTGCCCTGCCCCTTTCATGACCCTCACGCTGCAACTGGCCCGCGAACTGATCGCCCGCCCTTCCACCACTCCCGAGGACGCTGGCTGCCTGGATCTGCTGGCCGAGCGCCTGGCGCCGCTGGGCTTTGCCAATGAGCGCATGGACAGTGGCGAGGTCTGCAATTTATGGTCAAAACGGGCTCCAGCGCCCGCCAATACTGCGCAAGCAGCTATCAAAACCATAGTTTTCGTGGGCCACACCGACGTGGTGCCCACCGGTCCGCTGGAGCAGTGGGGCAGCCCGCCCTTCACCCCCACCGAGCGTGACGGCCTGTTGTATGGCCGCGGCGCCAGCGACATGAAGACCTCTATCGCCGCCTTCGTCGTGGCGGTGCAGGAGTTTCTGGCCGCCACGCCCGAGCCAGCCATCGCCATCGCCCTGCTGCTGACCAGCGACGAGGAAGGCCCCGCCACCGACGGCACGTGTGTGGTGGTAGAGCGCCTGCGCACGCGCGGCGAGCGCCTGGACTGGTGCCTGGTGGGCGAGCCCACCGCCGTGCAGCAGACCGGCGACATGGTCAAGAACGGCCGCCGCGGCACGCTGTCGGGCCGGCTCACCGTGCGCGGCGTGCAGGGCCACATCGCCTACCCGCAGCTGGCACGCAATCCCATCCACCAGGCGCTGCCGGCCCTGGCCGAGCTGGCCGCCATCCGCTGGGACGAGGGCAATGCCTTCTTCCCGCCCACCAGCTGGCAGATCAGCAACGTGCACGCCGGCACCGGCGCCACCAACGTCATCCCGGGCCAGGTGGTGGTCGATTTCAACTTCCGCTTCAGCACCGAGTGCACGGCCGAGGGCCTGCAGCAGCAGGTGCACGCCGTGCTGGACCGCCATGGCCTGGACTACGAACTGGCCTGGACGCTGGGCGGCCAGCCCTTTCTGACGCCCGCCGGCACGCTGGTGGAGGCCGTGCGCGGCGCCATCCACGACGAGACCGGCCTCACGGCCGAGCTGTCCACCACCGGCGGCACCAGCGACGGCCGTTTCGTGGCGCAGATCTGCCCGCAGGTGGTCGAGGTCGGCCCGCCCAACGCCAGCATCCACAAGATCGACGAGCACATCCGCCTGGCCGACATCGAGCCGCTGAAGAACATTTACCGTCGCACCCTGGAGCGCCTGAACGCCCAGGCCGCTGCATGACGGGCGCGTCCCGCGTGTCAGGCGCCACCGTGGGCGAACTGGTGGCCAGCGGCGAGCGGCGCCTGGCCGAGGCCGGCGTCGCCTTTGGTCACGGCACGGCCAACGCCCGCGACGAGGCCGCCTGGCTGGCGCTGTGGTCCCTGGGCCTGCCTTTGGACAGCCCGCTGGACGACGGTCCCGATTCAGTGGCAAATCAGCCTGTAACGCCCGCCAGCCAAGCGCGGGCAGCTACACTTTTTGAAGAACGCATTGCCACCCGCAAGCCCGCCGCCTACCTGACGCGCGAGGCCTGGCTGCAGGGCGTGCCCTTTTACGTGGATGAGCGGGCCATCGTGCCGCGCAGCTTCATCGCCGAACTGCTGGCCGACGGCAGCATCGACCCCTGGCTGGGCGAGCACACACGCCAGGTGCTGGACCTGTGCACCGGCAACGGCAGCCTGGCCGTGCTGGCCGCCCTGGCCTGGCCCGAGGTGCAGGTGACCGGCGCCGACCTGTCCCCGGACGCCCTGGCCGTGGCGCGCATCAACGTCGACCGCCACGGTCTGCAGGAGCGTGTCGCGCTGGTGGTCAGCGACGGCCTGGCCCAGGTGCCAGGCCCGTGGGACCTGATCCTGTGCAACCCGCCCTACGTGAACGAGCGCAGCATGGCGGCCCTGCCTGCTGAATACCGCGCCGAGCCGCGCCTCGCCCTGGCCGGCGGCAACGACGGCATGGACTTCGTGCGCGACCTGCTGGCCGGCGCCGCGGCCTGCATGAGCGAGGACGCCGTGCTGGTGCTGGAGATCGGCAACGAGCGGCCCCACTTCGAGGCCGCCTTTCCTGCCCTGCCCGTGGTGTGGCTGGACACCAGCGCCGGCGACGACCAGGTGCTGCTGGTCACGCGCCGCGCGCTGCAAGACTTTTCCCCTAGCTGATGATCACCTTGAAGAATGTGACCCTGCGCCGCGGCGCCAGGGTCGTGCTGGATGGCGTGTCCGCCACCATCAACCCCGGCGAGCACGTCGGTCTGGTCGGGCGCAACGGCGCCGGCAAATCCTCCCTGTTCGCCCTGCTGGCCGGCCATCTGCACGAGGACGGGGGCGAGTTCTTCATCCCGCCGCAGTGGTGCATGGCCCAGGTGGCGCAGGAGATGCCCGAGACCGACGAGAGCGCCAGCGCCTTCGTGCTGGCCGGCGACGAGCGCCTGGCCCGGCTGCAGCAGCAGCTCGCCGCCGCGCAGCACGAAGGCGACGGCATGGCCATCGCCCAGCTGCACGCCGACCTGGCTGATGCCGGCTCGCACGATGCGCTGGCGCGCGCCCAGGCGCTGATCCTGGGCCTGGGCTTTGCGCCGGCGCAGCTGGAGCAGCCGGTCAACAGCTTCTCGGGCGGCTGGCGCATGCGGCTGCAGCTGGCGCGCGCGCTGATGAGCCCGTCCGACCTGCTGCTGCTGGACGAGCCCACCAACCACCTGGACCTGGACGCGCTGGTCTGGCTGGAGGCCTGGCTCAAGCGCTACGCCGGCACGCTGATCGTCATCAGCCACGACCGCGAGTTCCTGGACGCCGTCACCGGCGTCACGCTGCACATCGAGAACGCCCAGCTGACCCGCTACGGCGGCAACTACAGCCGCTTCGAGGAGCTGCGCGCCCAGCAGCTGGTGCTGCAGCAGGCCGCCTATGAGCGCCAGCAGGAAAAGATCGCCCACCTGCAAAGCTTCATCGACCGATTCAAGGCCAAGGCCACCAAGGCCCGGCAGGCGCAAAGCCGCGTCAAGCAAATCGAGCGCATGGAGCGGCTGGCACCGGTGCTGGCCAGCGCCGACTTCACCTTTACCTTCCGTGAACCGGCCAGCCTGCCCAACCCCATGCTGGCGATCACGGATGCGTCCTTCGGCTACGTCCAGGAGGACGGCGCGCAGACCGTCATCCTGCGCGGGGTCAGCCGCTCGGTGTTGGCGGGGCAGCGCATCGGCATCCTGGGCGCCAACGGCCAGGGCAAGTCCACGCTGGTCAAGACCATCGCACGCGAGATGGCGCCGCTGGCTGGCAAGGTCACCGAGGGCAAGGGCCTGACGATCGGCTACTTCGCCCAGCAGGAGCTGGACGTGCTGCGCCCGGGCGAGAACCCGCTGGAGCACATGGTGCGGCTGGCGCGCGATACCGGCGCCGACGCGGCCGCTTCGCGTGAGCAAGAGCTGCGCAACTACCTCGGCAGCTTCAACTTCAGCGGCGACATGGTGCGCCAGGCCGTGGGCAGCATGAGCGGCGGCGAGAAGGCCCGCCTGGTGCTGGCCATGATCGTCTGGCAGCGGCCCAATCTGCTGCTGCTGGACGAGCCCACCAACCACCTGGACCTGGCCACACGCGAGGCCCTGGCCATGGCGCTGCAGGACTTCGACGGCACCGTCATGCTGGTCAGCCACGACCGGGCGCTGCTGCGCTCGGTCTGCGAGGACTTCTGGCTGGTCGGCCGCGGCCAGGTCGGGCCCTTCGACGGCGACCTGGACGACTACCAGCGCTACCTGCTGGAGGAGTCGCGCCGCCTGCGCGAAGCCGCCCGCGCGGCCGAGGCCGGACCCGCCGGGGACAGCGCCGCCGAGCGCGCGCCGGCTGCCAGCGGGCGCGAGCAGCGCAAGGCCAGCGCCCAGGCCCGCCAGCAGCTGGCTGAGAAGACCCGCCCTCTGCGCCGCGAGCTGGAGAAGATCGACGCCCGGCTGGCCCAGCTGTCCGCCGAGAAGGAGGAATTGGAGCAGCGCCTGGCCACCCCCCTGCCGCCCGCCGAGATCGCCGACTGCGGCCGGCGGCTGAAGGCCTGCAGCGATGAGATCGAGCAGCTGGAAGAGCGCTGGCTGGAATTGGGCGAGGCCCTGGAAGCGCTACAGGGTCAAGCGTAAGAAACGGCTTCAGCCCTTGTGCAACAAGCGCGGATAGCTATCAAAACAGTAGTTTCTTACGATCGGGCACGACACCACACATTTTGTTGGCACACGCTGTCAACGCCGGGCAAGGACGGCGCGTTGTTCTCTCATCAACGGAGGTAAACCCTTATGAACAGCAGCATCCTGTCCGCCTGGCCCGAAGACGAACGCGACCGCAAGCGCGCACCCGTTCGCCTGTAAGCGGCCCGACCGGCCCCCTGCCGGCGCTTGGTCTGAACAGGGCGCAGACCCGCCAGACCCTCCCCTGCCCCTCTTGCTTTCCCATGAAAAAACCCGCTGGTCGCGGGTTTTTTCGTTGTCTGCGATTGCCGGATCGTCAATTCATGTGCAGCCCGCCGTTGACGGAGAACTCCGCCCCGGTGGTGTAGCCGCCCTCGTCGCTGGCCAGCCAGGCAATGATGGAAGCGATCTCGCTGGGCTCGCCCAGGCGTTTGACGGGCACGGTGGCGACGATTTTCTCCAGCACGTCCGGGCGGATGGCCTTGACCATATCGGTGCCGATGTAGCCCGGTGCCACGGTGTTCACCGTCACGCCCTTGGTCGCCAGTTCCTGGGCCAGCGCCATGGTGAAGCCGTGCATGCCGGCCTTGGCGGCCGAATAGTTGGTCTGGCCGGCCTGGCCCTTCTCGCCGTTCACGCTGGAGATGTTGATGATGCGGCCCCAGCCCTTTTCCACCATGCCGCCCACGACCTGCTTGGTCACGTTGAACATGGAGTTGAGGTTGGTCTCGATGACTGCGTCCCAGTCTTCGCGCGACATTTTCAGGAACATGCGGTCGCGCGTGATGCCGGCGTTGTTCACCAGCACGTCGATGTTGCCGTGCTCTGCCTTGGCCTTGTCGAAGGCGGCCACGGTGGAATCCCAGTCGCCCACATTGCCCGCAGAGGCGTAGAACGTGAAACCCAGGGCCTTCTGCTCATCCAGCCACTTCTGGTAGTCCCGCGTGGGACCGCACCCCGCTATCACCTTGAACCCTTCGCGGTGCAGGCGCTGGCAGATGGCGGTGCCTATGCCCCCCATGCCCCCGGTGACGTACGCTACTTTCTGGCTCATGCTGCTCTCCTTGTTGTGACTATGGTTGGCCTGGCCACTCTAACCAGACTCGGGGCGCTCCCCTGCTCGCGTAAATACCGAGGATGCGGCTTTGTTAGCGTTCCACGGCCAGGGCAACGCCCATGCCGCCACCGATGCACAGTGCGGCCAGGCCTTTTTTGGCCTCCCGGCGGCGCATCTCGTGCAGCAGCGTGACCAGCACCCGGCAGCCCGAGGCGCCGATGGGGTGGCCTAGGGCAATCGCGCCGCCGTTGACGTTGACGCGGGCCGGGTCGACGCCCAGCACCTGGTTGACGGCGCAGGCCTGCGCGGCAAAGGCCTCGTTCAACTCGAACAGGTCCACGTCCTGCGGCTGCCAGCCGGCGCGCGCCAGCGCCTTGCGCGAGGCAGGCACCGGGCCCATGCCCATGGTCGCCGGGTCCAGGCCGGAGGTGGCGTAGGCGCGGATGCGCGCCAGCGGCTCCAGGCCCAGCGCCTGGGCCTTGGCAGCGCTCATGACCACCACGGCGGCCGCGCCGTCGTTGATGCCCGAGGCGTTGCCCGCCGTGACCGAGCCGGACTTGTCGAAGGCCGGACGCAGGCCGGCCAGGGCCTCGGCGCTGGTCTTGCGGTTCGGGTATTCGTCCTGGTCGACCGTGAGCGGGTCGCCCCTTTTCTGCGGCACGCGCACGCCCACGATCTCGTCCTTGAAGCGGCCCGCGTCCTGGGCCGCGACGGCCTTTTGCTGGCTGGCCAGGGCCAGGGCGTCCTGCATCTCGCGAGTGATGCCGTGCTGCTTGGCCACGTTCTCGGCTGTGATGCCCATGTGGTAGCCGTTGTAGACGTCCCACAGGCCGTCCACGATCATGGTGTCGGCCAGCTTCCAGTCGCCCATGCGCTGGCCCTCGCGCGAGCCGTTCAGCACGTGGGGCGACAGGCTCATGTTCTCCTGCCCGCCGGCCACAACGATCTCGCTGTCACCCGTGGCCACGGCCTGGGCCGCCAGCATGACGGCTTTCAGGCCGGAGCCGCAGACGGCGTTGATGGTCAGGGCCGGGGTCTCCTTGGCAACGCCGGCGGCCATCATGGCCTGGCGGGCGGGGTTCTGGCCGCAGCCTGCCGCCAGCACCTGGCCCATGATGACCTCGCCCACCTGGTCGGGCGCCACACCGGCGCGCGCCAGTGCCTCGCGGATGACGGTGGCGCCCAGCTCGGTGGCAGGCGTCTTGGACAGAGCTCCACCGAACTTGCCCACGGGTGTGCGTACGGCGGAAACGATGACGATGTCGCGATCCATGGTGTGTCGCTCCTGGGTTGAAGGAAAAGGAAGCTAAACGGCCGGTCAGGCCTTTTGCTGTACGTAGCGGCCCGGCGCCGGCTCGATGGCCTTGAACTTGCGGCCGCGGCCGTAGGCCTTGGGTGCTGGCACCTGCTTGCCGGCGTGCCCCTTGAGCCAGGTGGCCCAGTCTTCCCACCAGCTGCCGGGCTGCTGCGTGGCGCCGGCCAGCCAGTCTTGCAGCGTGGCGGGGAACTTGCCATCCTCGCGCAGCCAGTGGCTCCGTTTGCCAGCCGACGGCGGATTGATGACGCCGGCGATGTGGCCGGAGGCGCCCATGACGAAGCGCTTCTTGCCCGGCAGCGTCTGGGTGGACGCGTAGGCGGCGGCGATGGGCACGATGTGGTCCTCGCGCGAGCCATAGATATACACCGGCAGCTTCACCTGGCCCAGGTCGAGCTTTTCTCCGCACACGGTGAGCGCGCCGGGCTGGATCAGCCTGTTTTCCAGGTAGAAGTTGCGCAGGTACCAGGCGTAGTACGGCCCGGGCAGGTTGGTGCAGTCGCTGTTCCAGTACAGCAGGTCAAAGGCCGGTGGCGTCTCGCCCTTCAGGTAGTTGCCCACCACGTAGTTCCACACCAGGTCGTTGGGCCGCAGGAAGCTGAAGGTGCTGGCCATGTCCTGGCCCTTCATCAGGCCGCCGGCGCCCATCTGCATCTCGCGCAGGCGCACGAAGCCCTCGTCGATGAACACGTCCAGGATGCCGGTGTTGCTGAAGTCGATCAGCGTGGTCAGAAAGGTGGCGCTGGCCACCGGTTCCTGGCCGCGCGCGGCCAGAACGGCCAGCGCGCTGGCCAGCATGGTGCCGCCCACGCAAAAGCCCAACGCGTTGATCTGCGGCGTGCCGCCGATCTCGCGCACCGCCTCGATGGCGGTGATCACGGCGTCCTCGATGTAGTTGTCCCAGGTCTTGCCGGCCAGGGTTTCGTCGGGGTTGCGCCAGCTGACCACGAAGGTCCGCTGGCCCTGCGAGACGGCGTAGCGGATCAGCGAGTTGGCCGGCTGCAGGTCCAGGATGTAGTACTTGTTGATGCACGGCGGCACCATCAAAAACGGCCGCTCGTGCACCTTGTCCGTGAGCGGCTTGTACTCGAGCAGCTGAAACAGCTCGTTCTCGAACACCACCGCGCCCTCGGTCGTGGCCACGTTGCGGCCCACCTGGAAGCGGCTCTCGTCCGTCATGGAGATGTGCCCCTGGCGCATGTCGTGCAGCAGGTTGGCCATGCCGCGGGCGATGCTCTCGCCCTGCGTTTCCAGCGCCTTGTGCTGCGCCTCCGGATTGAATGCCAGGAAGTTGCTGGGTGCCATGGCGGCCAGCCACTGGTCTACCGCGAAGCGGATGCGCGCGCGCGTCTTGTCGTCGGCCTGCACCGCATCGGCCAGGGCGGAAAAGGTGCGCGACTGCAGCCCGTAGATGGCAGCGGCATACGCCGCTAGGGGGTTGTGCGCCCAGTCCTCGCCGGCAAAGCGCTTGTCGGCGCTGGCGCCTGCGGCGGCCGCCGGCCCCTGGGCGAACAGGGTGCTGACCTCCTGCAGGTACTGGCGCTGCAGTTCTTCCAGCTTGGCGCGGTCGAAGCTCACAGGGGTGTGCGGCTGCATGGCGGGGGCGAGGGTGCCCAGGCCCGGCGCCTGCAGGGTGGCCAGCATGCGGCTCCAGCCTTCGCCCACCATGTTTTGCCAGTGACGGGCGCCGTCGGCCCAACCTGCGTCAAAATTCATGTCGCTGTCTCCTGTGGTTTCGCACCGCCGCCGCGTGCGGTGGCCTGTCGGGCATTGTGACCGAGGGGGCGGCAGCGCGGCAACGCACCGTCCCGGCTGGGCGGCAGGTCATTGCCGTCCATTTCATCGAATCCTGACTTTCATCATTCCCTCATGTATCTGGTCGCCATTGCCTGGCTCTATGTCACCCTGATGATGGCGGTGGCTGAGGCCAGCGCGCCCAATGGCTCCGTGCTGGGCGCGATCGTCACCTTTGCGCTGTATGGGCTGCTGCCCCTGTCCATCGTGCTCTACATCCTGGGCACGCCGGGGCGCAAGCGCGCCCTGCGCGAGCGCGAACGGCGCGCCGGCGCCGAAGCTGCTGCGCCCTCAGTGGGCCAGCCAGATGCCGGCGGCCATGCGCCCGCTGCGCCCCAGGACGGCGCTGTCGCGCCGGTGCGAGAAAAACCGTGAGGGCTGGCTGAAGGTGCACCAGGCGGGCGAACTGTCGTTGCCATAAATGGCGGCGACGCCGGCCGCGCGCAGCCGCTGTCGCGCCAGCCCCGCCAGGTCGGCCAGGTACTTGCCACCGCCCAGTGCGCTGAAGCAGCCTGCGGCGGCCGGGTCGTGGGCCATGAAGGCTTCGCGCACCTCGGCGCCCACTTCGAAGGCCGGCGGGCCGATGCCGGGGCCGATCCAGGCCATCACTTCTGCTTCATTATTGATAGCTGCTGGCGCTTGATCCACGGGCGCTGGAGGCCAAAAAGGCTTCAAGGCTTCTTCGAGCACGCCGCCGGCCAGGCCGCGCCAGCCGGCGTGGGCCGCGGCCACGCGCGTGCCGGCCCGGTCGGTCAGCAGCACCGGCAGGCAGTCGGCCGCCATGGTGATGCAGGCCACGCCCGGCTCGGTGGTGGTGCAGGCGTCGGCCTCCAGGTCTTCGGGCGTGCGTGCGTCGGCGGCCAGCAGCTGGCTGCCGTGCACCTGGCGGGTGCGCACCGTGTGGACGGGGCTGCCGTCCGCGTCCATCACCGCCTGCACGATGGTCCAGTTGGCGGCGACCGCCTCGGGCGCGTCGCCCACCAGGCGGCCCAGGTTCAGGCTGTCCAGCGGCGCGGCGCTGACGCCGCCGCTGCGGGTGGTGCAAAAGGCGCGCACGCGCGCCGGGGCGGGCCAGTCGGGGGCGATCCAGTCGTAGGGCAGCTGCAGGGGCATGGTGATGGGAGAGGGGAAAGGGGCCAAACCGGGCAGCATAGTGCGTGGCACACTGCAGCGCTTCCCTGCAAGCCTTTGACTGAACCCATGCGCTACGCCATTCCCCCCACTCCCCTCGCCACCGTGCCCGTGGCGGGCAGCGACGAGCAGTTCCCCGTCCGCCGCATCTACTGCGTGGGCCGCAACTACGCCGAACACGCCCGAGAGATGGGCTTCACCGGGCGCGAGGCACCCTTCTTCTTCATGAAGCCGGCCGACGCCGTGCTGCCCGTGCCCCCGGGGCAGGAGGGCCGCCTGCCCTACCCGCCGCGCACGGCCGACCTGCACCACGAGATCGAGCTGGTCGTGGCCATCGGCCGCGGCGGCGCGAACATCGCCGCGCAGGATGCGTTGCAGCACGTCTGGGGCTACGCTGTGGGCCTGGACATGACGCGCCGCGACCTGCAGGCCGACATGAAGAAGCAGGGCCGGCCCTGGTGCATCGCCAAGGGTTTCGACGCCAGCGCGCCCATCGGACCCATCACCCCGGCGGCGCAGGCCGGCAACGTGCAGGACGCGGCCATCTGGCTTCAAGTGAATGGCCAGCCGCGCCAGACGAGCCGCACCAGCCAGCTGATCTGGAGCATTGCCGAGACCATCGAGCACCTGTCCGCCGGCTGGACGCTGCAGCCCGGTGACCTGATCTTCACCGGCACGCCCGAGGGCGTGGGAGCCGTGGCGCGCGGCGACGTGCTGGAGGGCGGCATCGACGGGCTGGGCACGCTGCGCGTCGCCGTGGCATGAGCTTGTCCCGCCGCCCCATCCGCCACTGCCGCGAATGCGGTGCGGCGGTCGAGTACCGCGTGCCCGACGACGGCGACACGCGCGCCCGCGCCGTGTGCCCGGCCTGCGGCACCATCCACTACGAGAACCCCTTGAACGTGGTCGGCACCGTGCCGGTACTGGACGGCCGCGTGCTGCTGTGCAAGCGCAACATCGAGCCGCGCTGGGGCAAGTGGACGCTGCCCGCCGGCTTCATGGAGCTGGACGAGACTACCGCCGAGGGCGCGCTGCGCGAGACCGACGAGGAAGCCGGTGCGCAAATCGTGCTGGGGCCGCTATTCACGCTGGTGAACGTGCCGCAGGTGGGCCAGGTGCACCTGTTCTACCTGGCCACGCTGCTCAGCGCGCAGTTCAACCCCGGCCACGAAACCATCGAGGCGCGCCTGTTCGCCGAGGACGAGATCCCCTGGGACGAGATCGCCTTTCGCACCGTGCGGGCGACGCTGGAGCGCTACTTTGCCGACCGCCGCAGCGGGCAGTTCGGCATGCACTGCATGGACATCCGCTGATCCTGCTGCGCCGGCGCCGGCCTAGCGCGGTCCCAGCTCGCCGTCGCCCTCGCCTGCCGGCGCCTGCAGCGGCGCCTCTTCCGGGCCCGTGACCCAGACCGGCGCCGTGTCGGTCGCGGGCGGTAACGGCTGGCGCGGCGCCACCTGCTCCAGCGGCACCAGGGGTGCCTCAGTGATCTCGGGCCGCTCCTCGGGCACTGGTTCGGGCTGCGGCGTGCTGGCTGGGGCCGGCGGCGGCTCAGGTGCCGGAGTCGGGGCGCCGGCCGGGCCCGCCTGCTCGCCGGTGGGGCGGCCGAACAGGTCGTAGACCCAGTTGCGCAGCGCGCCCACGGCCCCGGCGGCGCGGCTGGACCAGCTGGGGTCTTCCTCCTGCACGAAGCGCTCGCCGGCGTCGATCAGCTTGCCGCGCAGCGCCTGCCGGAACACGCTGCCCACCACCGGCAGCGCGCTGTGCGCGCCCTGGCCCCAGTAGTTGCTGCGCAGTGTGATGCGCCCGTCGTTGAAGCCCACCCAGCTGCCCGCCACCAGCTGCGGGTGCATCAGGATGAACCAGCCGTCGGTGTTGTCCTGCGTGGTGCCGGTCTTGCCGGCCACATCGGCGCGGATGCCGTAGCGGCCGCGGATGGCCGTGGCCGTGCCGTGGTCCACGGCGCCGCGCAGGGCGTCGCGCAGCTGCTGGGCCGCCGTCACGCCCAGGGCCTGCTCGGGCGAGGCAGGGACGAAGGTCTCCAGCACGCGGCCGCTGGCGTCTTCGATCCGGGTGATGACTCGGGGCGCACGGTAGCGCCCGGCGCCGGCGATGGTGCCGTAGGCGGCCACCATCTCCTTCAGGGTGACGGCGCTGGTGCCCAGGGCCAGGGCGGGCACGGCCTCCAGAGGCGACTCGCGCACGCCCATGGCGCGCGCCAGCTGGGCCACCTGCTGCGGGCCGACCTGGCTCATCAGCTGGGCCGTGATGGTGTTCTTGGAATACGCCAGGCCGTCGGCCAGTGTCATGGGCTCCTCGCTGGGCGGCGCGTTACCGTCGCGCGGGCGCCAGACCTGGCCGCCGCCCAGGGGGATCTCCACCGCCGTGTCCAGCAGCGTGTCCTGCGGCGAGCGGCCGGCGGCGAAGGCCGCGCCGTAGACGAAGGGCTTGAAGGTGGAGCCCGGCTGGCGCCGCGCCGCCTGCACGTGGTCGAACGGGTCCTGGGCATAGTCGCGGCTGCCGACCCAGGCGCGCACCGCGCCGCTGCGCGGATCCAGCGCCATGAAGCCGACCTGCACCCGCGTCTTGGCCGCGCGCAGCTCGCGCAGGAAGGCGGCGTCCTCCAGCAGCCGGCTGGCGGCAGCGTCCTCGCCCTCGCCGCCGGCCACGGCCTTGGCAAAGGTGGCCGATTCACGCACCAGCTGCTGCACCAGCGGGTTCTTGGCCGTCCACACGCCGCGCGCGGCCCAGGCCTTGTCGGCCACCTGCTGCAGCGCCTTGCCCTGCTGCTGCACCGACTGGTTGGCCAGCTCCTGCAGCCGCCCGTCGATGGTGGTGCGGATGACCAGGCCGTCGGCATACAGGCTGTAGCCGCGCCGGTCGGCCCATTCGATGAGCTGGCGCTTGAGCTGCTGCGCCAGGTGCGGCGCCAGGCCGGCGATCTCGCTCTGGCGCTCGAAGCGGATGCGCAGCGGGCGGCGCACCAGCTTGTCGTACTCCTGCGCCTCCAGCTTGCCGCGCTTTTTCATCTGCGACAGCACCGTGTTGCGCCTGGCCTGGGCACGCTCGGGGTTGAGCACGGGGTTGTAGTAGGCCGTGCCCTTGAGCATGCCGATCAGCGTGGCGCTCTCCAGCACGTTCAGCTTGTCGGCCGACTTGTCGAAGTAGGTGCGCGCGGCCATCTCGATGCCGTAGGCGTTGTAGAGAAACGGCACGGTGTTGAGGTAGGTCTCCAGGATCTCGTCCTTGGAGTAGCTCCACTCGATCTTGAAGGCCGTCACGGCCTCCTTGAGCTTGCGCGACAGCGTCGGCGCGCGGCCGATCTCCTCCGGGTAGAGGTTGCGCGCCAGCTGCTGGGTGATGGTGGAGCCGCCCTGGCGGTCACCACCGGCGGTGCGCACCACGGCGGCCAGCGTGCGCCGCCAGTCCAGGCCCCAGTGGCCGTAGAAGCGGTGGTCCTCGGTGGCGATCAGCGCATCCACCACGGCCGGGGCGATGCGGTCCAAAGGCACCCATTCGCGGTTGACCCACTTGTACTCGGCCAGCAGCCGCCCGTCCTCGGAGACCAGCTGCGCCGGCTGATCGGCCTTGGCCTTGCGGATGTCGCTGATGGAGGGCGTCAGGATGAACAGCGCCAGCAGGTACAGCACACCGGCGAGGGCCAGCGCCGCCGCCAGCCAGGCCAGGCCGTGCAGCGAGCGCCAACGCTGCGGGCGCCGCAGCAAGGCGGCCAGGCGCGGGCGCAGGGCGGCGGCGCGCTGGCGCAGGAAGTCGATGGCTTTCATCGGCAGGTTTTCACGTAAAAAAGGCCTCCAGCCCTTGCGGGACAAGCGCTGGCAGCTATCAATTCCATATCAACGGATGAAGCGTTGCAGCTGCGGCAGCGCGGCTTCGGCGGCGCGGCGGCCTTCCTGGATGGCCTCGGCTGCGCGGTGGAAGTCCAGCACGCCCAGGTGGGCCAGGCTGGGGGCGATGACCACCTCCGGCGGGTCGCCCGCCATGCGGCTGCGGGTGATGCGGATCTGCATGATGGTCACGCTGGTCATGACCACGTCCAGCACCGACGGGCTGCGCGGCAGGGGCGCCACCTGCGGGCCGGGGGCGCTGCCGGCGTGGCCGTTGTCCCAGAACTTCAGGCGGCCCAGCCAGTCGGCGGGGGTGCTGCTTTCCTGGGCGGCCGGCGGCTCATCGGGCGCGGCGGCTTCGGCATCGGGCCCCAGCACCAGCGGCTGCAGGTGGCGGTGCAAGATGTCGGAGTTCAGGTCCACGCCGATGACGATGTCCGCCCCCATGGCGCGCGCCAGCGAGGTGGGCACGGGGTTGACGATGCCGCCGTCCACCAGCAGCCGCCCGCCCTCCTGCGCCACGGGGGTGAACAGGCCCGGCAGCGCGATGGAGGCGCGCACGGCGTCGGCGATGGAGCCTTCGCGCAGCCAGACCTCGGCCCCCGAGTGCAGGTCGGTGGCCACGGCGCCAAAGGGGATGGGCGAGGCCTGGATGTCGAAGTCGGCGAAGTTGCGGCGCCAGAAGTCGATGAGCTTCTCACCCTTGAGCATGCCGCCCGAGAGGTTGAAGTCCATGAAGCCCCAGACCTGGCGCATGCCCAGGCTCTGCACCCATTGGCCGAAGCGCTCCAGCTCGCCGGCCGCGTAGGCCGCGCCCACCAGCGCCCCGATGGAGGCGCCGCAGACGATGTCGGGCCGTATGCCGGCCTCGTCCAGCGCCTGCAGCACGCCGATGTGCGCCCAGCCCCGCGCCGAGCCGCTGCCCAGGGCCAGGCCCACGCGGGGGGTGCGACGCGCCAGGGCCACGGCTTCAGGCGCTCTGGCTGCCGGCCAGCAGCGCGTGCAGGCCGGCCTCGTCCAGCACGGTGATGCCCAGCTGCTGCGCCTTGTCCAGCTTGCTGCCCGCATCCGCGCCGGCGACGACGTAGCTGGTCTTCTTGCTGACCGAGCCGGCCACCTTGGCGCCGGCGGCCTCCAGCAGCGCCTGGGCCTGTTCGCGGCTCAGGGTGGGCAGCGTGCCGGTCAGCACCACCGTCTGGCCGGCCAGGGGCAGCACGGCGGCGGCGTCGTGCGGCGCGCCCTCCTCCCAGGTCACGCCGCAGGCGCGCAGCTGCTCGACCACCTCGCGGTTGTGCGGCTCGGCAAAAAAGGCGTGGATGGCGTCGGCCACGATGGGGCCGACGTCGGGCACCTGCAGCAGTTGCTCGGGCGTGGCGTCCATCACGGCGTCCAGTGTGCCGAAGTGGCGCGCCAGCTCCTTGGCCGTGGCCTCGCCCACGTGGCGGACCCCCAGGGCGAACAAAAAGCGCGCCAGCGTGGTGTGCTTGGATTTCTCCAGCGCCGCCAGCAAGTTCTGCGCCGACTTGTCGGCCATGCGATCGAGCGCCGCCAGGGTGGACAGGCCCAGCCGGTACAGGTCGGGCAGCGCGCGGATGATGCGGCCTTCCACCAGCTGGTCCACCAGCTTCTCGCCCAGGCCTTCGATGTCCATGGCGCGGCGCTGCGCGAAGTGCAGCAGCGCCTGCTTGGCCTGTGCCGGGCAGAAGATGCCGCCCGTGCAGCGGTGGTTGGCCTCGCCCTTTTCGCGCACCACGGCGCTGCCGCACACGGGGCACTGGCGCGGCATGCGGAAGTTGGGCACGTAGGGCACCCGCGGCGCGGCGCGGCCGGCGTCAGCCGCCTCGCCCTGGGCGTCGGCGGCCGCGTCGGCCAGCGCGTCCGAGCCGGCCAGCGCCTGGGCCACCGGCGCCAGCGCGGCCGGCACGGTGCCCACCACCTCGGGGATCACGTCGCCGGCGCGGCGCACGATGACCTGGTCGCCCACGCGCACGCCCTTCTTGCGGATCTCGAACAGGTTGTGCAGCGTGGCGTTGGTGACGGTGACACCGCCGACAAACACCGGCGCCAGCCGCGCCACGGGGGTCAGCTTGCCGGTGCGCCCGACCTGGATGTCGATGCCCTCCACGCGTGTGAGCATCTCCTGCGCCGGGTACTTGTGCGCCACGGCCCAGCGCGGCTCGCGCGTGACGAAGCCCAGCTGGCGCTGCAGCCGCAGGCTGTCGACCTTGTAGACCACGCCGTCGATGTCGAAGGGCAGCGCGTCGCGCAGGGCGCCGACGTGCTGGTGATACGCTATGAGTTCAGGAGCGCCCAGCGCTTTCTGTACAAGGTCAGAAACCGGAAAACCCCACTTTTTCAGCTGCTGCAGCAGCTGGTAGTGCGAGGCGAACTCGGGCCCGCCCTCGGCCGCCGCCGTGACTTCGCCCAGGCCATAGGCGAAGAACGACAGCCGGCGCTGCGCGGCTATTTTCGAGTCGAGCTGGCGCACGGCGCCGGCGGCGGCGTTGCGCGGGTTGACGAAGGTCTTGTCGCCGCGCTCGCGCTGGCGCTCGTTCAGGCGCTCGAAGTCCGCCCGGCGCATGTAGACCTCGCCACGCACCTCCAGCACCGGCGGCGCGCCTTGGGGCAGGGTCAGCGGGATCTGGCGGATGGTGCGGATGTTGTGCGTGACGTCCTCGCCCACCTCGCCGTCGCCGCGCGTGGCCGCCTGCACCAGGCGGCCGCTTTCGTAGCGCAGGCTCATGGCCAGGCCGTCGAACTTGGGCTCGGCCACGTACTCGATGGGCGGGGCGTCGGGGAGCAGTTTCAGCTCGCGCCGCACGCGGGCGTCGAAGGTTTCGGCGCCGCTGCCCTCGGTATCGGTCTCGGTGCGGATGCTGAGCATGGGCACGCGGTGGCGCACGGGCGTCAGGCCCTCCATCACGGCTCCGATGACGCGCTGCGTGGGCGAGTCGGGCGTGACCAGGTCGGGATAGGCACCCTCCAGCGCCTGCAGCTGCTGGAACGCGCGGTCGTACTCGGCGTCGGGCACGCTGGGCGCGTCCTGCACGTAGTACTCGTGCGCCCAGCGGTTCAGCTGCGTGCGCAGCGCTACGATTTTGCTAGCTGCCAGCGCTTGCCCCTTGGGCGCTGGGGCCGAAAAAAGCTCCGATTGTCCGGTCATCGCGTTCAGCTGAAAAGACGGCGCGCCAGGGCCGAGCCGGCCGACAGCTCGCGCGCATCCAGCTGGTCGTACAGCTGCTCGAGATCGCTGGCGATGGGGTCGATGGCCATGGCCGGCAGAGGCATGCCGTTCTGGTCGCACAGCACACCGTCCATGGCCTCGCACAGCTCCTGGGCCACCTCGCGCAGGCGGGCGAAAGGCTGCTCGCCGCGCGCCACCTGGGCCACGTCCAGGCTGAGGGACACCTCGCGCAGGGCGGACTGCTCCGGGTCGTCGGACATGGCGGCCTGCGCGTCGTACGCCAGGGTCAGCACCGGCGGCAGTCCGGCGCTGGCGGCAGGCAGCACCATGCGCCCGGGCATGGCGCCGGGGATCAGGCCCACGCGGGCGGCGTTCTGCTGCACGTAGCCGGGGCTCCAAGCAGCCTGGCGGGCGCGCAGCACGAAGGTCAGCTGCGCGTCGTGGTCGCTGGCGAACTGGTCGAGTTCGCGCCCGCGCGCCACCTCGTGCAGCATGTCGGGGAAGTCCACGGCGGCGTTTAGCGCGTCGGCGAACTGCTGGGTCTTCATGACGAATTCGGAGTACTCGATCTCGTTGAGCGCACCGGTGCGGTTGGCCAGCTGCACGCCGGCCTGCAGCAGCTGGTAGCGCTGGCCGGGCCGGGGCGTCTCCCACTGGCGCGCGGATTCGTTCCAGCCCTCGATGGCGAACGGCTTGCTGCCGGCGCGGCGCGTCGTGGGCATGGCTGCCAGGGCGGCATCGCCCGAGACGGGTTGCTCGGCGGTGATGGGGGCGATGGCGTCGACCAGCGCGTCCAGCCCGCCGCGGCGCTCGGCCGGGGGCACGGGCAGTTGCAGCGCGTCACGCGGGTCCACGGTGTGGCCGGACAGGTCGCCCCCGCCCTCCTCGCCCAGCGGCGGGCCGTCGAAGGCCGGTTCGTGGCGCGTGCCGTCGTCGGCGGCCGGAGCGGAGCCGTCCGATGGGCGGGCGCGACGGGGCGCGTTGCGATGGTGCGTCCAGGCGTTGTGCGCGACCACGACGATCAGCACGATGGCGCCAGCAATGATGAGACCCAGTTGGAAGTTGCTCATGGTCGGTGAATGGTTCAGGCCTCGGCCATGGAAAGTGCGGACTCCATGTCCACGGCCACGATGCGCGAAACGCCCTGCTCCTGCATGGTCACGCCGATCAGCTGCTCGGCCATCTCCATGGCGATCTTGTTGTGGCTGATGAAGAGGAATTGCGTGCCGCGCGACATGCTGGCCACCAGGCGCGCATAGCGCTCGGTGTTGGCATCATCCAGCGGCGCGTCCACCTCGTCCAGCAGGCAAAAGGGCGCCGGGTTGAGCTGGAAGATGGCGAACACCAGGGCGATGGCGGTGAGCGCCTTCTCGCCGCCGGACAGCAGGTGGATGGTTTGGTTCTTCTTGCCCGGCGGCTGGGCCATGACCTGCACGCCGGAGTCGAGGATTTCCTCGCCGGTCATGGTCAGACGCGCCTGGCCGCCGCCGAACAGCTCGGGGAACATGCGGCCGAAGTGGTCGTTGACGGCCTCGAAAGTGCCCGACAGCAGGCTGCGTGTCTCGCCATCGATCTTGCGGATGGCGTCCTCCAGTGTGGTCATGGCGAGCTGCAAGTCCTGCATCTGTGCGTCGAGGAAGCCCTTGCGCTCGCGCGCCAGGCCGAGCTCCTCCAGCGCCGCCAGGTTGACGGCGCCCAAGGCGGCAATCTCGCGCTGCAGGCGGTCGATCTCGCCCTGCAGGCCGGCCAGGCGTACGTTGCCCTCGGCGACGGACTGGGCCAGCGCCTGCAGGTCGGCCTGGGCGTCCGTCAGCAGCGAGTCGTACTGCTCCAGGCCCAGCCGGGCTGCCTGCTCCTTGAGCTGCAGCTCGGTGATGCGCTGGCGCAGCGGCTCCAGCGTGTGCTCGCCCTGCATGCGCCGCTCGTCGCTGGCGCGCAGCCGGGCGGTGAGTTCACCGTACTGGCTACGCTGCGCGGCCAGCTCGCGCTCGCGCTCCATTTTTGCCTCCAGCGCCTGCTGCAAGCCGCCCTGGGCGGCGGCATCGCTCAGGCGGGCCTGCTCGGCGCTGGCGCGTTCGCGCTCCTCGTGCAGGCTCTGGGTCTGGCGGGCGGCCGTGTCTACGGTACGGGCCAGCTCGGCGCGGCGCGCGCCCAGGCTGCGCTGGGCGAACTCGGCCTCCTGGGCGCGCCGCTCCAGCTGGCGCTGCTGCTCGCGGCACTCATTGACGCGACGCTCGGCCTCGATCACCCGCTCGCCCAACTGCGCGTGGCGCTCCTGGGTGTCGGCCAGCTGCATGTCCAGTTCTTCAAAGCGCGCCTCGGCCATGGCCTTGCGCTCGTGCAGGTCGGCCAGTTGCTGCTGCACCTCGTGCAGGTCGGCGCCGATCTGTTGGCTGCGCGCGCGCGCCTGCTCCAGCGCCTGGGTGAGGCGCAGGGTCTGCATCTGCAATTCGTGGGCGCGGCCCTGGGCCTCGCTGGCCTCGCGCCGCGCGCCCACCAGGCGCTGCGAGGCGTCGGCCAAAGAGCCTTCGGCCCGTGCCAGGGCGGTGCCGGCCTCTTCGGCGATCAAGGCCTGGGCGCGCACCTCCTTTTGCAGGTGCTCGATCTCCTGGGCGCGCGCCAGCAGGCCGGACTGTTCGGAGTCGGGGGCATGGAATTCCACGCTGTGCGGGCGCACCGCGTGGCCGGAGGCGACATAGATCACCTCGCCCGGGTTTAAAGCGGCGCGGGCGGCCAGGGCCTCGTCCAGCGAGCCGGCCGTATGGCAGCCGTGCAGCCAGCCGGCCAGCACTGCGCGCAAGGGTGCGTCGGGCACGCGCAGCAGGTCGGACAGGCGCGGCAGCCCGCCGGCCGGGGCCAGCGCCGCGGGTGCGGAGATAGGTGTGCTGTAGAAGGCCAGGCGCGCCGGCGGCCCTTCGTGCGTGCCGGGGCCGGCAAAGCCGCGCACGCTCTCCAGTCGGCCCACGGGCAGCGCGGCCAGGCGCTCACGCAGGGCGGCCTCCAGCGCGCTTTCCCAGCCGGGCTCAATGTGAATGCGACTCCACAGACCCTGTAGGCCGTCCAGGCCGTGGCGCGCCAGCCAGGGCTGGAGCTTGCCGTCCACCTTCACGCGCTCCTGCAGCGCCTGCAGGGCCGACAGCCGGGCGGCCAGCTCGGACTGGCGCGCGGTCTCGGCGTTGAGCGCCTGCTGGCGCACGCGGCGCTCTTCGTCCAGCTGGGGCACGGCGTCCTGCAGCTCGGCCAGGCGGCCTTCGGCCACTTCGGCGGCTTCCTCGGCTTCCGCCAACTGTTGGCGCAGGTGGTCCAGGCGGGCCTCATCCGGCGCTTCCAGGGCGCCCTGATCGGCGCGCAGGCGCTCGCCACGCGCGGCCAGCTGGCGCGCCTGTTCGTCCATGCTGCGCTGCTCGGCGGCCAGCACCTGGATCTGCTGCTGGATCTGCACCACGGCGCTGCGCTGGCTTTCGCTGCGCTCGCGCGCCTGGCGCAGGGCATCCTCCAGTTCGGGCAGGGCCATGGCCTGCTCCTCGACCTGGGCGGCCAGCAGCTCGGCCTGCTCCTCGGCGTCGAAGCCCTCGGCCTCCAGCCGCTCGGCCTCGGCCTCGGCTTCGGCCTTGCGCGCGGCCCATTCCTCGATCTGTTCGGCGAGCTGCTGCAGCCGCAGCTGCACCCGCTGCCGGCCTTCCACCACGTAGCGGATCTCGGCCTCCAGCCGGCCCACCTCGGCGGTGGCCTCGTACAGCCGCCCCTGGGCCTGGTTGACCGCGTCGCCGGCGCTGTAATGGGCCTGGCGTACGGTTTCCAGCTCGGCCTCGACATGGCGCAGCTCGGCGGTGCGTGCCTCCAGGTCGTTCACGGCCTGCAGGCCTTCGCTGCGCACGCGGTCCTGTTCGGCCTGCGCTTCGGTGCGCTTCAAAAACCACTGCTGCTGCTGGCGCAGCGTGGCCTGGTCGTTCAGCTGGTTGTAGCGGGCGGCGACTTCGGCCTGCTTTTCCAGCTTCTCCAGGTTGGCATCCAGCTCGCGCAGGATGTCCTCGACGCGGGTCAGGTTCTCACGCGTGCCGGCCAGTCGGTTTTCCGTTTCGCGCCGGCGTTCCTTGTACTTGGACACGCCGGCCGCCTCTTCCAGGAACAGGCGCAGGTCCTCGGGGCGCGACTCGATGATGCGGGAGATCGTCCCCTGGCCGATGATGGCGTAGGCGCGCGGGCCCAGGCCGGTGCCCAGGAAGACGTCCTGCACGTCGCGCCGGCGCACGGGCTGGTTGTTGATGTAGTAGCTGGAAGTGCCGTCGCGCGTGAGCACGCGCTTGACGGCGATTTCGGTGAACTGGTTCCACTGCCCGCCGGCGCGGTGGTCGTGGTTGTCGAAGACCAGCTCCACGCTGGCCCGGCTGGCGGGCTTGCGGCTGGTGGTGCCGTTGAAGATCACGTCCTGCATGGACTCGCCGCGCAGCTCGCTGGCGCGCGACTCGCCCAGCACCCAGCGCACAGCGTCCATGATGTTGGACTTGCCACAACCGTTGGGCCCGACCACGCCGACGAGCTGGCCCGGCAGCACGAACTGGGTGGGTTCGGCGAAGGACTTGAAGCCGGCAAGTTTGATGGAGCTCAGGCGCACAGGGACAACAGAAGCGGCGGGACGCGGAAGGGGGCTGAAATGATAACCGTGCCGCTGCGTGGCACCCGTCGCCGGAGCTCTCGGCGGATTAATGGTCAAAAACAGCCCTGGCCCTTGCTGGACAAGCGCAGGCAGCTATTTTTGCGATAGCACGTCAGACCGCTTGGGCGGCGCGCTCCGCGACCAGCGCCTCGAAACGCTCGCGCGGCAGCGGCGGCGCCAGCAAATAGCCCTGCCAGACGCGGCAGCCGTGGCGCTCCAGGAAGGCGCGCTGCGCCTCGGTTTCCACCCCTTCGGCGACCACCTCCAGGCCCAGGCTGCTGCCCAGGGCGATGATGGTACGGGCGATGGCCGCGTCGTTGGGGTCGGTCAGCACGTCGCGCACGAAGCCCTGGTCGATCTTCAGCTCGTGCAGCGGCAGCCGCTTGAGGTAGGCCAGCGACGAGTAGCCGGTACCGAAGTCGTCCAGCGCAAAGCCCACGCCGTAGCCGCGCAGCTGCACCATCTTGGCGATGGTGTCTTCCATGTCCTGCAGCAGCATGCCTTCGGTCAGCTCCAGGCGCAGCCGGCGGGCCTCGGCGCCGCTGCCGGCCAGCGCCTGCAGCACCTGGGCGACAAAGCCACTTTCATGGAACTGGCGCGGGCTGACGTTCACCGCCAAGGCCAGCTCGCCCAGCAGCGGGTGGCCGCTCCAGGCGGCCAGTTGGGCACAGGCGGTGTGCAGCACCCACTGGCCCAGCTGCAGGATCAGGCCGCAATCCTCGGCCAGCGGTATGAATTCGGCCGGCGAGACGAAGCCGCGCTGCGGATGGCGCCAGCGCAGCAGCGCCTCGGCGCCGCGGATGCGGCCGTCGGCCATCTTGGGCTGGTAGTACAGCTCGAACTGCCCGGTGGCCAGGCCGACGCGCATGTCCGCCTCCAGCTGCACGCGGGCGGCCACGGCGGCCTGCATCTGCGGGTCAAAGAAACGCAGCGTGTTGCGCCCGGCTGCCTTCGCCTCGTACATGGCCAGCTCGCTGTGCTTGATCAGGTCCTCGGCGGCCTCACCCTGGCTGCCAAACACCGTCACGCCGATGCTGAGCGTGGTGTGGTGCGGCTCGCCGCCGTCCAGCTCGAAGGGCTCGTGCAGTGCCGCCAGCATGCGCTGCGCCACCTCCTCCGCGTGGGCGGCCGCTTCCTCGGAGGTACCGCCCAGCTCGCGCAGCACGGCCACGAACTCGTCGCCGCCCTGGCGTGCCAGGGTATCGCCGCTGCCCACGCAGCGGCGCAGCCGCTCGGCCACGCCGCGCAGCAGCTTGTCGCCGGCCTCGTGGCCGCGGGTTTCGTTCAGCGTCTTGAACTGGTCCAGATCCAGCAGCAGCACGGCGCCGCAGGTCTGATGTCGCGCGCTCATGACCAGGGCCTGTTCCAGGCGGTCCATCAGCAGGCGGCGGTTGGGCAGGCCGGTCAGCAGGTCGTTGTAGGCCAGGTAGTGCAGCTCGTCCTCGGTGTTGCGCCGCTCGCTAATGTCCTGAACCACCACGATGTGGTAGCTCACCGGGCCGTCACCGCCGCGCATGGCCGAGACCGTGACATCCACCCAAACCTGGCTGCCGTCCTTGCGGCGGAAACGCTGCTCCAGCCGGTATTCGGGGATTTCACCGGCGATCAGGCGCGCCAGCAGTGCCTGGTTGCCGGGCAGGTCTTCGGGGTGGATGACATCCTGCATGTGCAGGCTGGCAATCTCCTCGCTGTCGTAGCCCAGCAGCTCGCAAAAGCGCTGGTTGGCCCGCACCACGCCGCCCTGGGCGGAGTGCACCTGGGCCATGCCCACGGCCGCCTGGTTGAACACGGCGCGAAAGCGCGATTCGCTCTCGCGTGCGGCGCGTGAGGCCAGCTCCGCATGGGCCAGCGCCTGTACCCGCCGCCGCGCCAGCAAGGCCACGAGGGCGGTCAGCAGGGCCGTCACCAGCAGCGCCCCCGCCGCCATGCTGGCCGGCAGGTGCTCTTCCTGCGGCGTCAGGAAGGACTGCGTGCGTGCGATCTCCACGCGCCACAGCCTCCCGCCCACCTGCACGTCGTGCCGGATGTGCCCGCTGCCCACGGAAAGATCGTCGCCCACGTATAGCGGCTGGGGTGGCTGCGGCTGCGCGCCCGTGGCCAGCCCGACGTCGTGCACGGACAGCAGCAGCCCGTCCAGGTAGCCCCGGTCGCGCATGCCCTCCACCAGGACGCTGATGCTGACCAGCGCCCCCACGGCGCCCAGAAAGCGCGGCTGCTGGCCTGGCGGCGCCGGCAGGAACACTGGCAGCCGGATGTTGATGGCCGCCCCTCCCGGGCCTTCCTGGGCCATGGAAAAGGGCGCCGTGACGACCAGCGCGCCGGTGTCGCGTGCCACCAGGTAGCCCTGCACGTTGGCGGGCTGGGACTGGATGTCCAGCCCCTGGACCTGCTCGTTGCCCTGCACCGGCCAGACGAAATCGACCACGAAGTGCTCGGACACATCCAGCACCGGGTGGATGGTGAAATGCGACGGCAGGCTGCCGTCCACGTGGGGATCGACCCGGGCGCCGACCTCGAACGCGGAGCGCTCGGCGGCGGGCACGGCCCGCGTGAAGTGCAGGTTCAGCACGCTGCCATGGCCCATGTCCAGCTTCAGCGACTGCGCCACGCGCTCGAAATCGGCGCGCGGCAGGTCCGGGGTGACCATGAGCAGGCCGCGCAGACCCACCAACAGGTCGCCCTTGGTCTCCACGCCGCGCTGCAGCGCATCGGCGGCAGCGATCGCCTGGCGCTCGAAGCGCACGCTGGCCAGCGACTGCATGACGCCTTCCTGGTACTGCCACCAGCCGTAGCTGGCCAGGATGCCGGCCAACGCCACGACGAGGCCGGGCAGGCGGTGCCAACCTTCGTGGCGCAACTGCGGGAGGGCTTGCATGGTGGTCTGCAGCATAGCCGCATTCATCGGGGCTTGAGAACGTGCTCACGCCCTAAGCGCGGGCGTGCGGCCCCGACCTCGGGCGCGCTGTCCAGGGGGAGCAAAGCCGACCCGCCGCCGCACGCGGCGCGCTGCCGCCCGATATATTGGGCGGCCGTTCAATGCAAAAAAACCGCCCCGTGTTGTTTCGCTACTTCGAGGGCCGCGTGCCGCCCTATCCGGCCGCCGAACCCCAGTCGCCGCCGCAAGGCTTTTTCGCCTTCGTATGGCGCTGCACCCAGGGCATGCGCGGCTGGATCGCCCTGCTGACCCTCACCTCCGCCCTGCTGGCGATCTATGAGGCGCTGCTGTTCGCCATCCTCGGGCGGGTGGTGGACTGGCTGGCCGTGGTCTCGCCCCTGGACTTCTGGCAGACCCAGCTGAGCACGGTGCTGGCCATCGCGGCGGTGCTGCTGTCCAGCACGCTGCTGCTGACCCTGCACACAGCCGTCATGCACCAGGTGCTGGCCATCAATTTCCCCATGCGGCTGCGCTGGCTGTTCCACCGGCTGATGCTGGGCCAAAGCATGTCGTTCTACGCGGACGAGTTCGCCGGGCGCATCACCACCAAGGTCATGCAGACGGCGTTGTCGGTGCGCGAAGTGGTCTTCATGGTGGTGGACGTGCTGGTCGGCGTGAGCGTCTACATGATCGGCATTCTGGTGCTGGCGGCCAGCTTTGAGTGGCGGCTGGTGCTGCCCTTTGCCCTGTGGCTGGCCGGCTATGGCGCCGCCTGCTGGTACTTCGTGCCGCGGCTGGGCGCCATCGGCAAGGCCCAGGCCGACGCGCGGTCCATGATGACCGGCCGGGTGACCGACGCATACACCAACATCACCACCGTCAAGCTGTTCGCCCACACCCGGCGCGAAGCCGAGTACGCACGCAACGCCATGGAGGCTTTCAAGGCCACGGGCTATGCCCAGATGCGCCTGGTCAGCCGCTTCGAGATCACCAATCACCTCATGATCACCCTGCTGCTGCTGGGCTCGGGCGGCACGGCCCTGTGGCTGTGGACCCAGGGCCAGGCCAGCGCCGGCGTGGTGGCTGCGGTGCTGGCCATGGCGCTGAGGCTGATGGGCTACTCGCACTGGATCATGTGGCAGATGACGGGCCTGTTCGAGAACGTGGGCACCATTCAGGACGGCATCGTGACGCTGACGCGCCCGCGCAGCATCAACGACGCGCCCGATGCCCGGCCGCTGGTCGTCAGCCGCGGCGAGATCACCTTCGACGACGTGAGCTTTGCCTATAAGGACGGCGGGCGGCAGGTCATCGACCATCTGCAGCTGACCATCCGCCCGGGCGAGCGCATCGGCCTGATCGGGCGCTCGGGCGCGGGCAAGTCCACACTGGTCAATCTGCTGCTGCGCCTGTCGGACGTGGGCAGCGGACGCATCCTGATCGATGGGCAGGACATTCGCCACGTCACGCAGGACAGCCTGCGCGGGGCCATCGGCATGGTCACGCAGGACACCTCGCTGCTGCACCGCTCAATGCGCGAAAACATTCTGTACGGCCGGCCAGACGCCAGCGAGCAGGAGATGCGCGCTGCCGCTGACCGCGCCGAAGCGGCCGAGTTCATCGAGCAGCTGACCGACCTGCAGGGCCGCAGCGGCTACGACGCCCAGGTGGGCGAGCGCGGCGTGAAGCTCTCGGGTGGGCAGCGCCAGCGCGTGGCCATCGCCCGGGTGCTGCTCAAGGACGCGCCCATCCTGCTGTTGGATGAGGCCACCAGCGCGCTGGACAGCGAGGCCGAATTGGCCATTCAGCACAGTCTGCAGGATCTGATGCACGGCAAGACGGTGATCGCCATCGCCCACCGCCTGTCCACCATCGCCGCCATGGACCGGCTGATCGTGCTGGACGAGGGCCGCATCGTCGAGCAGGGCACGCACGCCCAATTGCTGGCATTGGGCGGCATCTACGCCCGGCTGTGGGCGCACCAGAGCGGAGGCTTCATGGGAGACGCGGGGGATTGACCGGCTCGCTGGTGCCGGGGCGGCCGTCGCCACCACGCTGCGCCTCGCGCTCGCGGGCGATCCACAGCTCCATCATGCGGCGCATGCGCTGGGCGCGGCGGCGCAGCCTGGTGTCCTCGCCGTCCAGCTCGCGGTAGACGCTGACCATGACCAGAGCCATCATCACCGCAAAAGGCAGCGCTGCGATGGTGATCAGGTTCTGCAGCGCATCCAGCCCGCCGGCCAGCAGGAGGGCGGCGGCGATCAGCGCCACGGCCACGCCCCAGACGGCGCGTTTGTACAAGGGCGGGTCGCCCGCCTCGTCGGTGGACATGCTGGCCAGCACCAGCACAGCCGAATCCGCCGAGGTGACGAAGAAGATGATCAGCAGCGCCAGCGCCACCAGGGCCAGCAGGCTGCTGCCTGGCAGGCTATCGAACAGCGCGAACAGCACCGTCTCGTAGCCGCCGGCCAGCGCCTGCAGCAGGTCCACCTCGCCAAAGATGAGCGCCTGCAGTGCCGCTCCACCGAACACCGAGAACCATACGAAGCCCAGCAGGCTGGGCGCCAGCACCACGCCCACCACGAACTCGCGCACCGTGCGCCCGCGCGATACGCGCGCGATGAAGGCGCCTACGAAGGGCGCCCAGGCGATCCACCAAGCCCAGTAAAACACCGTCCAGTCGCGCACCCAGGTGTTGTCGGAGAACGGCGACAGGCGCAGGCTCATCACCACCAACTGATTGATGTAGGCACCCAGTGTGGTGGTGAAGGTATCGAAGATGAATCCCGTGGGGCCGATGAGCAGCACGGCCAGCATCAGAAGGCCGGCCAGGGCCAGGTTGAAGTTGGACAGCCATTTGATGCCGCGCTCCACGCCGCTGGTGCTGGAGGCCATGTACAGCACGAAGGCCACGGCAATGGTGACCAGCTGCGTGGTCTTGCCCGGGGAAATGCCGAACACCCGGTGCAACCCGGCGGCGATCTGGATCGTGCCGAAGCCCAGGGTGGTGGCCACGCCGATGGCCGTGGCCACCACGGCGGCAATGTTCACCGCATGGCCCAGCGCACCGTGGTGGCGCGCGCCGATCACGGGCTCCAGCATGTCGCTGACCAGGCCGCGCCCGCCGCGGTTGTACTGGAACCATGCCATCGCCAGTCCGATGAGGGCGTAGATGGCCCAGGGGTGCAGGCCCCAGTGGAAAAACGCATAGCGCATCGCAGCCCGCGCCGCGGCCGGGCTTTGTGGCTGCAGGCCCTCGGGCGGATTGAGGAAATGCGAGACGGGCTCCGCCGCGCCCCAGAACACCAACCCGATGCCCATGCCTGCAGCGAACAGCATGGCCAGCCAGCTGGTGCGCGAGAACTCCGGTTCGGCGTCTTCGCCGCCGATGCGCAGCCGTCCCAGGCGCCCGAAGGCTACGTAGAGCAGGAACAGCAGCGCCAGAAACACCACCAGCAGGTACATCCACCCGGCGCCGCGCACGACCATCGCCAGCACCGCCTGCATGGCATCGTTGAACGGCCCCGGCGCCATGCCCGCCAGCAGTACCAGTGCCGCGACCATGGCGATCGAGATGCGAAAGACCATGCGTCCTCTCCTAGCTGTCAAAAATGTGGCTGCATGCTACGGGCGCCGCCTGCAGGCAGCCAGAGCTGTAACGGACCCTCGCCGCGTAGGACAAGGCCGTCTGACCGCGGTGGCCTCAACTTTGCTCGATCGGCCCCAGCGGATGCGGGCGCGGCGGCTCGTGCGGCGGCAGCTGGAAGAACAGCGCCGTGGCCGCCAGCGTCAGCAGGCCCATGCAGGCGAAGGTCACGCGGAAGGCATTCAGCGTGCCCGCGCCGTCGCCAAAGTGCGCCTGCATGCTGGCCAGCACGGCGCCGGCCAGTGCCACGCCCATGCCCATGGCCAGCATCTGGACCATCGACAGCAGGCTGTTGCCGCTGCTGGCATGCGCCGGCTCCAGGTCCTTCAGCGTGATGGTGTTCATGGCCGAGAACTGCATCGAGTTCACCGCGCCGAACAGCGCCAGCTGCGCCACCATCAGCGCCACCGGATAGCCGGGCGCAACCACGGCGAAACTGATGACCAGCAGCGCCAGCGCAAAGGTGTTGGCCACCAGTACCTCACGGTAGCCGAAGCGCTGCACGATGCGCGTGACCAGCGGCTTCACCGCCATGCTGCCCAGCACCGTGGGCAGCATCATCATGCCGGCCTGCATAGGCGCGTAGCCCAGGCTGACCTGCAACACCAGCGGAATCATGAAGGGCATGGCCGAGCTGCCCAGGCGCGAGAAGAAGTTGCCCAGCAGCCCCACGCGCAGCGTGCGCACCCCAAACAGCGCCGGGGCGAACAGCGGGCTGCTGCTGCGCAGCGCGTGCAGCCCGTAGGCCGCGAGGCTGGCCAGGCCGAAGACCAGCAGCACCAGCGCCGAGGCCCGGCGCACGCCGCCGCCGGCCATGCCCTCCACGCCCAGCGAGACCCCGGCCATGCCGAAGGCCAGCAGGCCGTAGCCCACCGCGTCGAAGCGACGCGTGCCCTGCACGTCCTGGGCGCGCATGTAACGGCGTGCCGCCACCAGGCCGAGCAGCCCGACCGGCACGTTGACCCAGAAAATCCAGTGCCAGGAGGCGTACTCCACCATCCAGCCGCCCAGCGTCGGGCCGATCAGCGGCCCGATCAAGCCGGGGATGGCCACGAAGCTCATGGCCTGGATGAATTCGTCGCGCGGAAAGGCGCGCAGCACGGCCAGCCGGCCCACGGGCAGCAGCAGCGCCCCGCCCAGGCCCTGCACCACGCGCGATCCCACCAGCAGCGGCAGCGACGGCGACAGCGCGCACAGCACCGAACCGGCCACGAACAACGCGATGGCCGCCATGAAGACCCTGCGCGTGCCGAAACGGTCGGCCAGCCAGCCCGATGCCGGGATCAGGACCGCCATCGCCAGTGAATAGGCGACGATGACCGAGTGCATCTGCAGCGGGCTCTCGCCCAGGTCGCGCGCCATGGCCGGCAGCGCCGTATTGACGATGGTGGCGTCCAGCGTCTGCATGAAGAAACCCAGAGCCACCAGCCACAGCAGGGCCCGGCGCTCGCCCTGCGGGCGGACAAAGGAGGATTTCGCCATGAATGAATCCGAGAGGAAAAAAAGCGGTGTTCCAGTGTGCCAGCGGCCTGCTCGCCGCGCCGGGGCCGACGGCGCGTCCGTGCGCTTTCCGGCGGGCGCTAACGCTGTCGTCTGACGTGCGCTTGGCCGTGCGCACACGTAATGTCCAGCCATACCCCATCTGCCAGGAGACCGGCCATGTTCAAGCGATTCTTCGACCCCGCCACCATCTACACGCGCCGTGCGCAGCGCTGCATGGACGAGGCCCGCATGGCCGCCCTGGAGCATGAAAACGCTGCCGAGCACCATAGCGCCCTGGCCCAGATGTACCGCGACCGCGTGGCACGGCTGCAGGCAGAGCTGTCTCCAGCCGAGGAAAGCCGCCTTGTGCTGGACCCGTCCACGCAGATCCCCCGCATCACCGCGCTCAAGAAGCGCGAGGATGCCGGGGCTGCCGGGGCTGCCAAGACGCCCTTTTTGGCGCAGGGCCTGGCGGGCTAACCGCACGCTCCTGTCCTCCTCCCGCTCCAGAGGCTTAAAAGGCCGGCGCCCAGCGCCGGCCTTTGTGCTAGGGGTCCGGCGTAAGCCCCGGCTACCACGGAACCCAGATCGCCAGCAGCAGGAAGGCCACGACAATGGCCGCCAGGATGAGCGTGCGATGGGTCGCGAAGCGGTTACGCCCTGAGGACGCGGGCACCGGGTGCGAGGCTTTTTTGGGGTCTGTCATGGCAGAGGTTTCCCGATCAGGCCTCAAACGCGCGGCGGATCGGTCTCGCGCGAGAAGTCGCGCGGCGCACCCAACAGGGCCACGAAGCGCTGCAGCGCTTTTTGCCCTGCGTTGTCGTCTTGCAGCAGCAAGGCCGGGTCGACCGCCGTATCCAGGTCCCGTGGCAGCACCCGCCTGACCAAGTCGGCCGCCGCTCCGGAGGCAAAGATGGGCTTGCAATGGCGGTAGGTGTCGCGCACGAACTCGTCCACGTGGGCATCGCGCGCCATCTGCTCGCTGGCGCCGGGGATGGCCAGAGCGTCGAACAGGAAAGCGGGCGAGTTTTCAGTCGAGGCATCGGCGTCCAGCTCGCCCCCCTGCGCCGCCACCGGCCCGATGCGCGCGCCCACGAAGCGGCCCACGGCACCGCGCTCCAGCAAGGCCTGCTGCAGCTCGCGCGCCAACGCGGCATCGGTGTCCGGTCCTACCACGATCGCCACCTTGCGCCCGGCAATGGAGCCATCGCCCGGTCGTGCCATCAGCGACAGAAATTCCGAACGCGTGACCTCAGGCTCGGGCGGATTGGCCATGGCCGGCGCCAGGGGCGCAGGCAGCGGGTCCATGCCCAGGCCCTCGCCCACCTGTGCGGCGAGTTCCTCGGACACGTTGCGCAGCGAAGCCACCATGCGCTCACGCACCGCGGGCACGGTCACCTTGCTCAGCTCGAAGCGGAAGGCGGCGGCGATGTGGGCCTGCTCCGCCAGCGTCTGGCTTTCCAGGAACAGGCGGGCCTGCGCATAGTGCTCGGCGAACTTCTCTGGCTTGGCGCGGATCTTGGCCGCGCCCTCGCGGTTCTCTGCGCGCGCAGGCACCGTCATGAAACCCTGCATGCCCGCCTGGAAGGGGCACCCTCCGGCCAGCGAATTGGGCTCGTAGGCCACCCGTCCGCGTGGTATGGCCTGGCGATGGAAGCCGTCGCGCTGGTTGTTGTGCACCTGCACGACGGGAGCGTTGATGGGAATCTCGTGGAAGTTCGGTCCGCCCAGGCGCAGCAGCTGCGTGTCAAAGTACGAATGGATGCGCCCGGCCAGCAGCGGGTCATTGGTGAAGTCGATGCCGGGGATGATGTTGGCGATGCAAAAGGCCACCTGCTCGGTCTCGGCAAAAAAGTTGTCCGGGTTGCGGTCCAGCGTCATGCGGCCGATGACGCGTAGTGGCACCAGCTCCTCGGGAATGATCTTGGTGGAGTCCAGCACGTCGAAGCTGAAAGCTTCTGCCTGTTCCTCGGTGAACAGCTGCACGGCCAGGTCCCACTGTGGATAGGCGCCGCTGTCGATGCGCTCCCACAGGTCGCGCCGGTTGAAGTCCGGGTCGGCGCCGGAGATCTTCACCGCCTCGTCCCACACCAGCGAATGCGTGCCCGCCAGGGGCAACCAGTGAAACTTCACCAGCGTCGCCTTGCCTTCGGCGTTCACGCAGCGGAAGGTGTGCACGCCAAAGCCCTGCATGGTGGCGTAGCTGCGCGGTATCGCCCGATCCGACATGTGCCACATCAGCATGTGCGTGGATTCGGGCATGAGCGAGACGAAATCCCAGAAGGTGTCGTGGGCGCTGGCGGCCTGGGGCATCTGGTGGTGCTGCTCGGGCTTGGCGGCGTGCACCAGGTCGGGGAACTTCATCGCGTCCTGAATGAAAAACACCGGCATGTTGTTGCCCACCAGGTCCCAGTTGCCCTCGTCGGTATAGAACTTCACGGCGAAGCCGCGCACGTCGCGCGCTGTGTCCTTGGAGCCGCGCTCGCCCACCACGGTGGAAAAACGCACGAACACCGGCGTCTTCTTACCCACCTGCTGAAAGGGCGCGGCGCGGGTGATGTCGGTAATCGCCTCCGTGCACTCGAAGTAGCCATGCGCACCCGATCCCCGGGCGTGCACCACGCGCTCGGGGATGCGCTCGTGGTCGAAGTGGGTGAGTTTCTCGCGCAGGATGAAGTCTTCGAGCAGCGCCGGCCCGCGCACGCCGGCCGACAGCGTGTTCTGGTTATCCGAGATGGGTACGCCCTGGTTCGTGGTCAGCACCTGGCCGGTGGAATCCACACGCACCCGGTCCAGGGTGTCGATGGTGTTGTTGCGGCCCTCGGGGGCCACCGTCCCGGTCTTGTCATTGGTGTTTTCTTCCGACAACGCGCTGGCCAGCGGCAGGCGCGAGTCCGCCTCCACTGTCGCTCCGGTGCTGGGAGCGAGGCCGCTGGCCTCTCCGTACTCTGCGGGCTTGGTCGGATTGGTGGGCATGCCGGCGGCCAGCTGCTGTGTCTGCGCGGCTTTGGTGGCGGCCGGCGTCTTGGCGCCTTCGGGGACCGTGGCAGGGCCGCTATCGGTGTTGCGTGCGGCAGCTTCGGCGCTGGTGGCCTGGGCGGAAGGGGGTCGGGTCATGCGTCACGCTCCTGTGGGGTTTCGAGGAGCGGCAACGCTAAGGCGGCGGCCAGCCGCGTCCTGTAGGAGAGCCGCCCGTCGCAGCTGCCGGCCTGCCGCCTTACTCTGCTGCGCGCCGCCCGCCTACCCCGCCGCCGCGCGCCAGCTGCGACAAATGCGGCACGCAGCCTGCATCTGGAGGCAGGACGCGCCGCAAGGGCCTAACCGCCCATTTGCCATCACAACCACAAGGAACCAAGGCTTATGTCGCTCTCACTGATTCTGCTCATCGTCCTGATCCTGATCCTGATCGGCGTACTGCCCAGTTGGGGCTACAGCCGCTCGTGGGGCTATGGCCCTGTCGGCGGCGTCGGCCTGGTGGTCGTCATCCTCATCGTCCTGCTGCTCATGGGCAGGATCTGAGCTCAGAGCTGATGCACCACCAAACGGAATTCGGGGTCGTCCGGGAACGGGCGCACCTCGAAGCCCAGGCGGCGCATCAGCTTGAGCATGTTGGGGTTGTTGGCCAGCACCAGGCCCTGGATTTCCGACAGCCCCCGCTCGCGCGCTACCTCCATGATGCTCAGCATCAAGCGCGAGCCCAGTCCCTGACCGGCAAAGTCGTCCGCCACCAATAGCGCGAATTCGCAGCTCATCTGATCGGGATTCGTCACATAGCGCGACACCCCCACGATGCGCTGCTTGTGGCTTACCTCACCTTCCTCATCCAGCACCCGCTCGCGGTGCTCGGCCACCAGAGCCATCTCACGGTCGTAGTCGATCAGCGTAAAGCGCGACAGCATCGAAGGCGGCAGCTCCGCGATTTGCGACACGAAGCGAAAGTAGCGGCTCTCGGGCGACAGCTCGCGCACCAGGCGCTGCACCATCTGCGCATCGTCGGGCCGGATGGGACGCACCACGTAGTCTCCACCACCGCGCAGCGGCCAAACCTGCTCGTAGCGCGCCGGGTACGGCAGGATGGACAGATGGCCGTACTGGCCTTCACCACGCGCGCCGGCCTGCGTGCTCTCGCCCACCACGATGCGCGCGTCCACGGCCACCGCTCCCAATTCGTCCACGATCAATGGGTTGATGTCCATCTCGCGCAGCTGGGGCAGCGCGCAGACCATCTCCGACACACGTAGCAGCGCCTGCTCCAGTGCCACTCGGTCCACGGCGGCGGCGCCGCGCCACTCGCCCAGCGTCTCGGCCACACGCGAGCGGTCGATCAACCGGCGCGCGAGGAACTGGTTGAGCGGAGGCAGTTCCATGGCACGGTCGTTGATCAGCTCGATCATGGTGCCGCCGGCGCCGAAGGTGATGACCGGGCCGAACGGCTCGTCCGTCACCAGGCCGATGTTGATCTCGCGTCCGCGCCGCGCGCGCGCCATGTTCTGCACCGTCACACCGTTGATGCGTGCGCCAGGGTGCAGCCGTGCCACGCGCTGCACCATGTCGGCGTAGGCGTCGCGGGCGGCGGCGCCGCTGTGCACGTTCAGCACCACCCCGCCCACATCCGACTTGTGGGCGATATCGGGCGAGTCGATCTTCAAGGCCACCGGAAAGCCGAGCTGCGTAGCGATCATCGCCGCCTCGTGCGGGCTGCGCGCCAGCACCGTGCGCGTCACGGGAATGTGAAAGGCCGCCAGCAGCGTCTTGGACTCCATCTCGGTCAGCACGTTGCGGCGCTCGGCCAGCACCGTTTCGATGACCAGGCGCGCGCCCTCGATGTCGGGCTTGGCCATCGCCGTCAGGGGCGCCGGGGTCTGCTGCAGCAGCTGCTGGTTTTGATAAAAGCTGGCGATGTTGCCGAAGGCGCCCACGGCCGCCTCGGGCGTGCGGAAGTTGGGAATCTGCGCCTCGCGCAGCACCTCGCGCGCCGGCACGACCGAGGCATCGCCCATCCAGCAGGCCAGCAGCGGCTTGGGCGCCAGGCGCTTGGCCTCGGCCAGCTCGGCAGCAACGGCCGTGGGGTCAATGCCCTCCTTGGGCGAAAAGATGGCCAGCACACCGTCCACCGTGCGGTCGCGAAAGGCTGCTTCCAGTGCAGCGCGGTAATGCGCAGGCCCAGCTTCTTCCGACAGATCCATCAGGTCGGCCAGCGAGGCCAGCGGCGGCAGCTGCGGCGCCAACTTGGCCACGGCCTCGGGCGACAGGCGGCCCAGGTCCAGGCCGATCTCGTTGACCCAGTCGGCCGCCAGCACGCCGGGGCCGCCGCCGTTGGTGATCAACCCCAGGCGCCGGCCCACCGGGCGGTAGCGTGACGCCAGGCACTTGGCGGCCGAAAACAGCGCGACGAACGAGCGCACGCGCACGGCGCCGGCGCGGCGCAGGGCGGCGTCAAACACGTCGTCGCTGCCCACGATGGCGGCGCTGTGCGTCTGCGCCGCCTCGTTGCCAGCCGGCTTGCGCCCGGCCTTGAGCACCACCACCGGCTTGGCGTAGGCGGCCGAGCGCAGCGCGCTCATGAAGCGGCGGGCGTTCTGTATGCCCTCCATGTAGACCACGATGCTCTGCGTGCGCGGGTCGTTGGCCAGGAAGTCCAGCGCTTCGCTCAGGCCCAAGTCGGTGTGCGGGCCCAGCGAGATCACGCTGGAAAAGCCCACTGCGTTGTTGCGCGCCCAGTCCAGGATGGAGGTGGTGAGCGCCCCCGACTGGCACAGCAGCGCCAGCGAGCCATCGCGCGCCAGCGGCCCGGCGGCGCTGGCGTTGAGCTGCAGCGACGGGCGCTGGATGCCCGATGAGTTGGGCCCCAGCAGGTGCATGCCCTCGCGCCGGGCGATCTTGCGCAGCTGGGCGGCCAGTTCGGCGTCCACCCCGCTGCTGACCACCAGCGCGCAGCGGCAGTTGACGCGCGCGGCCAGTTCCAGGCCGGCGGCCAGCTCCTGCGGCGGCAGCGCCAGGATGGCCAGATCGGCCCGGGTCTGGGCCAGGTCGGCCAGCGTGCCGGAGGTGTCCACACCCAGGAAAGTGAGCTCGCCCGTGTAGCGCTGCGCGCGCAGCGCATCGCGCAGTACCCGTGCCTGCGGCGTCAGGCCGTCGGCCGCATCGCTGCTGCCGGCCAGCACGATGATCGAGCTGGGGGCAAACAAAGGGGTGAGGTAATGCTTGTCCATCATGGCGGTCGGGGTCTCGGTCAGCGGCCTGAACAGGCCTGGGCAATGGCGACGATTGTGGGCCAGCCGGCACGCGCCGGCCACCAAATCATCGTTCCGTGGGCCGGCGCAGCTGCTGCACGATGGCCAGCGCCGTGGCCAGGGCGCCGCCACGGTGGGCTTCGGCAAAAGCCAGGCAGCGCCCGGCCGCACGCGCCTGGGCGGGCGCGTCGAGCGCCAGCGCGGCGGCCGCCTGCACGGCACTGGCCATGTCCGGCACGCGCTCGGCGGCGCCGGCCTGCAGGGCCAGCTCCGCCGCCTCGGCAAAGTTGAAGGTGTGCGGCCCCATCACCACCGGGCAGCCGCAGGCGGCGGCCTCGATCAGGTTCTGTCCACCCAGCGGCTCGAAGCTGCCGCCCAGCAGCGCCACGTGGGCCAGGCCGTAGTACAGCGCCATCTCGCCCATGCTGTCGCCCAGCCACACGTCGGCGGGCTCGGGCCCCCCCGTCCAGCGGCTGCGGCGCGAGACCGTGAGGCCGGCGGCGCGGCACAGGCGCTCGACCTCGTCGAAGCGCTGGGGGTGGCGCGGCACCAGCAGCCATTGCAGCTTGCCAATAGCTCCTGTTTTGATAGCTGCTGGCGCTTGCCCAGCCTGCGCTGGAGGCCGATTTGACTGCAAGGCAGTCAGCCACAACGCCTCCTCGCCCTTGCGCGAGCTGGCAAGCAGCGCCACGGGCCGGGTAGCCGCAGCGCGCCAGGTGCGGCCCTGCGCCTGCTGCGCGGGCGGTGGCATCACGTCAAACTTCAGGTTGCCCAGCACGGCGGCCACGGGCGCGCCCACGCTGCGCAGGCGCTCGGCGTCCGCCTCGGTCTGGGCCCAGGCGGCCGCCAAGCCGGCGTAGGCCGGGCGCGCCAGCCAGGCCAGGCGGCGGGCGCCGGCGCGGGATTTCTCGTTCAGCCGCGCATTGGCCAGCACCAGCGGCACGCCGGCGCGGCGGCAGGCGGCGGCCAGGCAGGGCCAGACTTCCGTCTCCATCAGGATGCCAATCGCCGGCCGGAAGTGCCGCACGAAGCGCCGCGTGGCGCCCGGTGTGTCCCAGGGCAGCCACAGCTGCACGTCGCCTGGCTGCAGCAGGGCGGCGCCCTCGGCGCGGCCGGTGGCGGTGCCGTGCGTCAGTAGCAGGCGCATGCCGGGCAGCAGCGGACGCAGCTCCTTGAGCAGCAGGGCGGCGGCGCGCGTCTCGCCCAACGACACGGCATGAATCCAGACGAAGCGCTCGTCCTCGGCCTGCGGCTGCACGCTGTCCAGCGCCGGGCCGTAGTGGCCGAAGCGCTCGTCCACATGCTGGCCGTAGGCCGGTTCGGCCAGCGCCCGGCGGCGCAGCTTGGCGCGCAGCAGCGGCGTGGCCAGGCAGGTGGCCAGGGCGTAGAGCCAGAGGGCGAATCGCTGCATGGACGAACGGTAGCGGCGCGCAGGCAGTGCGCCGCGGCAGGTCAGTGGGCCGCGCCGCCGATGTGCGCGCCGGGCTTGACGCGCTCCAGCAGGGCGCGCATCTCGGCCTCGATGCGGGCCAGCGCTTCGCTCGTTTGGCCCTCGAAACGCAGTACCAGTACCGGCGTGGTGTTGCTGGCGCGGATCAGGCCGAAGCCGTCCGGCCAGTCCACACGCAGGCCGTCGATGGTGCTGACCTGCGCCGGCGCGGCGAAGGCGCCCTCGGCCAGCTGCTGCAGCTGGGCCGTCAGGCGGTGCGGCTCGCCTTCCTCGCACTGCACGTTCAGCTCGGGCGTGCTGTGGCTGGTGGGCAGGTTGTCCAGGACCGCGCTGGCGTCGCTGTGGCGACTGAGGATCTCCAGCATCCGGCAGCCGGCGTAGGTGCCGTCGTCAAAGCCGTACCAGCGCTCCTTGAAGAAGATGTGGCCGCTCATCTCGCCGCCCAGCGGCGAATCCAGCTCCTTCATGCGCGCCTTGATGAGCGAGTGGCCGGTCTTGTACATGACGGGCTCGCCGCCGGCCTGGCAAATAGCCGGCGCCAGGCGCTGCGTGCACTTCACGTCAAAGATGATGGGCGCACCGGGCACGCGCGAAAGCACGTCGCGGGCGAACAGCATCATCTGCCGGTCCGGGAAGATGTTGTTGCCTTCCTTAGTGACGATGCCCAGGCGGTCGCCATCGCCGTCGAAGGCCAAGCCGAGCTCGGCGTCGGTCTCCTGCAAGGCGCGTATAACGTCGCGCAGGTTCTCGGGCTTGCTCGGGTCGGGGTGGTGGTTGGGAAAGTCGCCATCGACCTCGGAGAACAGCTCCACCACCTCGCAACCCAGAGCGCGGAAGATGCCCGGGGCGGAGGCACCGGCGATGCCATTGCCGCTGTCCACCACGATCTTCATGGGGCGGGCGAGTTTCACGTCGCTGGTGATGCGCTCGGTATAGGCGGGCAGCACGTCGGCGCTGCGCACGCCGCCACCCTCCTTGAGCAGCCAGTCCTGCTGCTCCATGGCGCGGCGCAGCTGCTGGATCTCCTCGCCATAGATGGCGCGGCCGGCCAGCACCATCTTGAAGCCGTTGTAGTCCTTGGGGTTGTGGCTGCCCGTGACCTGGATGCCGGAAGTCGCCAGTGTGCTGGCGGCGAAATACAGCATGGGGGTGGTCACGGCGCCCACGTCGATGACCTGCAGGCCCACGTCCACCAGGCCCTGGATGAGCGCGCCGGCCAGCGCCGGGCCGGACACGCGCCCGTCGCGGCCCACGGCCACCGCGCGCTCACCTTCGCGCAGCGCTGCCATGCCAAAGGCCCGGCCCAGGGCGCGGGCCACGTCCTCGTCCAGCGTGGAAGGCACGATGCCGCGGATGTCATAGGCCTTGAAGATGGACGGCGAAGGCTGCACGGGGAGGCTCCTGGAAGGCTGCAAAGCGCCGGATTGTAGGGGCCCGCCCGCCCGCGCCCTGTAGGTAGCGGGCCCCGGTTCGCAGGTCCGAAAACGGCCAGCCAGCGCGCCCCGGATGCCTATCATGGACCCATGACCGACGCCCTGCCCGTCCCGCCGGACCTGGATGAAGACGACGCCCGCTACCTGGCCCTGAAGGCCCGGGACGCGCGCTTCGACGGGCGCTTTTTCACCGGCGTGACCTCCACCGGCATCTACTGCCGCCCGGTCTGCGCCGTGCGCACGCCGCGGCGCGAGCACTGCCGCTTCTTCACCATGGCGGCCCAGGCCGAGGCGGCCGGCTTTCGCCCCTGCCTGCGCTGCCGGCCGGAGCTGGCGCCCCAGGCGCTGGCCTGGTCGGTACAGGACGCCACCAGCATCCTGGTGCAGCAGGCCCTGCGCCTGCTGAACGCCCCCGAGGCCTGGAGCGAGGCCGGCGGCCGCGCCCTGGTGGCCCAGCTGGCCGCGCGCCTGGGCGTGAGCGACCGGCACCTGCGGCGCATCTTCCAGGCGGCGCTGGGAGTGTCGCCGCAGCGCTGGCTGCACACGCGCCGCCTGCTGGCGGCCAAGCAGCTGCTGGCCGACACCCGGCTGCCGGTGACCGAGGTGGCCCTGGCCGCCGGCTTCGCCAGCGTGCGCCGCTTCAACGACGCTTTTGCCAGCCACTACGGCCTGGCGCCCAGCCAGCTGCGCCGCGAAGGCGCGACGGGCGCCGGCGCCGCCCGCCCGGTGCGGCTGGGCCTGCGCCCGCCCTACGACGCGCACAGCCTGCTGGCCTGGTTCGCCACGCGCCAGCTGCATGGGCTGGAGGATGTATGCAACACCGCCGCCGAGCAGCGGCTGCGCCGCACCGTGCGCCTGGCCAACGGCCATCGCAGTGCGTCCGGCTGGATCGAGCTGCGCTTCGATCTGCCGCGCCATTGCGTGCTGCTGGCGGCCAGCGACGGCCTGCTGCCGGCTCTGCCCCAGCTGATCGGCCGGGTGCGCGGCCTGCTGGACCTGGACGCCGACCCGGCCGCCATCCACGCCGTACTGCAGCCGTTCTTCGAGGGTGGCGAAGGCCTGCGCGTACCGGGCACGATGGACGGCTTTGAGCTGGCCGTGCAGGCCGTGCTGGGCCAGCAGGTCACCGTGGCCGCCGCGCGCACGCTGGCGCAGCGGGTGCTGGAGCGTTTCGGCGAGCCCATCGCCACGCCCTGGCCCGAGCTGCGCTGGCTGTTTCCCAGCGCCGCGGTGCTGGCGCAGGCCTCGCCCGACGACCTGGGCCAGCTGGGCATCGTGCGCCAGCGCCAGGCGGCCATCCTGGCCCTGGCGCAGGGGGTTGCCAGCGGCCAGCTGGTGCTGGACGCCAGCGCCGACGTGCCCGCCACCATGGCCGCGCTGCGCGAACTGCCCGGCATCGGCGACTGGACGGCCCAGTACATCGCCATGCGCGCCCTGCGCTGGCCCGACGCCTTTCCCGCAGGCGACGTTGCGCTGCACAACGCCCTGGGCGTGCGCGGCACGCCCCAGCCCGCCCGCTCCGCCCTGGCCGCGGCCGAGGCCTGGCGCCCCTGGCGCAGCTACGGCGCCCTGCGCGCCTGGTCGGGCGTGGCCCCATCACTACCAAATCCATAGCTGCCAGCGCTTGTCTGGTAAGCGCAAAAGGCCAATTTCGCATTTAATGGAGGTCACCACCATGCCCGCCCGACTGCCTTCTTCGCCTCTCGTGCAATGCCGTGTCGCCACGGTGCTGGGCGACGTCCATCTGGCGGCCAGCCCTGTCGGCCTGGCCGGCCTGTGGTTTGACGGCCAGCGCCATCTGCCGGACCGGTTGCAGGGCGCGGACGCCTGGCCGCACGAGCCCACCCAGCCCGTGCTGTGCGCCGCCGCAGCGCAGCTGGCCGACTACCTGGCCGGGCGCCGCACCCGCTTCGAGCTGCCGCTGGACCTGTCCGGGGGCACGCCCTTCCAGCAGGCGGTCTGGCACGCGCTGCGGGCCATACCGCGCGGCGCCACCGTGGGCTACGGCGCGCTGGCCCTGTCCCTGGGCCAACCGCGCGCCGTGCGGGCCGTGGCCGCCGCTGTCGGGCGCAACCCGTTGAGCGTGATCGTGCCCTGCCACCGCGTGGTGGGCGCTGGTGGCGCGCTGACGGGCTATGCCGGTGGCCTGCCGCGCAAGGCCGCGCTGCTGCAGCTGGAGGCCGCGCCGGACGCCCGCGCCGCGGCGCCGGCCTTCCTGTCGCCTGCCGTACCCCATCCTGCATGAGCTCCACCGCCTCGCCCCTCGCCGCCCCCGCCCTGCCCGCGTCCTCATGGCTGGGTGATTTCGTGTTGCTGTCCAGCCTGTGGGGCGCTTCCTTTCTCTTCATGCGCCTGGGCGCGGCCGAGTTCGGCCCGCTGCCCACGGCTGGCCTGCGCGTAACGCTGGCCGCCCTGTTCCTGCTGCCGCTGCTGGTGCACCGCGGCGAATGGCCGGCCCTGCGCCGGCACTGGCGCGTGGTGCTGCTGGCGGGGGTGATCAACTCGGCCATCCCGTTCGCGCTGTTCGCCTGGGCGGTGCTGCACATCCCCACGGGTCTGACGTCCATCCTGAACGCCGCAGTGCCGCTGTTCGGTGCCCTGATCGCCTGGCTGTGGCTGGGTGAGCGCATCCGGGGGCTGCGCTGGGCCGGCCTGGCCCTGGGCTTCATCGGTGTGGCGCTGCTGGCCTGGCGCGCGCCGGCCGGCGCGGGAGGTGGGGCGTCAGTGCAGGCCGGCTGGGCCGTCGCGGCCTGCCTGGCTGCCTCGACCTGCTATGGGCTGGCAGCCAGCTTTGCCCAGCGCCACCTCCGGGGCGTTCCGCCCATGGCCAGCGCCACGGGCAGCCAGATCGGCGCTGCCCTGGCCCTGGCGCTGCCCACCCTGTGGGCTTGGCCCGCGCGCATGCCCAGCTTGCGCGCCTGGGCAGCGGTGGCCGCCATCGCCGTGCTGTGCACCGGCATCGCCTACCTGCTGTACTTCCGCCTGATCGAGCGGGCTGGCGCCAGCCGTGCCCTGGCCGTGACCTATCTCGCACCGGTGTTCGCCGTGTTCTACGGCGCCGTCTTCCTGGACGAGCGCGTCACCGCCTGGATGGTCGGCTGCGGCGCCGTCATCGTCTGCGGCACCATGCTCTCGACCGGTCTGATCGGCCGGCGCCGCCCGGCGCCCGGTTAGCACTCGTCAGGGCAGCCAGGGCACAATACACTCTGATACATGTTGCCCTCTCCGCCCGCGCCGCCCTCCTCCTTCCAGCCACGGGAGCCCGCCGGCCTGGCGCAGCCGCCGGCCTGGGCGCGGGACGCGGCATGAGCAGCGCGCTGCTGCTGTCGGGCATGGTGCATCTGCTGGTGCTGGGCATCGCCGCGGCACTGCCCCAGGGCTGGCTGGCGCAGCCGCGGCGCAGGCTACGGCTGGCGCTGGGCCTGGCCTGCGGTGCGGCTTCGCTGCTATTGGCGCTGCATGCCGTCCACTCGGGCCTGCCCGGCCCGCTCTTCATCCATCCCACCCTGGTGGCGTCGGCGGCCTTTCTGTGGGGGCCGGTCGCCGGCGCGGCGGCGGCCGTGGCGGCGCTGCCGGGCCTGGGGTTCGGCGGCATGCCCGGCCTGGGCGTTGCGCTGGCGGGGGCAGCGGCCGCGGCGGCCAGCGCGGCCCTGGGCGGCCTGTGGTGGTGGCTGCTGCGGCGCAGGCTGGTGAACGGCTGGGTGGCGGTGGCCGGACTGGCCGCCACGCTGCCACTGGCCTTGTCCGCCTGGGCGTTTCCCGGTCTGCCGCGCCCGCTGCCAGGGCAGGACTGGCTGGCCGGCCTCCTGCCCTGGGGCTATGTGATCGACGTGGCCCTGCTCAGTGGGGGCGTGCGCCTGCTGTACGTGCGCGCCCGTACGCTGCGGGCCCTGGCCCAGCGCGAGGAAGAACTGGTGGCCGCCCTGCGCGCCACCGGCGGCGGGCGCTGGGAGTGGGACGTGCGTGAGCAGCGCCTGTCCTACGGCGGCACCCTGTACCGCCGCTTCGGCCTGCCCGACAGCCCGGACGAGGGCGCCGGCAGGCTGGCCCAGATGCTGGCACGCAGCCGCCATTGCCGCCGCTGGAGCCGCGACCACCACCACCCCGAGGACCTGCGCCGCCTAGCGCCCTACCTGCGGCGCGTGCTGACCGGCCAGGAGGCGTCGGTGCAGGCCGAATACCGCATCCGCGACGAGCAGGGCCGCTGGCGCTGGGTCATCACGCGCGGGCGTGCGGTGCAGCTCGACGCCAGCGGCCGGGTGTTGCGCCTGGCGGGCATGGACCTGGACATCACCGAGCAGCGGGAGCAGCGCGAGGCGCTGAAGGCCTCGGAAACCAAATACACCACCATCTACCAGACGCTGCCCGATGCGGCTGGCATCACCCACCTGGACAGCGGGCGCTACGTCGACGTGAACCCGGCTTTCGAGCGGCTGATCCGCCTGCCGCGCGGCTCCATCCTCGGGCGCACCTCGCTGGAGCTGGGCATCTGGGACGACAAGGAGGAGCGCCAGCGCCTGCTGCACGCCCTGACCACCGACGGCGAGGTGCGCGGCCTGCCGGTGACCGTGCACCGCGCCGGCGAGCCGGTGGAGGGGCTGATGTCGGGCCGCTCGGCGCACATCGATGGCCAGGAGTGCCTGGTATTCGTCTTCCACGATCTGACGCAGGAGCGGCAGGTGCGCCAGGAGCTGCTGGCCGCCAACCGCCTGCTGCGCGAGGCCGGCTGGATGGCCCGCCTGGGCGTGTGGGAGAACGTCCCCGGCAAGGGGCTGAGTTACTGGTCGGACGTGTGCTTTCACATCCACGGCCTGGAGCCGGGCTCGGCCCTGCCGCGCCGGTACCTGGACACCTTCGTCCTGCCCGAATGGCGCGAGCAGGTCCGCGAGGAGCTGCGCCGCTGCCTGCACGAGCGCCGCACCTGGCAGGCGGAGATGCAGATCCAGCGCGCCGACGGTCGCCACCTGTGGGTGCGCGCCCGTGGCGAGCCGGTGGTGGAAGGCGGGCAGGTGGTGCGCATCCGCGGCATCCTGCAGGACATCGACGAGGTGCGCCGCGCCGCCGAGCGCCTGCGCGCGTCCGAGGAACGGCTGGCCCGGGTCTTCCACCTGCTGCCCTCGCCGCTGGGTTTCTCCAGGCGCCGTGACGGCGTGTACCTGGACGTCAACCCGGCCTGGGAGCAGGCCGTGGGCTACACGCGCGAGCAGTCGCTGGGCAGATCCTCCATCGAGCTGGGCATCTGCACGCCGCAGATGCGCCGCACCATGATGGCTGCGGCCGGAGACAGTGGCGAGCTGGTCGGCCACGAGATGGAGATCACCATCGCCTCGGGCGAGCGGCGCACCATCCTGCAGTCGCTCAGTCCGATCGAACTGAACGGCGAGGACTGCTGGCTGTTCGTGCTGCACGACATCACCGAGCGCAAACAGACCGAGCAGCGCGTGCGCGAGCGCGAAGAACTGCTGTCGCTGACCATCGCCGCCGCCACCCTGGGCCTGTGGGACTGTGATCTGACCGAGGGCACCATCAGCGGCGATGCGCGCTGGCGCGAACTGCTCGGCCTGCCTGCGCAGGAGCCGCCCGGCCCCGTGGCCTGGAACCTGGCGCTGACCCAGGCGGACATGCTGGAAGTGGTGCGCGAGCTGTCGCGCCACAAGGCCAACCCGGCCGTGCCCTTCGACGTGACGCTGCAGGGCATCGCCACCGCCCAGGGCAGACGCTGGGTGCGCAGCCTGGGCAAGATCGTTGCCTGGAACGAGCACGGCGAGCCGCTGCGCATGGTGGGCATGTCCATCGACGTCAGCAGCCAGCGCACGCAGGAGCAGCAGCTCGAGCGCATGGCCCACTATGACGCGCTCACCGGCCTGCCCAACCGGGTGCTGCTGGAGCGGCGGCTGCAGGAGGGCATGCGCCAGAGCCACGCGGACGGCACCCACCTGGGCGTGGGTTACCTGGACCTGGACGGCTTCAAGCCCGTGAACGACCGCCTGGGCCACGCCGCCGGCGACCGGCTGCTGGTCATGGTGGCGCAGCGCCTGCAGCACGCCCTGCGACCCGGAGACTGCGTGGCGCGGCTGGGCGGCGACGAATTCGTCGTGCTGTTGCCGGCCCTGACTGACGGCGCGGAGTGCGAATCGCGCCTGCAGGCAGTGATGGACAGCGTGTCCGCGCCCTATCCGCTGGATGGCGAGCGGGTGGCGGTCACGGCCAGCATCGGCTACACCCTGTACCCCGACGACGGCGCCGACGCCGATGCCCTGCTGCGCCATGCCGACCAGGCCATGTACGCGGCCAAGCAGGCCGGGCGCAACCGCTACCACGCCTTCGACGCCGCGCACGAACGCGAGCATCAGGCCCGCCAGGGCGCCTGCGCCCGCCTGGCCCAGGCCATCGCCGCGGGTGAACTGGTGCTGCACCTGCAGCCCAAGGTGGACATGTGCCGCGGCACCGTGGTGGGCGCCGAGGCCCTGGTGCGCTGGAACCACCCGGACGAGGGCCTGTTGCCGCCCATCCGCTTCCTGCCCCTGCTGGACGGCCACGACGGGCTGCAGCAGGCCTTCGGGCAATGGGTGGTGGACGAGGCCCTGGCCCTCATCGGCCAGCTGGCCCACGCCGGCCAGCCGCTGCCGGTCAGCGTCAACATCACGCCCGAGCACCTGCACAGCGAAGGCTTTGCCGACTGGATGCTGGAGCGCCTGGCACGCCATCCGCGGCTGCCGGCGCACCTGCTGCAGCTGGAGCTGACGGAGAGCGCCGCCCTGTACGACATCGACCACGCCGCGCGCGAACTGGCGCGCCTGCGCGCGCAGGGCGTTGGCATCGCCTTCGACGACTTTGGCACCGGCTACTCGTCGCTGGCCTACCTGCGCCGACTGCCGGTGGACCACCTCAAGCTGGACCGCAGCTTCGTGACCGGCATGCTGAACGACGCGGGTGACCGCGCCATCGTGCAGGGCGTCATCGGGCTGAGCCGCTCCTTCGGCTGCGAGGTCATCGCCGAGGGCGTGGAGACCGTGGAACAGGGCCGCATGCTGCTCGCCATGGGCTGCGCGCTGGCCCAGGGCTACTGCATCGCCCGGCCCATGCCGCTGGATGAGTTCACCGTCTGGGCGCGCCAGTGGCAGGCTCCGGCGCAGTGGCTGGAAACGGCAACCGGGCCCTGAGCGGGCCCGGTGAAATATCGCTCAAAACAGCCTCCAGCGCTTATTGGACAAGCGCTGGCAGCTATTGTTTTTGAGGCAGCAGATGGCCTCAGCCGAGCTGAGCCTGGATCTGCTGCAGCGCCGCCGGGTCTTCCATCGTCGTCAGGTCGCCCGGGTCGCGCCGCTCGGCCACGGCCTGCAGGGCGCGGCGCAGCAGCTTGCCGCTGCGGGTCTTGGGCAGCAGGCCCACGAACAGCACGCGCGCCGGCCGGGCCACGGCGCCCAGGTTGTGGTCCACCTGCTTCATGACCTCGGCCTCCAGCGCCTGGCGGCCCGCATCGTCGGCCACGGCGGCGGCGTCGCGCGGCACGGCGAAGGCCATGGCCACCTGGCCCTTCACCGGGTCGGCCACACCCACTACCGCCACTTCGGCGATGCCAGGGTGGCCGGCGATGCATTCCTCAATCTCGCGCGTTCCCAGGCGGTGGCCGGCCACGTTGATCACGTCGTCGGTGCGGCCCAGGATGAAGTAGTAGCCGTCCTCGTCGCGCACGCCCCAGTCGAAGGTGCTGTAGATCAGCCGGCCGGGGATGCTCTTCCAGTAGGTGTTGACGAAGCGCTCGTCATTGCGCCACACGGTCTGCAGGCAGCCGGGGGGCAGCGGGCCTTCGATGGCCACCACGCCCTTCTGGTGGGGTTCGGTCAGCTCCTGGCCCGTGGCTTCGTCGATCAGCTTGACGTCGTAGCCGTACACCGCCTTGCCCGGGCTGCCGAAGCGCGAGGGCTGCTGCTCGACGCCGTTGCACAGCGTGAGGATGGGCCAGCCGGTCTCCGTCTGCCAGTAGTTGTCGATGATGGGAACGCCCAGGGCGCCGCTGATCCAGGTGGCCGTGGGCTCGTCCAGCGGCTCGCCAGCCAGCCACAGAGCTTTCAGGCTGCTGATGTCGTACTTCGTCAGGTACTCGGGGTCCTGTTTTTTGAGCACCCGCACCGCCGTGGGTGCCGAGAACATGTGGGTGATCTGGTACTTCTCGACAAGGCTCCACCAGATGCCGGCGTCCGGCCGAACCGGCAGGCCCTCATACAGGATGGTGGTCATGCCCGCGATCAGGGGCGCATAGATGATGTAACTGTGCCCCACCACCCAGCCGATGTCGCTGGTGCAGAAATACGTGTCGCCGGGCTGGGCCGGGAAGATGGTGCGCATGCTGGAGGCCAGCGCCACCGTGTAGCCGCCCGTGTCGCGTTGCACGCCCTTGGGCTTGCCGGTTGTGCCGCTGGTGTACAGCGTGTAGCTGGGGTGGGTGGACTCGACCCAGACGCAGGGCACCTGCGCATCTATGTGCCGCTCGCGCAGTGCCGCCCAGTCGTGGTCGCGCCCGGCGCGCATGGCAGCCGGGGCCAGGCCGCGGTTCACCAGCAGTACGGCGGCAGGCTTGTGCGCCGACAGCTCGATGGCCTCGTCCAGCAGCGGCTTGTAGGCCACGACGCGCCCGCCGCGCGAACCGGCGTCGGCGCTGACGATCACGGTGGGCTCGGCGTCCTCGATGCGCGAGGCCAGCGACGACGAGGCAAAGCCGCCAAACACCACCGAATGGATGGCCCCGATGCGCACGCAGGCCAGCATGGCGAACGCCGCCTCGGCCACCATGGGCATGTAGATCAGCACCCGGTCGCCCTGCTTGACGCCCAGCGACTGCAGCACCGCCGCCATGCGCTGCACCTCGGCGTGCAGCTCGGCGTAGGTGTAGGCACGCTCGGTGTTGGTTTCGGTGGAGATCGCCACCAGCGCGTTCTGCGCGCCGCGTGCCGTCACGTGGCGGTCGACGGCGTTGTGGCACAGATTGGTGGTGCCGCCCACGAACCACTTGGCGAACGGCGGGTTGTCGTACTCGCAGATCACCTCGGGCGACTGCTGCCAGTCGATCAGGCGGGCCTGCTCGGCCCAGAAAGCGTCGCGGTCTTCGATGGAGCGGCGATGGAACTCGGCAAAACCGGTGGCGTCGGTGGTCATGGCGTTGTCTCCTTGGGTGCTTGCTTGCGGTCGTGGGCGCCGGGCCTGTGCGGCGGGTCAGTCATGCAAAATTCATAATTATTCACAGGGCGCTTGCGGATAGCTGACGGGCAACGGAGTGGTGACGAGTGCGGGCTACTATGGTTTTCATAGCCTCCAGCGCTTGTCCAGCAAGGGCTGGAGGCCAAAAAATCTGTATTGTCTATTTCACCAGCGCCAGCACGTCCTTGAAGGCGGGGTGCTCGCAGCCGCGCAGCCACTCGAAGGCCACCATCTCGGTGGTCACCAGCTCGGCGCCGGCACCGGCCAGGCGGTCGAAGGCAGCGTCGCGGCTGCGCTCGGTGCGCGAGCCGCAGGCGTCCGTCACCACCCAGACCTCGAATTCGTCCTCGAGCAAATCCAGTGCTGTCTGCAGCAGGCACACGTGGGCCTCGCAGCCGGCGATGACGATGCTGGCGCGGCCCTCCTGCGGTGCCTGCTCGCGCTGCTTTTGCAGGTGGCGCGGCAGACTGCGGGCGTTGCCGCCCTGCGGTCGGGCCGGCGGGCGCAGCCATTCGGACAGGCCTTCCTCGGCGGCGCTGAAGTGCATCTTGGCCAGGGTGCGCTGGCACAGGGCGCGCAGTGCGGCGTCGTTGGGCCCCAGGCGCGAGGGGTTTTGCTCCGTGCCCCAGACGGGCACGTCCAGCAGCTGCGCCACCTGCGCCAGCCGGCGCGCGTTGGCCAGCACGGCCGGGCCTTCGAAGATGGCCGGCATCAGGCGCTCCTGGTAGTCCACCAGCACGAGTTGGGAATCAAGGGCGTCAAGCAGCATGGGAGGGTCTCTGTTCAAACGGTCAATCGGTCGGCGGGGCCGTGGTTGCGGCCGATTGTCCTCTCGCGGCGGGCAGCAGGCGCAGCAACTGGCCGTCGCCGCTGTCCGTGAGCAGGTACAGCCAGCCGTCCGGCCCCTGGCGCACGTCGCGGATGCGCGCGCCCAAGGCCGTCAGCAGATATTCGTCGCGCACCACCCGGGCGCCTTCGAGCTGCAGGCGGTGCAGCCGCTGCGCCTTGAGCGCGCCGACGAACAGGCTGCCGCGCCACGCCGGCCCATAGCGGTCGCTGGTCAAAAACGCCATGCCCGAGGGTGCGATGGACGGCACCCACCAGTGCAGCGGCGACTCCATGCCGGCCTTGTGCGTGCCCTCGCCGATATGTCCGCCGCCGTAGTTCTCGCCATAGGTAACGACCGGCCAGCCGTAGTTGCGCCCGGCCTCGGGGCGGTTGATCTCGTCACCGCCCTGCGGGCCGTGCTCATGGACCCACAGCCGACCGTCCGGGCCCCAGGCGGCGCCCTGCGGATTGCGGTGGCCCCAGCTCCAGATCTCGGGCAGGGCACCGGCGCGCCCCACCAGAGGGTTGCCGTCGGCCGGGCCGCCGGTGGGCGCGATGCGCACCACCTTGCCCAGGTGGTTGTCCAGACGCTGGGCATCCTCCTTGCGGGAAAAGCGCTCGCCCAGGGCCAGGAACAGGTTGCCGTCCGGCGCCTGCACGATGCGGCAGCCGAAGTGCATCTGGCTGGCCACCTTGGGCTGCTGGCTGAACAGCACCTTCACCTGCTGCAGCGCGCTCTCGTCCTCGGACAGCACGGCGCTGGCCAGGGCGGTGCTGTTGGTGCGGGCGTCGGCGCCGGGCTCGGCATAGCAGAAGAACACCCGCCGGCTGCGGGCGAAGTCGCGGTCCGTCACCACGTCCAGCAGGCCGCCCTGCCCGCCCGCCGCCACTTTCGGCAGACCGGACAGGGGCGGCCCCAAGCGGCCGTCGGGCTGGACGATGCGCATGCGGCCCGGCCGCTCGGTGACCAGGAAGCGCCCCTGCGGCAGGAAGGCCACGGCCCAGGGGTTCTCCAGCCCGCGGGCCACCACGCTCACCCGGCCGTCCTGGGGCGCCGGCAAGGGGGCGCCAGGCTGATCGGCTGCCCAGGTCTGCACAATCGCTATTGAAAAAAGAGCTGCTAGCGCTTTACTGGCAAGGGTTAGAGGCACTTTTCGCATGTATTCCCCCGGGCGCGGAGGCGCTGCGGCAGGCCGCCCGCCAGCCGAAGACTGCCTGCATCGCACCGCAAAAGCCATTGAAAAGATTCAACGTTTTGCAACATTCTTGCAGGCCGTGAAACGAGCGCCCCGTGCTACCCTCGCGCCCCATGTCTCGTTGGCTGTGCTTGTTGTTACTGGTTTGCGCAAACGCTTACGCCTCTCCTGCCGATAACGCGGAGCGTAGCAGCGCCGACCGGGCCACCCTCATCACCCAGCTGCAGGACGTTCGCCACAACGTGGCGGACCGCACCTCCGAGCTCATCACCACGGCCATGGGCTTCGTCGGCGTGCCCTACCGCCGCGGCGGCACCAGCGCCGAAATCGGCTTTGACTGCAGCGGCTTCGTGCGCGCCGCGTTCGAGCAGGCCAAGGGCCTGGTCCTGCCGCGCCGCGCCAGCGAGCAGGCCGCCGCCACCAAAGTCATCGACAAGAAAGACCTGCAGCCCGGCGACCTGGTGTTCTTCAACACCATGCGCCGCGCCTTCAGCCACGTCGGCATCTACCTGGGCGAGGGCAAGTTCATCCACTCCCCGCGCAGCGGCGCGCAGGTGCGAGTCGAAGACATGGGCTCGCGCTACTGGCAGCGGCGCTTCAACGGCGCCCGCCGGGTGGCCATGGACGCCGACGAGGCGCAAGTCCCAGCCCTCCTGGCCAATACCTCCGCCCTGCCCTGACGCCCCGGCGCCTGGCCGCCGGCAGGCGGGTTTTCAAAGTTGTTGACAGTTCGCGACGCGCACCAGCGCCGCGCGGCCGCTTTACGCCCTTAGAGTCCAGGCTCGTACTTCGCGCTTGCCCATGACGACCTTTCTTGGCGTGGTAGCCATCGGCTTCGCCCTCGGCCTGCTTGGCCACCTGTTCAGTCCTCCGCAGCGCCCGGCGCGCAGCTGGTTCCTCAGCGCCCTGCTGGGCATTTGCGGCGCCCTGCTGGCCACTTATGTGGGCGTGGCGGCGCGGCTGTTCGCACCCGGCGACTGGCTGGGCTGGATCGCGGCGGCTGCCGGCTCGGTGCTTCTGCTGGGCCTGTACGAGCTGCTGCGCCGGCGCGACTGAAGCGCCGCGCCTTTTGCCTATCAGGCGGCGCGCCCGACCCACCAGGCCAGCACGAACATCATGGCGCCGGTGAGGGCATCCAGCACCTGCCAGGCACGCGGGTTGGCAAACAGCCGCTGCAGCCGGCGCCCGGCAAAGGCCAGCACCAGAAACCACGTCAGACTGGCCGAGGCAGCACCCAGTACGAACACCGCCTTGAGCCAGCCGTCCTGGCGCGCGCCGATGGAACCGATGAGCACTACTGTATCCAGGTACACGTGCGGATTCAGCAGCGTGATGACGGCCAGGCCACTGATGACGCCGAGCAGGCCGCGGGCCACGCGCCCATCGCCGGTCTGCAGCCCCTGGCCGGGCGCGAAGAAGGCCCGGTGCCAGGCATACAGCCCGTAGCCCAGCAAAAACAGCGCCCCGCCCCACTGCAGCCACTGCGCCAGCGTGGGCGAGCTGCCCAGCAGCTGCGCCATGCCCGCCACGCCCACCGTGACCAGCAACACGTCGCTGGCCACGCACCAGGCCACGCAGGCGCGCACGTGCTCGCCCTGCACGGCCTGGCGCAGCACGTAAAGGTTCTGCGCGCCGATGGAAACGATCAGCGACAGGCACACGGTGAAACCCGTGATCCAGGACGAGGAGGCGGCGGCAGAGGTGAACATGCGGGCCATCGTAGGCCGGCGCACGGTTTACGTACACTTCAAAATCCTGAACGACCGTTAGGAACGCTTAATGCTCGACTACACCGGACTGCAGGCCCTGGCGGCCGTGCTGCGCGAGGGCAGCTTCGAGCGCGCGGCGCGGCGGCTGCACGTCACGCCCTCGGCCGTGTCGCAGCGCGTCAAGCAGTTGGAGGAGCGCGCAGGCCAGGTGCTGGTGCTGCGCGGCACACCCTGCACCGGCACCGAGGCCGGGCGCCGCCTGTGTCTGCACCTGGAGCAGGTGCAGCTGCTGGAAAACGAACTGCGCCGCGCCAACCCCGAGCTGCTGGCGGACGACGCCGCCGCGCCCGCACCCACGCTGCAGCTGGCGGTGAACGCGGACTCCCTGTCCACCTGGTTCATGGACGCCATGGCCGCCTTCACCGCCGGCGGCAACGAGCTGCTGGACCTGCGCATCGACGACCAGGAGCACACCGGAGAGCGCCTGCGCGACGGCGAGGTGATCGCTGCCGTCACGGCCACGGGCACGGCCATTGCCGGCTGCAACACCTGGGCGCTGGGCACCATGCGCTACGTGGCCGCGGCCAGCCCGGACTTCGTGGCGCGGCACTTCGGCGACGGCGTGACCGCTGCCGCCCTGGGGCGCGCGCCCATCATGACCTACGACCGCAAGGACCGCCTGCAGGACCAGTGGCTTCAGGCCCAGGGCCTGGCCTCGCGCACGCACGCGCCACGCCACTTCCTGCCGTCCAACTTTGGCTACGTGCGCGCCTGCGAGGTCGGCATGGGCTGGGGCATGCACCCCACGGTGCTGATCGCCGGGCAGCTGGCCAGCGGCGTACTGGTGGAGCTGGCGCCCGGCGCCCACCTGGACGTGCCGCTGTACTGGGCGCACCCGCGCAGCGCGCAGCAGTCGCTGACGCGCCTCACCCAATGCGTGATGGCCGCAGCGCGGGAGTGGCTGGAGGATGCGCCGGACGGGCCGCTCAGGCCGGCACCGGCAAGCCGGGCATGAAGCGCAGCGAATGCACGGCCTGCGCCGTCTCGCCCTTGGGCGGAACCAGGTCGGCCAGGGTAACGGCGTCCAGCACTGCCAGATAGGCCTGAGTGGCCTGCCCCAGCAGGTTCCTCAGGCCGCAGTGCATGCTCATACGGCAGGTGTTGTACTCGTCGTTGAAGCACTCGACCATGTCGAAATCGGTCTCGGTGGAGCGCACCACCGCACCGATGTTGATCTCGCTGGCCGGACGCATCAGCCGCATGCCGCCGCCGCGCCCGCGCGTGGTGTCCAGCAGGCCCTTGGCGGCCAGCTGCTGCACGATCTTTGTCAGGTGGCTGCGGGAGATGCCGTGCGCCTGCGCCACCTCGGTGATGGTGACCGGATGCGCCCGCTCCTGGCAGGCGGCGCAGTACATCAGTACGCGCAGCGTGTAATCGGTCCATTGGGTCAGTCGCATGGTGATGGCGCCCTTGCGGGGTAAAAAGGTTCAGCTGCAGTGAATTTTAATGATCTAAAATATTCACGCCACTTGTACTTTTAAGGACCCTACGCCATGACCGCCATTGCGGAAGCCGCTCCCACCCTCGACCCCAGCCAGGCCATCGGCCAGATCGCCGTGCAGCTGCCCGGCGCCACGGCGGTGTTTCGCCGCCTGAAGCTGGACTTTTGCTGTGGCGGCCAGGTCAGCCTGCGCCAGGCCACGGCCGAAAAGGGGCTGGACCTGCAGGCCGTGGTGCAGGAGCTCTCGGCCTTGCAGCGCCCCGACACCCTGCCCGAGGCCGGCACGCCAGCCGAGCTGGTTCAGCACATCATCTCGCGCTACCACGAGGTGCACCGCCAGCAGTTGCCCGAACTGATCCACATGGCCCGCCGGGTGGAGGCCGTGCACCGCGGCAACCCCGACGTGCCGGCCGGCCTGGCCGACGTGCTGGAGGACATGGAGCAGGAGCTGCTCTCGCACATGCACAAGGAAGAAGCCATCCTGTTTCCCATGCTGGCGCGCGGCGGCAACGACTTCGTAGCCCAGCCCATTGGCGTGATGCGCTCCGAGCACAACGACCATGGCGAGGCGCTGGAGCACATCGCCCGCCTGACCACCGACATGAACCCGCCGCCAGGCGCCTGCAACACCTGGCGCGCCCTGTACTCGGGCCTGGCGCAGCTGGCCGACGACCTGGTCAACCACATCCACCTGGAAAACAACGTGCTGTTCCCGCAGTTCGAGCCTACCGCTGCCCAGGGCTGCGGCTCCACGTCGGCCTGCGGCTGCTCCGGCGGCTGACGCCGAGGGCGGCCTCAGCCGCCCGAGCGCTTGACCTGGTAGCCCTGCTTTTGCAGCGCGGCCATGACGCGCTCGACGTGGTCGCCCTGCACCTCGATCACCCCCTCCTTCACCGTGCCGCCGCTGCCGCAGGCCGCCTTGAGCTGCTTGCCCAGCTGCTCCAGCGCCGCCGCATCCGCCAGCACGCCTCGGACTACGGTGACGGCCTTGCCGCCGCGGCCCTTGGTCTCGCGCGAGACGCGCACGATGCCGCCGCCCGTGGGCACGGGCTGGCTGGACTGGCAACTGCATTGCGCCACCGGCTGGCGGCAGCCGGGGCACATGCGGCCGGCGTCGGTGGAATAGACCAGCCCGCTCAGGCCTCCCATGTCGCGCAAGGATTTCATGGCCGAAACGGTAGCGCAAAAAAGCAGGCCCGCCGCCGGCAGCAGCCACTGCAGTGGACAATGCGCGGTTCGTCTGTCGCCCTGCCCATGTCGTTTTCCTCTCTTGGCTTGTCTCCAGCCCTCGTCCATGCCGTCAGCCGGCTGGGCCTGACCACGCCCACCCCCATCCAGGCAGCAGCCATACCGGAGATCCTGCAAGGCCGCGACCTGCTGGGCGCCGCGCAGACCGGCTCGGGCAAGACCGCCGCCTTCGCCTTGCCCCTGCTGCAGCAATTGCAACCGGGCGCCACCGGCGGCCCGCGCCGCGTGCGCGCCCTGGTGCTGGTGCCCACGCGTGAGCTGGCCGCCCAGGTGGGCGAGGTGCTGCGCGGCCTGGCCCAGCACCTGCAGGCGCCCTTGAAAGTGGCCGTCGTCTTCGGCGGCGTCTCCATCAACCCGCAAATGATGGGCCTGCGCGGCGGCGCCGACGTCGTGGTGGCCACGCCGGGCCGCCTGCTCGACCTGGTGCAGCACAACGCGCTGCATCTGTCCGCCGTGGCCCACCTGGTGCTGGACGAGGCCGACCGGTTGCTCGACCTGGGCTTTGCCGACGAGTTGCAGCGCGTGCTGGCCCTGCTGCCGGCCCGGCGCCAGAACCTGTTCTTCTCGGCCACCTTCCCGCCCGCCGTGCAGGCGCTGGCGGACGGCCTGCTGCATGACCCGGCGCGCGTGGAAGTGCCCCACACGCCGGGCAACGCGCCGGCCATCACCCAGCGCGCCATCGCCGTGGAAGCCAACCGCCGCACCCAGCTGCTGCGCCACCTCATCCAGGAGAACGGCTGGCCGCGGGTGCTGGTGTTCGTCGCCACCCAGTACGCGGCCGATCACGTGGCCGCCAAGCTCTACCAGGCCGGCATCTACGCCACGCCCTTGCACGGCGGCCTGAGCCAGGGCGCGCGCAACCGGGCGCTGCAGGACTTCAAGGACGATCGCTGGCAGGTGCTGGTGACCACCGACCTGGCCGCGCGCGGCATCGACATCGCGCAGCTGCCCGCCGTGGTCAACTACGACCTGCCCCGCTCGGCTGTGGACTACGTGCACCGCATCGGCCGCACCGGCCGCGCGGGCGAGGTGGGCGTGGCCGTGAGCTTGGTGACGGCCGACGCCGAGGCGCATTTCCGCCTGATCGAAAAGCGCCAGCACCTGGCCCTGCCACGCGAACAGGTCGCAGGCTTCGAGCCCACCGAAACCGCTGCCCAGGCGCCGGCCGCAGCTCCCCAGGGCACGGGCGGCATCAAGGGCAGGCGCCCCAGCAAGAAGGACAAGCTGCGCGCCGCCGCAGCAGCCGCTGCCGCAGCGGACGAGGCCAACGACTGACGGAAGGGCTCAGGCGCCCTCGTCAGGCGCCGGAGCGTCCTTGGCGGGCGGCGCCTGCCAGTGGCCTGCACGGGCCAGGATCTCCAGGTAGAAATGCGTAGCGCCCTCCCTTGCCAGGGCGTCGACCCGCTGGATCAGCGCGCCCACGGGCACCTCCACGGCGCTCTCCTGGTTCGGGCCCAGCTTGCAATCGAACGCCCAGTGGTCCGCGCCCTCGGGCAGCGGGCGGCCGCGCTCGCGGCGCAGGTATTTGCGGATGGCGTGCTTGGTGGCGTCCAGGACGCGGTCGGGGTGCTTGCCGTCGATGTGCAGCTGAAATGTCTTGCGCATGAGAATCCTTGAGAGAAACCGCCCTGCGGCGCCTTCCTCGGTTTGAGAGTGTTTTATGCCTCCAGCGCTTGGTAGCCAAGCGCGGGCAGCTATGGTTTTTGATTTTCTCCGCCGGCCCGCAGCGGCGCCAGCAGGTCGCGCAAGCCGTTGTGGTCCAGCTCGTACATCAGCGCCAGCAACTGGCCGATCTCGCCGCGTGGAAAGCCCTCGCGGGCGAACCAGTGCAGGTAGTTGGCCGGCAGGTCGGCAATGACCGTGCCCTGATGCTTGCCAAACGGCATCTCGCGCTGCAGCAGCAGTGCCAGGCGCGCCGGGTCCAGGCCGGGGATGTCCATCAGCCGCCGATGCCGCCGTAGCGGAAGGCCACGCCCGTCAGCACAAAGCCCACGCCCAGCAGCGTGACGGCGCCCACGTGCCAGGCCATCAGCGGCAGGGTCTGCGCGCTCAAATTGGGGATGACACGCGCACGCGCATGCGCCGCCACCAGCGCCGTGGCGGCCAGCAGGGCCAGCTTGAGCGACACGGCCCGCTCCATGGCGGTATCGGGGCTGAACCACTGCCCCCAGTCGGGGACCAGCTGCAGCGCCATCCACAGGCCGGTGGCCACCTGGATGGCCAGCGCCGCCATGCCCACATGCTCGTAGGCCTGTTCAAACTGCAGCAGCGTCTGCGGTGAGCGCGAGCGCAGCGCCTTGGGCAGCACGGCCAGCGCCAGCACCAGATGGCCGCCGGTCCAGATGGTGGCGGCCAGCACGTGCAGCGCGAAAACGTAGGGGTACATGGTGCTTGCGGCTTCAGGCGCGGCGCGCCTGCAGCGGATAGGCCGGGTCGGTGTAGCCCGGCGTGGAGGGGTGGCCGGGCGCGACCAGGCTGTCCACCATGGCCTCGTCCTCAGCCGTGACCTGGTAGTCGAGCGCCGGCAGGTAGTCCTGCCACTGCGCCAGCGTGCGCGGCCCGGCAATGACGGAGCTGACGCCCCGGTGCGCCAGCACCCAGGCGGTGGCGAACTGCGCCAGCGTCACACCGCGCTCCTGCGCGTGGCGCAGCAGGCGCTGGGCGATCTGCAAGGATTGTTCGCGGAACTCGGTTTCGCCCATGCGCCTGTCGCCGCGCCCGGCGCGCGATGCGGCGTCCGGCGCCTGGTCGGGCAGGTATTTGCCGGTCAGCACGCCGCGCGCCACCGGGCTGTAGGGCGTCACGCCCATGCCGTAGTGCTGGCAGGCGGGCAGGATCTCGACCTCGGGCATGCGGTTGAGCAGGTTGTAGTACGGCTGACAGACCACCGGGCCGGGCATGCCGATGCGGCGTGCGCCGTGCACCAGCTCGGCGATGCGCCAGGCGCGGAAGTTGGACACGCCCCAGTAGCGGATCTTGCCGGCGCGCAGCAGCGCCTCGATGGCGAACAGCGGCTCCTCCAGGTCCGAGGTCTCGTAGTCGCGGTGCAGGTACAGGATGTCCACGTGGTCGGTCTGCAGACGCTGCAGGCTGGCCTCCACCTCGCGCAGCATCCAGCTGCGCGAGTAGCGGCCTTCGTTGGGCCGGTCCGACATGTTGTTGCCCAGCTTGGTGGCCAGCACCCAGTCGTGGCGCTGGCCTTTGAGCAGGCCGCCCAGCATGGCCTCGGACGCACCCTTGGTGTACACGTCGGCCGTGTCGATGTAGTTCACGCCCTGCTCGCGCGCCTGGGCGATGATGGCGGCGGCCTCGGCCTCCTGCGTCTGGTCGCCGAACATCATGGTGCCCAGGCACAGGGCGGAGACCTGCAGCGGGCTGCGGCCCAGGGTGCGGTATTGCATGCGTGCGTTCCTTCTTGTCCGAGATCGGGTCAATAGTGCGGCGGCAGCTCGTCGCGCAGGTCGCGCACGGCCGTGCTGCCGCCGCCCTCGGGCATCTGCTGGCGCAGCAGCGCCACGGCGCGCAGCAGCTCGTCAATGTGCTGCTGCTGCCGGTAGATGGTCAGGTTGAGCTGGTCCACGAGGTCTTCGGTGAAGCTGGCCTTGATCTCCAAGGCTTCCAGCCGCTGGACGATGTCGTTGGGGGTGTGGATGGGATCGGACATGGTGGGGTGGCGGGTGGGCGTCACGGAGGAGATTGCAGCAGGTGGAGCTGGCTGGGCTGGTCCAGCAACCATTCGGTCAGGGCCACGGTGCATAGGATGTCTTCGTTCAGAGGCAGGTCTCTGCCCACCACGAAGCGCAGCAGGACAAAGCCCGGGCGCCCGGCCTGCTCGACAGGCCGAAAGGCGTCTCCCCACGAGTGTGCCGCGTACTGGAACCGCGATGCGTAGCCCTCCTGCCGGTCGGGGGGCCAGCATGCCATGCGCACGCCCGGCCCGCCCTCGCGCCATGGCCCGGCGTCGTCCGGGTCGATGGTTAGCACCACCTCGAACGCCGTAGGCTCTGCGCGCCGCAGGAGAATGCCAGAAACGGCACGGGTGTCGTTGACGTAGGGCAGCACGCGGGAAAACACCGGAGCAAAAGCTTCCCCGTCGAGCACCCGGACACGATGGTTGGCCGTCTGCAGCTCTGCCGTGCGCTGCGCGTAGGCCGCTGCCACGCAGTCCGGGCTGTCGCAGCGGTTGCGCTGGCGAAGCCAGCGCAGCTGCCCGGCCCGCACAGCGGCCCGCGCCGCATCGCCATCGGGCTTGGCCAAGGCGGTCCGATAGCTGGCGTTCAGCCGCTGGTCTGCCTGCATCAGCGCGTGATCGGCACAGATCCAGTGCTCCACCACCCTCTGCGCCTGCCGACAGTCGAAACCAGGACCGGGTGCGGCGGTCGGCCCAGACGCCTGCGCGCTGACTGCGGCGCTGCAAAGCAGCGCCAGGCACCCCAGCAGCGTGCGCGCGTTCAAGATATCGCCCTGAGCAGCAAAGGCTTCACACCGCCTGGCCCAGGCGCGCCACGCCCTCGCGGATCTTGTCCACGTCGGCCGTGGCGAACGAAAGGCGCAGCGTGGCGTGGTCGGGGTGGGCGCAGTAGAACGGCGTGCCGGGCACGAAGGCCACGCCCTTGTCGATGGCGCGCTTGGCAAAAACGTTGCCGTCCGCCACCTTGCCGCCCGCACCCGTCAGGCGCGCCCAGATGAACAGGCCCCCCTGGGGCGGCACGAAATCAATCGCGTCGCCCAGCTCGCGCCGCAGCGCATCGCCCATGGCCTGGGCGCGCTCGGCATACACCTGACGCACATGGGCCAGCGTGGCCGGCATGCGGCCGGCCTTGAGGTACTGGGCCGCCGTGGCCTGGGCAAAGGTGCTGGTGTGTGCGTCGGAGAACTGCTTGCACATGGTGGCCTTGGCCAGCAGCTCGGGCGGCGCAATCATCCAGCCCACGCGCAGGCCGGGCGACAGCACCTTGCTCAAGCTGCCGCAGTGCACCAGCAGCTCGCGGCTGCCGGGCACGCTGGCCGACAGGCCGAGCAGGCTGGGCGGGGGCGCGTCGCCGAAATACAGGTCGCCATATGGATCGTCCTCGACGATCAGCGTCTGATGCCGCACGGCCATCTCCAGCACGGCCTTGCGGCGCTCGGCGCTCAGCAGCGCGCCGCTGGGGTTGCCGAAGGTGGGGATCAGGTAGACAAACTTCGGCTTGTGCTCGGCAATGAGTGCCTCCAGCGCGTCCGTCTTCACGCCCTGGCCGTCGATGGGCGCGCTGATCAGCTCGGCGCCGTACAGGCGAAAGCACTGGATGGTGGCCAGGAAGGTGGGGCCTTCCACGATGACCTTGTCGCCCGGGCTGATGAGCGTCTTGCCCAGCAGGTCCAGCGCCTGCTGGCTGCCGGTGGTGACGATCAGGTTGTCCGGCGCCACGCCGTGCGCGCCCTTGGCCGCCATGAAGGCCGACAGCTGCTCGCGCAGCGGCTGGTAGCCCTCGGTGGCACCGTACTGCAGCGCGCCGCCGGGCTCCTCGGCCAGGGCGCGGCTGGTGGCCTCGCGGATGCCGCCCACGTCGAACATGGCGCTGTCGGGAAAGCCGCCGGCAAAGCTGATGATGCCGGGCTTGCCCAGCAGCTTGAACAGCTCGCGGATGGCGGAGGTTTCTACGTGGTTCAGACGGTCGGCAAAGGCAATCGGCATAGGAGCGGTGATCAAGGATGGGGTTGGCGCGAAGGTGCAGCCGGCATTGTCGCCAATCGCTGCACAGGTTGCCTGCGGGCTGGGCCGGCACGCCACAATCGGGGCGCCATGAAAGACAGCGCCGTCGTCCCCTTCTTCACCGCCCTGCGGGCCGCCAACCCCCACCCCACCACCGAGCTGGAATACACCACCGTGTTCGAGTTGCTGGCCGCCGTGCTGCTGTCGGCCCAGGCCACCGACGTGAGCGTGAACAAGGCCACGCGGCGGCTGTTTCCCGTCGCCAACACGCCCCAGGCGCTGCTGCGGCTGGGGCACGAGGCGCTGGAGGGCTACCTGTCCACTATCAACCTGTACCGCAACAAGACGCGCTACCTGCTGGCCACCTGCCAGCTGCTGATCGAGCGCCACGGCGGCCAGGTGCCGCGCACGCGCGAAGAACTGGAGGCCCTGCCCGGCGTGGGCCGCAAGACAGCCAACGTGGTGCTGAACACGGCGTTCGGCGAGGCCGCCGTGGCCGTGGACACGCACATCCTGCGCGTGTCCAACCGCACCGGCCTGGCGCCCGGCGCCACGCCGCTGGCGGTGGAGCAAGGCCTGCTCAGGCGCGTGCCGGCCGAGTTCCTGCCCGACTCGCACCACTGGCTGCTGCTGCACGGGCGCTACGTCTGCCAGGCGCGCAAGCCGCGCTGCTGGGAATGCATCGTCGCGCGCTGGTGCGACTACGAGCCCAAGACGCCGCCACCCTGCTGAGCGGCCTGGCCGTTCTGTTTTGACCAGTTTCCAGCGCCAGCGGCAGCGGCATCGCTGCGTTCTTTTGCCAGCAGCCGACGGTGCTCTGCCTGGCCGTGCCGTGGCGCGTCAGGCATGCCCCGTGGCTTGCGCTGCGCCCGCTCCAGCGCCAGCGGGCGCAGCCCCAGCCGACGGGAGCGGCGTGCTGGCGCAGCTGTTTGACCAGGGCCCGCGCCGGGTGGGCGCCGGGGTGCTGCAATGCCGTGGCACGGCTGCAGGCAGCCCGTACACTGGCACGCCCCGCCCCTTCAGCCCGTTTCTCGCCCATGACGTCCCTCGACCCGCGCTCCCTGATCGTCATGGGCAACGTCATGGCGCTGATCATGGGCGCGGTGCTGGGTTTCATGCAGCGACAGTATCCGCGGGACATCCACGGACTGCGGCAGTGGGCTGCCATGCCGGCGGTGTGGATCATGGGCGCCATCCTGTACCTGGTGCCGCCCCCGGTCGTGGGCCAGCTTGCGCTGCTGGTGGCCAATGCCTGCGTGCTGGCGGGCTTCGGGATGTTCCACCTGGGCTGCCGGCACTTCCTGGGCGTTCGCCGCATGGAGCGTCCGTTCGCGCTCATCCTGGCGGCGCTGGTGGCAGTGCTGGGCTGGTTTACGTGGTCCTGGCCGTCCTATCCGTCGCGCCTGGTCGTGGTGACCGCCGCCATCGCGGCGCTGCACGCCTGGACGCTGGCGCTGCTGTGGCGCCGGGGCACGCGCAGCCTGGCCACCTACCTGGTGCAGTGCACACTGCTGGTGCACCTGGTCATCCTGCTGGTGCGCCTGCAGACGGCGGTCGTATCGCGCGGCGCTGCTGGCGACCTGATGGAGCCGTCGGGCGTGCATACGTTCTACATCGGCGCCTACGTGTTCACCGTGCTGCTGCTGTCCATCGGCGCCGTGCTGCTGGCCACCGAGCGCATGCGCACCGAGTTCGAGCACATGGCCACGCACGACGGCCTGACCGGCGCGCTGAACCGCAGGGCGATCCTGGCGTTCTGCGAAGAGGAACACGCCCGGGCTCTGCGCCAGCCGCAACCGTTCAGCCTGCTGATGCTGGACCTGGACCATTTCAAGACCGTCAACGACACCCACGGCCATCAGCATGGTGACCGGGTATTGGTGCATTTCGTGCAGACCGTGCAGGCATCGCTGCGCCGCACCGATCGGCTGGGCCGTTATGGCGGCGAGGAGTTTGTCGCGCTGTTACCTGCCGCCGACGCTGCGGCAGCAGGCGTATTGGCGCAGCGCATCCACGCCGCGCTGTCCAGCGGGCATCCGCTGGACTGCAAGGTCAGCATCGGGCTGTCCCAGTGGCAGGGGGCGCACGATTCGGTGGACGCCATGCTCGCGCGCGCCGATGCCGCGCTGTACCGCGCCAAGGCGCAGGGACGCAACCAGACCTGCGTGGGCTGAAGCCACGCGCGCGCTGGGCGCTCAGCCGCCCGTCGCCACCCCCGCCGACTCGAAGGTGGCCATCTCGCGCAAGATGGCGCAGGCCGACAGCAGCAGCGGCCACGCCAGCGCCGCGCCCGAGCCCTCGCCCAGGCGCAGGCCGAGATGAAGCAGCGGTTCGGCCTGCAGCGCCTCCAGCATGCACCCGTGGCCCTGCTCGCCGGAGCGGTGCGAGAACACGCAGCGCTCCAACACCGCCGGGGCCAGGCGCGCCGCCACCAGCACCGCCGCGCTGGTTATGAAGCCATCGACCACGATGACGCGCCGCTCGCTGGCGGCCTGCAGCACGGCACCCACCAGCGTGGCGATTTCGAAGCCGCCCAGGGCAGCCAGCGCGGCCAGCGGCTCGCGCGCGCCCGCGTTCGCGGCCAGCGCCTCGCGCAGCACGGCCACCTTGCGCGCCACGCCGGCGGCATCCAGCCCCGTGCCCGGGCCGGTGCACTCGGCCACGTCGGCGCCGGTCAGCCGCGCCAGCAGCAGCGATGCGCTGGAGGTGTTGCCGATGCCCATCTCGCCCAGCAGCAGGGCGTTGCCGGGCAGGGCGCGCACGATGTCCCGGCCGTTGGCGATGGCGCCCTCGCACTGCACCGCGGTCATGGCGGGGCCGGTGCTGGCGTCCTGCGTGCCCGGGGCGATCTTGCGCACCACCAGGCCGGGGTATGGCGCGAAGTCGTGGCGCACGCCGCAGTCCACCACCGTCAGGCCCAGGCCGTGCTGGCGCGCCAGCACGCTCACGGCGGCGCCGCCGGTGACGAAGTTGTGCACCATCTGCCACGTCACGTCGCTGGGGTAGGCGGACACGCCGCGCGCCGCCAGCCCGTGGTCGGCCGCGCACACCAGCATCTGCGGCGCCTGCAGCACCGGCGCCTCGCTGCCCAGGATGAGGCCGATGCGCACGGCCAGCGTCTCCAGCCGGCCCAGCGAGCCCAGCGGCTTGGTCTTGTGGTCGATGAGGGACTGCAGCCGCGCGGCGAGCGCCGCGTCGGCGATGGAGGGAATGTCGGGAATGATGTTCATGGGTCTTTCTTTGCTATCCAAACAATAGCTGCCAGCGCTTGCCCATCAAACGCTTGAGCCTGTTTTTATTAAATTCTGGAAAAGCCTAGAGCCGCAGCGCCGCCGGGTCGAACCACTGCCCTACCCCGGCCGCCATGCGCTCGAAGGCCGCGTCCAGCGTCTGCGCGCTGCCGCCCAGCAGGGCCTGCAGCACGCTGGCGTTCTCGAACAGGCCGTGCAGGTACACGCCCAGCACGTTGCCGGCGCCGTTCTGCCAGGCCAGGCCCGGGATCAGCACGCGCGCCACGTCGCCCCCGGCGGCCATGGCCGGGTGCTGGGCGGTCTGGCCGTGGTGGATCTCGTAGCCCAGCACGGGCACGCCGGCCAGCGCCTGCCAGGGGCCCGCCACGGCGCCGAAGCGCGTCTGCGTGCTGCGCACGGTTTTCCTTTCCTCAAAACTGGTGACCAGCGGTAGCAGGCCCAGGCCGGGGCCGTTGCCATCCACGCCCACGGTGTCGATCAGCGCCTCGCCCAGCATCTGCAGGCCGCCGCACACGCCCAGCACGCGGCCGCCGGCGGCAGCGTGGCGGGCAATAGCGCTGTCCAGGCCCTGCGCCCGCAGCCAGGCCAGATCGGCGGCGGTGGACTTGCTGCCGGGCAGGATGACCCAGTCGGCGCCCTCCACCTCGGCCGGACTGCGCGCCCAGACCACGCGCACGCCGCCGGCGGACTGCAGCGGGGCGAACTCGTCCAGGTTGCTGGCGCGGGGGTAGGCGACGATGGCCACGCGCGTGTGCACCCGGCCAGCGGCGGCCGAGGCACGCAGACTGCCTTCGTACAGTCCGTCCTCCTCGGGCAGGCCGTGGTCGTACTGCATGGGGATGGTGGCGACCACCGGCACGCCGGTGCGCTCCTGCAGCAGCTGCGGCGCCGGAGCCAGCAGGGCCGCGTCGCCGCGGAACTTGTTCAGCACGAAGCCGTGGATCAGCGCGCGTTCGCCCTCCGGCAGCAGCGCCCAGGTGCCATACAGGTGGGCGAAGGCGCCACCCCGGTCGATGTCGGCCACCAGCAGGCAGCGCGCGCTGGCGTGCCGCGCCACGCGCATGTTGACCACGTCGCTGGCGTGCAGATTGATCTCGGCCGGCGAGCCAGCGCCCTCGATAACCACCACGTCGTTCTCGGCGCGCAACGCGTCCAGCGCCTGGGCCAGCTGCGGCCACACGCGCTGGCTGCGCCCGCGCCAGGGCAGCTGCGACAGGTGGTGGTCGACCTGGCCCAGCAGCACCACCTGGCTGCGCGTATCGGCCTCGGGCTTGAGCAGCAGCGGGTTCATGCGCACATCGGGCACGGCACGCGCTGCCAGGGCCTGGAAGTACTGCGCGCTGCCGATCTCGCCATATTCGCCGCCCGGCGTGGCGACCACCCGAGCGTTGTTGCTCATGTTCTGCGCCTTGAAGGGCGCCACCTTCAGGCCCTGGTTGGCATACCAGCGGCACAGCGCCGTGGCCAGCCAGCTCTTGCCCGCGCCGCTGCTGGTGCCCAGCACCATGATGCAGCGGGCGGTCATGGCGCCACCTCGTCGGCAGCCGGGGCGGGCGGGTTGCGCAGCGGCAGCGGGCGCACCATGCGCTGCATCAGGTGCTCCAGCATGGCGGCCATGTCGGGGCAGCGGCCGGTGTGCACGGGCGAGGTCTGGATGATGCTGCTGCGCCGCGCCGTCAGCCAGTGAAAGCGGGCGCGGTGCGGCAGGCGGGCGATGGGGCCGCCCTGCTCCAGACCGGCGCAGATGGCGGCGATGGCATTGAGGTGGCGGTGCACCAGGGCCGCGTCGGCCCAGGGGTCGAGCGCGTGCAGGCGGGCCTCGTCCAGCTCCACGGCGGCTTGCAGATAGCCCGTGCGCTGGCACGAGACGATGGCGCCGACGTTGATGAATTCTTCGCGCTCCACGCGCGGCACCACGCGCACGATGGCGTAGTCGAACAGCTCAGCCGCGGGCATCGATGGCTCCTTGCAGCCAGCGGCCGCGCTCGGCCAGGCGGGCCTGGAAGTACTGCACGTAGGCCTGGCGGTGCAGCTCCGGATCCGCCAGGGCCGCGGCGCCCTGCCCCGCCGCCAGGAGCAGGAAGCTGTCGGGCACGGCGGCCAGCACGGGCCGCAGCACGGCGGGCGTCAGGCGCGCGGCCAGCGGCGCGTCCACCTGCGCCAGGGCGCTGGCGCGCGGCAGCAGCACGTGGTCGGCGATCGGGGCAAACGGCTTGGCCGGGTCAGCCACGGCGCCGTCCCAGGCATGGTGGAAGGTCAGCGCGGCGCCATGGTCGATCAGCCAGGGCCGGCCGTGCCAGATGAGCAGGTTGGTGTTGCGGGCCGTGCGGTCCACGTTGCTGACCAGGGCGTCGAACCAGACCAGGCGCGAGGCGAAATCGGGCGTCACCGCATCGGCGGCGGGGTCGAAGTTGACGGAGCCGGGCAGGTAGTCCAGCGCCACGTTCAGCCCGGCGCTGGCGCGGATCAGGTCCTGGATCTCGGGGTCGGGCTCGGTGCGGGCCAGTTCCGGGTCCAGCTCGGCCAGCACCACCTCGGGCACGGGCAGGCCCAGGGCGCGGGCCAGGCCGGCGCAGATGATCTCGGCCATCAGCGCGCGCACGCCCTGCCCCGCGCCGCGGAACTTGAGCACGTACAGGCCCAGGTCGTCCGCCTCCACCACCGCCGGCATCGAGCCACCCTCGCGCAGCGGGGTGACATAGCGGCGCACATCCACCCGCCGCAGCGGGACGGCTTCGTCGTCGTCAACAGTCATGCGCGAGATGGTAGCCACGCCAGGCGCGCTGCAGCGCCTGCTGCGACGCCGGTGGCAGCACGCCCAGACGCACGTGGCCCGGCAGGCCGAAGGAGGCGCAGTCGCGCAGCTTGACGCCGCGGGCGCGCAGCGCGGCCAGCAGCGGCGCGCCCTCGCCCGCCGCCAGCCGCGCGGTGAAGAAGTTGGCCAGGCTGCCGGGCAGCACCTGCCAGCCCAGGCGCTCGCACAGCTGCAGCTGCTCGGCCTTCCATTGCCGCAGCGTGGGCAGTGTCTGCGCCAGCCAGTGCTGGGCCTCGGAGCCCAGCCACGCACCCAGCAAGGCCACGCCGTCCGCCCCCACAGGCCAAGATGGGGCCAGGTCGCGCAGGCGCTGCGCCACGCCGCCTTGCACGGCGGCGGGCGGCGCGATGGCGTAGGCGGCGCGCACACCCGTCAGGCCCAGGGCCTTATTGGGCGACCACAGCTGCCAGACGTGTGCAGGCGGGGGCGCGGCGGCGCCCTGCGGCTCCAGCAGCAGCGGGGCATAGGCGCGGTCCAGCACCTGCCAGTCGCCGGGCCGGGCAGCCCAACCCGGCAGCTGGGCGTCCACTCCGCCCAGCGGGCTGGCCGGCTCGCAGGCCCAGTGCAGGGCTTCATCTTTGCCGGCGTGCTGTCCGGTCTGGCAAGCCAATCCCCAGGCCGTGGCAGCGCGGGCATAGTCGCCATAGCCGTGCTGTGGCAGCACGGCGCGGCGCAGGCCGCTGCGCGCGGCCAGGGCGCTGATGCGGTGGATGAATTCGCTGGCGCTGGCGGCCAGCACGATGCGCGGCGCATCCACATCGTGGAAGGCGGCCAGCGCCTCGGTCAGCGCGGTGTAGGCTGGGTCGGGGTAGCGGCTGCGGTCGGCCTGCGCCAGCGCGACCAGGGCCGCGGGACAGGGGCCGCAGGCATTGGCGTTGGTGGAGAAGTCGTGCGGCGGCACGCCGAGGGCGTCGGGGCCGCCGTGCTGCGGGGCGTTCAAGGGCGCATCCAGGTCAGTAAAGCAAAAATCATAGCTGTCACCGCAATCCCAGCAAGGCTTAGAACCACTTTTCCTGCATAAGCCAGAGCCAGCGCCACGTGTGCCGCCCGTGGCGGTTGGCCCTGCGGGTTGAGCACGTAGACGCCCGGCTTGCCCAGGCGCACGCCCAGCAGCCGGGCCATGGCGCCCATGGGCCAGCCGCCGTTGGGCGACGGTGTGGCTCGTGCGTCGCGCCGCAGGCCGGCCAGAGGCACATGGCGGGTCCCGGCCAGCAGCAGCAGCGCCGCCGTCAGCCGCGCGGGCAGCCAGCTCAGTACGTCGTCGGCGCGCGCCGCCCACTTGCCGGCCCACTGCCAGTGGCGCCGCGCGGCGCCGGTACCGCGCCAGCCGGGATAGCCCCACATGGCGTCCGCCGTATTGGCGAAGCGGTACAGCGCCGCCCCCGGCAGGCCCAACAGCGCGAACCAAAAGAGCGGTGCCACGACGGAGTCGCACAGGTTCTCGGCCAGGGATTCGATGGCGCTCTCGCGCACCTGGGCCGCATCCAGCGCCGCCGTATCGCGGCTGACCAGCCAGGCCAGCCGGGCGCGGCCGGCATCCAGCGAGCCGGCCAGCGCGTCCTCCACGGCACGCACCTCGCCGTGCAGCATGCGCCAGGCCAGCAAGGGCTTGAGCAGAGCCCCAAGCGCCAGTGCCGCCAGCCAGGGCGGCAGCCAGCGCAGCGTCAGCCACTGCAGGCCGCCGTACACTATCAAAACGAGAGCTGCCAGCGCGCACCATGCAAGCGCTGCAAGGCAAAAAGACTGGTAGTCACGAGTGCGCGCCTGCACCGGCGCGATGCGCCTGCCCCAGGCCTGCAGGGCATGGCCCATCCACACGACGGGATGTCCCCAGGCCGGCGGCTCGCCAAAACGCAGGTCTATCACTAGCGCCACCAGCACTGCGGCGCATGCCATTCCAAGGTCGGCGCACCAGGGGTTGTTCGTCCACATCCCGCGAGCCTATCGCGTGTTCGGCAGGGCTAGTTGCCTGGGCGAGGCTATAACTGCTGCTACAATCGCGGGCTTCGGAGAGGTGGATGAGCGGTTTAAGTCGCACGCCTGGAAAGCGTGTGTGGGTTAATAGCCCACCGCGGGTTCGAATCCCGCCCTCTCCGCCAGTCATTCAAAGGGTTAGCAGGTACTCATCTGCTAGCCCTTTTTTATTGCGGCTCCTTTAACAATGAGGCCCACAGCAGATGCGCCGGGAAAGACCAGGGCTTTGCTGCACCACTGAGATCATTTCGGGCTCCTTTGCCCGGCGGAGGCAAAGGAAAGCAGGCATCTATTCAAAATTTCAATAGTCGTTGTATTATTGATTAATGAATGAATCAGCTGTCGTCCGCTCGCTTGCAGCCCTTGCCCAGGAAGTGCGACTGCGCGCCTTTCGGGCACTCATCGTGGCAGGTCAAGATGGCCTCACGCCTGGAGCGATCTCCGAACAGTTGGGAGTGGCCCCCAACACCCTGTCGTTTCACCTCAAGGAGCTAGCCCATGCCGGCCTGGTCAGCCAGGAACGCCACGGCCGCAATCTCGTCTATCGCGCCTCTTTCGAGACCATGAGCGAGTTGCTGGCCTATCTGACGGAGAACTGCTGCCAGGGCGCTGAGTGCCTTCCTGAAAAGTCCACGTCCTGCCCCTGTTGAACAGCGGCCCGGCGCAGCAATGCCGGCCCCATCGAACCGTCTGCCGACGCCTGCCGCGCAGCCTCCACAGCCCCCTTTGCACCTTGGAGTCCGCCATGAGCGAAACCCTGCCCTCGCTGAACGTCCTCTTTCTTTGCACACACAACTCCGCGCGCAGCATCCTGGCCGAAGCTCTGCTCAACAGCATGGGCCAAAGCCGCTTCAAGGCCTACTCGGCTGGCAGCAGTCCGCGTGCCAACCAACAACCCCATCCCTTGGGCTTGCAGGTGCTGCGAAGTGCCGGCATTTCCACTGAAGGCCTGCGCAGCAAGAGCTGGGACGAGTTCGCAGCGCCCGGCGCGCCGCAAATGGACCTGATCATCACAGTATGCGACAACGCGGCGGGCGAAGTCTGCCCCGTGTGGCCGGGCCACCCCGCTACGGCCCACTGGGCCTACGCCGACCCGAGCGCCAGCGAGCATGCCGACGCGCACAAGCTGGAAGCCTTTCGCCAGACGCTGCACGAGATGCAACGCAGGCTGCGTCTGCTGGTCAGCCTGCCCGAGGAAAAGCTCGGCAAAGCCGTGCTCCAAGCCACCGCCCGCCAACTGGTTGCGGATTGAGGGCCACGATGCACAAACCTGGCATGAGTATGTTCGAGCGCTACCTGACGGTATGGGTGGTGCTGTGTATCGTCGTGGGCATCGGGCTTGGGCAGGTGTTTCCCGAAGCGGCCCGCACGATCGGCGCGTGGGAAGTTGCCCGGGTCAATATTCCCGTAGGCCTGCTCATCTGGGTGATGATCATTCCGATGCTGCTCAAGGTGGACTTTGCCGCCCTGGGCGACGTGCGTCACCACGTGCGCGGCATTGGGGTCACACTGTTCGTGAACTGGCTGGTCAAGCCATTTACCATGGCCTTTCTGGGCTGGCTGTTCATCCGCCAGTGGTTTGCCCCGTACCTGCCGGCAGACCAGCTCGACAGCTACATCGCAGGACTGATCCTGCTGGCCGCCGCGCCCTGCACGGCCATGGTGTTCGTATGGAGCCGCCTTACAGGGGGGGACCCCCTGTTCACGCTGTCCCAGGTGGCGCTCAACGACAGCATCATGATCGTGGCGTTCGCGCCCCTGGTGGCCTTCTTGCTGGGCCTTTCGGCCATCACAGTACCCTGGGACACGCTGCTCACGTCGGTGGCGCTGTACATCATCGTGCCCGTGGTGCTGGCCCAGTGGTGGCGCCGGGCGCTGCTGATGCGGGGTCAGGCCGCGCTCGATGCCGCGCTACAGCGCATGGGGCCCTGGTCCATCGCCGCACTGCTGCTCACGCTGGTGCTGCTGTTTGCCTTCCAGGGCGAGGCCATCCTACGACAGCCGCTGGTGATTGCGCTGCTGGCCGTGCCGATCCTGATCCAAGTGTTTTTCAACTCCGCACTGGCTTACTGGCTCAATCGCGTGGTGGGTGAGAAGCATGCGATTGCCTGCCCCTCAGCACTCATCGGTGCGTCGAACTTCTTCGAACTGGCCGTGGCCACAGCTATCAGCCTGTTCGGGTTTCACTCCGGAGCGGCGCTGGCCACCGTGGTGGGCGTTCTCATCGAGGTGCCCGTCATGCTGCTGGTGGTCAAAGTCGTGAACTCATCTAGAGGCTGGTATGAATCTTGATCTCCCCAACGTCAATGCCGAACTGTTGCCACCGATTGATCTGGAGCGGTTGGTGCCTGCACAGCGCTCCACCCATGCGCCTCGCATTCTGCTGCTCTACGGCTCGGTGCGCGAGCGCTCCTACAGCCGGTTGCTGACGCAGGAAGCCGCCAGGCTGCTGCGCTCGCTGGGAGCTGAGACGCGCATCTACGATCCGCGCGGTCTGCCCCTGCCAGACTCCGAACCCGACAGCCATCCCAAGGTGGCAGAGCTGCGAGAGCTGGCTCAGTGGGCAGAGGGCATGGTCTGGACTTCCCCCGAGCGTCATGGTGCGATGACCGGCATCCTGAAGATGCAGATCGACTGGATTCCGCTGTCGGTCGGGGCGGTGCGTCCCACCCAAGGCAAGACGCTGGCGGTGATGGAAGTCTCGGGCGGTTCGCAATCGTTCAATGCCGTCAACCAGATGCGGGTGCTGGGCCGGTGGTTGCGCATGATCACCATCCCCAACCAGTCGTCGGTCGCAAAAGCCTTCCTCGAATTCGACGACAGCGGCCGAATGAAGCCATCGAGCTACTACGAGCGCGTGGTCGATGTGATGGAGGAACTGGTGAAGTTCACGCTGCTGACGCGCGACTGCGCCGATTACTTGGTGGACCGGTACAGCGAGCGCCGGGAAAGTGCCGAGGCACTGTCAAAGCGGGTGAACCAGCGCAGTATCTGATCCGGCCTCTGGATCGCTTGGCTGGAGAAATCGCATTGAGCAATGCAGCGCGATGGCGACACGGCGCGTGACGGGGCTGTCATATTGGCCGACGAGGATCATGGGCAGGTCTTGGGTCTGGAAATTTCAGACAACGATCTTCAAGGTTCCTGAATGTATACGGCGACAGCCTTCCCACCAACTGCCGTTCGTGGAGGCCGGTATTGGCCGATTGGAGCCATCCGAGTGGACATTCCGTTCAGGCGTTCATGTGCCAGGACGCGCCGTTCAAAATCGTTGGAATAGGCAGAGGGCGATTCCGTAGCGGATGATTCCGGTATGTCGCGAAAGCCAGAATTACCGGGCGGCACCACCGGCTCAAACGCACGTCGCGGCATGATGGAGTTTTTGCGGGCGCGCACGCCGGGGTCGCGGGCGCCTTTATCTGGTTGTCCGTCGCCAAGGAGGTTTTTTCGATGCAACAACGCAATCTGGGCACTTCGGGCCCCGTGGTTTCCGCTTTGGGCCTGGGCTGCATGGGCATGAGCGAGTTCTATGGACCGAGCGAGGATGTCGCCTCGCTGCGCACGCTGGCGCGGGCGCTGGAACTGGGCGTGACGCTGTTCGACACGGCCGACACCTATGGCCTGGGCCACAACGAGGAGCTGCTGGGCCGCTTCATTCGCGAAGGCGGTGCGGCCCGGCGCGGGCGGATGGTGCTGGCCACCAAGTTCGGCATCGTGCGCGCGGCGGGGCAGTACGAGCGGCGCATCGACAACTCGCCGGCGTACATCCGCGCGGCCTGCGAAGCGTCTCTGCGCCGCCTGGGCGTGGAGCGCATCGACCTGTACTACTGCCACCGCCGCGACCCGCAGGTGCCCATCGAGGACGTAGCTGGCGCGCTGGGCGAGCTGGTATCCGAGGGCAAGATCGGGGCGATCGGGCTGTCCGAGGTGTCTGAGGACACCTTGCGACGCGCCCATGCCGTGCATCCGGTGGCCGCCGTGCAAAGCGAATATTCCCTGTGGAGCCGCGAACCGGAGGCCGGGATGTTGGCGACCTGCGCCGATCTGGGAACGGCCTTCGTGGCCTACAGCCCGCTGGGCCGCGCTTTCTTGACGGGCACCGTGAAGGCCAGCGAGCTGGCCGACAACGACTTCCGCAAGAACAACCCGCGCTTCGCGGGCGAAGCTGGGGCCAGCAACAGCCGGCTGGTACAGGCACTGGCGGCGTTTGCCCAAGCACGGGGGCTCAGCAGCTCGCAGATCGCGCTGGCATGGCTGCTCAACAAACAGCCACACGTGATCCCGATCCCGGGCACCCGGCGCATTCCATATTTGGAGAGCAATGTGCGCGCAGCCTCCGTGACGCTGGACGCGGGGGAGATCGCCGAACTGGATGCTTTGTTTGCACGGGGCAATGTGGCCGGTGCGCGTTATCCGGAGGCGGGCTTCGTCGGCATCGAATCAAACTGATTCGTGGCGGGCTGGGAATGACAGGCACGCATCACCCTTGGGCTACGCGGCCTTTCTCGGTCTTCCCGGAAGGCTTCGAGAATATGCCCGCAAAAGAAAAAAGCCGCCCGGTAATGGGCGGCTTTGAATCTTTAGTATTCCCCAACAATCCCTTTTTGCCTGAAGGCTGGTTTCCTTCAAACGGGAAAGTTGGTAGGCGCGATTGGACTCGAACCAACGACCCCCACCATGTCAAGGTGGTGCTCTAACCAGCTGAGCTACGCGCCTGGGTCTTTTGATTGCTGACTCCCAAAGGAATCAGCAATTTCTACGAAAAAATGGTCGGCGTGGCGGGATTCGAACTCGCGACCCCTTGCACCCCATGCAAGTGCGCTACCAGGCTGCGCTACACGCCGACAAGACCTAGATTATATGCAGAAAAAACGGCCTCAGAAAAGAATCGCGCGAATTTCTTCCAGCTCCCTGCGCAGCAGCGCCGGATCGACCCCGGCGGCCAGCTTCAGGGCTTCCTGGTCGGCCAACTCCAGGGGGACGATGGGGGGCACCACCGTGGCTCCCACGGCGTCTTCGCCCCTCCCGGCATCCTCGTCGATCACGGCAGGCATGCGTGCTGCCTGGGCCAGCTCCGTCAGGCGGTTGCGCGCGCCGCTGATGGTGAAGCCCTGCTCGTACAGCAGCTCGCGGATGCGGCGGATCATCAGCACCTCGTGGTGCTGGTAATAGCGCCGGTTGCCGCGGCGCTTCATGGGGCGCAGCTGGCTGAACTCCTGCTCCCAATAGCGCAGCACGTGCGGCTTGACGCCGCACAGCTGTGCCACTTCGCCGATAGTGAAGTAGCGCTTGGCGGGAATGGAGGGCAACGCGGTGCTCATGAGGTCAGGCTATCAATAGAGAGGGTCGCTGGGCCTTCAAGGGTAGCGCACCTGTGGCAGGGGCGCCCCTGGGGAAGTCAGACCTTGCCGGCGACCATGTCCTGCAGTTGCTCCTTGAGCTTGCTGCTGGCGTGGAAGGTCACCACGCGTCGCGCCTCGATGGGGATGGATTCGCCGGTGCGCGGATTGCGGCCCGGGCGCGGCGCCTTCACGCGGATCTGGAAGTTGCCGAAGCCCGACAGCTTCACGTCCTCGCCATCCACCAAGCGCTGCGCGATCAGGTCGAAGAAGGCATCGACCATGTCCTTGGATTCGCGCTTGTTCAGCCCGATCTGCTCGAACAGCAGCTCGGCCAGCTGCGCCTTGGTCAGCGCGGGTGATTCGAGGCTCTGCACGGCCAGCTCCATCAGCGGCAGCGGGCGGCGCTCTGCGGTGTCGTTGTCGTGCATGGCATTCATCGCAGGCGTGCTCCGGTGTGCTGGGCCAGGGCCTGGACCACGCTTTGCACGGCGGCGTCGATCTCGGCGTCCTGCAGCGCGGCGCTGTCGCTGGACAGCGTCAGGCGGATGGCCAGGCTCTTCTCGCCTACGGCCAAGGCGCCGGGCTGGCCGGCGCGCTCGGGCTGGGGACGGAACACGTCGAACAGCACGGCCGAGCGCAGCAGGCTGGCCGACAGCGCGCCGTGCACCGCCTGCATGACTTGGGCGTGCGTGACACGCTCGGCCACCACAACGGCGATGTCGCGCTCCACCGGCTGGCGGCGACCGACCGATTCAAACTGCGGCACGCGGCGGCGCAGCACGGCGTCCAAGGCCAGTTCGAACAACACGGGTGCGGCAGGCAGCTCCCAGGACTGGCGCCAGCGCGGATGCAGCTCGCCCACGAAGCCAATGGGCTGGCCGTCCAGCAGCACGCGGGCGCAGCGGCCGGGGTGCAGCGCCGGGTGCTCGGCCGGCTCGAAGGTCGGCACCAGGGGCGCCAGCAACGCCTGCACGTCGCCCTTGGCGTCGAAGAAGTCCGCGGCGCGGTCCTTGGCGCCCCACTGCAGCGTGTCCACCGCGCCATAGGCCAGGCCGGCCACGCGCATGGGCTGGGAGATGCCCTCCACGGAGCTGTCGCTGGCGGGCACGCTGGCATCGCGGGCGAACACGCGGCCGATCTCGAACACGCGCACGCGCGGGGCCTTGCGGTCCAGATTGAACTTCAGCACCTGCAGGAGCGAGCCCAGCAGCGACGAGCGCATCACGCTCAGGTGGCTGGCGATGGGATTGAGCAGCTTGATGGCCGCGTCGTTGCCGGCCAGTTCGCGCTCCCAGCTTTCCTCGACGAAGCTGAAATTGATCGTTTCCTGGTAGCCCAGGGCCGCCAGCTCGCGGCGCACGGCAAAGCTGCTGCGACGCGCCTCCGGCCGCACGCGGGCGGTGATCGGCGCCAGCGGCGGGGTGGTGGGCAGCTGTTCGTAACCGACCAGGCGGGCCACCTCTTCGATCAGGTCTTCCTCCAGGCGCAGGTCGAAGCGGTAGGACGGCGGCGTGACGGTGATCACGCCATCGGCGTGCTGGACGGCCAGGCCCAGGCGCTCCAGCGCCTGAACGCACTGCGCATCGGTCAGGGGCATGCCGATGACCTTGGCCGCGCGCGCCACGCGCAGACGCACGGGCTCTGCTTGAGGCATGTTCACGCGCTGGTCGTCGATGGGGCCGACGGTGGTCTCGCCCGTGCCGCAGATGTCCAGGATGAGCTGGGTGATGCGCTCGATGTGCTCCACCGTGCCTTCCGGGTCCACGCCGCGCTCGAACCGGTGGCCGGCGTCGGTGGAGAAGTTGTAGCGGCGCGAGCGCCCGGCGATCGCTGCCGGCCACCAGAAGGCGGCCTCGACATAGATGTTCTTCGTGTCATCGCCCACGGCCGTGGCGTCGCCGCCCATGATGCCGGCCAGCGACTCCACCTGGGCGGAATCGGCGATCACGCCGACCTTCTCGTCCACCGTGATGGTGTTGCCGTTGAGCAGCTTGAGCTGCTCGCCCGCCCTGCCCCAGCGCACCTCCAGGCCACCGTGGATCTTGTCCAGGTCGAAGATGTGCGAGGGCCGGCCCAGCTCGAACATGACGTAGTTGGAGATGTCCACCAGCGGCGCCACGCTGCGCTGGCCGCAGCGCGCCAGGCGGTCGACCATCCACTGCGGGGTTTGCGCGCGCGGGTTCACGCCGCGCACGATGCGGCCGGAAAAGCGGCCACACAGGTCGCTCGCGTCGATGCGCACCGGCAGGCGTTCTTCGCCCTGCGTGGCCAGCTTCGGGAATTCGGGGCGCAACAGGGGCGCGCCGGTCAGCGCGGCCACCTCGCGCGCCACGCCATAGACGCTCAAGGCGTGCGCCAGGTTGGGCGTGAGCTTGAGCGTGAACAGCGTGTCGTCCAGCAGCAGGTGCTGGCGGATGTCCTGGCCCAGCGGCGCATCGCCCGCCAGCTCCAGCAGGCCGCCGTGGTCGTCGGACAGCTGCAGCTCGCGGGCCGAGCACAGCATGCCCTGGCTCTCCACGCCGCGCAGCTTGCCGACCTTGATGGTGAAGGGCTTGCCGTCCTCGCCCGGGGGCAGCTCGGCGCCCACCAGCGCGCAGGGCACGCGGATGCCCACGCGCGCGTTAGGCGCGCCGCAGACGATGTTGAGCAGCTCAGGGGCGCCCACGTCCACCTGGCACACGCGCAGGCGGTCGGCGTTGGGGTGCTGCTCGGCGGCCTTGATCTCGCCCACCACGATCTTCGTGAACGGCGGGGCGACGGGGCGCAGCTCCTCGACCTCCAGGCCGGCCATGGTCAGGGTGTCGGCCAGTTCCTGCGTGGTCAGGGGCGGGTTGCAGAACTCGCGCAACCAGGATTCGGGAAATTGCATGGTCGTTTCTTCTTTCTAGGCGTTCGCTCTCAAAACAGGAGCTGCTGGCGCTTGATGAAAATAATCGCAAACACAGGCACATCAAGCGCCAGCAGCTCACTTTTTCGCAGCAATGGCGTTTACTGGAACTGCGACAGGAAGCGGATGTCGCCGTCGAAGAACAGGCGCAGGTCGTTCACGCCGTAGCGCAGCATGGTCAGCCGGTCCGGCCCCATGCCGAAGGCGAAGCCGATGTAGCGCTCGGGGTCCAGGCCCATGTTGCGCACCACGTTGGGGTGCACCTGGCCGGAGCCGGACACCTCCAGCCAGCGCCCGGCCAGCGGGCCGGTCTGGAACTGGATGTCGATCTCGGCGCTGGGCTCGGTGAACGGGAAGAAGCTGGGCCGAAACCGCAGCACCAGGTCGTCGCTCTCGAAGAAGGTGCGGCAGAAGTCGGTGAACACGACCTTCAGGTCCTTGAAGCTCACGTTCTCGCCGATCCACAGGCCCTCGCACTGGTGGAACATGGGCGAGTGCGTGGCGTCCGAATCCACGCGGTAGGTGCGGCCCGGGGCTATGACGCGGATCTCGGGCATGACCTGACCGGCGTCGATCAGGTGGCGGTAGCGCTTGACGTGCTGCACGGCGTAGCGCACCTGCATCGGGCTGGTGTGCGTGCGCAGCAGGTGGGGTGCCTCGGGCGTGCCGCCATCGACGTAGAAGGTGTCGTGCATGGAACGCGCCGGGTGGTCCTCAGGCGTGTTCAGCGCTGTGAAGTTGAACCAGTCGGTCTCGATCTCGGGGCCGTCGGCCACGTCGAAACCCATGGAGCCGAAGATCTGCTCAATGCGCTCGAGCGTCAGCGACACAGGGTGCAGCCCGCCGCGCCCCTGGCGGCGCCCGGGCAGCGTCACGTCCAGCGCCTCGGCCTGGAGCTGGCGCTGCAGCTCTGCATCGGCGAGCTGCTGGCGGCGCTCGGCCAAGGCGGCCTCGACGGCCTGCTTGGCCACATTGATGGCGGCGCCGCGGGTCTTCTTGTCCTCCGGCGAGAGCTGCGCCATGCCCTTCATCAGTTCGGTCAGCCGGCCCGACTTGCCCAGAAACTGGGCCTTGGCGTTTTCCAGCTCGGCCGGGGTTGCACAGCGCGCGAACGACTCGCGCGCACTCGTCACCAGGGAATCCAACTCGTTCATGTTGCTCTTTGCGAAAAAACAAGGGCTAGTGCCCTTTCAAGCCCTAGCCCTTGCTGTTGGCGCGCCGGCAGCTATGCAAACGATAGCGGCCGGTTCGTAGACTCAACTCAAGCGGCCAGCTTGGCCTTGACTTGCTCCACGATGCTGCCGAAGGCAGCCTTGTCGTGCACCGCGAGGTCGGCCAGCATCTTGCGGTCGATCTCGATGGCTGCCTTCTTCAGGCCGTTGGTGAACTGGCTGTAGGTCAGGCCCAGTTCACGGGCAGCGGCGTTGATACGGGCAATCCACAGTTGGCGGAACACGCGCTTCTTGGCGCGGCGGTCACGGTAGGCGTACTGGCCCGCCTTCATCACCGCCTGCTTGGCGATGCGGTAGACGTTGCCACGACGGCCGCGGAAACCCTTGGCCAGTGCGAGAACCTTCTTGTGACGGGCGCGTGCCGTTACACCACGTTTGACGCGAGGCATGTGTTTTCTCCTTGTTCGTCAGTGTGAATTACAGGCCGGCCATGGGCAGCATCTTGGCGATGGAGCCCATGTCACCTTCGTGCACGTTCACAATGCCACGCAGGTGGCGCTTGTTCTTGGTGGTCTTCTTGGTCAGGATGTGACGCTTGAAGGCTTGACCGCGCTTGACGGTGCCACCCGGACGAACGCGAAAACGCTTCTTCGCGCTGCTCTTGGTCTTCATTTTGGGCATGTGAATGCTCCTTGTGATTGTGCTCGTGAGGCGTTTGCACGACTGTGTGCACCCTTGCAGGCCCCGAGCCACTTCTTCATGGCGGGTGTGACCCCGCCGCGTGGTAGCGCCCTTTCAGGCCCCACCCGCCAGCCGGCAGTTCCTTCTTGCAAAGAAGCTGCCAGCCAGACCCTGTTTGTCTGTCGTTTACGCCGCCGGCGCGCCTTCGGCGGCGGGCTTGCCGCCCGGCGCCGGCTTCTTGCGCGCCGGGGCGATCATCATGATCATCTGGCGGCCTTCCAGCTTGGGGAACTGCTCCACCAGGATGCTGTCGGCCAGCTCGTCGCGCAGGCGGTTGAGCAGGGCCAGGCCCAGCTCCTGGTGCGTGATCTCGCGGCCGCGAAAGCGCAGCGTGACCTTGACCTTGTCGCCGTCCGCCAGGAAGCGGCGGATGTTGCGCATCTTGATGTTGTAGTCGCCGTCGTCGGTGCCGGGGCGGAACTTCACTTCCTTGATTTCGATGACCGTCTGCTTGGCCTTGGCCTCGGCCGCCTTCTTCTGCTCCTGGTACTTGAACTTGCCATAGTCCATCAGGCGGCAGACGGGCGGATTGGCCGTGGCGGCAATTTCCACCAAGTCCACATCCAGCTCGCCAGCCATGCGCAGGGCGTCCTGCAAGCTGACGATGCCCAGGGGCTCGTTCTCGGGGCCGGACAGGCGCACTTCAGGCGCCATGATTTCCCGGTTCAGGCGGTGCTTGCGCTCCTCGCGGTGGCGGCGGTCACGAAATTCGGTAGCGATGGTTCTCACCCTTAATCAAAAAAGCTACGAAAAGCATAGCTGCTTACGCACAACCCGTGCGCTTCCAAGCGATATTTGACCCAAAAAGAATCAGGCTTTGGAGGCGATGTCCCGTGCGATCAGTTCGACGAATGCGTCGAAGGACATCACACCGAGGTCTTTGCCACCCCGGGCACGCACCGCCACCGTTGCGGCCGCCTTTTCCTTGTCGCCGGCGACGAGGATATAGGGCAGCTTTTGCAGCGAATGCTCGCGTATTTTATACGTGATCTTTTCGTTGCGCAGATCCGTCACCACCCTAAGGCCTTGATTCGGCAATGCTTTTTGCAGCTTTGCGGCTATTTCGCGACAGTAATCCTGCTGCGCATCGGTGATGTTCAGCACCGCCACCTGCACCGGCGCCAACCAGGTGGGCATGGCGCCGGCGTGCTGCTCGATCAGGATGCCGATGAAGCGTTCCAGGCTGCCGACGATGGCGCGGTGCAGCATGACCGGGCGGTGGCGCGCGCCGTCCTCGCCGACGTACTCGGCCTCCAGCCGCTCGGGCATGGAAAAGTCCACCTGGATGGTGCCGCACTGCCACTGTCGGCCGATGGCGTCCTTCAGCGTGTACTCGATCTTGGGGCCGTAGAAGGCGCCCTCGCCCGGCGACAACTCGTAGGCGCAGCCCGATGCCTCCAGGCTGTGGATCAGCGCCGCCTCGGCCTTGTCCCAGCTTTCGTCGGAGCCGATGCGCGCCTCGGGCCGCGTGGCGACCTTGTAGATGATGTCGGTGAAGCCGAAGTCGGCGTAGACCTTCTGCAGCAGGCGCGTGAAAGCCAGCACCTCGGGCTGGATCTGGTCTTCGGTGCAGAAGATGTGGCCGTCGTCCTGCGTGAAGCCGCGCACGCGCATGATGCCGTGCAGCCCGCCCGTGGGCTCGTTGCGGTGGCAGTTGCCGAACTCGCCGTAGCGCAGCGGCAGGTCGCGGTAGCTCTTGATGCCCTGCTTGAAGATCAGGATGTGGCCCGGGCAGTTCATCGGCTTGAGTGCGTAGTCGCGCTTTTCGCTTTCGGTGATGAACATGTTCTCGCGGTACTTGTCCCAGTGCCCGGTCTTCTCCCACAGCGACTTGTCCAGGATCTGCGGGGCCTTGACCTCCTGGTAGCCGTTGTCGTTGTACACGCGGCGCATGTACTGCTCGACCTGCTGCCACAGCTGCCAGCCCTTGGGGTGCCAGAACACGGTGCCGGGCGAGTGCTCGTCGATGTGGAACAAATCCAGCTCGCGGCCCAGCCTGCGGTGGTCGCGCTTTTCGGCCTCCTCCAGCATGGTCAGGTACTGCTGCAGCTCGTCCTTGCTGGCCCAGGCCGTGCCGTAGATGCGCTGCAGCATCTCGTTGCGGTGGTCGCCGCGCCAATAGGCGCCGGCCACCTTCATCAGCTTGAAGTGCTTGAGCTTGCCGGTGCTGGGCACGTGGGGGCCGCGGCACAGGTCTTCGAAGCCGCCCTCGCGGTACAGGCTCACATCCTCGTTCGCCGGAATGCTGGCGATGATCTCGGCCTTGTAGTGCTCGCCCAGGCCCTTGAAGTACGCCACCGCCTCGTCGCGCGGCAGCACGCGGCGCGTCACCGGCTCGTCCTTGGCGGCCAGCTCGGCCATGCGCTTTTCAATGGCGGCCAGGTCTTCGGGCGTGAAGGGGCGCTTGTACGCAAAGTCGTAATAGAAGCCGTTGTCGATCACCGGGCCGATGGTGACCTGCGCGTCCGGGAACAGCTCCTTGACGGCATAGGCCAGCAGGTGGGCCGTGGAGTGGCGGATGACATCCAGTCCGTCGGCGTCCTTGGCCGTGACGATGGCCAGCGGGCTGTCTTCGGTGATCAGGTGGCTGGTGTCCACCACGCGGGCGTCGTCGCCGCGCCCCACCTTGCCGGCCAGAGCGGCCTTGGCCAGGCCGGGGCCGATGGAAGCGGCAACGTCGGCCACGGTGACGGGGCCGGGAAAGTCGCGCTGCGAGCCATCGGGAAGCGTGATCTGGATCATGGTCGGGTATTCCTTGTCAGTCGGTGTCCGGGATGTGGTGTGCGCTGTTTTTGCCGGTCACCAACAAGCAAAAAGCGCGGAACACGGTCCGCGCTTTTCGAGGGGGAAGAGAAGGCTTGGGGTCTCGTGCAGGCGCGAACGGCCAGCCGGTTAAAGGCTGGTGGGGGTCTCCGTCGTAGTTCGCGGTGTCATAACCGAAAGCGCCTTTCTCGTCCTTGTATGGTGTTGTCCAATCCGCCATTGTAGCGGCCGCGGGCCCGCGGCGCGCACGCCCGTCCCCCAGGCGACATGGACCGCCCTTTCAGTCACCCATAAGACAGACCATGAACGAACCCATTCTTACGATCGAAGAACGTGAAGCGATCAATTCCGGTCGCTGGTTTTCCTCCCTTTCGCCGTCGCTGCGGCACGACATCCTGAGATGCTCCTACGTCAAACGCTTCAAGGACGGCGCGCTGATCGCGGCGCGCGGCGATGCTCCCGAGGAGTGGATCGCCTGCGCCCGCGGCGCGGTGCGGGTCAGCTCGACGTCGATCTCGGGCAAGCAGATCACGCTGACGTACGTGGAGCCGGGCATCTGGTTCGGCGACGTGGCGTTCTTCGACGGGGAGCAGCGAACGCACGATGCCTATGCGCATGGCGACACCACCATCGTCTGCGTGGCGCGCGGCGACTTCAAGAAGATCCTGTCGCAGCACGTGGAGCTGTACGACGCGTTGTTGCGCCTGCATGCGCGGCGCATCCGGGTGCTGTTCGGGCTGGTGGAGGACTTGAACACCCTGCCCCTGCGCGCCCGGCTGGCCAAGCAGCTTTTGCACCTGGTGCGCAGCTACGGTGTGCCCAGCCTGGCCAATGGCGACGAGATCCGCATCAGCCTGCAGCTGGCGCAGGAAGAGCTGGCGCAGCTGCTGGGCGCCTCGCGCCAGCGCGTGAACCAGGAGCTCAAGGGCATGGAGCGCGAGGGCACCATCCGCATCGAGCCGGCGGGCCTGGTGATCTGCGACCGCCCTGCCTTGCTGTACGCGGCCGAGTCGTCGGTTTAAACAAAAACATAGCTGCCAGCGCTTGATCTGCAAGGCTTTGCGCATCAAAACAGGCGCAAAACGCTGCCACACAAGCGCAAGCAGCTCACATTTTTGAAAGAAAGCACGCCTGCACCCATGAGCAATTTCGACCACTTCATCGGCACCCGCCCTGTCGCCGGCCAGCACGCCTTCGACACCGACGCGCTGGGCGCCTGGCTGGCCCGGCACGTGCCCGGCTTCGAGGGGCCGCTCAGCGTGGAGATGTTCAAGGGTGGGCAGTCCAACCCAACCTACAAGCTGGTCACGCCGGGGCGCAGCTACGTCATGCGCTCCAAGCCCGGGCCGGTGGCCAAGCTGCTGCCCTCGGCCCACGCCATCGAGCGCGAATACGCCGTGATGAGCGGCCTGGCCGGCACCGCCGTGCCCGTGCCGCAGATGCTGGCGCTGTGCGAGGACGAATCCGTCATCGGCCGGGCCTTCTACATCATGGAGTTCCTGCAGGGCCGCGTGCTGTGGGACCAGGCCCTGCCCGGCATGCAGCCCGCCGAGCGCGCCGCGCACTACGACGAGATGAACCGCGTCATCGCCGCGCTGCACCAGGTCGACTTCGCCGCCCGCGGGCTGGGTGGCTACGGCAAGCCGGGCAACTATTTCGAGCGCCAGATCGGCCGCTGGAGCAAGCAGTACCTGGCCTCCGTTACCCAGCCCATTCCCGAGATGGACCGGCTGATGGACTGGCTGCCCGCGCACATGCCGGCCAGCGCACGCGACGAGAGCCGCGTGTCCATCGTGCACGGCGACTATCGGCTGGACAACCTGATGTTCCACCCCGATGAGCCGCGCGTGATCGCCGTGCTGGACTGGGAGCTGTCCACCCTGGGCCATCCGCTGGCCGACTTCGCCTACCACTGCATGAGCTGGCACATCCCGCACGAGATGAGCCGCGGCATCGGCGGGCTGGACTTGGGCGTGCTGGGCATCCCGTCCGAGGCCGAGTACATCCAGCGCTACTGCCAGCGCACCGGCATCGCCGACGCAGAGGCGCTGGCCGCCGACTGGAACTTCTACCTGGCCTACAACATGTTCCGCATCGCCGCCATCCTGCAAGGCATCGCCAAGCGCGCGGAGGCCGGCATCGCCGCCAGCGCCCAGGCCAAGGCCGCTGGCGCCACCGCCCGCCCCATGGCGGAACTGGCCTGGCACTTCGCCCAGCGCAGCTGACCCACCCCATCACGCCATCCCAACGCAAGAGGAACCACCATGGACTTCGACTACTCGCCCAAGACCCGGGAACTGCAGGCACGCCTGACGCAGTTCATGGACGAGCACATCTACCCTGCCGAGCAGGCCTATGCGCAGGAGATGGCGGCCAACACCGCCGCCGGCAACCGTTGGCAGCCGCTCAAGACCATCGAGAACCTCAAGCCCAAGGCCCAGGCCGCCGGCCTGTGGAACCTGTTCCTGCCGGTGGACACGGCCGAGGCGTCGGGCTACCACGGCGCCGGTCTGACCAACGCGGAATACGCCCCGCTGGCCGAGATCATGGGCCGCGTGCTGTGGTCCAGCGAGGTCTTCAACTGCTCGGCGCCCGACACCGGCAACATGGAGACCATCGCCCGCTATGGGTCAGAGGCCATCAAGGCCGAGTGGCTGAAACCCCTGCTGGAAGGCCGCATCCGCTCGGCCTTCGCCATGACCGAGCCGGACGTCGCCTCCAGCGACGCGACCAACATCGCCACCCGCATCGAGCGCGACGGCGACCACTACGTCATCAACGGCCGCAAGTGGTGGACCAGCGGCGCCAACGACCCGCGCTGCAAGGTCTTCATCACCATGGGCAAGACCGATCCCGAGGCGCCCCGCCACTCGCAGCAGAGCATGGTCGTGGTGCCTGCCGACACTCCGGGCATCACCATCGTGCGCGCGCTCAACGTGTTCGGCTACGACGACGCGCCGCACGGCCACGCCGAAGTCATTTTCGACAACGTGCGCGTGCCGGTGGACCACATCCTGCTGGGCGAAGGCCGCGGCTTCGAGATCGCGCAGGGGCGCCTGGGCCCGGGACGCATCCACCACTGCATGCGCCTGATCGGCCAGGCCGAGCGCGCGCTGGAGCTGATGTGCAAGCGCGCCAGCAGCCGCGTCGCCTTTGGCAAGCCGATCGCCGCGCAGACCGTCACGCAGGAGCGCATCGCCGAGGCGCGCTGCCGCATCGACATGGCGCGCCTGCTCACGCTCAAGGCCGCCTGGATGATGGACACCGTGGGCAACAAGGTCGCCAAGGCCGAGATCGCCATGATCAAGGTGGTCGCGCCGAGCATGGCCTGCCAGGTCATCGACTGGGCCATCCAGGCCCACGGCGGCGGCGGCATCAGCGACGACTTCCCCCTGGCGTATGCCTACGCCAACGCCCGCACCCTGCGCTTTGCCGACGGCCCGGACGAGGTGCACCGCAATGCCATCGCCAAGTGGGAGCTGGGCAAGTGGAGCGAGTACGGCCGCGGCACGCCCGCGGCGGTCACGCGCGGCAGCTGACCCCCTCCGTTTCCGCATCCGCGGAAACCAAGCAAGGGCGCTGCGAGCGCCCTTTCTTTTCATTACGTAAAATCAGGCGCTTTTCGCCAAGACCCAAAGCCAATGAAGAAAAGCCCTGCGGACGTGCCTCCCAAACCCAGTGTCCAGGTGCTGGAGCGCATGTTCCAGCTGATCGACGTGCTGGCCTCGCGCGAGGAGGCCATCTCGCTCAAGGAGATCAGCGAAAAGACCGGCCTGCACCCCTCCACCACGCACCGCATCCTGAACGACCTGACCATCGGCCGCTTCGTGGACCGTCCCGAGGCCGGCAGCTACCGGCTGGGCATGCGCCTGCTGGAGCTGGGCAACCTGGTCAAGGCACGCCTGTCGGTGCGCGACGCCGCCTTGGCGCCCATGCGCCAGCTGCACAAGCTGATCCAACAGCCCGTGAACCTGAGCGTGCGCCAGGGCGATGAGATCGTCTACATCGAGCGCACCTACAGCGAGCGCTCGGGCATGCAGGTGGTGCGCGCCATCGGCGGGCATGCGCCGCTGCACCTGACCTCCACCGGCAAGCTGTTCCTGGCGGCCGACGATCCGCAGCGGGTGCGGGCCTACGCCACGCGCACCGGCCTGCCCGGCCACACGCGCAACAGCATCACCCAGCTGCCGCTGCTCGAGCGCGAGCTGGGCCGGGCGCGCCAGCAGGGCATCGCGCACGACAACGAAGAGCTGGAGCTGGGCGTGCGCTGCATGGCCGCCGGCGTGTTCGACGACCAGGGTCAGCTGGTGGCAGGCCTGTCCATTTCCGCGCCCGCCGACCGTCTGGACGAGGGCTGGCAACCCAAGCTGCAGGCCGCGGCGCAGGACATCTCGCGCGCGCTGGGCTACACGGCCGGCCTGCGCACCGTACTGAACAGGCCCGCACAGTAGATCGACACATCCAGCGACATGAAAAAGCCGCTAGGCCTGCAGGCCGGGCGGCTTCTTTTTTAGGCTCTAGCGGGGAAGCCCGCCGCCGCTCTATCAGGGCCTGCTGAGCAGCGGCTGGGTGCCCGCGGTCAGCACCGACGACGCGGCGTGCGGCATAGCCTCCACCCACGAGCGCACACGCTCGGCGTCGCCCAGGCGGCTGAACTTGCCGGCCGAATCGAGGAACACCATGATCAGCTTGCGCCCGGACACCTGGGCCTGCATCACCAGGCAACGGCCGGCCTCGGAGATATAGCCGGTCTTTTGCAGGCCGATATCCCAGGACGGGCTCTTCACCAGACGGTTGGTGTTGTTGTATTGCAGGACACGATTGCCCACCGCCACCTCGTGGCCGGGCGAGGTGGACAGCTCGCGCACCAGCGCGTCGCCATGGGCTACGTTGACCAGCGTGGCCAGGTCGTGCGCACTGGACTGGTTCTGACTGGACAGGCCGGTAGGCTCCACATAGCGCGTGTCCGTCATGCCCAGCAGGCGGGCCTTGGCGTTCATGCGCTCCACGAAGGCCTCCAGGCCGCCGGGATAGGTGCGGCCCAGGGCGTGGGCAGCGCGGTTCTCGCTGGACATCAGAGCCAGGTGCAGCAGCTCGCCACGCGACAGCGTGGTGCCTACGCGCAGACGCGAGCCACTGTGCTTTTCCGTGTCCACGTCGTCTTGGGTGATGGTGATGGGCTCGTCCATGGGCAGCTTTGCCTCGGAAATCAGCAGCCCGGTCATCAGCTTGGTGAGCGAGGCGATCGGCAATACGGCGCGGTCGTTCTTGCTCAGCAGCACCTCTTTGGTGTCCTGGTCCATGACCAGCGCCACGCTGGACTTGAGGTCCAGCGGGTCGGAGACGTTGTGCAGCCCGGCGATCTGCCCGAACGACAGGCGCGGCGGCTCCACCGCCGCGGCCCGCACCGGAGCGCGGGCGCTGCGCGCGGCCACGCGCGGTGCCGAAGCCGTCCCCTTGCCCTTGCGCGGCGCGCGCGCGGCAGACGGCGCCGTGGCGCGCTTCGCGGACGCGGTCGCCACCGGCTTCTTGGCCTGCTTGCGCTGCGCCGCCTGTGCATTCGGAGCCGCCAGGGCTGCAGTGAGTGCCGCCAGGGCCGCAAATTGAATCACTCGGGAGGCAAGGGTCAGGCGCGCGGGCATTGGGGGTGCTCCAAACGTAAAAAAACGTGTGGCAGTGTACTTAAGCCAAAAAATCCGCGCAAGATCAATGTCTTGCACGGCTTGGCTAAGAAAGGGGATGAGATCCCCCCTGTTTACCTTTTAGCCCTGTGCGGCAACCCGTTCGGCCTTGCTTTGCAGCTTGTTCAGGGCACTCAAATAGGCCTTGGCGGAAGCCACGACGATATCCGGATCGGCGCCCACCCCGTTGACCACGCGGCCGGCGCTTTGCAGGCGCACCGTGACTTCGCCTTGGCTCTCGGTGGAGCCGCTGATGGCGTTGACCGAGTACAGCACCATCTCCGCGCCGCTTTGCACCTGCGACTCGATCGCCTTGAGCGATGCGTCCACCGGCCCGTTGCCCTCGGCGCTGCTGCGCACTTCCTTGCCGCCCCTGGTGAAGACGATCTCGGCATGCGGACGCTCGCCGGTTTCGCTGCGCTGGGCCAGCGAGACGAAGCTGAATTGCTCCTTCTCGGCCGACAGGCTTTCATCATTCACCAGCGCCAGGATGTCCTCGTCGAAGATCTCGCTCTTGCGGTCGGCCAGCTCCTTGAAGCGCGTGAAGGCCGCGTTGATCTCGCCTTCGCTTTCCAGCTCCACGCCCAGCTCCTGCAGGCGCTGCTTGAACGCGTTGCGGCCCGAGAGCTTGCCCAGCACGATCTTGTTGGCGCTCCAGCCCACATCCTCGGCGCGCATGATCTCGTAGGTGTCGCGCGCCTTGAGCACGCCGTCCTGGTGGATCCCGCTGGCGTGCGCGAAGGCATTGGCGCCCACCACGGCCTTGTTGGGCTGCACCACGAAGCCGGTGGTCTGGCTGACCATGCGACTGGCGGCCACGATGTGCTGGGTGTCGATGCCCACCTCCAGGCCGAAGTAGTCGCGGCGCGTCTTCACGGCCATCACCACCTCCTCCAGCGAGCAGTTGCCGGCGCGCTCGCCCAGGCCGTTGATGGTGCACTCCACCTGGCGCGCGCCGCCGATCTTCACGCCGGCCAGCGAGTTGGCCACGGCCATGCCCAGGTCGTTGTGGCAGTGCACGCTCCAGACGGCCTTGTCGCTGTTGGGAATGCGCTCGCGCAGGTTCTTGATGAAATTGCCGTACAGCTCGGGAATGGCATAGCCCACGGTGTCAGGCACGTTGATGGTGGTGGCGCCCTCGGCAATCACGGCCTCGATCACGCGGCACAGGAAGTCCGGGTCGCTGCGGTAGCCGTCCTCGGGGCTGAACTCGATGTCCTGCAGCAGGTTGCGGGCGAAGCGCACGGACTGCTTCGCCTGCTCCAGCACCTGCTCGGGCGTCATGCGCAGCTTCTTTTCCATGTGCAGCGCGCTGGTGGCGATGAAGGTGTGGATGCGCGCACGGTTGGCGTCCTTGAGCGCCTCAGCGGCGCGGGCGATGTCGCGGTCGTTGGCGCGCGAGAGCGAGCAGATGGTCGAATCCTTCACCGCGCGGGCGATGGCCTGCACGCACTCGAAGTCGCCGTTGGAGCTGGCGGCAAAGCCGGCCTCGATCACGTCCACCTTCAGGCGCTCGAGCTGGCGCGCGATGCGCAGCTTCTCGTCGCGTGTCATGGAAGCGCCGGGCGACTGCTCGCCGTCGCGCAAAGTGGTGTCGAAAATGATGAGCTTGTCTGCCATGGTGTTTCTCCGTGCGAATGGTGTAGGGGCTTATTAATAAAAATAGTTGGGCGCTAATTTACGCCACCAGGGCCGGCTCGGCCGGGCGCTGCGCCACAGGCTGCGAACGCTCGGCCCGCAGCAAGCCCGAGGTCACGGCGCGGATGGCGGCGCTGACGATGTCGTGGTCCATGCCCACGCCGAAGACCTGGCGGCTGTCGTCCACGCGCAGCTCCACGTAGGCCGCGGCACGTGCGTCGCCGCCCACCAGGCCGGTGCCGCCGATGGCGTGTTCCTGGTAGTCCAGTACCCGGATGCCGTGCCCCGTGGCCGCGCTAAGGGCGTTGACGAAGGCGTCCACCGGCCCGTTGCCGGTGCCCTGCAGGGCGCGCTCGCGGCCCTGCCACTGGATGGTGCCGCCCAGCTCGGTCTGCGCCGCACCCCGGGTCCCGTCGTGCGCGGCAATGCGCCGCTGGCGCAGGGCGGGCGTGTCGTCCAGCGCGTATTCGCTGCAGAAAATGGCCCACAGGTCGGCGGCGGACAGTTCCTTGCCCTGCACATCCATGGCGCGCTGCACCACCTGACTGAACTCGATCTGCAGGCGGCGCGGCAGCTGCACGCCGTACTCGGTCTCCAGCAGGTAGGCCATGCCGCCCTTGCCCGACTGGCTGTTGACGCGGATCACGGCCTCATAGCTGCGGCCCAGGTCCTTGGGGTCGATGGGCAGGTAGGGAATGGCCCACACGTCGTCCTCGCGGCCGGCGGAGAAGGCCTTCTTGATGGCGTCCTGGTGCGAACCGGAGAACGAGGTGTAGACCAGGTCGCCCGCATACGGGTGGCGCGCCGGCACGGGCAGCTGGTTGCAGTGCTCGACCTCGGCACGGATGGCGTCGATGTCCGAAAAATCCAGCCCGGGCGAGACGCCCTGCACGTACATGTTGAGCGCGACGTTGACGATGTCCAGGTTGCCCGTGCGCTCGCCGTTGCCGAACAGGCAGCCCTCCACCCGGTGCGCACCCGCCATCAGCGCCAGCTCGGCAGCGGCCGTGCCGGTGCCGCGGTCGTTATGCGGGTGCACGGACAGGCAGACCTCGGGACGATCCGCGAAGCGCCGCGCCATCCACTCGATCTGGTCGGCGAAGACGTTGGGCGTGGCTGCCTCCACCGTGGTGGGCAGGTTCAGGATGATGGGCCGACCCGGGCCCCAGGCGGCGATGGCCGTCTCGCAGGCTTCAAGCGACACGTCGAGCTCGGCCAGGCTGAAGGTCTCGGGCGAGTATTGCAGCACCCATTCGGTTTCGGGCCGTGCATCGGTCAGGGCACGTACCTGGCGCACGTGGCGGTCGACCAGCGCCATGACCTCGGGCACCGTCATGCCGAACACCACCTCGCGCCAGACCGGCGCCACGGCGTTGTACACGTGCACGATGGCCCGGCGCGCACCCTGCAGCGATTGCACGGTGCGCTCGATCAGCTCCTCGCGCGCCGGCGTCATGACCTGGATGGTCACGTCCTCGGGGATGCGGCCCTCTTCGATGAGCTGGCGCACGAAGTCCCACTCCACCTGCGAGGCGGCGGGAAAGCCCACCTCGATCTCCTTGAAGCCGATGCGCACCAGCAGCTCGAACATGCGCAGCTTGCGCTGCAGATCCATGGGCTCGATCAGCGCCTGGTTGCCGTCGCGCAGGTCGGTGGACAGCCAGCGCGGCGCACGCTCGATCTGCGCGTCGGGCCAGGTACGGTCCTTGAGCGCCACCGGAGCGAAGGCGCGGTACTTGCTGGCAGGGTTTTTCAACATGGTGCGGGGTTCAGATCAAGGGGTTGGAAGAACCACCAGCAACCTGCATGCATACAAAAACGGCCCGTTGCTGGTGCAAACGGGCCGAAGAAGTAGGGTTGGATACTGACGCGCGCTACTTTGCCTGCCCGTTGGACATCAGTAGTAGGCCTAGCGACAGGAAATGCATGGCGGCCAATGTAGCACACTCCATCAATCGTGCAGCCCGCGCTCGTCGGGCTCGTCGGTCGAGGTGCTGATCACGCTGCTGTGCTGACCGCGCGACTTGCGCCAGGCGTACACCGCGTAGCCTGACAGGCCGTAGAGCACGAACACGCCGAACAGCACGCTGGGCGGGTCGATGTTGATCACGGCGATGCCCAGGGCGATCAGCACCACGGCGGCGAACGGCACGCTTTTCTTCATGCGCACGTCCTTGAAGCTGTAGAAAGGCACGTTGGTCACCATGGTCAGGCCGGCGTACACCGTGAAGGCGAAGGTGATCCAGGTCACGGTGCTCCAGTCCAGCCAGCCGTCCTCGCCCGGGCGCACGCCGGCGTCCGTCATCAGCCAGATGAAGCCGGCCACCAGCGCTGCGGCGGCGGGCGACGGGAGGCCCTGGAAGTAGCGCTTGTCCACCACCCCGGTGTTGACGTTGAAGCGCGCCAGCCGCAGCGCCGCACACGCGCAGTAGACGAACGCGGCGAACCAGCCCCAGCGCCCCAGGCCCTGCAGCGCCCACATATAGGCCACCAGCGCCGGCGCGGCGCCGAACGACACCATGTCCGAGAGCGAATCCATCTGCTCGCCGAAGGCGCTCTGGGTGTTGGTCATGCGCGCCACGCGGCCGTCCAGGCTGTCCAGCACCATGGCGCAGAAGATGCCGGCAGCGGCGAGGTCGAAGCGCCCGTCCACCGCCATGACGATGGCAAAAAAGCCGCCGAACAGCGCCGCCAGCGTGAACAGGTTGGGCAGGATGTAGATGCCCTTGCGGCGCTTGCGCACCAGCACGCCGCGCTCCGAATCGCCGCGATTGCCTTCATGCATCAAATCGACCTCCAACGCCCGCCAGTCAAGCGCGAGCAGCTATTGTTTTAATAGTATCCGCATGTTGCGGAAAAGCCCTGCAGTGTAGCCCCGCCGCAGGACGCAAAAAAGGCCACCGAAGTGGCCTGGGGTGATGCGGCGCCCGCGCAGCGTGTGCGCGGGGAGGCCATGGGCATCAGTTGCGGGTTTGGTCCACCAGCTTGTTCTTGGCGATCCAGGGCATCATGGCGCGCAGCTTGCCACCGACCTGCTCGATGCTGTGGTCGGCCAGGTTGCGGCGGCGGGCCGTCATCGACGGATAGTTCAGGCGGCCTTCCTGGATGAACATCTTGGCGTACTCGCCGTCCTGGATGCGCTTGAGCGCATTGCGCATGGCCTTGCGCGACTCTTCGTTGATGACCTCGGGGCCCGTCACGTACTCGCCGTACTCCGCGTTGTTGGAGATCGAGTAGTTCATGTTGGCAATGCCGCCTTCGTAGATCAGGTCCACGATGAGCTTGAGCTCGTGCAGGCACTCGAAGTAGGCCATCTCGGGGGCGTAGCCGGCTTCCACCAGCGTCTCGTAGCCCATCTTGATCAGCTCGACGGCGCCGCCGCACAGCACGGCTTGCTCGCCGAACAGGTCGGTCTCGGTCTCTTCCTTGAAGCTGGTCTCGATGATCCCGGCCTTGCCGCCACCGTTGGCCATCGCGTAGGACAGGGCCAGGTCACGCGCCTTGCCCGACTTGTCCTGGTGCACGGCCACCAGGTGCGGCACGCCGCCGCCCTGGGTGTAGGTGTTGCGCACAGTGTGGCCGGGGGCCTTGGGAGCAACCATCCACACGTCCAGGTCGGCGCGCGGCACGACCTGGTTGTAGTGCACGTTGAAGCCGTGCGCGAAGGCCAGCGAAGCGCCCTGCTTGATGTTCGGCTCGACGTTGTTCTTGTAGACGTCGCCGATCTGCTCGTCGGGCAGCAGGATCATGACTACGTCGGCTTCCTTGACCGCCTCGTTCACTTCCTTGACCGTCAGGCCGGCCTTGCCCACCTTGTCCCAGCTGGCTCCGCCCTTGCGCAGGCCGACCACGACCTTCACGCCGCTGTCGTTGAGGTTTTGCGCGTGGGCGTGGCCCTGCGAGCCGTAGCCGATGATGGCCACGGTCTTGCCCTTGATCAGGGAGAGGTCACAGTCCTTGTCGTAGAAAACTTTCATGTCTGAATTGCTCCGGTTGAAATTCTGTAGAGGTCGGGGGAAAGCGGGAATTGTCCTACACGCGCAGGATGCGCTCGCCGCGGCCGATGCCGCTGGCACCCGTGCGCACGGTTTCCAGGATGGCGGTGCGGTCGATGGCCTGCAGGAAGGCGTCGTTCTTGGACTGGTCGCCCGTCAGCTCGACGGTGTAGCTCTTTTCGGTCACGTCGATGATGCGGCCGCGGAAGATGTCGGCCATGCGCTTCATCTCCTCGCGCTCCTTGCCCACGGCGCGCACCTTGACCATCATCAGTTCGCGCTCGGTGTAGGAGCCCTCGGTCAGGTCCACCACCTTGACCACCTCGATGAGGCGGTTCAGGTGCTTGGTGATCTGCTCGATGACGTCGTCCGAACCGGTGGTCTGGATGGTCATGCGCGACAGCGACGGGTCCTCGGTGGGCGCCACGGTCAGCGACTCGATGTTGTAGCCCCGCGCCGAGAACAGGCCCACGACGCGCGACAGCGCGCCGGGCTCGTTCTCGAGCAGGACGGCGATGATGTGTTTCATGAAGACGGATTCCTCTTTTCGCTGCCCTCCCCTGACGCCGGTAAGCGCCAGGCTTGGCAGGCAATAGATTCGCCAATGGAAGAATTTGCTATCGTAAAGATAGCTACCAGCGCTTGATGGACAAGCGCTACAGGCCGATTTGGTGCTTAAAGGTCTTCCGACCCCAGCAGCATCTCGGTGATGCCCTTGCCCGCCTGCACCATCGGGAACACGTTCTCGGTGGGGTCGGTGCGGAAATCCATGAAGACCGTGCGGTCCTTGAGCTTGCGCGCCTCGCGCAGCGCCGGCTCCACGTCCTGCGGGCGCTCGATCAGCATGCCCACGTGGCCGTAGGCTTCGGCCAGCTTCACGAAATTGGGTAGCGCGTCCATGTAGCTGTGGCTGTAGCGGCCGGAGTACTCGATCTCCTGCCACTGGCGCACCATGCCCAGGTAGCGGTTGTTCAGCGACACCACCTTGATCGGCGTGTTGTACTGCAGGCAGGTGGACAGTTCCTGGATGTTCATCTGCACCGAACCTTCGCCGGTGATGCAGAACACTTCGGAATCAGGCTTGGCCAGCTTGATGCCCATGGCGTAGGGAATGCCCACGCCCATGGTGCCCAGGCCGCCGGAGTTGATCCAGCGGCGCGGCTCGTCGAAGCGGTAGTACTGCGCGGCCCACATCTGGTGCTGGCCCACGTCGGAGGTGACGTAGGTGTCCACATCCTTGGTCATGTTCCACAGCGTCTCGACCACGTGCTGCGGCTTGATGACCTCGGTGTTGCTGCGGTCGTATTTCAGGCAGTCGCGGCTGCGCCAGGCCTCGATCTGGTCCCACCAGGCAGCCAGGGCGCCGGCGTCGGGGCGCGTGGCGGTCTCGCGGATCATGGAGATCAGCTCGGTCAGCACTTCCTTCACGTCGCCGACGATGGGAATGTCCACCTTCACCCGCTTGGAGATCGACGAAGGGTCGATGTCCACGTGGATGATCTTGCGGTCGTTCTGCGCGAAATGTTTGGGATTGCCGATCACCCGGTCGTCGAAGCGCGCGCCCACGGCCAGCAGCACGTCGCAGTTCTGCATGGCGTTGTTGGCCTCGATGGTGCCGTGCATGCCCAGCATGCCCAGGAACTTGCGGTCGGATGCGGGGTAGGCGCCCAAGCCCATCAGCGTGTGCGTGACGGGGTAGCCCAGCATGTCCACCAGCGTGCGCAGCTCGGCGCAGGCATTGCCCAGCAAGATGCCGCCGCCCGTGTAGATATAGGGGCGCTTGGCCGTCAGCAGCAGCTGCAATGCCTTGCGGATCTGACCGGCGTGGCCCTTCTTGACCGGGTTGTACGAGCGCATCTCCACGCTGGCCGGGTAGCCGTGGTAAGGCGTCTTCTTGAAGGACACGTCTTTCGGGATGTCCACCACCACCGGTCCGGGGCGGCCGGTGCGCGCGACGTGGAAGGCCTTCTTCAGCGTCATGGCCAGCTCGCGCACGTCCTTGACCAAGAAGTTGTGCTTGACGATGGGCCGCGTGATGCCCACGGTGTCGCATTCCTGGAAGGCGTCCAGCCCGATGGCGGGTGTAGGCACCTGGCCGGAGATGATGACCATGGGAATGGAATCCATGTATGCCGTGGCGATGCCGGTCACGGCATTGGTCAGGCCCGGGCCGGAGGTGACCAGCGCCACGCCCACGTCGCCCGTGGCGCGCGCATAGCCGTCTGCCGCGTGCACGGCGGCCTGCTCGTGGCGTACCAGCACGTGCTGGATGGTGTCCTGTTTGTACAGCGCGTCGTAGATGTAGAGCACCGCACCGCCAGGGTAACCCCACATGTATTCCACGCCCTCGGCCTGCAGGGCCTTGACGAGGATTTCCGCGCCCATCAGATCCTGGGTAGCGCCGGAAGCGGGAGAGGCGGGGAATGCATTGCCGCCGGAAGCAGCGGCTGCCGATGCGAGTTCGGCCTTGGAGATTTCCATGATCAACCTTTGCGATTTTCTCTAACGAAAAACCTTGGGTGCCCCTCGGTCGCGCCCTTGTGAGGCTGCCTTGAGACTTGAGGCCTCGGCCATGAGCGCGTTAGTGCTGCGCCGGACCGGGACCCGTTTGCTTTGTCGGATTGCGCGATTATTGCACTGCAATATAGTTCCGTGAGGAGTGAGCGGCATTTTTTTTGTGGCGCCGATGCGATAATCGGCCGATTTCCGCCCCCTGGCGCGGCCGGCTTTTTTCCAAAACGCCGGGCTGGCGCTTTTCGCTGCCCGCCCCTTCTCCGGGGTCCTCTTCTTTGGCTACCGAGCAAGAGCTATCCGACTTCCTCAAGAGCGTGGACAAACGTGCCTTCAAGCGCACGATGTACCACGTGCGCAACGAGGAGTCGGCGCTGGACATCGTCCAGGACAGCATGCTCAAGCTGGCCGAGCACTACGGCGACAAGCCCGTGGGCGAATTGCCCATGCTGTTCCAGCGCATCCTGACCAACAGCACCCTGGACTGGTTTCGCCGCCAGAAAACGCGCAATGCCGTATTCACCAACCTGGGCGACTTCGAGGGCCCCAACGAGGACGGCGGGGATTTCGACCTCCTGGAAGTGCACGCCGGCGCGCCGGAAGGCGAAGCTGTCCAGAGCGCAGAGGACGTCGTGCGCCGCGCCCAGGTGCTGCAGCGCATCGAGGCCGAGATACAGGCATTGCCCGCGCGTCAACGCGAGGCTTTTTTGATGCGTTACTGGGAAGAGATGGACGTTGCCGAGACTGCGGCAGCCATGGGCTGCTCCGAAGGCAGCGTCAAGACCCATTGTTTTCGCGCCGTACAGACCCTCAGCCGCGCCCTGAAGGCCAAAGGAATCGTGCTATGAACCGCCCTCCCGAACCTACCCCTGACGCTTCCCTGGCAATGGACGCCTTCGCCCGCCGCATCGCAGCGCGCCTGACCGAAGCCAGTAGCGACCTGCCCTACGACGTCGCCGAGCGCCTGCGCGCGGCGCGCATGCAGGCGCTGGAGCGGCGCAAGCGCCCGGCAGCCGTCCACGCCACGCACTCTGTCGCGCAGGATTCCATCGTGCACCTGGGCGGCGGCGCGGCGGCGCTGGGCGGCGGAGGTGGCGAGGGCGGCACCTGGTGGCGCGCGCTGGTCTCGGCCGTGCCGCTGACCGCCCTGCTAGCTGGGTTGGTATTCATCAATATTTCGCAGGACGAGACGCTGGCCACCGAGATGGCCGAGGTCGACACCGCCCTGCTGGCCGACGACCTGCCCCCCTCGGCCTACGCCGACCCGGGCTTCGTCCAGTACCTGCGGGCTTCCGGGCAAAATCCTTGATCTTGCCCGCGCCGCCAGCCCGCACTGAATGACAGCTTCCCCACCGCAACGCTCCCCCCGCCTGGTGCCAGCCCTCGTGCTGGCATCGTTGCTGCTGGCCGGCCTTGCGGTGACGGGGTGGCGCGCAGTCGGCTGGCTACGCACGGCGCCCAGCACGCCGGTGCCCGTGCAGGCGCTCGACAGCAGGCACAAAGCTCCAGGCGAGACACGCATCGTCGTCCAGCCCGAAGTCGGCCCACCCTGGAGCACCTTGACCACGGCGCAAAAAGAGGCCCTCTACCCGCTGGCCAGTCGCTGGAGCCTGATGAGCGAGGCGCAAAAGCTGCACTGGCTCAAGCTGGCTGCGGGGTTCCATGCCCTGGCCCCGCAAGAGCAGGAAAAGATGCTGGCCCGGCTGACCGACTGGGCCAACCTCAGCGCCCAGCAGCGCAGCCAGGCCCGGCTGAACTACGCCGCCACAACCGCCCTCGCCCCCGGCAGCAAGCGCGCCAAGTGGGAGGCCTACCAAGCCCTGAGCGAGGAAGAGAAGCAGCGCCTGGCTGCCAAGGCAGTGCGGCGACCGACCGGCGCCGCCACCGCCGTGCGGCCCTCGCCCAAGAAACTGGTGCGCGTGCCCGCCGCCATCAGCGCTCCTGCGGCCGTGGCCAACCCGCCCAAGATCCCCCGCCCCACCGAGCTGCACGTGCCCCAGGCCCTGCCGGTGCCGCCGCCGGTTGTGGTAGAAACCATGCCCGTCGAAACGCCCTCGGCCCAGCCGCAGGCGCTGCCCCCCATCCCCCTGGCCGACGAGGCGGCCTCTGCGCCCCAGGAGGAGCCGCTGAGCGGCAACATGGAGCCCCTCCACCCGCCGCAGTAACCTTCACGCAGGCAGCCGGCGCGCCCTCCTCCTTCGTGTTCATCGCCTCCCACCCCGAGATGTCTGCTTCCCGCCCCCAGGGGCCTTCTTTGCCTGCCGGCGGCGTTGCGCCCCTCCACCTCGAGGCACCGCCCCTGCGCCGGCGCATGGCCTGCTGGCTGTACGAGGGCATGCTGATGTTCGGCGTGGTGTTCATCGCCGGCTACCTGTTCAGCACCCTCACGCAAACGCGCCACGCGCTGGACAACCGCCACGCGCTGCAGGCCTTTCTGTTCGTGATTTTCGGCATCTACTTCACCTGGTTCTGGTCGCGTGGGCACACGCTGGCTATGAAGACCTGGCACATCCGCCTGGTGGACCGGGCCGGGCGCAACGTCAGCCAGCCGCGGGCGCTGGCGCGCTACGTGCTGAGCTGGCTGTGGTTCCTGCCGCCATTGGCGCTGCTGGCGCCATTCCACCTTTCCGGTGGCGAGCTGTTCGTCCTGGTGGTGGGCTGGGTGGCCGTTTGGGCGCTGCTGAGCCGACTGCATCCCGAGCGGCAGTTCCTGCACGACGCGCTGGCCGGCACCCGTCTCATCCACCACGAAGCCATCCGGCGCAAGCCCAAGGAGAGCGGCAATGTCTGAACCCGTTGTCCCCGCCGAAGACGCCGCCGCGGTGCACAAGCGCCGCACGGGCCTCGTGCGGCTGCTGTACGCGGGTCGCCATTCGCTGCGCGGCCTGGCCGATGGCTGGGGCGAAAAGGCCTTTCGGCTGGAGGCCTGCCTGGCCGTGGTGCTGCTGCCCCTGGCCGGCTGGCTCGGCCAGGGCGACTGGGTGAAGACGGGCCTGCTGTGCGCCACGGTCCTGCTGGTGCTGATCGTGGAGTTGCTCAACTCGGGGATCGAGTCGGTGGTGGACCGCATCGGCCCGCAATGGCATGAGCTGTCGCGCCGCGCCAAGGACATGGGCAGCGCCGCCGTGCTGGTGAGCCTGCTGCTGTGCGGCGCGACCTTTGCCGCCGCCCTCTACCAAAGGATTGCCCATGGCTGATGCCGCCTTTTCCGTCTGTGTTTACCTGGGTTCACGCCCCGGCAGCGACCCGCGCTTTGCCGAGGCGGCCACGGCGGTGGGCCGCTTCATCGGGCGCCACGGCGGTCAGCTGGTCTATGGCGGCGGTCGCAGCGGCCTGATGGGCACGGTGGCCGAAGCCACGCGCCAGGCCGGGGGCCGCGTGGTAGGCGTGATCCCGCAGTCGCTGGTGGACAAGGAACTGGCCAACCACCTGTGCGACGAGCTGCACATCGTCACTACCATGCACGAGCGCAAGGCCATGATGGCCGAGCGCAGCGATGCCTTCCTGGCCCTGCCGGGCGGCATCGGCACGCTGGAAGAGCTGTTCGAGGTCTGGACTTGGCGCCAGCTCGGCTACCACGACAAGCCGGTGGGCATCCTGGACGTGGGGGGCTACTACGCCCAGCTGCTGCAGTTCCTGCAGCACAGCGTGGCCAGCGGCCTGATGGGCGAGTGGCAGATGGGCCTGGTGCGTACGGGCGACGACGTCGACACCCTGCTCGCCGCACTGGTGCAGGAAGCCGGGACCCAGCCGCCGGCGTCCGGGCTGCGCGCCGTCATCTGAGCTGGGCCGCCGGGACCGGCCGCTCCGGTCAGATCGCCGCGTCGTCCAGCTCGCCGGTGCGGATGCGCACCACCCGCTCCACGGCGGTCACAAAAATTTTGCCGTCGCCGATCTTGCCCGTGCGGGCGGCCGCGACGATGGCGTCCACGCAGCGGTCCACGTCCTCGCCGCGTACGGCCACCTCGATCTTCACCTTGGGCAAAAAGTCCACCACGTATTCCGCACCGCGGTACAGCTCGGTGTGGCCCTTCTGGCGGCCAAAGCCCTTCACCTCGGTGACCGTCAGGCCTGTCACGCCGCATTCGGCCAGGGCTTCACGCACTTCCTCCAGCTTGAAGGGCTTGATGACGGCAGTGATCATATGCATGCGCGAACTCCTGGTGTCTGCAAAAAAAGAGCGACCCACGGGAGAGGCCGGCGCGGAATTATGGCGCCAATGCCGGCCCCTACCGGCGCGCGGGTTGTCCCCGCCAGCTCTGGAAAGACCTGTGCATAACTTGCGCAAGCCGCTGTACGGTGGGCGCAAGCGCTTGATTTGCAAGGCGATCTCTGCCGCTGCCTGTTTTTTGTGCAGCGTCGTACTTTCCCGCCCCGCGCAAGGGGCAGAATCGGCCGGTATGCCCCAGCGCGGGGCCGCCCGGCCATCAGGAGGAAAGCACCATGCCGCAACACATGCTGATCGACCGACGCTCCCATGACCTGGGTGGCGGCTTCCTCGTGGGCCGCGTGCTGCCCTACCGGGCCCAGCGCATGGTCGGGCCCTTCATCTTCTTCGACCACATGGGCCCGCTGGACCTGGCGCCCGGCTTTCCCCGCGAGCTGGACGTGCGTCCGCACCCGCACATCGGGCTGTCCACCGTCACCTACCTCTACAGCGGCGCCATCACGCACCGCGACAGCCTGGGCTTCGAGCAGGAGATCCGCCCCGGCCAGGTCAATTGGATGGTGGCCGGCAGCGGCATCACGCACAGCGAGCGCCTGGAGTACGCCCGCGCCCACGGTGCGCGCATGGAGGGTATCCAGACCTGGGTGGCCTTGCCGGACGAGGCGGAGGAAACCGCGCCGGCCTTCTACCACTACGAGGGCGCCGAGCAGCTGCCGGAGTTCGACGAGGACGGCGTCGCCGGGCGGCTGATCGCCGGCTCCATCGCCGGGCTGCATTCGCGCGTGCGCACGCACTCGCCGCTGTTCTACCTGCACTGGACCATGCAGCCGGGCGCTCGCCACAGCCTGGGCACCGAATACCCCGAGCGCGCCGTGTACGTGGCTGAAGGCGAAGTCGAGGTCGACGGCCAGGTGTTGCGCACGGGCCAGATGCTGGTCCTTCAATCCGCCCAGTCCGTACAGATCGCCGCACGCACCCAGGCGACGGTGATGCTGCTGGGGGGCGAGCCGGTGGGCGAGCGGCATATCTTCTGGAACTTCGTCTCCTCGTCGCGCGAACGCCTGGCGCAGGCGCGCGAGGACTGGCGCCAGCAGCGCATGAAGCTGCCCGTGGGTGACGACCAGGAATTCATCCCTCTGCCCACGGCCACGCCCGGCCACTGAACGCCTCGATCCACTCTTTTTCCTCCACTCGCCTTCGCACCATGACCAGCAGCCTGCCCTCCTTCGCCCCCATGCCCGACGCCGACGGCTTCTTCGGCCCTTACGGCGGCCAGCTGGTGCCGCCGCACCTGAAGCAGGCCATGGACGACATCAACGCCGCCTACGCCGAGATCACGCAGCGGCGCGACTTCCAGGACGAGCTGGCCCAGCTGTTCGCCGACTATGTGGGCCGGCCCAGCCCCATCTTCCACGCGCGGCGGCTGTCCCAGCAGCTGGGCGGCGCGCAGATCCACTTGAAGCGCGAAGACCTCAACCACACCGGCGCACACAAGATCAACCACTGCCTGGGCGAAGCGCTGCTGGCCAGGTTCATGGGCAAGAAGAAGGTCATTGCCGAGACCGGCGCCGGCCAGCACGGCGTGGCGCTGGCCACGGCCTGCGCGCTGGTGGGCATTCCCTGTGAGATCCACATGGGCCAGGTGGACATCGAAAAGGAACACCCCAACGTCACCAAAATGCGCATCCTGGGCGCCAAACTGGTGGCCGTGACGCGCGGCGCCGCCACGCTCAAGGAGGCGGTGGACAGCGCCTTCGAGGAATACCTGAACAACCCCACTGACTACCTGTACGCCATCGGCTCGGTGGTCGGCCCGCACCCCTTCCCGATGATGGTGCGCGACTTCCAGAGCATCATCGGCCGCGAGGCACGCGAGCAGTTCCAGGCCAAGCACGGCCGCCTGCCCGACTACGTGGCCGCCTGCGTGGGCGGCGGCTCCAACGCCATGGGCATGTTCACCGCCTTCCTGAACGACGCCAACGTGCAGCTGGTGGGTGTCGAGCCCGCTGGCGAGGGCACGGACAAGCAAGGCCGCCACGCCGCCACGCTGACCATGGGCAAGCCCGGCGAGATCCACGGCATGAAGTGCTACGTGCTGGAGGACGCGCCGGGCGTGCCGGCCGCCGTGCACAGCATCGCCTCCGGCCTGGACTACCCTGGCATCGGTCCGCAGCACAGTTACCTGAAGGACCTGGGCCGGGTGCGCTACGAGGTGGCCGACGATCAGCAGACGCTGGAGGCCTTCATGCGTCTGTCGCGCGTGGAGGGCATCATCCCGGCGCTGGAGAGCGCCCATGCCGTTGCCTGGGCCATGCGCGTGGCGCCGACGCTCGCCAACGACCAGCACATCCTGGTCAACCTGTCGGGCCGGGGCGACAAGGACGCGGACTACGTGGCCAAGGTGCTGGGGCTTTGATTCAGCGTCTTTTTGCCCTTAAACGCCCGCCAGACAAGCGCTGGCAGCTATCTATTCAATAGTGACCGGCATGGCTTTCCCGTTGCCCTGGCTGAACGTCCACGAGCCTCTGCCCGCGCCTGAGCAGGCGTGGGACGACTCGTCGCCCGCCCCTGGCCTGCTGGCGGCCGGCGGCTCGCTGTCCGTGCCGCGCCTGGTGCAGGCCTACCGGCAGGGCACCTTCCCGTGGTTCAGCGAGGGCCAGCCCATCCTCTGGTGGAGCCCCGAGCCGCGCATGGTGCTGCCGGTGGCTCAGTTCCGCCTGCACCGCTCCTTGAGAAAGACGCTGCAGCGCTTTCGCGCCGCGCCTGGCTGCGAGGTACGGGTGGACTGCGACTTTTCCGCCGTCATCGGCGCCTGCGCCGGCACGCCGCGCGAGGGCCAGGGCGGCACCTGGATCGTGCCGGAGATGGTGACCGCCTACGAGGCGCTGCACGCCGCCGGCCACGCGCACAGCGTGGAGACCTGGGTGGGCGGCCGCCTGGTGGGCGGCCTGTACTGCGTGGCGCTGGGCCGGGCGGTGTTTGGCGAATCCATGTTCGCCCACGCCACCGATGCCTCGAAAATCGCCCTGGCCGCGCTGGTGTGCCTGTGCCGGCGCGCCGGGGTGGAGCTGATCGACTGCCAGCAAAACACCCGCCACCTGGCCTCGCTGGGCGCTCGCGAGATGCCGCGCGCGCCCTTCCTGGCCCATGTGGCGCGGGCCAGCGCGCTGTCCGACTTCGTGTGGCAGTTCAGCTCCCTATACTGGAACGAACTTCTGCCTGTGCAAGACGCGTGACGCAACTCAACGAACTCCCGCTGCAAAGCCTGCAGTTCTACGCCACGGCGCCGTATGCGTGCAGCTATCTGCCGCGGCGCCAGGCGCGCTCGCAGGTGGCCACCCCCAGCCACCTGATCCAGAACACCGTGTACTCCGACCTGGTGGCCCAGGGCTTTCGCAGGAGCGGCATGTTCACGTACCGGCCGCACTGCGACGGCTGCCAGGCCTGCGTGCCGCTGCGCGTGCTGGCCGAGCAGTTCCGGCCCGACCGCAGCCAGCGCCGCGCCGAACGCCGCCACGCCCACCTGCAGGCGCGCGTGCTGCGCCTGTGCTACGTGCCCGAGCACTACCAGCTGTACCTGCGCTACCAGAACGCTCGCCACGCCGGCGGCGGCATGGACCACGACAGCATCGACCAGTACACCCAGTTCCTGCTGCAAAGCCGGGTGAATTCGCGCCTGGTGGAGTTCCGCGAGCCGGCGGCCGACGGCGGCGAGCCGGGCGTGCTGAAGATGGTCTCCATCCTGGACGTGCTGGACGACGGCCTGTCCGCCGTCTACACCTTCTACGAGCCCGAAGAAGGCGCCAGCTACGGCACCTACAGCGTGCTGTGGCAGATCCAGCAGGCCCGCACGCTGGGCCTGCCCCACGTGTACCTGGGCTACTGGATCGAGCAAAGCCCCAAGATGAGCTATAAGGCGCGCTTCATGCCGCACGAGATGCGCATCCAGGGGCAGTGGCAGCGGATGCAAGCCAAATAGGCCTGTAGCGCCCGCCAGTCAAGCGCCGGCAGCTATTAGAACAATAGCAACCCGTCAGGGTGCCAGGTCGAACACCAGCACCTCGGCGCCCCGGCCGCGCGTCAGCGTCACGCCCGGCTCGCCTTCCAGCAGCAGCGCGTCGCCCGTCTGCAGGGGCGTGCCGTTGGCCTCGATGCGGCCGCGCACCACGTGCACATAGCCCTTGCGCGCCGGCGCCAGCACCAGCCGCGCGCTCTCGGCACCGTCAAACAGGCCGGCGTACAGCCGCGCGTCGGCGTGCATGGACAGCGCACCGCCCTGGCCTTGCGGGGCGACGATGCACGCCAGGCGGCCGCGCTTGTCCTCTTCCTTTAGGCTGACCTGCTCGTAGCCGGGCGTCACGCCGGCCGTGTCCGGCAGGATCCAGATCTGCAGGAAGTGCGTGGTCTGGTCCTTGGCGTGATTGAACTCGCTGTGCATCACGCCCGTGCCGGCGCTCATGCGCTGCACGTCGCCGGCAGGGATGGTTTCCACGTTGCCCATGCTGTCGCGGTGCGCCAGTTCGCCCGACAGCACGTAGCTGATGATCTCCATGTCGCGGTGGCCATGCGTGCCAAAGCCCATGCCCGGCGCCACGCGATCCTCGTTGATCACGCGCAGGTTGCCCCAGCCCATGTGCTGCGGGTCGTAGTACTCGGCGAATGAAAAGCTGTGCTGCGACTGCAGCCAGCCGTGGTCGGCCTGGCCGCGCTCGTGCGCGGGGCGAAGGGTCTGCATAGAGGGTCCTTGGGGCGTGCGATAGAGCATTCCATGGTAGGACGCGGGCACGGCGCGTAGGTGCTGTGCAATTGACGGCATCATTCAAAGCCGTTGAACCTCCGCGCACGCCCATGAATACTCCACGCAGCGCCCTCACGCCCGACAACCTGGCCCTGTTGCAAAGCATCGCCGACACCGGCAGCTTCGCCGCCGCCGCGCGCCAGCTGGGCCTGGTGCCCAGCGCCCTCACCTACCGTGTGCGCCAGATCGAGGATGCGCTGGACGTACTGCTGTTCGACCGCGGCGCGCGCCAGGCGCGCCCCACCGAGGCCGGCCTGGCCCTGCTGCGCGACGGCACGCGGCTGCTGGAGGACATGGACGCCATCGCCCAGCGCGTGCGCCGCGTCGCCACCGGCTGGGAGGCGCAGCTGACCCTGTCGGTGGACGGCGTGATCTCGCCGACCACGCTGCTGGAGCTGGTGGAGGCCTTCTACGCCCAGTCACCGCCCACCCGGCTGAAGTGGCGCGAAGGCATCCTGAGCGGCACGGCCGAGGCCCTCATCACGGGGCAGGCCGACCTGGCCATCGGCGTGGCCGTGCCCTCGCCCAACATCGCCGGCCTGCAGGCCGAGCCGCTGGGCGAGACGCGCTTCGTATTCGCCGTGGCGCCCCACCACCCGCTGGCCGGGCTGCCCGAGCCGCTGAACGACGCCACGCTGCGCGCGCACCGCCTGGTCGCCGTGGCCGATTCGGGGCGGCACAACACCGTAACGCTGGGCGTGCTGTCCGGCCAGGACGTACTCACGGTGCACAGCCTGCGTGCCAAGGTGCAGGCGCAGCTGCTGGGGCTGGGCTGCGGCTTTCTGCCCGAGGCCATGGTGCGCCCCTATCTGGACAGCGGCCAGCTCGTCGTGCGCCGCGTGGCCCGTCCGGTGCGGCGCGTGCGCCTGGCCTACATGTGGCGTGAGAACCAGCCCGAGACCCACGGCCGCGCCCTGCTGTGGTGGCTGCAGCAGCTGCGCAGCAGCACGACGCGCCGCGCGCTGCTGGAAAACCACCCGGCATAGGCCGACCACGCCCACCACGCCTCAGGGCACGTGTAGAGTAGGGCCGGCACCCGCCCGGCCTCCCTCCGGGCGCCCCCATCCCCCGCGCGAAGGCCCGCCATGACAGACCACCAGCCCACCATGTCACCCACCGCCACGCCTGCCGGGCCGCGGCGCTTTGCCGTGGTGGGAGCCGGCATGGCCGGCGTTGCCTGCGCACGCACGCTGGCGCAGGCGGGGCACGACGTGACGGTGCTGGAAAAGCTGCCACGCATCGGCGGGCGCACCGGCTCGCTCGACACGGCCTACGGCAGCTTCGACGCCGGCGCGCAGTACTTCACGGTGCGCGACGAGCGTTTCGAGCGCGCGCTGGCCACCATGCCCGGGCTGTGCCGGCGCTGGAGCGCCAGCACCGTGCGCGTGCTCGACCCGCTGGGCCGTGTGGCCGCCGCCGCGCCGCCGCCCGGCGAAGCCCACTGGGTGGCCACGCCCACCATGGACGCGCTGGTTCAGGCCTGGGGCCAGCCCCTGGTCAACGAAGGCCGGCTGCACACGCACACCGCCGTCACCCACATCGAGCACGACCCCATGCGTCCCCTGGCCTGGCAGCTGCGCACCGCCTCGGTCGACGGGGGCACGCGCACCTATGCAGGCTTTGACGGCGTGGTGTTCGCGCTGCCGGCCCCGCTCACCCAGACCCTGCTGGCCGAATGCGCCGTGGCGCCGGCCTGGGGCGAGGCGCTGGCCGACACCCATATCGCCCCCTGCTGGACGCTGATGCTGGCCTTCGCGCAGGCCGTGCGCCCCGGCCTGACCACGCTGGGCCCGCAGTGGAACGCCGCGCGCAGCACCCACCACCGCGTGGCCTGGCTGGCGCGCGAGTCCAGCAAGCCCGGGCGCGCGCAGATCGAGCGCTGGACGGTGCAGGCCTCGCCCCAGTGGTCCGCCGAGCACCTGAACGACGACCCGGCCCGCATCCGCGACAAGCTCACGCGTGCCTTCGCCGAGATCACGGGCATCCACGCCGCGCCCACACACAGCCAGGTGCGCTGCTGGCCGCATGCGCAGACCCAGTCACCCCTGGGCCAGCCCTTCGTCTGGGACGCCGCCACCGGCCTGGGCGCCTGCGGCGACTGGTGCCTGGGGCACCGGCTGGAGGACGCCTTCGTCTCCGGGCTGTCCCTGGCCCTGGCCGCCGCTTAAGAACCCTTGGGCTACATCGGCCGCTTCGCCCCCTCTCCCACCGGTCCGCTGCACGCCGGCTCGCTGGTGGCCGCGCTGGCTAGCTGGCTGGACGCACGCGCGTCCAGCGGGCGCTGGCTGGTGCGCATCGAGGACGTGGACCCGCCGCGCTGCCAGGCCGGCGCGGCCGAGCGCATTCTGGCCCAGCTGGCTGCCTGCGGCCTGCACCCGGACGAGCCGCCGCTGTACCAGTCCCGCCGCACCGACCACTATCAGCAGGCGCTGGACACGCTGCGCGTGCGCGGCCTGGCTTATCCCTGTGCCTGCACCCGGCGCGACATCGATGCTGCCCTGGCCGCCCGCGGCCTGGCGCACCAGCGCCATGTGGAGCGCCCCTATCCCGGCACCTGTCGCGCCGGCCTGGGCGGGCGGGCGGCGCGGGCCTGGCGGTTCCATACGGAAAAATATCAGTCAAATCGGCCTCCGGCGCTTACCAGTCAAGCGTCAGCAGCTACTTTTTCGATAGCAACGGACGGCGTGCGCTGGCACGACCGCCGCCTGGGCGCACAGCACCAGGACGTGGCCGCCCAAGTGGGTGACTTCGTGCTGCGCCGCGCCGACGGCCTGTGGTCCTACCAGCTGGCCGTGGTGGTGGACGATGCCGAGCAGGGCATCACCCACATCGTGCGCGGCGAGGACCTGACCGACAACACCCCCCGCCAGATCCTGCTGCAGTCGGCCCTGGGCCTGCCCACGCCGCGCTACCTGCACGCGCCGCTGGTGCGCGGCGAAGACGGCGAGAAGCTGTCCAAGCAGCACGGCGCGCCGGCCATCGACGAAACCCGGCCGCTGGCGGCCCTGGGCCAGGCCGCCCAGGCCCTGGGCCTGCCCGCCGCACCACCGGGCGCCACGCAGGGCGAAGGGCTTGCCCTATGGGCGCTCGCCTGGGCGCGAATCTACAATCCTGCCCCGTGATCGCATCCCCTGTTTTCTCCGTGTCGTCTCCTCAGCCTCCCGCCGGTGCCCCGGCCGACGTCGCCCATCCCAAGGGCATCAAGAGCTACGTGCGCCGTGCCGGCCGCACCACCAGCGGCCAGTCGCGCGCGCTGGAAGAACTGGGCCCGCGCTACGTGCTCGACTACCAGCCCCGGCTGCTGGACGCGGCCGCCGCCTTCGGCCGCCAGGCGCCGCTGATCCTGGAGATCGGCTTCGGCATGGGCGAGGCCACGGCCCACATCGCCCAGGTGCGCCCACAAGAAAACTTCCTGTGCTGCGAGGTGCACGAGCCCGGCGTGGGCGCGCTGCTCAAGCGCATCGGCGAGCACGGCATCGACAACATCCGCATCCTGCAGCACGACGCCGTGGAGGTGCTGGAGCACATGCTGGCGCCGGACATGCTGGACGGTGTGCACATCTTCTTTCCCGACCCGTGGCACAAGAAGCGCCACCACAAGCGCCGGCTGATCCAGCCGCCGCTGATCGCCCGCCTGGCCAGCCGCCTCAAGCCCGGCGGCTACCTGCACTGCGCCACCGACTGGCAGCCTTATGCGGAGCAGATGCTGCAGGTGCTGTCGGCCGAGAGCCTGCTGGCCAACACCGCCGAAGGCTACGCGCACAAGCCCGACTACCGGCCCCTGACCAAGTTTGAAAACCGCGGCCTGCGCCTGGGCCACGGCGTGTGGGACGTGGTGTTCCGCCGCCGCCCCTCTCCCTGAGCCGGTGGCAGGACTTTTTTGACGTCCTTGTTGAAGCAATCTTGATGAAACCCCTGCTGCGCAACCTGGCCGAAATGACGGCCCACCGCGACCATCTGCGCCTGGAGGTGTCGGTGCTGTCCACGCTGCTGCTGCAGGGGCGTGACACGCGCGTGCGGGCGCTGGAAATGTTCACCCATGACGGCGAGACCTGGCTGCGCCCGCGCAGCTGGAGCGAGGGCGGGAGCATCGTCACCAGCGAGTACGAGGCGCTGGCCGACCCGGCCGCCTTCGCCCTGCCCGAGCTGCCCGAACTGGCGAAGTGCATCGCCAGCGGCGGCAAGAGCGTCGGACGCGTCGAGGAGCACGGGCACACGTTGTGGATGCCCGTGTGGCTGGGCGAGCGCGCCCACGCCTGCCTGGAGATCACCCAGCCCAAGGCCTTCACGCGACACCAGCGCGACGTGATTGCCGGCGTGTATCTCGTCTACCAGAACTACCAGAGCCTGCTGGACTACAGCGAGCGCGATGCCCTCACCGGGCTGCTCAACCGCAAGACCTTTGACGAGCAGTTCGCCCGCCAGCCCGGCGTGGAGAGCTGGGATGCGCGCCAGGACCCGGAAGTGCCGGGCCAGTGGCTGGCCGTGGTGGACATCGACCACTTCAAGCTGGTCAACGACCGCTTTGGCCACCTCTACGGCGACGAGGTGCTGATCCTGGTGGCCAACCGGCTGCGCAGCCTGTTTCGCTCGCAGGACCGTATATTCCGCTTCGGTGGGGAGGAATTCGTGGTGCTGCTGCGGTCGGCCACGCTGGCCCAGGCCCGCATGGCGCTGGAGCGCCTGCGCTCCACGATCGAGGCGCACGAGTTCCCGCAGATCGGCCACATCACCGTCAGCATCGGCTTTGCCGCCGCGCAGGGCGGCGCACCGGTGGAGGTGATCGGCCGGGCCGACCAGGCGCTGTACTTTGCCAAGGAGCACGGGCGCAACCAGGTGCGCCACTACGAGGACCTGGTGGCCAGCGCCTCGCTGGGGCAGAAAGTGGCGCACGACGAGGTGGAGCTGTTTTAGGCCCCGCCCGCGGCGCCGACCTCACCCGGCATCAGGCCCGCACCATGCGGGCCTGATTCGTTTCTCAGGCGCGTTCCTGCACCCAGGCGGCGACCGAAGCCAGCGCCTGCGGCAGCGCCGACGGGTCGGTGCCGCCGGCCATGGCCATGTCGGGCTTGCCGCCGCCCTTGCCGCCCACCTGGGCGGCAACGAAGTTCACCAGCTCTCCGGCCTTGACGCGGCCGAGGCTGTCGGCCGTCACCCCGGCGGCCAGCTGCACCTTGTCGCCATCCACGGCAGCCAGCACGATGGCGGCGGTCTTGAGCTTGTCCTTGAGCTTGTCCATGGTCTCGCGCAGGGCCTTGGCATCGGCGCCGGGCAGCTGCGCGGCCAGCACCTTCAAGCCCTTCACATCGACAGCCTGGTTGACCAGCTCGTCGCCCTGCGACGCGGCCATGCGGCTCTTGAGTGCGGCCAGTTCCTTTTCCAGGCTGCGCACCTGCTCCAGCACCTGGGCCAGGCGCGGCTGCACCTCGGCCAGCGGGGCCTTCAGGGTGGCAGCAGCCGATTCGAGCGTGGCCTCGAGCTGCTGCACGTAGGCCAGTGCATTGGCGCCGGTGATGGCTTCCACGCGGCGCACACCCGCGGCCACGCCGCTTTCGGCCACGATCTTGAACAAGCCGATATCGCCGGTGCGTGCCACGTGCGTACCGCCGCACAGCTCGCGGCTGGTGCCGATGTCCAGCACACGCACGGTCTCGCCGTACTTCTCGCCGAACAGCATCATGGCGCCGGTCTTCTGGGCGCTTTCGATATCCATCACGCGCGCCTGCGTGCCTTCGTTGGCCAGGATTTCCTGGTTCACCAGGCGTTCGATCTCGGTGATCTGGGCGTCGGTCAGGGGCGCGTTGTGTGTGAAGTCGAAGCGCGTGCGCTCGTCATTGACCAGCGAGCCTTTTTGCTGCACGTGGCTGCCCAGCACTTCGCGCAGCGCCTTGTGCATCAGGTGCGTGGCGCTGTGGTTGCGCACGGTGGCGGCGCGCAGCTGCGTGTCCACGCGCGCGGCGACGGTGTCGCCCACGCGCAAGGTGCCTTGTGTCTGCGTGCCGTGGTGACCGAAGACGTCGGCGCGGATCTTCTGCGTGTCCACCACGCCGAACTGCACCCCTTCGGCCGCCAGCACGCCCTGGTCGCCCACTTGGCCGCCGGACTCGGCATAGAACGGCGTGGACGACAGCACCACCACGCCGCTCTGGCCCTCGGTGAGCTGCTGCACAGGCGCGCCCTCGTGGTACAGGGCAAGGACCTGCGCGCTTTCCTCCAGGCGCTCGTAGCCGGTGAAGTCGTGGCCGGCGCCGACGTACTCCAGCGCGCGGTCCATCTTGAACTTGCCGGCGGCGCGCGCCTGGGTCTTCTGGCGCTCCATGGCGGCGTCGAAGCCGGCGCTGTCCACCTCCACGCCGCGCTCGCGCGCCACGTCCTGCGTCAGGTCCAGCGGGAAGCCGTAGGTGTCGTGCAGCTTGAAAGCCACGTCGCCCGCCAGCGTTCCGGCGCCACCGGCCAGCGCCGCGTCCAGGATGTCCATGCCGTGCGCCAGGGTCTCGAAGAAGCGCTCTTCCTCGACGCGCAGCACCTCGGTGATGCGCTCCTGCTGCTCGCGCAGCTTGGGATAGGCGTCGCCCATCTGCGCCACCAGGTCGGCCACCAGCTTGTGGAAGAACGGCTTCTTGCAGCCCAGCTTGTAGCCGTGGCGGATGGCGCGGCGGATGATGCGCCGCTGCACGTAGCCGCGCCCCTCGTTGCTGGGGATGACGCCGTCGGCCACCAGGAAGGCGGTGGCGCGGATGTGGTCGGCGATGACCTTCAGCGACGGGTTGGCCAGGTCGGCCGTGCCGGTCTCGCGGCCGGCGGCCTTGATCAGCGCCTCGAACAGGTCGATCTCGTAGTTGCTGTGCACGTGCTGCAGGATGGCGGCCAGGCGCTCCAGGCCCATGCCGGTGTCCACGCAGGGCGCGGGCAGCGGCACCACGCTGCCGTCTTCCTTCATGTCGAACTGCATGAACACGTGGTTCCAGATCTCGATGAAGCGGTCGCCGTCCTCCTCGGGGCTGCCCGGGGGGCCGCCGGGGATGTGCGGGCCGTGGTCGTAGAAGATCTCCGAGCACGGGCCGCAGGGGCCGGTGTCGGCCATCATCCAGAAGTTGTCGCTCTTGTACTTGCCGCCCTTGTTGTCGCCGATGCGGATCACGCGCTCGGCCGGCAGGCCGATCTCCTTGGTCCAGATGTCGTAGGCCTCGTCGTCCTCGTGGTAGACCGTGGCCAGCAGCTTCTCGGCCGGCAGGCCGTAGACCTGGGTCAGCAGCTCCCAGCCCCAGTGGATGGATTCGCGCTTGAAGTAGTCGCCGAACGACCAGTTGCCCAGCATCTCGAAGAAGGTGTGGTGGCGCGCGGTGTAGCCCACGTTCTCCAGGTCGTTGTGCTTGCCGCCGGCGCGCAGGCAGGTCTGCACCGAGGCCGCGCGCACGTAGGGACGCTTGTCCGTGCCCAGGAACACATCCTTGAACTGCACCATCCCTGAATTGGTGAACATCAGCGTCGGATCGTTGCCCGGCACCAGCGGGCTGGACGCCACCACCGTGTGCCCCTTGGCGGCGAAGAACTCGAGGAACGTCTTGCGGATGTCCGCAACGGAAAAAGTGCGTGTGCTCATGGGTATGAAAGGGTTTTTTGCTCGGGGCGGGCGGCGCCGTGCGCCCGCCGCGGCCAACCGGCAATTATAGGTTTTGCCCCCTGTCAGCGATGGGACTGCAGCCTTGGCGCCCAGCGCTATGCTGGCGCGTTCTTCTCCCCACCCTCCCCTGCTGCTTGCGGAGCCACGCCATGGATGCCCAGACCTCGCCTCTTTCCCGCCTCGACGACCCCAGCCTGCTCAAGACCGACGCCCTGCTGGGCGGCCAGTGGTTCGCCGGCAGCCAGCGCCTGGCCGTGCACGACCCGGCCACCGGGCACAAGCTGGCCGACGTGGCGAACCTGGGCCCGCGCGAGACGCAAAGCGCCATCGACGCCGCCCGCGAAGCCCTGCCCGGCTGGAGCGCACGCACTGCCAAAGAGCGCAGCCAGCTGCTGCGCAAGTGGTTCGAGCTGCTCATGCAGCATCAGGACGACCTGGCCCGCCTGATCACCGCCGAAGGCGGCAAGCCCCTGGCCGAGGCGCGCGGTGAGGTGGCCTATGGCGCCAGCTTCGTCGAATGGTTTGCCGAAGAGGCCAAGCGCGTGAACGGCGAGGTGGTGCCGCACTTTCAGAACGATTGCCGCCTGCTGGTGTTGCGCCAGCCCATCGGCGTGTGCGCCGCCATCACGCCGTGGAACTTCCCCCTGGCCATGATCACGCGCAAGGTGGCGCCGGCCATCGCGGCCGGTTGCACGGTGGTCGTCAAGCCGGCCGAGCTCACGCCCCTGACGGCCCTGGCCACGGCCGAGCTGGCGCAGCGCGCCGGCATCCCGGCCGGTGTGCTGAACGTGGTGACCAGCGACGACGCGGCCGGCGTGGGCAAGATGCTGTGCCAGAGCGCGCACGTGCGCCACCTGTCCTTCACCGGCTCCACCGAGGTCGGCCGCATCCTGATGGAGCAGTGCGCGCCGACAATCAAGAAGCTGTCGCTGGAGCTGGGCGGCAACGCGCCCTTTTTGGTCTTCGACGACGCGGACGTGGACGCCGCCGTGGAAGGCGCGTTTGCCAGCAAATACCGCAACGCCGGCCAGACCTGCGTCTGCACCAACCGCTTCTACGTACAGGAAGGCGTGTATGACGAGTTCGTGCAGAAGTTCGCCGCTCGCGTCAAGAAGGCCAAGGTCGGCAACGGCTTCGAGGACGGCGTGGTGCTGGGCCCGCTGATCGAGAAGGCCGCGGTGGACAAGGTACAGCGTCACCTGGATGACGCCGTCTCCAAGGGCGCACGCGTCGTCACTGGCGGCAAGGCGCTGCGCGACCTGGGCTCGGGCCAGTTCTTCGAGCCCACGGTGCTGGCCGACGCCACCACCGGCATGCTGTTCGCGCGCGAGGAGACCTTCGGCCCGCTGGCGCCCATCGTCAAGTTCAAGACCGAGGAAGAAGCCGTCGCTGCCGCCAACGCCACCGAGTTCGGCCTGGCCAGCTACTTCTATGCGCGCGACATGGCGCGCATCTTCCGCGTGGGCGAGGCGCTGGAGGCCGGCATGGTGGGGGTGAACGTGGGCCTGATCTCCAGCGAGCAGGTCCCCTTTGGCGGCGTCAAGCAGTCTGGCCTGGGCCGCGAGGGGTCGAGCCACGGCATCGAGGAATACGTGGAGCTCAAGTATCTGTGCCTGGGCGGCCTGTGACCACTGCGCTTCGGTATTGATAGCTGCTGGCGCATGCCCAGCAAGGGCTGGAGGGCAAAAACACTTGCATTCCGCCCTTGCCCATGCGGCTTGGCGGCTGCGCTACAATCCGCGCCTTCGGTCTCCTTCCAGCCGCGCGGGTGTCGTTCAATGGTAGGACTCTTGCTTCCCAAGCAAATAACGTGGGTTCGATTCCCATCACCCGCTCCAGCAATGGCCTGACCCCGGTCAGGCGCAGCGACAAGCTGCTTCTCATCCCCGGCGCTGGATTCCCTCCCCTCGCTAGCTAGAGCAAGCAGCTGCGGCTGCCCAGGTATCAGCGCGCCCCCACCCTTCCGCCAAATAGCGCATTCAGCTCCGCCCCAGGCAGCGCGTTCGCAAATCCATCGAACCGCCCCTGCTCCGCGAGCGTGCGAGCAGCCTGCATGAAGCCGCCCCATGCCGCACGCGCCAGCGCACCGCCGGCACTGATGCGCCTCACCCCGAGATCGGCCAGGTCTTGCAGCGTCAGCTCGCTCGGCCAGCCGATGAGCACGTTGACCGGCTTGGGCGCCACGGCCGCGACCACCGCACTGATCTGCTCGCGCGTTCGGATGCCCGGGGCGTACAGGCAGTCCGCACCGGCCTGCGCATAGGCCTGCAGACGGGCAATTGTGTCCTCCAGATCGGGACGGCCGACGAAAAAGTTCTCTGCCCGACCGATCAGCAGTGTGTCGCCACCGGCTGCGTCGATCGCGACCCGCGCCGCGCGCAGGCGCTGCACGGCCTCAGCCATGTCGCGCAGAGGCGCTTGCGGGTCACCGGTCGAGTCTTCGATGGAAAGGCCGGCCACGCCAGTGTCGATGGCCATGCGCACGCTCTCGGCCACGCCCTCGGGCGTCTGCGCAAAGCCGCCTTCGAAATCGGCGTTGATCGGCAGGTCGGTGGCTGCAGCCATGTGGCGCAGATGCGCCAGGGTCTCGTCACGGGACAGCTGCCCGTCCGCACGGCCGCAGGACCAGGCGTAGCCCGAACTGGTGGTCGCCAGCGCCTTGAAGCCCAGCGCCGCCAGGGCATTGGCGCTGCCGGCATCCCAGGGGTTGGGCAGCACGAAGCAGCCCGACTGGTGCAGCGCGCGGAAGGCGCGGCGTTTCTGGCTGGCACTGCGGTGGGTCATGGGACCTCCTTGGCGGGCCTGGTTTGGACCGACGGTCTCAGGCCAGGCCGGCCTTATCCAATCCATAGGCCTTGTCGAACATACCCGGTTCGCCGCGGAAGGCGATATTCAGCCGGTTCCAGGCGTTGATGGCCATGATTTGGAACGTCAGGTCGGACAGTTCTTTCTCGCCGAACTGGACGCGCGCCTGTTCATAGGCTTCGTCGGGCACGCCGTGCGGGCTTAGTTGAGTCAGCGCCTCCGTCCAGGCCAGCGCGGCGCGCTCACGCGGGGTGAACAGGGGCGATTCGCGCCAGATGACCAGGTGGTGCAGCCGCAGCGGCCGCTCGCCGTGGATGGTGGCCTGCTTGATGTGCATGTCCAGGCAGAAGGCGCAGCTGTTGATCTGGGACGCCCGGATCTCTACCAGATGGCGTATTCCGGGCTCGATGGCGGACTTGCCTAGGGAATTGCTGAACTCCAGAAATTTGCCGAACAGCTCGGGCGACTGCTTCTGGGAATTGATGCGCTGGGTCATGGGGCAACTTTGTTCGCGTTGGAATGCTGAGTGGCAGCCCGGCGACTGGGCAATCCGGGGCGCGGGCCATTGCACTGCAGCCCACGTACCCCTGCGGCTGCCATGGGTTTGGGCCGCTGCTTCAGGCCTGCCTCAGGCTGGCCAGTGGCCGCAGCCGCAACGCGCTGGTGAAATGCCGGCGCTGGGTTGTGACGGGATCGTCGAAGGCCAGGGTCTGGGCCAGCAACTGCAGCGGGTTGGAATAGTCGCCTGGCGCCGGGTCGTTGACCTCGGGGTACAGCGTGTCGCCCACGAGCGGCAGGCCCAGGGCCGCCATCTGCACGCGCAGCTGATGGCGACGGCCGGTCACGGGCTCCAACCGGTAGCGGGCGTAGCCGCCCAGGTGTTCGATCACCTCGATGCTGGTGACAGCGTTGGGCGTGCCCGGCACCTCGTGCATGCGAAAGAAGTGCCCGCTTTCCTCCAGCCGGGTCTGCTGCACGCGCGGCAGCGGCAGGTCGGCCCGCCAGGGCGCGATGGCTTCATAGACCTTGCGCACCGCCCGGTCACGGAACAGCGCCTGGTAGCGCCCGCGCGTGGCGCGCTGCACCGACAGCAGCACCAGCCCGGCGGTGCCGGCGTCGATGCGGTGCACGGGCGACAGCTCGGACAGGCCCAGGCGCCTCCTCAGCCGCACCAGCAGCGTCTGCTGCAGATACCGGCCGGCAGGCACCACGGGCATGAAGTGCGGCTTGTCTGCGACGACGATGTGCTCGTCCTGGAACAGCACCGCTTCATCAAAGGGCAGCGGCGCCTCGTGCGCCAGTTCGCGGTAGTAGTAGTAGCGCAACCCGGGGGTGAAGGGCGTGCCGGCCCCAGCAGGCACGCCGTGCTCGTCGACCACCTCGCCGGCCGCCATGCGGCGCAGCCAGTCTGCGCGTGGCACGGCGGGCAGGCGGGTGCTCAGAAAGTCCAGCAGCAAGCCTGCGCCAATGGAGGGCAGCACCACGCAGCTGGGGCTGACGCCTTCGCGCATGGGCAGCACGCGCGGATCATGGGGGTTGTGCATAGGGCCGGCATTGTAGGAAACGCCGCCATCTGCGCTACGCTTTTGCTAGCTACCAGCGCTTGTCTGGCGGGCGCTGGAGCCGTTTTTTATTGTAATCCTTTTTCAAAAACTCCCGGCAGTGGCGGCTGGTGCTCGCTGCCGTCCAGCGCCACGTCAATGGCGTGCTTGATATGCGCCAAGGTGTGCAGGTCGCCTTCAGACTGCTCTACCGCGTCCCAGCGTACGGCGTCCAGATGCGCCGCGGCGTGGTCGGTGACCGCGGTCACGCTGGCCTGCACCGGAGTGGGCAGGATGCGGCCTCCGCTCTCGGGCACGGGAATGCGGATGAGAAAGCCCCGGTAGCCTTCTTCCAGGATGCGGGTGATGGGCTGCTCCATGGTGGTGCGATCCTGCACGACTCAGTCGCGCGGAACCGAGCGCGCGCCGGTGGCAATGTCCGCCAAGCCGCGAAGGGCGTCTTCGCGTGACGGAAAGTGCTCGCGCGGCAGCGACACGGGGCGCCCGTCCACCTGGGCCTGGGAGAAAAAGTAGCGCTTGCCGTCGCCACCCAGGCACAGCATGCCGGTATAGGTGGCGCCGTCCGCCACGCCGAAGATGGTCTCTTGTGTCAGTGCCTGGGCGGTGTGCATGTGGTGCGACCTTGGATTGAAGAGGGAAGCAAAAAAGAGAGAGAGAGAGTGGCTAATAAACCGAATGTTTCGATTCTTGATGCAACAAATGCTCGCAACACGTAGGTCAACGGCCCGTGTACCTGCCTGTCAAAAACGCCCCATCTGCCCTCTGTAGGACAAGCGCGGCAAACGGCCGGCGCCTACGCATGGTGCAAAGCGTTGGCACTAGCATGCGGTCGCACATGCGAACACCTGCCGATTCATCCGACTCTTCCCAGCCCGGTGCTCCGCAGCGACACCGCCATGCCCGCGTCCTGCGCTGGGTACTGGCCGTGCTCGCAGGCCTGCTGGCATTGCTGGCGCTGGCGGTCGTGCTGGTGGCTACCTTCGACTGGAACCGCGTGAAACCATGGGTGAACGACAAGGTGAGCGAGGCCACGGGCCGCCGCTTTGCCATTGAGGGTGACCTGTCCGCCCGCTGGCACTGGCCCCAGCCGCTGGAGACCGGCTGGCGCCGCTGGGTGCCAGGCGTGACGGTGCAGGCGCAGCAACTGTCGCTGGACAATCCCGAGGGATTCATCGTGGTGCAGGCGCCCGACCAGTCCGCACCCGACCTGCCCGCCCTGCCGGCCAAGCCGGCGCCGCAGGGCGACCAGCCCGCCCCTGCCGACCAGAAGGCGGACGAGGAAACAACCGCCCCGCCCGCCCTGCCCGGGTCAGCGGCGAGCGAGGCCCAGACCAAAGCCGCCCACGCCCTGGCCCTGGAATCCAGCAACGACCCGCAGGCCGCTCCCCCTCCGCGTCCGCCGCAGGGCATGGGCACCATCGCCAGCGCCAGCGCCACCATGCGGCTGCTGCCGCTGCTGTCGCGCACGCTGGTGCTGGACACGCTGGTACTCACGGCGCCAGACATCGCTCTGGCTCGGCGCAAGGACGGCAGCAACAACTGGACCTTTGCCAACCGCAAACAGGGGCAGGAAAAGTCCGAGCACGACAACCCGTGGGACCTGCGCGTGGACCAGCTGATCATCCGAGGCGGCTGGCTGGGCTATGTGGACGGCGCGAAGGACCTGGCCCTGCGCGCGCGGGTGGATACGCTGGCGCGCGGGGACGAACAGTCCGAAGACGGCCGCTACGGCGTGCACGTGCTGCTCACAGGCAGCTATGGGAAGGCCAGGATCGAAGGCGAAGGCGTGGGCGGCCCGGTCCTGACGCTGCGCGAGAAGAAGCTGCGCTACCCCCTGCGCGTGTCTGCGCGTTCGGGCAGCGTGCAAGTGCAAGCAGAAGGCCTGCTGGACAACCCGGCGGCCCTGTCGGGCATGGACCTGCAGCTACAGGTGCACGCGCGCAGCATGGCCGACCTGTTCCCCCTGACCGGCCTGGTGCTGCCCAACACCCCGCCGCTGCAGATCAAGGGCCGGCTGCTGGGCAGCCTGGAACCCGAAAAAGCGGTGTGGGAATACCGCGACTTCAACGGCACCGTGGGCGATAGCGATCTGCACGGCAGCGTGACGTACACATCCGGCAAGCCGCGCCCCAAGCTGCAGGGGCACATGACCTCCAAGCTTCTGCGCCTGGCCGACCTGGGCCCGGTGCTGGGCGCGCCCAGCGGCAAGCGCCCGCGGGAAAAAGGCACGGACAAGCGTCCCGGCAAGGTGCTGCCTAATGCGCACTTCGCCACCGATCGCTGGGGCGCCATGGACCTGGACCTGGCCTTCGCCGGAGAAAAGATCGTCCGCCCTGAAGCCCTTCCCTTGGACCGCTTGAGCGTGCGCGCCGTGCTGGACGACCGCCAACTGCACCTGACGCCCCTGCGCTTCGGTGTTGCGCAGGGCCGCATCGACTCCGACGTGCTGCTGGACGGGCGCGCCAAACCGCTGCGGGCGCAGCTCAAGGGCTCGGTTCAGGGCCTGCAGCTGTCAGCACTGTTCCCCAAGGTGGAGCTGATGAAGAAGAGCTTTGGCCGGCTGGACGGCTCGCTGCAACTGGCGGGCCGCGGCGACTCCATCGCGGCCATGCTGGCCAGCAGTGACGGCGGCATACGGCTGTACATCCGCGACGGCACCTTCAGCAAGGAGATGCTGGACCTGGCGGCCCTCAATCTGGGCAGCGTGGTGGTCTCCAAGCTGTTCGGCGAGAACAAGGAAATCAAGCTGCGCTGCGCCGTGGCCGACCTGCGCGTCAAGGACGGCATGGCCGATGCGCACCGCGTGCGCCTGAACACCGAGGAGGCCATCGTCGACGTGACCGGCCTGCTGGACCTGGGCGAGGAGGAGATGAGCCTGCGCATCAAGCCCGAATCGCTGAAATGGAAGTTCTTCTCGCTGCGCACGCCGTTGTATGTACGCGGCACCTTCGCCCAGCCCCAGGTGGGCGTGGAGCCCGGCCCGCTGGTGCTGCGCGCCGGCGCCGCGGTGGCCGCTGCCGCCATCGCCCCGGCGGCCCTGGCCCTGGTGCCCATCACCGTGCCGGGGGCCGAGGACGATGCCAACTGCGCCAAGTTGCTGGCGCCCTCCGCCGACGACAAGTAGACCAAGGATTTAAGGCCAAATAAGGCTTCAGCCCTTTAGAGTCCTGCGCTGGCAGCTATCGAAAGAAGAGCGCTCTAATGCTGCACAGAGGCTGGTGGCGGCGCCATGGACAGCTCCACGCTCAAGCCCCCCTGCGCCGGCTTGAGCAGCTGCAGCTGCGCTCCCAGCGCCCCGGCGCGCCGGTGCATGCTCTGCAAGCCCTGGCCTGCGCCCTCAACCCACGGCTGCGACGCCAAGCCGCGGCCGTTGTCGGCCACCTGAAGCCGCCAGGCCGCCCCACTGCCTTGCAGGACTACCCGCAGCTCGGTGGCGCCAGAGTGCTGGATGGCGTTGCTGATCGCTTCCTGCACGATGGCCAGACATTCGCGCGCCGCGTGGCCGGTGGGCCAGGTCACGTCGGGCTCCGGCGCCACCTGCCACTGCAGGGCGATGCCGCTGCGGTCCAGCGCGGGCTGCACGCGGTGGCGCAGGCGGGCCAACCGCTCGGGCAGGCTCTCGTCGTCGCCGTCCATCGAGTCGACCAGCAGGCGCAGATCCAGCAGGCATTGCTCCAGGGCCTGGGCCAGTGGCCGAGCGGCGAGGTCTTTCGCGTCCACCAGCGCCATGGCGGCCACGATTTGCGAGCCCACATGGTCATGCAGGTCACGGGCAATGCGCTGGCGTTCCTGCACTACTTCGGGGTGCGTACGCCGGCTGCGCCGCGGTCGCCAGCGCAGGGCGCGCGGCAGCTGCACCAGCAGCAGCGCGCCCAGCAGCAGGGCGACAACCAGGCTGGCGATTTCCCAGCGCCAGACGGTGCCGTCCTCCCACTGCTCGCCCCATAGCAGCAGCAGAGCGCCGATCACCAGCTGGGCAAACCACAAAGAGACACACGCCAGCGCAAATGCCGGCGGGCGGAGAAAGAACACAGCGCTGCCCTCTGCTGCTGCGCCTCAGAAAAGTCCACGCACCGAGGCAAAACGCACCGCCTGCGCGCGCGTGCGCACTTGCAGCTTGCGGTAGATGTTCTTGATGTGCGAATTCACCGTCAGGCCGCTGATGAGTAGCCGCGTGCCGATCTCGGCGCTGGTGTAGCCGCTGGCAACCATGCGCAACACTTCCTTCTCGCGCTGGGACAGGCGCTCGGTCTCGGCCGGGGCGCGCTGCGCAGGCTGCACGCCGGCGTGGCCGCTGTCAAAGCGCTGCAGCAGCCGCCGCGCCAGGCTGGGCGTGATGGACGCCCCGCCATTGGCCACCTGCAGCACGGCCTGCGGGTAGTTGCCGAACCAGGAATTCTTGACCAGATAGCCGGCGGCACCCAATTCGAAGGCGCGCAGGACCTGGTCGTCGCACTCCATGATGGACACAACTATGGCCTGCGCCGAGGGCCGCGTGGCCTTCATGTAGTCGATCAGGGCGAAGCCCTGGCCGTCGCCCAGGTGCAGGTCCACCAGCATGACGTCGAAGTCCTGCTGCTTGATCGCCTTGCGCCCCTCGCGCACGCTGGTGGCCTGGGCCACCAGCAGGGTGCGGGCGTCGGCCATCAGCTCCTGCGCGATGACGCGGCGCATGTGGGCGTCGTCATCCACCAGCAGAACGCGCACGGGCTTTTCCAGCTGGCCGGTGAGGAAGTCGGGCCACATCGAGGGGGGGTTCTCATGCATGGCGAACTGGCCCTGGGGCCTCAGCCCGCCGATACCCTGGGTAGGGTTGGCAAGAGGTTCTGCGCTGCTGTTTTGCATGGTGTCTCCCGGGTTGTGCCGCGCCGCCCAGGGCATTAGGCCTGCCCTGTGGCAACTGCTGCGGTCCTGCAGTGACGGGAATTACACAAGACCACCAACCTCTTTAGGTGATGGGTAAGTGGAACTTACTAAAGTAACATTTTGAGATAAACCTAAAATTGGGAGGTTGCGGGAATGCTGCGGTATTCCCCTGCGGAACCATTCGAGAAAAAGTTTCTCTTTTACAGCTTGTACAAAAACACATGCCTCGGCTGCGATTGCAAACGTTACAAGTCCACACTACCTCTTAACCGCATGGGCTTGGTCAACCATCGGCCCCTCTTCCTCTCCGGCAGGCAAGTGCTTTGCCCTCTCCGAACAGCAACTCCCCCCGGCAAGCGATTACCTCTTTGCGGTCATGGTTGCGCGCGGCCTCCGTGCAGACACTGCAGCCAGACAAGAGAGCTGTCGAACGCCACTGCAGTTGCCGGCTTCTCAAGTGATCTTGTCCCCGCCCGCCGCAATCCGGCGCTTCAGCCGGTGAGCGGTTTTTTCGAGTCGATCCAGGAGACACATCATGAGAACCCTTGTACTTTTTGCGCTGAGCACTGTCGCCACTGCAGCCATGGCTGTAACGCCCCACAACAACAATAACAATAACAATAACAACAACACGCAGGCCGCCAACACGATCATGATCAGCGGCGCCAGCACCCAGACGACCAACTCCTCTGGCTCGATCATCTCGAACAAGGCTGGCGGCGACAACACGGCACGCCAGAACATCGCCTCCAACGCCGGGCCGGTGGAGATTCTCCAAAGGGGCAATTCCACCCAGACCGCCAACCTCGGCAATACCGTCGTCAACAACGAAGCCGCAGGCAACGACGCTCTGGCCCGCCAGAACCTGGCCAGCAACAACGGTGCCGTGGAGATCGGCGCAACGTCCAACCAGACCGTGAACGCCAACAGCGTCACGCTGGGCAATCTGGCCAGTGGCTCCGGCACCAAGGCAATTCAAAACATTGCCTCCAACTACGGCCACGTCGTGGTTGCCGCCGCTTCCAACCAGACAGCCAACTTCAGCGGCGGTGGCGGCGCTTACAACTCCGCAATGGGCAGCCGGTCCCTGGCCGTGCAGAACATCTCGTCCAACGACGCCTGCGCAGACGATCCCTGCCCCGGCGGCCGCTGCAACTGAGTCCGGCACAAGCCGGCACTCGGCGCTCAGCGCCGGGTGCCGGCTTCTCTGAATGCCACTGATCGGAGGAAAGGCCATGCACCACCGCAACAACCGCCTGCGCACGCTGGGCGCCCTGGCTTGGATGCTGGGGGCCGGCGCGCTGGCCTGGGCCGCCCCAGGTGAAGACCCCGTCACGCTGGAAAAGAAAGTGAACGTGCAGATGCTGCCAATGCCCGCCGCGGCGCGCTCCGGCTACATCAATTACGACATGGGCGGCCTGCCCGGATGGCAGCAAGCGCGCCTGACTCGCTACGTGGCCAAGGCTTTCTCGGGCGACACCACGGGCATCTATACCGACAAGGACGTGGTCAACGCCGTGGACACGCAGGGCTCCAAGGTCGTGTGCTCCCAGTCCGTGGGCAGCAACGTAGCAACTGCAGCCAACGCGGCGACAGCCACCAAGGGTGCGGGCAACACCGGACTGAAGACCGGCGGCGACCAGGTGGTCGTGCTGCGCGGCGACCTGGTCAACATTTGCTGGTGAGAGGCGGCCGCGCGGCCCAATGCCGCGTCTGCCAAAGATAACGACAACAACGACAACGAGGGGTCATGCCATGAACAGCGCCCAGCCTTCCACCCGCCGCGCCGGCCGCACCGCGTGGCTGCTTGCGGCCGCCGCCCTGCTGGTCACCGGCTGCAGCACGCCCATGGACCCGCGCGGCGACAGCCGGCTGCAAAGCGCCGCCTACACCACCAACCGCCCGGTGGTGCGGCCCACGCGCTCGGTGTCGAGCTTTTCCGACTCGCTGATGTGCATGGACCACATGCTGCGCGCCGCCCAGCTGCCCACCACCCTGATCACCAGCAAGCAGGTGGTGGACTACTCCAGTCGTGTGCCGGTGGCCGTCAAGGACATGATCATCACCTCGCTGTCGCAGATGTCGCGCCTGTCCAATGCCTTTCGCTACGTGGACTACGAGGTGGACATCGTGCGCCAGGACACGGTGCAGAACCTGACCACCATCCTGCTGAACAACAATTTGATGCAGCTGCAGCGCCCGGCCCTGTACGTGTCGGGCGCCATCGCCTTCGTGGACCAGAACGTGGTCACCAACCGCTTTGACGCCGGGACCTCCGCCAGCCGGCTGGACACCGGCTACAGCAACAGCCGCACGGCCACCGTGATCGGTCTGGAAATGCACCTGGGCGACTTCCGCACGCGCACCCTGATCCCCGGTCTGGACTCGGCCAACGAGGTGGTCATCGGCAGCGGCAGCCAGGGCCTGGACGTGGCCGGGCGCATCGGCAGCTATGGCGTGAACTTCAACGTCGGGCGCGACTACGCCCTGGGCGCCGGTGGCGCCATGCGCACGCTGGTCGACCTGGCCACCATCGAGCTGGTGGGCAAGTGGGCGCGCGTGCCCTACTGGCAGTGCCTGACGCTGGACCAGACGCACCCCGACTTCCAGCGCCAGATGCGCGACTGGTTCGCCGAAAGCGGCGGCGTGGGCCAGGCCAGGCTGGTGCAAAGCTCGCTCATCGCCCAGGGCTACCTGCAGGCCGGCACCGACGTGCTGGCCATGGATTCCCCCGCGCTGCGCACGGCGCTGGCGCAGTTCCAGGTGGACAACCTGCTGGTGCCCACCGGCGTGCTGGACTTCAGCACCTACGAGCGCGCCATGCGCCACTTCGTCGCACTGGCGCCCGACGGCTCGCTGCAGCGCGTGGGCTGGGGTCCGTCCGGCCCGACGTCCACCATGGCCAAGAGCGCAACCACGGCGGTCGCCGCCAACGGGCTGTCCCTGTCCAGCACCGAGGCGCAGCCGCGCCGCCTGGACATGCAGATCGAGAACACGCTGCCGCCAGGTGTGCCGCCGACCTTCGAAGTGGGCGAGCAGGTCTTCGCCTCCGTCACGGTCTCGCGCACCTCGCACCTGTACTGCTATTTCTCCGACCCGGCGGGCAACGTCATGCGGCTGACGCCCAACAACGTCAACACGCACTCGCTGGTGGCGGCCAACCAGGCCGTGCGCCTACCTGACTGGATGGTGCCCAACCCGGCCTTCATCATGGATGCGACCAGCCCCGGCGTGGAGCGCGTGGCCTGCTTCGCTTCCGACGCGGACGCCATGCCTCGCCTGCCCGCACCGCTGCAGGGCGCCGGACTGGTCACCGTCTCTGGCTACCACGGCCTGGAGGACATCGACCGCGCCTTCAACCAAGCCCTGGGTGAGGGCAACTACACCCGCGGCGAGATGAGCTGGCAGGTCGTACCCAAAAAGGCCCCGCCGCCCGCACCTGCCCAGCCGGCCGCTGCTGCCCCCGCCGCCGCGCGCTGAACCGGCACACGGCCATGGCACACCGCCGCGCCCGCCCCAGCGCACGCCGTCTGGTGGACGCGCTGCTGCTCATCGCCGCCGTCGCCCTGCTGCTGGGCGGCACGGCAGCACCGGCGCAGACGCTGCTGGCCGCCGGTCCGGTGGTAGCAGACGTCCCGCTAAGTTCCGGCAGCCCGGCTGCAGCAGCCAGCATCGAGCTGTCGGGCCCCACCAACGCGGCGCGCATCGAGCCCGCCGGCAGCACCCACCCCCCGGCCCTGCGCCTGCCGCCCGAGCCCGACGCCGCCGCCCAGGCCCGGCTGCAGCGCCTGCGCGGCGTGGCCACGGCGCCAGCAAAGCGGGGGAGCGCGGCCGAGAAAGCGGCTGCGCACAGCGCCTGGGTGCTGGGCCTGCTGTACCTGCACGGCGAAGGGGTGGCACTGGACCGGGTCCAGGCGCTGCGCTGGTTCGAGCGCGCCCAGGCTCTGGGCGAGCCGCTGGCCGGCGCCGGCCTGGCGTGGTGCCAGATCGACGGCTGCCAGGGCCCGCCCGACCCGGCCGCCGCGCGCCCGTGGATCGAGCGCATGGACAAGGCCGACCCCGGTCTGGCGCTGCTGCTGCAGTGGTGGGTGCACGAGCGCCAGGCGCCGCTGCGCACGGCGGGCCCGCAAACCAGCAATGCCCCGGCACCGGAAGACGGCCACACCGCCCTGCTGCAGCGCGCCGCCCGCGCCGGCAACGCCAGCGCCATGAACGAGCTGGGCCTGGCCGACGTGGCCGCCCGGCGGCTGCCGCAGGCACTGGCGCAATTCCGCCAGGCGGCGCTGCGTTCGCCTGCGGCCGCCGCCAATGCCGATCTGCTGGCCGCCCGCCTGGACCAGCAACAAACGCCCAGCGCCGCCCACCCACCGGCCCAGCGCAACGCGCAAGAGTGGCTGGAGCAGGCACGTCGATACCACCGCGGCGAGGGTGTGCCCTCCAACTACACCGAGGCCATCCGCCTGTACCAGATCGCCGCCGCCAGTGGCAGCCAGGAGGCGCGCCGCATGCTGGAGCTGATCTACTCGCGCCCTTCGCCGGACGGTATGGTCAACGTGCCCTGGATGCGCCAGCTGGCCACCATGCAGCTGTCGCCCGAGGGCGCCGTGCTGAGCATGCAGCCGCCACCCACGCCCCGCCTGTTCGTGCGCGACCCCACGCCGCTGTATGGACTGATTCCTCCACAGTGGCGCACCGGCAGGCCCATCGGTCAGCCTTAAACATCAATATTGATAGCTGCCAGCGCTTTCCCCACAAGGGCTGGAAGCCAATTTGACTGCTATTGGCTTTCCAGCAGCCAGTCGCGTTGGCCGGCCGGGTTCTCCAGCGCCAGCAGCGCCCGCTTGCGCGGCAGGCCGCCGCCGAAGCCCGTCAGGCTGCCGTCGCTGCCGATCACCCGGTGGCAGGGCACGACGATGGAGATCTTGTTGCTGCCATTGGCCGCCGCCACGGCGCGGGTGGCCGTGGGCTGGCCGATGGCGCGCGCCTGTTCGGCGTAGCTGCGCGTCTGCCCGAAGGGAATAGCCAGCAGCGCCTGCCAGGCCCGGCACTGAAAGGGCGTGCCCACCAGGTCCAGCGGCACGCCGAAGCGCTGGCGCTGCCCGGCGAAGTATTCGCCCAGCTCCTGCGCCGTCTGCTCCAGGACCGCACTGCTGCCGTGCTGCGGCGGCAGGCCGCCGCGCGCCACCTGCACCTGGGCCAGTTCGCGCTCCACGCCCTGCTGGCCGACGAACTCCAGCAGGCACAGGCCCTGCGGCGAGGCCACGGCCAGCATGTCGCCCAGGGGCGTGGGGATGTGGCGGCTGAGCAGATGCACGACGTGTGTGGCTCCAGGTCAGTCCTCGATGCCGCGCTGGGCCGGCACGCCGGCCTGAAAGGCGTGCTTGACCATTTTCATCTCCGTGACCGTGTCGGCGACGGCAACGATCTCCTCGGGGCAGCGCCGCCCGGTCAGGCACACGTGCACGTCGCGGGGGCGGCTGGCCAGCGTGTCCAGCACCTCCTGCAGCGGCAGCCAGCCGTAGATGAGCGGGTAGGTGACTTCGTCCAGCACCACCAGGAAGTACTCGCCCGACAGGATGGCCTGCCGGGCCTTGGCCCAGCCGTCGCGCGCCAGCTGGGCGGAATGCTCCAGGTCCTGGCTCTTCCAGGAAAAGCCGTCGCCCAGCCCCTCCACCGGCAGGCCCACCTGCTCGGCCAGGCGGTGCTCGCCGAAGCGGGCGCTGGGCACCTTCATGAACTGGAACACCTTCACCGCCTTGCCCCGGCCCGTGGCGCGGAAGGCCAGGCCGAAGGCAGCCGTGCTCTTGCCTTTGCCGTCGCCGGTGTTGACGATGACCAGGCCGCGGCGCTCACCCTCGGGCTTGTCGTAGGGCTTGGCGCTAGGCGGGGTTTCGATCTGCATGGGAAGTCCTTTCTGAAAACTGTCAGCCGTCCAAAGGGCTGCGCGCCACCGGCGACGTATGAAACTGGCGCGCCCCACGCCAGGGCTGCCGGGCAAGGGCCGCGCCGCAGCGTGGGCTGCGTCCCCTCCGAGCGGCAGCGCCCGGGAGCGTGAAAGGCGCGAAGCGGCTCAAGGGGTGTTGTCGCATCTCAAACACGGGGCAGCGCCATCCAGAGGTCGTCGATGCGGCGCACTTGAATGCGCCGGCCGAACACCTGCTCCAACGCCGCGTGCGTGGCAGGGTCGCAGCAGGTGCCGTGGTGCAGCACGCGGCCGCTGTCCATGACCAGCAGGTCGTCGGCCTGCAGCGCAATCGAGATCTCGTGCAGCACGCTGACCACCGTGGCGCCGCCGGCGACCAGGGCGCGCACGGTGTGCAGCCAGTCGGTCTGGTGCGGCGGATCCAGGTTGGCCAGGGGCTCGTCCATCAGCGTGACGGGCGCCTGCACGGCCAGGGCGCGGGCCAGCAGCACGCGCTGGCGCTCGCCCCCCGACAGCTGCGACAGCGGCCGCGCGCGCCAGTCCCAGGCCTGGGTGGTGCGCAGCGCGGCCTGCACGGCAGCGTGGTCGGCGGCGCTGGGCGGGGCCATCCAGGCGCGGTGCGGCAGGCGGCCCAGCATGGCGATGTCGTACGCCGGCAGGTCGTCGGCCACGGCCTCGTTCTGGCCCAGCCAGGCCAGCTGGCGGGCGCGCTCGCGTCCGGGCAGCCCGGCCAGCGGCCGGCCCAGCAGGCGCACGTCGCCCTGCACGCGGGCGTGGCGCAGCAGCCCGGCCAGGCATTTGAGCAGCGTCGACTTGCCGGCGCCGTTGGGACCGACGATGCTGGTCCAGCGCGCCGCGGGCAAGTCCAGGTCGATGCCGCGCAGCAAAGCGGTGCTTTGCACGCTGACGCTGATCTGGCGTGCGCTGATAGCTATGGAATTCATAGCCCTGCCCCTCCCCCAAAGGTACGGCGGTGCATCAGCCACAGCAGGTAGCTGCCGCCCAGCGCCGCGGTGAGCACGCCCACGGGCAGCTCCTGCGGGGCGATCAGCCAGCGCGCCAGCACGTCGGCAGCCAGCAGCAGCACGCCGCCCATCAGGCTGGACAGCCACACCTGCCAGGGGTGGGTGACGCGGGCGATGGAGCGCACCAGGTGCGGCGCCGCCAGGCCCACGAAGGCGATCAGCCCGGTGTGCGCCACCGCAGTGCCGGTGGCCAGCGCCAGCGCGGCGATCAGGCCGGCGCGCATGGGCGCCAGCGGCAGGCCGAGGCTGGCGGCCGTGGCCTCGCCCAGCATCAGCGCGTCCAGCAGGCGCGACAGCGCCCAGGCCGCCAGCGCGCACACCAGCCAGGCCGCGGCCATCAGAATGCAGGCCTGCCAGCCCACGAAGGCCGAGCTGCCCATGGTGAAGACCTGCATGGCCTCCAGGATGTTGGGATGCGCCACCTGGATCAGGTCGCGCGCGGCGCCCAGCACCACTCCCACCACCACGCCGGCCAGCAGCAGGCGCAGCGTGTGCTGCACGCCGCGCGCCAGCATCAGCGTCAGCAGCACGGCGCCGGCCGCGCCGGCGAAGGCCGCGCTGGTCAACCCCAGGCGCGCCAGCCAGCCGGCGGCGGCAGGCGACACGCCCAGCAGCGCCATGGCCACCGCCCCGCCCAGGGCCGCGCCCGAGGCGCTGCCCAGCAGGTAGGGGTCGGCCAGCGGATTGCGAAACAGGCCCTGCGACACCGCCCCGGCCAGCCCCAGCAGCGCGCCGGCCAGCCAGGCGCCCAGGGTGCGCGGCAGGCGAATGTCCCAGACGATCTGGCGCGCCAGCGCGTCCTGGCCCATGTGCAGCACGCTCTCGAAGCCGGTGCTGCCCACGCTGGCGCCCAGCAGCACCAGCAGCGCGCTGGCCGCCAGCAGCCACACCAGCAGGCTGGCGCCGCGGTGGCGGCGCTGGTCCTGCACGGCGGTGGTGGGCGGCAGCACAGCGCTCATCGGAAGGCCCCGTTCAGGCAATCGGCCATCAGGCGGGCGGCCTCGGCCATGCGCGGGCCGGGCCGCACCAGGACGTCGCCCTGCTCCGGGCCGAAGACGCACAGCCGCCCGGCCTGGACCGCTGCCAGGTGCTTCCAGCCGGGATAGGTCGTCATCGGCTGGGCGCTGCGGTTGGACACCATGATCACGTCGGGCTGCACGCGCAGCACGAATTCGGGGCTCAGGCGCGGGAACGGCCCCAGCTCCGCCGGCACCACGTTGCGCACGCCCAGGCGCGCCAGCGTCTCGCCGATGAACGAGGTCTGGCCGGCCACGTAGGGGCCGCGGCTGACCTCGAAGTACACCCGCGCGCCGTGCGCCTTGGGCGGCAGCGACTGGGCCGCCGCCTGCACGGCCGCGTCGATCACGCGCCACAGCCGGTCTGCGCCCTGCTCGCGCGGCACGGCGAACAGCGCGCCCAGCACGCCCAGCACGCGGCGCACGTCGGCATGGTTCTTGGGCTCTAGCGCGACGACCTTCAGCCCCAAGGCTTCGAGCCGGTCGCTGACCCGGCTGCTCACCGACAGCAGCACCACGTCGGGCTGGAGGGCGACGACGGCCTCGACGCTGGGGTCCAGCCCGCCGCCCACCTGCGGCAGGGCGCGCACGGCCTGGGGCCAGTTGGAGTAGCGGTCCACCCCCACCAGGCGGTGGCACTGCTGCATCTCGCACAGGCTTTCGGTCAGCGAGGGCAAGAGGCTGACGACGCGCTGCGGCGGCGCGTCGAACTGCAGCGTGCGGCCTCGGTCGTCCTGGATGGCGATGGCGGCCGAAGCGGCCGAGGCGGCGCCCGCCAGCGCCAGGACGGTGCAGATCAGGCGCGTCCAGCGCAGCCAGGGCCGTGTCATAGGAGTGCCTCGTCTTTCAGGGTGAGCGGGAGGCCGGCCGCCATCAGCGTCACGCGCCGGCAGGCGGCGGCCGCCTGCTGATTCACCACGCCCAGCGCGTCGACGAAGGCGCGCACCTCCCGCCCCAGCGGGATCACGCCCAGGCCGATCTCGTTGCCCACCAGCACCACCGGGCCGGGGCATTGCGCCAGCGCTTCAAAAAAGTGAGCTGCCTGCGCTTGCCAGGCAAGGGCTGGAGGCCGATTTGGCTCATATTCCTGCGGCGCCACCGGCATCAGCCAGTGGGTCAGCCACAGGGTCAGGCAGTCCACCACCACTAGGGTGCCGGGCGCTCCGCGTTGCGCCAGGGCGGCGGCCAGGTCGCGTGGCTCCTCCAGCAGCGCCAGGCCGGGCACGCGTTCGGCGCGCTCGCGCTGGTGGCGCACGATGCGCGCGCGCATCTCCTCGTCGTGGGCCTGGGCGGTGGCGATCAGCAGCGCGGCGTGCCCGGGCGAGCGCCCAAGCCAGGCGCGGGCCAGCTGCTCGGCGCGGCGCGACTTGCCGCTCTTTTGGCCGCCCAGGATGAGTTCGCTGCGCGCGATGTCCATGCTCTTGTCCGTCCTTTCGTCTAGGCCTGCGGTCCGTCGCCCAGCAGCCGCGCCACAGCCTGGTGGCTGGAGGCGAACCATGCCTGGAAGAAGCTGGCGCGGATGCTGCCGCAGCGGTACACAGCCTCGGCCCCCTGCAGCGCCGCCGTGCCGGCCCCGGGCCGTGTGGCCTGGGCGAGCACCGGCATGGCGCCGTCCTGCACGACGGCGTAATGAAAACTGTGGCCGCGCAGCGGCTCGCAGCCGTCCAGGCGCAGCTCGCGCGGGCCTATGGCCGCCAGGCGTTGCTGCAAGGCGGCGCGGCCCGGCAGCAGGCCCCACAGCGGCAGCTCGCTGCCGTCCGGCATGGCGATGGACTGCAGCAGCGCCAGCAGGCCCCCGCCTTCGGCCCACACTGGCCGGCCCGCGTCCACATGCGCCTGCAGCTGCGCGCGCAGCGCATGCCGCTCGGCCAGGGCGGAGGCGTGCAGTTCGGGATAGCCGCCGGGCAGCCACAGCGCGTCGCAGTCGGGCAGCGGTTCGCCGCGCAGCGGCGAGAACAGCGCCACCTGCGCACCCAGGGCGCGCAGCGTGTCCAGGTTGGCGGCATAAACCAGACAGAAGGCCTCGTCGCGCGCCACCGCCACGGTGCGCCCGGCCAGCGTGGGCGCCGGGGTCTCGGCTTCGGGCACGGCGGCGAAGTCCACGGCCCAGCGCTGCAGCTCGTGCGGGCCGATGCGGCCCAGCGGGGTGGCGGCCAGTGCGTCGGCCGCCGCGTCCAGCCGGGCCAGGGCGTCGGGTAGCTCCTGGGCCGCCACCAGGCCCAGGTGCCGCTCGGGCAGGAGCCCACCAGGCTTACCCCTGCCCGAGCCACCACTGCCGATGCCCGGCAGCGCTCCCAGCCAATCGGTCGCGTCGCTCAAGCCCTCCTGCAGCATGCGCGCATGGCCTTCACCCGCCACGCGGTTGGCCAGGGCGCCGGCCCAGGGCAGATCAGGCCAGTAGCTGCGCAGGCCGTGCACCAGCGCGCCGAACGTGCCGCCCATGGCGCTGGCGTCGATCACCGCCAGCACCGGGATGCCACAGCGCCGCGCCAGCTCCGCCACGCTGTGCTCGCCGTCGAACAGGCCCATCACTCCTTCGATGATCAGCAGATCGGCCTGCTGCGCGGCGGCATGCAGGCGCCGGCGGCAGTCGTCCTCGCCCGTCATCCACAGGTCCAGCGGGTGCACGAGCGCGCCGCTGGCCAGTTCGTGCCAGTGCGGGTCCAGATGGTCCGGTCCGCACTTGAAGACGCGCACGCGCCGCCCCTGGCGCGCATGCAGGCGAGCCAGCGCGGCGGCCACCGTGGTCTTGCCCTGGCCCGAAGCGGGCGCGGCGATGATCAACGCGGGGCAGCGGGCCATGGCCTTCTGTCTCAATGCGGGGCCCACTTCAAGCCCACGTACAGGCTGCGCCCGGGTGTGACATAGGTGCGCGCCAGCTGGTAGTCCTTGTCTCCCAGGTTGTCCACGCGGGCCAGCAGCGTGAAGTCGCGCGCCACGCGGGTGCTGGCGTACAGGTTGACGAGGGTGTAGCCGCCCAGCACCTGGGTGTTGGCCGCGTTATCGAAGCGGCGGCCGGAGGCCTGCACCTCGGCGCCCAGCGTCCAGCCGGCCAGTTGCGTGTCGGCGCCGAAGGTGGCGTAGCGCTTGGCGCGGCGCTGCAGCTGCCTGCCCGTCGCCAGGTCCTTGGGGCTTTGCAGGTCGATGGAGCCGTGCAGCGTCACGCCGCCGACGCGGTGGCCGGCGGAGAGGGTGACACCCTTGTATTCGGCCCGGCCCACGCTGTTGTAGCAGCCGAAGTCCTGGCCACAGGCGGTGGCGGTGCCGTCGAAGATGATCAGGTTGCTCACCCGGTTGCGATAGGCCACCACGCCCGCATGGCTGGCGCCGCTGGCGTAGCGCAGGCCGACCTCGATGTTGCGGCCGGTCTCCGGCTTCAGGCTGGCGTCGCCATACTGGCTGAAGCGCTGGTACAGCGTGGGCGCCCGGAAGGCCGTGCCGGCCGAGGCCGTGGCGCGCAGCGTGGGCGTGATGGCATAGCCGTAGGCCACGCTGCCGGTGTTCTTGCTGCCGAACTCGCTGTCGGAGTCATGGCGCAGGTTCAGCTGCAGCGTGTGGTTGCCCGCGTGAAAGCCATAGCCCAGCGCCAGCGCGTCCTGGGAGCGGTCGCGGTCAATGGGGTCGTTGGTCAACTGATCTTCGCGCCGCTCCAGCGCGGCGGTGAACAGGTGCGCGCCCAGGCGGTACTCGTTGTGCCACAGGTAGCCGCGCAGGTGCGTGCGCGTCAGGTAGTGCGACGGCGTAGTCTCGTAGCGGCTGACCGAGTCGGTGAGCGAGACGCGCGAGCTGAAGGCCTGCGACCACTGCGCCGACCAGGTGAGGCCGGCGGCGTGCATGCGGTTGTCGTTCTGGTCGTCCTCGGGGTCGGCCGGGGTGTACTTGGAGCCGTCGTAGCCGGACTTCATCTCGTTGGCCAGCAGCGTGGCGTCGATCCGGTGCGCGGCGTTGATCTTCAGGCCCAGGCGCGCGTTGCCCGCCGTGGTGCGGTAGCCATCACGGTCCGGGTTATGGCCCGCGCTGTCGCGGATGTCATAGCCGTCGCTGCGCTCGTGGCTGATGCCCAGCGCATAGTCGAAGGCGCCGCCCTCGCCCGCAGCGCCGCTGACCCCGGCCTCGATCCGGCGCAGCTGGTGCGAGCCCAGGCCCACACCCACGTAGGGCGCCGCCGGGCCCTCGCCCTTCTTGGTGAACAGCTGGATCACGCCACCCATGGCGTCCGAGCCGTAGACGGCGGCAGCCGGGCCGCGCAGCACCTCGATGCGGTCGATCTGCGACAGCGGGATCTGCTCCCACACGGCTCCACCGGTGGATTGCGAATCCACGCGCACGCCGTCGATGTACACGGCGGTGAAGCGCCCCTCGGCGCCGCGCAGAAACACATTGGACGAGTTGCCCACGCCGCCGTTGCGCGTGATCTCCACGCCCGGCAGCCGCGCCAGTACGTCCACCAGGCCGGTGGCGCCGGCCTGGGCGATGGTTTCGCTATCCACGATGGAGACGTCGGCCACGATGTCGGTCAGCGGCTGGGCGGTGCGGGTGGCGGTCACCACCACATCGTCCAGCGAGGGAGAGCGCAGGTTTTGCGCCACCACGATGGCGCCGTCCTGGGCCTGAGCGGAGCAGACGGCGAGAACGGCCAGGGTGAGCGCACTGGCACGCAGGCGCACGCAGCCCGATGCAGCCGCGCTTTCACGGAACAGGGAAATCGACATGGAAGACAAGAATCAGCAAACAACCCGTGCCAGCATCCCCGCCGGCGTTGGGTGAAACAGCTGCGCACCCCAAAGGGTGTGCAACCTCCGTGTTGGCCGGTATCCGGGCTGGCGAAACACCTTCCAACGCCTTCCCAGACGCTTGTTCAAGGCATCCAGTGGCTTCGTGTGTGAAAGGGCAGCCGCCAAGGCGGCTGGTTCGCTGACCGTTGCGGGGGCAGCGCAGGCTCGGATGCACTCCATGGCGGAGGCTCCTCCCTGCTTCCCGTTGAACTGCCGCATGTGAACCACGCAGCGAGCACCAACGGCACGATTTTATGCCGGGACGCAGCCTGGTCCCTACAATCCCAGGCCTATGTCAGCGCCTTCGCCCTCCGTCCCCTCCACCATCGACCAGGTCGCCGAGCGCGTGGAACGGCTCCTGCAGCAGCACGAGCAGCTCAGGCGCACCAACGCGCTGCTGGCCCAGCAGGTCATGGCGCTCACGCAGGAGCGCGACTCGCTCAAGTCCCGCCTGCAGGCCGCCCGCTCACGGGTCGAGTCGCTGCTGGACCGCCTGCCTTCGAATTCGCAACCCAAGGACGACACCCCATGAAGCAGATCGAGGTCCAGATCCTGCAGCAAAGCTACCTGCTGGCCTGCCCCGAAGGCCAGGAGGCGCGCCTGCTGGACGCCGTGGAGCGCGTGGATACGGCCATGACCCAGATCCGCGACACTGGCAAGGTGCGTGCCCGTGACCGCATCGCCGTGCTGGCTGCGCTGAATCTCGCCTTCGAGGTCGCCGACCGCGAGGCCGCTGCCGCCCAGGCAGCGCACGCTCAGCCCGCCGAGGTACTCGCCAGCGCACCGCAGGAATCTGCAGGCGAGGAGCGCCTGTCCCAGCTGCTGCTGCGCCTGGACGAAGCTCTGGGTGACGACGGGCGAGTGTCGTAAGGATTTGCGAGCAACCGGCCCGGCCCGCCACGTGGCCGGTACAATGAAAGCGTCTGCGGTGCTGCCGGGCTTTATATTTCCTTGAACCAATGCTCACTGAGCACGGGCTTGGTACATTGCCTGGCAAGCGTGATCATCTCGCGTCAGATGAACCCAATGCCTGGCTGCCCTCGCCCCCCTGAACCCCCGGTTCAGGATGCCGGTCCGGTGGCATTCGCAGACACCTTTTTCTTAGCTACCCGGCCTTAGTGCAAACGGTCCTGCAGCATCAGGTCACGCAACTGCTGCTTTGGCAAGGCGGGTGAGCACAGGTACCCCTGATAGAACATGCAGCCCATGGCGCTCAGTGCCTCGCGCTGCACCTTGTCCTCGACACCTTCCGCTACCACTTCCAGGCCCAGCGCCTGACCCATCTTGATGATGGCCTGGACGATCGCACGCTCGCCGTCCTCGCCCGGAAGGCCATCGACGAAGGACTTGTCCACCTTCAATCGGTGTATGGGCAGGTTCTTCAGGTAGGCAAGGCTGGAGTAGCCCGTACCGAAGTCATCGATAGACAGGCTGATGCCCATACGGGCCAATGCGGCCAGCATCTCCTCCTTGTCCTGCGCATCCTGCAGCAGCACGCTTTCCGTCAATTCCAGCTCCAGCTGGCGGGGCCGCAGGCCATGATGCTCGATCAGCCTGGCAACGCGATGCAGGAAGCCCGGCTGGCGAAACTCAAGTGCTGACACGTTGACCGAGATCACCAGCGGCGTTTCACTGTCCTGCCAATACGCGGCCTCGCGGGCAGCCTGCTCCATCACCCAGGCGCCCAGGGTGACGATATAACCGGACTCCTCGGCCAGCGGTATGAATGCGGCGGGCGACACCACGCCCAGTTGCGGGTCGTTCCAGCGCAGCAGTGCCTCGGCACCCACGATGCGCCCGCTGGCCATGTCGACTTGCGGCTGGTAGTGCACGGCCATGTGGCCTTGCCCCAGGGCCTGGCGCATGGCGTGCTCCATCTTCATGCGCGCCAGCAGGTTGGAATTCATCTGGGGCTGATAGAACCCATAGCTGCCTCGCCCGCGCTCCTTGGTGCGGTACATCGCCGTGTCGGCATGCTTGATGAGATCGTCCAGACTGCGTCCGTCCTGCGGATGCATGGCAATGCCGATGCTCCCCTGGATGGAAAAGCTCATCTCATCGAGTTGGAAAGGCTGCAGCATTTCCTCGAGGACGCGGCGTGCCACACTCTCAGCCATCTGAGCATCCGAATTGGCCAGGTGGACCACGAATTCGTCTCCACCCAGCCGGCACAGCATGTCGGATTGCCGCAGGCAACGCAGCAGCCGCTGGGCCACCAGCTTGAGTACGCGATCTCCGAACGGGTGGCCCAACGAATCGTTGACGATCTTGAAGCGGTCCAGGTCGAGAAAGAGCAGCGCAAACTGGGCATCCGAACCTTGCGCCGCATCGATGGCTTCCTGCACCCGCTCGTGCAACCGCAGACGGTTGGGCAGGCCTGTCAGCGCGTCGGTGAAAGCCAGTTCCTCAATGCGCCTTTGCGCCGCGCGCTGCTGCGTCAGGTCACGCATGAAGCCTATGCTCTGGACCACCGTCCCACCCTCGTCACGCAACACGACCCAGGACAGGTGTATCGGGGGGCCGCTGGCGCCGACGGTTTTGCGCAGTATCACCTCGCCCTCCCAGAAACCTTCCCGTCGCCAGCGCTGGGCCACTTGCGCGAGGAAGGCTTCCTCATCCATGCCTGCGTCCAACAGCGCCGTAACCGCACTGCCGGGCAGGGGCGAGCGCGGAGCACCCAGCAGCTGTTCGCAACCCGGATTCACGCGGAGGATGAGATGGTGCTCGTCGGCGATGAAGATGGCGTCCAGGCTTGATTCGAAAACCTGCGCGGCCAGACGCAGGCTGGCCTGCACCTCGGCTTGCCGGGAAATATCCCGGAAGGAATAGACACGCCCGGCGAGCCGCCCGTGCGCCAGCTGCGGTACTGAGCGCTGCTCCAGAATGACTCCATTACCCAGGCGCAGGATGTCGACGGCCTCTTGCATGGGCCCGTCCGTACGGGCGACGAGTTGTTCATCGCAAGCCGCCGGGTCGGCCAGCTGCTGGCGCATATGGGCAAACACCGCCGCGTCGTCCCGGCGTGCAAGCATAGGCGCGGGCAAGCTCCACAGCTGCGCGAAGCGCTGGTTGAACGCCCTGATGGCGCCTTGCAGGTCACATACCAGCAGGCCGTCCGCAGCCGAATCCAGCGTAGCGCGCAATTCGCCCAGCAACACTTCGTATTCCTGACGCGAGCTTTCCTGCTCGCTACGGTCTTGCATGGACAGCAGGAGCAGCGGATGCTCGCATCCCTCATCCCCCTCAGCAGCGGCATACACCGCCTGCACTCGGCGCTCCACCTCAACGGAGCGCTTGCGGCGAGCACTCCATACCTCGGTGCACGAGCAGATGCCCATTGATATTTCGGGTAATGGACGGCTCCAGAAAATTTCGTCCTCAGGCGAGGAGACCAATTCAAGCACGGGCCTGCCGACCATCTCTTCGGCGCTGCGCCCGGTCAATTGCACCGCAGCCACATTGGCAAACAGAATCTCCAGCGAACGGCCATCCACCAGCCAGACTGCCTGCTGCAGCTCCTGCACAACGGCTTGCCAGGCTCCAGGCGGGAGCTTCAGGCCACTCACTCTTGCCCCTTCGTTGGGTCTGAAGTATTCCTCGCAGGCTCGAAGTAGTAGCACATGCGCTCCTGCGGAGCCAGCGCCCTCAGCGCCTGCGGCGGCAATTGGGATGGCCTCAGGCTGCGATGAATACCCAACTGCGGATGCAACACAAGGTCCAGTTCAAGCTCCGGCTTTTCTTCGTCATAGACCTGTACCCGAGGCCGCAGCGGATGCAATGCATCCACGCGCACCACCAGGGCGTAGCGACCATCCACCAGTTGCACCAGGGAGCCCGGCGGATACACGCCCATCATGCGGATGAAGGCGCCCAGGATGGCACTGTTGTAGCGACCACGCTGCTGGGCATACAGCTGCGAAACCGCCTCATGCGGCGTCAGGGCGGGTTGCCCCTGCAGTGGGTTGCACAGGCGGTCGTAGCTGTTCACCAGAGCCAGGATTTGGCCCTCATTGCTCAGGTCATCTTCCACCAGCCGCAAAGGATAGCCGCTGCCATCAGCAAATTCGTGGTGATGCGCGATGGCAATCAGCACGTCGCTCGGCAAGCCCATGCGCTGGCCCATGGCGACCGACTCACCCACATGAGCCTGATACCGCCGCAAGTCGGAAGCCACAAGCGGCGCTCCCGGCTGGGCAATATACGGGGGTAGCTCAACCTTGCCGATGTCGTGCAGAAGTGCAGCCAGGCCGACACGTTGCAGGTCCTGCGTATCCTGTCCAAGAACACGTCCCAGCAGCAGCGACAAAATCATGACGTTGACGGCATGCGCTGCCATGCTGTCGTCGGCGCAGCACGTCAGCAAGCGAATGGCGCAGGGTTCCTGTCCGAGCAACTCCTGCACGCAGGATTGAACGAGCCCTTCGGCCTGTTCGCGTGCATGCATCGGCTGGGCTAGCACACTGCCAGCTAGGCGGTCATAGGTCAGTGTGGCCTCGTGATACCGCGCAAAGCATCGGTCCAGAGGGACGGCATGCCGATCGATCACCTCGGCATTGCCGTGCTGCGGTGCGACTGGCAAGGCATTGTCCAGCCCATCATTGCCCCCGAGCCCAGGCAATTCCTGATCCGGCCGTGCGTCTTCTTCCATCACAACGCTCTTGGAAGGGACGTAGCGCACGGACTGGATACCTGCTCCACGCAGGGTCTGGATCTGCTCGATCGTGGTGATCCGAAAACTGTTGGTGGCAAAAGGATGCCGTATCCAGTTCACGGAGAGCTGGATAAACATGCCCACGCGGAGCTTTTCAATATCGATCAGGACGGATTCAGTCACGGACAAGGCGGCAGGGCGTGCGCCGTGCCTGTTTCACCGACAGTGACGAATTATCACCATTTAAAGGCGGTCTTACATGCCGCGCCGCAAATGTCTATTTCGGTTTCATCTGAAGTGGTGCTACGCGATCAGGTCACACACCAGGGTGCAGGCTGGTTGTGAACCACATCCATCCAAAGGGCTGTACCCCCGAGCACACAGAGGATCAGGCCCGCCAGACGCGATCCCAAAGAGTCGCGCAGTCCATCGAACCGCTTGCGCAGCCATTGCCAAAGAAGCGGGCCGCCCACCAGCCATGCACCGCTGGCCAGGCCGAACAAAAGCATGCACAGTGCACCTCGCGCCGCACTACCGCTCAGTGCTGCCGTAAGCAACGCGGTATAGAGCAGACCACAGGGCAGAAGCGCCCACGCCATGCCGGTAATGAACAAGCCACCCGGGCGCGCAACCAATGGCTGCACGCGCTTCCACACAGCGCGCCCTGCCCGCTCAATCCAGGCTGGCTGTCGCGCCTGTAGCACCATCATCAGACCCCACGCGATCACCAACACGTGCGCCAATGTCCACAGAGGCTTGATGGCCGTGCTGTGCTGACCCAGCCAGGCCAGGCGGTCCATGGCCAGCGCCACAATCGCGCCGGCTGCCGAATAGCCAGCCAGGCGGCCCAAATGAAACGTCGCGGTGCGCGCTACCAGCGGGCGCTGCGGCACCCAGCGTACGGGCGCTACTCCGGCCCGCGGCCGCCGTGCTCCTGTCAGTGCCCCACAGGGAGCAGCGCACATGGTCAGACAGTGCGTGCCCCCCGTCAACCCCATCAAGAAAACAGTGGCGGCAAGCGATACAAACATCCGTCAGATGATCCGCGAGAAACGAGCTCGGTTCCGGTCAGCCTGAAGGTATTTGTCGAACACCATGGCCACGCCTCGCACGAAATACCATCCCATCGGCGTTACCGTGACGGCCTCGTCGCTGACTTCGACCAGTCCCTGGGCGGCCATCTCGCGCAACTGTGCCAGCTCCGGTTCGAAGTAACTGCGGAAATCGATCAGCCAGGACTCTTCCATGGGTTGAAAGAGCACTTCACCCTGGCACATCAGCGCCATGATGACGGCCCGACGCACCAAATCGTCTTTTGTCAGGGCGAGGCCGCGCACCACCGGCAGATGCCCCTGGTTGATCGCGTCGTAGTACTCGTCCAGCGTCTTGACGTTTTGGCTATAGGTAGCGCCCACGCGGCCGATGGCGGAAACCCCCAAACCGATCAGATCGCAGTCGGGCTGGGTGCTGTAGCCCTGAAAATTGCGATGCAGCCGTCCCTGCCGTTTGGCGACGGCGAGTGCGTCCTCCGGCAACGCAAAGTGGTCCATGCCAACGTAGACATAACCGGCATTCATGAAAATATCCAGGCCCTGCGCCAGCATGGAGACCTTCGCCGAAGCCATGGGCAACTCGGCAGTGATGATGCGCCGCTGGGCCTTGAAACGCTCCGGCAGGTGGGCGTACGCATACAGCGCAATGCGGTCGGGGCGTAGTTGGGCGACCTGTGTCAGCGTACGCTCGAACGACTCGGGCGTCTGGCGCGGCAGGCCATAGATGAGGTCCACGTTGACCGAATCGAAACCCAGGCGCCGGGCACTTTCGACAAGAGCGAAAACCTTTTCCGCAGGCTGTATGCGGTGGACGGCCTTCTGCACCTCGGGATCGAAGTCCTGCACACCAAAGCTCAGGCGATTGAAGCCCAGTTCGGCCAGCAGCGCCAGGCGTTGCTCGTCCACGGTGCGCGGGTCTACCTCGATGGAGTATTCGCCCCCCGGCACCAGCGTGAAGCTGCGCCGGATCATGGACATCAGGTCCCGCAGGCCGTCATCGGAGAGGAAGGTGGGCGTGCCGCCGCCCAGGTGCAGCTGACTTACGTGCTGGCCCACGCCGCAATGGGCCGTATGCAGGTCGATCTCCCGGCTCAGGTAGCGCAGGTAAACCTCGGCACGTTCCGGATGGCGGGTAATGATCTTGTTGCAGGCACAGTAATAACAGAGCGACTCGCAGAAGGGGATATGGACGTAAAGCGACAGAGGCGTCGCCTTGCCCACCGCCCCCAGCCGACGCTGCTGCAGCGCCAGCACATATTCTTGTTCGCCAAAAGCCTCGACGAAGCGATCAGCCGTGGGATAGGAGGTGTAGCGAGGTCCGGAAACATCGAAGCGGCGCAACAACTCGGTGGTAACAACGGTCATACAGACAAAATTCCTCGCGATGTACGAGCCAATGTGCACGAGAAACGCCCCCCGCGTCCTTGATCTCGATCAAGAGCCTCTGCCATCTGGGGAAAGACAATTGACCGCAAGTCAATGTCTTTCGCTTTTCTGCGGCTTTCGCAGTCGTCGTTACTTCAAAGGTAAGCTAGCGCCATGAATCGGGCCTCCACGCACCCCCAACTCCATTCCATCAAGGTTGCCTGTTCCAACTGCAACCTGCGCGAGCTGTGCATGCCCGTGGGCCTGGACGAACAGCAGCTCAAGCGTATCGACGAGGTCGTCGCCGTGCGCCGCAAGGTCAAGCGTGGCGGCACCTTGTTCCGCAATGGAGAACCCTTCACTTCGCTGTTTGCCATTCGCACGGGCTTCTTCAAGACCTGCGTGGCCACTGAAGACGGGCGCGACCAGGTGACCGGGTTCCAGATGGCGGGCGAGATCATCGGGCTGGACGGCATCGTGAACGATCACCACACTTGCGACGCGGTGGCATTGGAAGACGCTGAAGTCTGTGTCATGCCTTTCGACCGCATTGAGGAGCTGTCGCGCGAAGTGGCTGCACTGCAGCAGCATGTGCACAAGATCATGAGCCGAGAGATCGTGCGCGAGCATGGTGTCATGCTGCTGCTGGGCAGCATGCGCGCGGAAGAGCGACTCGCAGCTTTCCTACTGAACCTGGTGCAGCGCCTGCATACCCGCGGATTTTCACAGTCGGAGCTGGTGCTGCGCATGACGCGCGAGGAGATCGGCAGCTACCTCGGATTGAAACTGGAAACCGTGAGCCGCACGTTCTCCAAGTTCGTCGAGGAGGGCATCGTGGAGGTCAAGCAGCGCCACGTACGGATCCTGGATACGGCAGCACTCAAGCGCATCGTCAACAGCCAGCAAGGCAGCCACTAAGCGGCCCAGCGGCTCTCCCCGCTTTCAATGAAAAAAGGCAATGTGCCCATTCGCACATTGCCTTTCGTTTAAGAAGATGCAGAAGTGACGGTTCTCAGAACCGCCCACTTCTTCGCCCCTTTTTTTAGTTCATCGGCGTCTTCTTGCCATCCGGGTACGAATACAGGGTGATGGCCGGGTTCTTCATTTCGCCGTTGGGTTCAAAAGCGATATTGGCCGTTACACCCTTGTAGTTCGACTTGAGCAGTTCAGGGATGTAGACCTTGGGATCCCAGGAGCCCGCACGCTTCATGGCATCGGCCAGCAGCATGGTCGCGTCGTAGGTGTAGGGGCTGTACACCTGGAACTGGTTGGGATACTTGGCATCGTATCTGGCCTTCCAGGCAGTACCACCGGGCATCTTGGTCAACGAGGCACCACCCTCGGCGCAGATCACGTTGCCCAGGGTCTTGGCACCGGCAGCCAGTTTGGAGATTTCCTGCGTGCAGACGCCGTCACCGCCGAAGAACTTCACGTTTGCCATGCCCAGCTGCTCCATCTGGCGCAGCATGGGGCCTGCCTGCGGGTCCATGCCACCATAGAAGATGGCATCAGGGTTTTTGGACTTGATGGCTGTGAGAATGGCCATGAAGTCTGTCGCCTTGTCGGTCGTGAACTGTTCGTCCACCACCTTCATGCCCTTCTCGGCGGCCACCTTCTTGAACACGTTGGCCACACCCTGGCCATAGGCCGTGCGGTCGTCCACGATGGCCACGGTCTTGAGCTTCAGCGTCTCGGCTGCATAGGCAGCCAAGCCAGCGCCCAGCGCGTTGTCGTTGGCGATGATGCGGAAGGTGGTCTTGTAGCCGGGCTTGGTCAGGTTCGGGTTGGTGGCAGCGCCGGTGACGTGCGGAATGCCGCAGTCGTTGTACACCTTGGCGGCGGGGATGGTAGTGCCGGAATTCAGGTGACCCACCACGCCAGCAACCTTGGCATCGCACAGCTTCTGGGCGGCGGCGGTGCCTTGCTTGGGGTCGGCTGCGTCGTCTTCGGCCAGCAGTTCGAACTTGACCTTCTTGCCGCCGATCGTCGGGTTCTGGCTGTTCAGGTCCTCGATGGCCATGCGCGCGCCATTTTCGTTGTCCTTTCCGTAGTGCGCCTGCGCGCCGGATACGGGCGCGACGTGGCCGATCTTCACCACTTCTTGAGCGGCGGCCACACCTGCAACAGCTGCGATAGCAGCGGCCACGGTCAGTTTCAACTTCAATTGCATATGTGTCTCCAATAAAAAGCGCTGGAATAGTGTTGTCTAACAACGCGGAGAAACATATCGCAATCAGTTTGGAGCAACACTAGGGAACACGAGAAAGTCACGCCGATACCACACAGGGATATACCCTGTTATCGACTCAATGACTGCCGCGTTCCGGCGAAGCCAGTTCCTGCGCTACCGCGTCGTACACGGCGTGGCGCACGACTGACTCCACCTCTTCCCGCAGGCGCGGCACCACGGAGCGGGTCTGCTCTTCGATGACCAGCGAAATGGCCTCGCTCAGTTGGCGTTCCAAAATGCCATCCACCCGCTGCATGACGCGGTGTACGACATATTCCTCAAAGCCCGGTGACACCGCCGCCATCGGCGCCACAGCCGGCTCTGGTGCTGGCTGCTCGGATACAAGCGGGCCAGGCGGGGATTGGCGTGCAGGTGGCACATGGTCCTGCACTACTTCTGTCAGCGTGGGCACAAAACGCGGCGGAGTACGTGGTGGCTGGCTCATTGCCTGCCCTCCCGCACCACCAAGTCGTGCTGCACGATATCAAAGCCCTGTGCGGCATATTCGCGCCAGCGCCCTCGCGCCGCGGCCCGGTCGCCATCGTCCAGGCTCACCACCTCGATCACCTTGCCGAATTCGACAAAAGCCGCGGGCACCGTTTCGCCCAGGTTGAGCAGCACTTCCCGATGTGGGCAAAGCTGCAAGTCATCCGTCAGCACAGCTGGCGATGCCTGGACAAGCTCGCCCGCAGCACTGCCCACGCAGTGCGCCACGAAATCCGTGGGGGCCATATCCCACAGCATGCGGTCAAGGCGCTCCAGGTCTTCCTGTACGCCCATGACCGCCACCCGCATCTCGTGCCTCAAGGCCTTGCGGACGAAACGGCAGGCGTACTCCAGCTTGTCCGGCGCGTTGAAGTGAAAAGCCACCTCGGTCATGGACGCAGCCCTCAGCGCCCGCGCACTGCCGGCTTCTTTGTCGCGCTGGCGGCCCTGCCCAGCAGGTATTGCACGAGCAGGCCCACAGGACGCCCCGTGGCGCCCTTTGCCGCTCCTCCCTTCCAGGCCGTGCCGGCAATGTCCAGGTGCGCCCAGGGCATATCGCCGACGAAGCGCTGCAGGAACTTGGCCGCCGTGATCGAACCTGCCGGGCGTCCGCCGACGTTGCCGACGTCCGCGAAGTTGCTCTTGAGGCTTTCCGCGTAATCGTCGTCCAGCGGCATGCGCCAGCACGGGTCGAGCGCCACCTCCCCCGCTTCCTGCAGCTGAGCAGCCAGTGCGTCGTCGGTGGCGAAAAGGCCGCTGCGCAGGCCGCCCAGAGCAATCACGCAGGCGCCCGTCAGAGTGGCCACGTCGATGACCGCTGCCGGCTCGAAACGGGCTGCGTACGTCAACGCATCGCACAGCACCAGCCGCCCCTCGGCGTCGGTGTTGAGTATCTCGATGGTCTGGCCGCTCATGCTGGTGACCACATCCCCCGGCTTTACGGCGCGACCGTCGGGCATGTTCTCGCAGGCCGGGATCAGGCCGACCACGTTCAAGGCAGGCTTCAGCTCGGCCAGGGCACGGAACACGCCCAGCACGCTGGCCGCGCCGCCCATGTCGAACTTCATCTCGTCCATTTCGCCAGCAGGCTTGAGGGAGATGCCGCCCGTGTCGAAGGTGATGCCCTTGCCCACCAGCACCACCGGGGCCTGCGCCTTGGCCGCACCGTTGTAGCGCAGCTCGATGAAGCGCAGCGGTTGCTCCGAACCCTGGGCCACCGCCAGGAAGGCGCCCATGCCCAGCTTTGCCACTTCGGCCGGGCCATGGACGGTGCACTGGATGCCGGGCAGCTTGGCCAGCGCCTTTGCCGCATTGCCCAGCAGCGTGGGCGTGGCGTGGTTGGCCGGGCGGTTGGCCCACTCGCGCGCGAACTCGATGCCGGCCACCAGGCCTTGCGCTGCCGCGAAGTCCTCGCGCACAGCGGTGGCATCCGTCACGCCGATGGTCACGCGCTCCAATGCGCGGGGCTCGGCCTTGCTCTTGGTCGTGGTGTAGACATAGCTGGCATCGGCCACGGCGCATACGGCCGCCCGTACGGCCTTCGCCAGGACCTGGGTGGGCAGCACGAGGGCCACGCGGCGGGCGCCGGGGGTTTTCAGCGCAGGCCCCAGCGCCTGCACGGCCTGGCGCACGGCTTTGGGGCTACCGTCGCCGCAGCCGGCCAGGACCACGCGGCGCGCGGCCACGCCAGCAGGCGCATACAGCTGCAGCAGCTTGCCGGGCTTGGCTTCCAGGTCGCGCTCTTTGAGCGCGCGGGCAACCAGTGACGACAGCTCGTCCGGCTCGGCAGCGAAGCCTTCGGCGATCAAAACCACCAGCAGGTCGCACTTGTAGCGGCACGCAGCGGCCAGCGAAAGCGTCTTGAGTTCGAAGTTCATAATCGGCGTTTTCATTCGAACCAATGTTATTCGATTCGTCCATTCGCAAGGAGCTGGCGCGCTCGTTCGGCGCCACCCTGGTGGTGCTGATCACCGTGGTCATGACCATGATGCTGATCCGCACTCTGGGCCAGGCTTCGCGCGGCAGCGTGGCGCCGACTGACGTGTTGCTGGTGATGGGCTTCACGGTGCTCGGGCAATTGCCGACCATCCTCAGCCTGAGCCTGTTCGTCTCCGTGGTCAGCGTGCTCTCGCGCATGTACCGCGACAGCGAAATGGTGATCTGGTTTTCCGCGGGCCAGGGCTTGGTGAGCCTGTTGTCACCACTGCTGCGCTTTGCCTGGCCGGTGATGCTGGCCGTGGGCGCGCTGGCGCTGGTGGCTTGGCCCTGGGCCAACCGGCAGATCCAGGACCTCAAGACCCAGTACGAGCAGCGCAGCGACGTGGACCGCATCGCGCCAGGCGAATTCCAGGAGTCGGCCGGCGGCTCGCGCGTGTTCTTCATCGACAAGGACACGCCCGGCGCCAACGCCGCCAGCAACGTCTTCATCGCCACCACCGAGCCCACGCGCGAGACCGTCACCTCCGCCCAGGGCGCGCGGCTGAAGGTCGAGCAGGGCGAGCGCATCGCCGTGCTCAGCCACGGCCAGCGGCTGGAAACCGCGCTGGACAAGCCCGGCATGCGCCTGAGCGAGTTTGCCGAATACGGCACGCGCATCGGCCCGGCTTCCAGCGGCAGCCCGGAGGAGGCAGCCGTGAAGACGCGCGACACCCTTGAGCTGGCCAGGAACCCCGAGCCCGCCTACCGGGCAGAGCTGGCCTGGCGCCTCGGCCTGGTGATGGCGGTGCTCAACTTCGTCGTGCTGGGGCTGGCGCTGGCCGTGGTCAACCCGCGCGCCGGCCGCAGCACCAGCATGCTGCTGGCCCTGTTCGCTTTCATCATCTACTACAACCTCATGACCGTGGGACAAAGCTGGATCGCCAGCGGCCGCCTGGCCCTGCTGCCCTTCATGGGCACCCTGCATGGCGGCATGCTGGCGCTGGGCCTGTTGCTGCTGACGGCGCGTCACAACCAGTGGTCGCTGCGCGGTGCGCTGCGCAAGGTGGCCGGGCGATGAATACGCTGCGCCGTCTCATCTACCGCGAAGTTGCTGTCAGCGTCGGCTTCGTGACGCTGGCCTTCCTGGCGCTGTTCTTCTTCTTCGACCTGGTGGACGAGCTGCGCTGGGTGGGGCGCAGCGGGCCCGGCGGTTATCAGCTCTCGCAGGCTTTGCTGTACGTCATCCTCAGCCTGCCGCAGCATTTATATGAGCTGCTCCCCATCACCGTGCTGATAGGCACCATCTTCGTGATGGCACGGCTGGCGCAAAGCTCGGAGTTCACCATCATGCGCACCAGCGGCCTGGGGCCGGGCCGCGCTCTTGGCACGCTGCTGATGCTGGGCGGTGCCTTCGTGGTGCTGACCTTCGCCGTGGGCGACTACATCGCACCGGCCAGCGAACGGGCGGCGCAGCTGGTGGGCGCGCGCCACCTGGGCCAGCTCAGCACCGGCGCCACCGGCGCGTGGCTCAAGGAGCGCCAGGGCAGCCATTCACGCGCCATCAACGTGCGGGCCCTGGGCACGGACGGGCGCATGCGTGGCATACGCGTGTTTGAGTTCGACGAGCAGGGCCGTGTGGCCGCCACGCTGTCGGCCGAGCTGGGCGACTTCGACGACAGCGGCGAGGCCTGGAACCTGCAGCAGGTGCGCAGCAGCCTCTTCGAGCACGGCCGGGACGACCAGCTGCGTGTGCAGCGCACGACCGAGGCCCAGCTGCGCTGGAGCACGCGCATCACCCCCAGCATGGTCGGCGCCTCGCTGCTCAAGCCGGACAAGATGGCCACCATCGAGCTGTTCCAGTATGTACGGCACCTGCAGGCTAATGGCCAGTCGGCCCAGCGCTACGAGATCGAGTTCTGGCGCAAGGTGTTCTACCCCTTGAGCTGCCTGGTGATGGTGGTGCTGTCGCTGCCGTTCGCCTACCTGCACTTCCGCTCCGGCGGCATCGCCGGCTATGTGTTCGGCGGGGTGATGGCCGGCATCAGCTTCTTTCTGCTGAACAACCTGTTCGGCTTTGCCGGCAATCTGCAGCACTGGTCGCCCTGGCTCACCGCGGCCGCGCCCGGGCTGATCTACAGCGCACTATCACTGGCGGCATTTGGCTGGCTGGTGCTCAGGAGATGAGTATGGTCGGCGGCGTCATCCTCTTTGCCCATGGCTCGCGCGATCCGCTGTGGCGCGCCCCCATGGAAGCCGTACGTGCGCGCCTGCAGGCAGCCCAGCCGCAGCTGCCCTGCCGGTGCGCCTATCTGGAGCTGTGCGAGCCCCCGCTGGACGCCGCCGTAGCCGAGCTGGCTGCGTTGAAGGTGACGCACATCGCCATCGTGCCCCTCTTTCTGGGCGCCGGCCGGCACGTACGCGAAGACCTGCCGGGTATGGCGCAGGCCTTGGCCGCGGCCCATCCGGGCCTGCGCATCACGCTCAGCCCGCCCATTGGCGAAGACGAGCGCATGGTTGCCCTCATGGCCGACATCGCTGCGGAGGCTGTTTCTTTAGAATTTTGAGACATAATAAACAGGTTCTATAGAACGATTGAGTCATGAACCTGCACCAATTCCGCTTCGTCCAGGAAGCCTCGCGCCGCAATCTCAACCTGACCGAAGCGGCCAAGGCGCTGCACACTTCGCAGCCGGGTGTCTCCAAGGCCATCATCGAGCTGGAAGACGAGCTGGGCGTGGACATCTTCGCGCGCCACGGCAAGCGCCTCAAGCGTGTCACGGAGCCTGGCCTGCACGTGCTCAAGAGCATCGAGATCATCATGCGTGAGGTGGGCAACCTCAAGCGCATTGGCGAGCAGTACAGCCAGCAGGACAGCGGAACGCTGTCGATCGCCACCACCCACACCCAGGCGCGCTACGTGCTGCCGCTGCCAGTGGCCAAGCTGCGCGAGCAGTACCCCAAGGTGAACATCAGCCTGCACCAGGCCACGCCGCACGAGGTGGCCCGGATGGTCATCGACGAGGTGGCCGAGATCGGCATGGCCACGGAGTCGCTGGCCGACTACCCCGACCTGGTCACCCTGCCCTGCTACGAATGGCAGCACGTGCTGGTGCTGCCCGCCGGCCACCCGCTGGCGCAGAAGGACCGGGTCGGCCTGGACGACCTGGCGCACGAGTCCCTCATCACCTACCACCCCTCGTTCACCGGCCGGGGCAAGATCGACCAGGCGTTCGCCACGCGCAAGCTGCAGCCGCGCATCGTGCTGGAGGCTATTGACTCGGACGTCATCAAAACCTACGTGCGCCTGGGCCTGGGCATAGGCATCGTGGCCGAGATGGCCATGCGCGACGACCCGCTGGGCGACCTGGTGGTGCGCCCGGTGGGCCACCTGTTCGGCCAAAGCGTGGCGCGCGTCGCTTTCAAGCGCGGCGCCTACCTGCGCAATTTCGTGTACCGCTTTGCCGAGTTGCTCAGTGACCGACTGAGCCGCGACCTGATTGGCCGCGCCATGACCGGACACGTGCACGACTATGAACTCTGAATCCCCTGAGCTGTGAATCCCCCTGAGACGCTGCTGCGCGCCTTCCCCAGTGGGACGCCACCGGAGGCCGGGCAAAGCCCGCTCCACGGCGTCTGCTTGCATGGCCTGCTCCGCGGCCTTCGGATTGTTAACCCGTACACCATGACCACTCCCAGCTTTCCCAGCCGCCTGCCGAACGTGGGCACCACCATCTTTGCCGTCATGTCCGCCCTGGCGGCCGAGCGCGGGGCCGTCAACCTGGGGCAGGGTTTTCCCGATTTCGCTTGCGATCCGGCGCTGGTGGATGCCGTGTCGCGGGCCATGCAGGATGGCCACAACCAGTACCCGCCCATGCCTGGCGTGCCCGCGCTGCGCGCTGCGGTTGCTTCAAAAATTGAAGCACTCCACGCCCGCCGGTATTGCGCCAACAGCGAAATCACCATCACCGCCGGCGCCACCCAGGCCATCCTCACGGCCGTGCTGGCCTGCGTGCAGCCGGGCGACGAGGTCATCGTGCTGGAGCCGTGCTACGACTGCTATGTGCCAGCCATCGAGATGGCCGGTGCCACCGTCGTGCGCGTGCCGCTCACGCCCGGCAGCTTCCGCCCGGACTTCGACCAGATCGCCGCCGCCCTCAGCCCGCGCACCCGCCTGCTGATCCTCAACACGCCGCACAACCCTAGCGCCACCATCTGGAGCCAGCAAGAAATGCTGCACCTGCAGGAGCTGCTGGCGCCCACGGGCGTGCTGCTCATCAGCGACGAGGTGTACGAGCACATGGTCTTCGACGGCCGGCAGCACGAGAGCGCCGCGCGCTTTGACGGCCTGGCCGAGCGCAGCTTCATCGTCTCCAGCTTCGGCAAGACGCTGCACGTCACCGGCTGGAAAGTGGGCGCCGTGGCGGCCCCTGCGGCGCTGACGGCCGAGTTCCGCAAGGTGCACCAGTTCAACGTGTTCACGGTGAACACGCCCATGCAGCACGGCATCGCCCAGTACCTGCAAAACCCCGCGCCCTACCTTCAGCTGGCCGGCTTCTACCAGGCCAAGCGCGATCTGTTCCGCCAGGGCCTGGAGGGATCGCGCCTGCGCCTGCTGCCCAGCAACGGCAGCTACTTCCAGTGCGTGGACTACTCCGCCATCAGCGACCTGCCGGAGATGCAGTTCTGCGAATGGCTGGTGCACGAGGCCGGCGTGGCCGCCATTCCCGTGTCGGCCTTCTACGGCGATGGCTTCGATCAGCGCACCGTGCGCTTTTGCTTCGCCAAGGAGGACGAGACGCTGCGCACGGCGCTGGAGCGGCTGCGCCGGCTCTAACCGTGGTTTAGGGTTAAATCGGGCTCAAACCCGCTCCCGTCAAGCGCTGGCTGCTACTATTTAAATAGTAAAAATCTCAGTGATGCACGGGCGCTTCAGGACGCACGCCCGTGCAGCCCCGCAGCGCCCGCTCAGCCGCGGCGCGCACCCGGTCCACCAGGTCGTCGGGTGCCAGCACCTGGAAGTCCACCTCCAGCGCCATCAGCCAGTACACCAGCGTGCAGGGTGCGTGGGTAGCGCACTCCAGCTCGCAGCTGTGGTCGCCCAGCGGGCGCAGCGTCCCGGCAGATGCGGGAATGCGCCGCGCCAGCTGCGCGTGCGGCGCATGCAGCACGATGCGCGCGGGCACCTGCGCCAGCGGCGCCGTCAGCGACCGTGCGACGTACGCCTTCAGGTCACCGCCATCGGGTGAAGGCCGCGGGGCAAAGTGCCCACCCATACGGGGCGCGCCCTCGATGCGGTCCACGCGGAAGGTGCGCCAGTCGCCGCGGGCACAGTCCCAAGCGACCAGATACCAGCGCTGCTGCGCATGCACCAGGCCATGCGGCTCCACGCTGCGCTCGCTGCCCCGTCCCTGCCCATCGGTATAGGCGAATCCCACTCGCAGCTGTTCATGGCAAGCCGAGGCCAGACCCACCAGCAAGGCGGCCTCCACCACCGGCCCGGCGGCGTCCAGCGGCAGGATGGCCGAGCGCAGCACGTCCATCTGCTGGCGCAGCCGGGTGGGCATGGCGTGTTCGAGCTTGACGAGCGCGCGCAGGGCGGGCTCCTCCATGCCACCCGCCGCGGTAGCCGTGCGCAGCGCGATCGAGACGGCACGCGCCTCTTCGTCGTCCAGCAGCAGCGGCGGCAGGTCACGTCCGGCCCTGAAGGCATAGCCGCCGGCAACCCCGCTGCTGGCATGCACGGGATAGCCGAGCTGGCGCAGCCGGTCAACGTCGCGGCGCAGGGTGCGCGGATGCACCTGCAGGCTTTCGGCCAGGTCGGCGCCCGGCCAGTGGCGGCGGGTGGACAGCAGGGCCAGCAGCCGCAGCAGCCGGGTGGACGAGGACAACATGGCGCCACTGTAGCGCCCATTGAGGGCCAAAGCTGTCCGCAATGCTTTCTACAGTCGCGGCTCCCTCAACCAACGGCCTGCAAGCCAAGGAGTCTCATATATGTCCATCGTCCTGTACTGGCACCCCATGTCCAGCGCCACGCCAATCGCCTACGCCCTCGCCGAGTTGGGCATCCCCCACGAGCGCGTGAAAATCGACATCCGTGCTGGCGAGCAGCACACGCCGCAGTTCCGCGCCCTCAACCCGAACGGCAAGGTCCCGACCTTGACCGTCAACGGCGCACCCCTGTTCGAGGCGCTGGCCATCCACCTCTGGCTGGGCCATACCTACGGCGTGGCGCGTGGCCTGTGGCCGCAGCCGGGCACGCCCCAAGCCCTGCAGGCGCTGTCGTGGAGCACGTGGGCCTATGTCAGCTACTGCGCGCTGCTGCCGCGCCTGGAGGTTTCTGACGGGAGCGAGCCGGCAACGCCCGACACGGAGCGAGCGCAGGTGCTGGACAGTCTCAGCACCCTCCTGGCCGTATTGGACGGGCACCTGCAAGCGGCGCCCTGGATGCTGGGGCAGGACTATTCACTGGTGGACCTGGTGGTCAGCGCCGTGATCGGCTACAGCGCCCACCTCGGCGCGCCCGTGGCCGCCCATCCCCGTGTGCAGGCCTGGCTGGAGCGGGTGCAGGCACGCCCTGCCATGCAGATCGACGCCTGATGAGCGCCGGGCGCAGCCCGGCCGCTACAGCAGCACGATGTCGTACTGCTCCTGTCCCATGCCGCTCTCGGCCTGCAGCGAGATCGGCTTGCCGATGAAATCCGACAGCCCGGCCAGGTGCTGGCTCTCCTCGTCCAGGAAGAGCTCCACCACCTTGGGCGAGGCCACCACGCGGAATTCCATGGGGTTGAACTGCCGCGCCTCGCGCAGCACCTCGCGCAGGATGTCGTAGCAGACGCTGCGCGCCGTCTTGACCTCGCCCACGCCGGCGCAGGTGGGGCACGGCTCGCACAGCATATGGGCCAGCGACTCGCGCGTGCGCTTGCGCGTCATCTCCACCAGCCCCAGTTGCGAGAAACCTCCCACCATGGTCTTCACCCGGTCGCGCGCCAGCTGCTTCTTGAACTCGGCCAGCACGGCGGCGCGGTGGTCCTCGCGCACCATGTCGATGAAGTCCGCGATCACGATGCCGCCCAGATTGCGCAGGCGCAGCTGGCGCGCGATCGCGCCGGCCGCCTCCAGGTTGGTCTTGAAGATGGTGTCGTCGAAATTGCGCGCGCCCACGTAGCCGCCGGTGTTCACGTCGATGGTGGTGAGGGCCTCGGTCTGGTCCACGATCAGGTAGCCGCCGGACTTGAGCTGCACGCGCCGGCCCAGGGCCAGGGCGATCTCCTCGTCGATGGAGTACAGGTCGAAGATCGGCCGCTCGCCCTTGTACAGCTGCAGCTTGGGCGCCGCGGCCGGCATGAACTCGGCGCCGAACTCCATCAGCAGCGTGAACTGCTCGCGCGAATCGAGGCGGATCGACTGCGTCTGCTCGCCCGCCAGGTCGCGCAGCACGCGCTGCAGCAGGTTCAGGTCCTGATGCAGCAGGGAGCCGGCCGGCAGCTTGGTGGCCGCCTGGCGGATGCGGCCCCAGGTCTTGCGCAGGTAGGCGATGTCCTCGGCCAGCTCGGCGTCGCCGGCATCCTCGCCATTGGTGCGCAGAATGAAGCCGCCCCCGCCGCCCGAGGCCTTGCCGCCCACCAGCGCCTGCAGCCGCGCGCGCAGCGCATCGCGCTCGGCCGCGGGGATTTTCTGCGACACGCCAATGTGATCATCCTGCGGCAGGAAGACCAGCAACCGCCCGGCGATGCTGATCTGCGTGGACAGGCGCGCGCCCTTGCTGCCGATGGGGTCCTTGATGACCTGCACCATGAGCGGCTGGCCCTCGAAGACCTGGCGCTCGATGGGCACTGGCGGCTCGCCCTTGCGCGCGAACATCGGGGCCTCGCCGCCCTCCTGGCGGTGCCACACGTCGGCCACGTGCAGGAAGGCCGCGCGCTCCAGGCCAATGTCGATGAAGGCCGACTGCATGCCCGGCAGCACGCGCGAGACCTTGCCCAGGTACACGTTGCCGACCAGGCCGCGCTCCAGCGTGCGCTCCACGTGCAGCTCCTGCACGGCGCCGTTTTCGACCACGGCGACGCGCGTTTCCTGGGGCGACCAGTTGATGAGAATGTCTTGTTGCATGAGGCTTTCATGATGCCTGAAAGCCGCATCCACCACCGCTATACGAACTGGGCGCGCAGACCCCTGGCGATGTGCTGCTGCAGGGCCACCACGTGGCCGATCACGATCAGCGCCGGCGGACGTATGCCGTGCGCCCGGGCCAGCTCGGGCAGCCCGCCCAGCGTGCCGCTGATGCAGCGCTGGCCGGGCAGCGTGGTCTGCTCCACCAGCGCGGCCGGGGTGTCTGCGGGCAGGCCGTGCGCCTGCAGCTCGCGGCTGATGATGGGCAGCGTGGACAGGCCCATGTAGATGACCACCGTCTGGCGCGGGCGGGCCAGGGCCGCCCAGTCCAGCGCCACCTCGTCGCGCCCGCACAGGTGGCCGGTGGCGAAGACCAGCGTGCCGGCGTGGTCGCGGTGGGTGAGCGGAATACCGGCGTAGGCGCCCGCGCCCTGGGCCGAGGTGATGCCGGGCACGATGTCGAAGGCGATGCCCTGCTCGGCCAGCGCAATGGCTTCTTCGCCGCCGCGGCCGAAAACGAAACAGTCGCCGCCCTTCAGGCGCACCAGGCTGCGCCCGCTGCGCGCCAGGCGCACCATCAGGTCGATGATGGACTCCTGCGGCAGGGTGTGGTGCGCGGCCTCCTTGCCCACGTAGATCAGGTCGGCATCCGCTGGCACGTACTGCAGTACCTCCTTGCCTACCAGGTGGTCGTACAGCACCAGGCGGGCGTTGCGCAGCGCCTTCACGGCGCGCAGCGTCAGCAGCTCCGGATCGCCCGGCCCCGCGCCCACCAGCGTCACATGCCCGGGCACGCCTGCCTGGGCGGCGGGTGGCGCCGCGGTGAACCAGCGTGCGTCTTCCACAAAGCTCATGTCCTGCCTTTCCTCGGCTGCTGCCGTCATGGGGTTGGACCGGATTGTTCTGGCCTGCCCTTTGTGCGTCCTTGAACCAGGTCAAGGACACCGGCGGCGGGCGGCGCGAGCATGCATGCACTCGCAAAAAGAGGGGTGAACAGCGACCTCACGCGAGGGGCCAGGGCAGGTGCCCGCACCCATCCAAGCGCTGATCCGAGAGACGCAGAGGAACCACAATGACCGCAATGAGGAAGGCCAGGCTGATCGCTCTGGCGGCCGCCGCCCTGGTGTCGGCCGGCGCCATGGCCCAGCATGACAAGGATGTCTCCAAGCCGGAGCTGAACTACCAGGCCGGCACCTCGCCGCTGGCGGACGTGCCCATGTACCAGAGCACCAACCCCAAGGCGCCGAAGATGACGCAGGCGGAGTTCGACCGCGCGCGCCAGATCTACTTCGAGCGCTGCGCCGGCTGCCACGGCGTGCTGCGCAAGGGCGCCACCGGCAAGCCGCTGACCCCCGACGTCACCCTGCCCAAGGGCACGGACTACCTCAAGGTCTTCATCGCCTACGGCTCGCCGGCCGGCATGCCCAACTGGCAGACCTCGGGCGAGATGGACGAGGCCACGGTGGACATGATGGCCCGCTACATCCAGCAGGACCCTCCCACACCGCCCGAGTGGAGCCTGCAGGATGCCAAGAACACCTGGAAGGTGATCGTGCCGCCGGAGGCGCGCCCCAAGAAGAAGATGAACAGCTACAACCTGGACAACATCTTCTCCACCACGCTGCGCGACACCGGCGAAGTGGCGCTGATCGACGGCGACACCAAGGAGATCATCAACATCGTCAAGACCGGCTACGCGGTGCACATCTCGCGCATGTCGGCCTCGGGACGCTACCTGTTCGTGATCGGGCGCGACGCCAAGATCAACATGATCGACCTGTGGATGGAAAAGCCCGACAACGTGGCCGAGATCCGCGTGGGCCTGGAGGCGCGCTCGGTCGACACCTCCAAGTTCAAGGGCTACGAGGACAAGCTGGCGATTGCCGGCGCCTACTGGCCGCCCCAGTACACCATCATGGACGGCGCCACGCTGGAGCCCCTGAAGATCGTCTCCACGCGCGGCAACGTGGTGGGCACGCAGGAATACCACCCCGAGCCGCGCGTGGCCTCCATCGTGGCCTCGCACTACAAGCCGGAATTTCTGGTCAACGTGAAGGAAACCGGCAAGACCATGCTGGTGGACTACTCCAACCTGAACGCGCTCAAGACCACCGAGATCGGCTCCGCCCCCTTCCTGCATGACGGCGGCTGGGATTCGAGCAAGCGCTACTTCATGGTGGCTGCCAACAACAGCAACAAGATCGCCGCCATCGACGCCAAGGACGGCAAGCTGGCGGGCCTGACCGAAGTCGGCAAGATCCCCCACCCCGGGCGCGGTGCCAATTTCACCCACCCCACCTACGGCCCCGTCTGGGCCACCGGCCACCTGGGCGACGAGACCATCTCGCTGATCGGCACCGACCCCAAGAAGCACCCGAAGTACGCCTTCAAGGAAGTGGCCAAGCTTAAGGGCCCGGGCGGCGGCGCGCTGTTCATCAAGACGCACCCCAAGTCCGGCAACCTGTGGTCCGACGCACCTTTGAATCCTGACCCGAAGGTCTCGCAGGCGGTGGTCGTGTTCGACATCAAGAACCTGGACAAGGGCTACCAGACCCTGCCCATCGCCGAGTGGGCCGGCCTGGCCAACGACGGCGGCGCCAAGCGCGTGACCCAGCCCGAGTACAACAAGGCGGGCGACGAGGTGTGGTTCGCCGTGTGGTCGGCCAAGGACAAGGAAAGCGCCCTGGTCGTGGTGGATGACAAGACGCTGAAGCTGAAGAAGGTCATCAAGGACCCGCGCCTGATCACGCCCACCGGCCACTTCAACGTCTACAACACGCAGCACGACGTGTACTGACGCGGCAGGAGCTTGACATGGTACGGACCGCCCTCCTGCCCCTGGCCTGCGCGCTGCTGGCGACTGCCGCCGCAGCGCAGCCGGCCGCGCCCGAGCCGGCGCCCGGGCGCGCTGCGCAGCTGGTGCGCATGGTGCGCCAGGACTGCGGTTCGTGCCATGGCATGCGCCTGACCGGCGGCCTGGGGCCCGCGCTCACCCGCGAGGCCCTGGCCGCCAAGCCGCCCGAATACTTGGCCGCCGTCATCACCCACGGCATTCCCGGCACGCCCATGCCGCCCTGGAGCGCCCTGCTCCGGGGCAGCGAGGCGCTGTGGATCGCCCAGCAGCTGGCCGGCGGCTTTCCCGAAGAAACGAACAGGAGCCCTGCCCCATGAACTCCATGAAACGGCGCGCCCTGCTGTCCCTGTCCGCCGCCGCGCCCCTGCTGGCCACGGGCTGCGCGCTGGCGACCTCCCACCCGGCCACGCCGGCCGCCGCCCCTACGGCCCTGCGTGGCACGGGCGACCTGGGCGTGGTCATCGAGCGCGCCCACGGCGCGCTCACCCTGGTCGACACCAGCCGGCGCGAGGCCATAGGCCGCGTCGAAGGCCTGGGCGACCTGTCGCATGCCTCCGTGGTGTTCTCGCGCGACGAGCGCTTTGCCTACGTGTTCGGGCGCGACGGCGGCCTCACCCAGGTGGACCTGCTCGCCCAGCGCATCGCCGCCCGCGTGCTACAGGCCGGCAACTCCATCGGCGGCGCCATCAGCGCCGACGGCTCGCTGGTGGTGGCCCAGAACTACCAGCCCGGCGGCATCAAGATCTTCGACGCTCACAGCCTGGAGCTGCTGGCCGACGTGCCGGCGCTTACCGCCAGCGGCGAGCGCTCGCGCGTCGTGGGCCTGGCCGACCTGCCCCAGCGGCGCTTCATCTACAGCCTGTTCGACGCCGAAGCCATCTGCATCGCCGACTGCAGCGACCCGCGCCAGCCGCGCATCACGCAGTTGCCCGGCATCGGCCGCCAGCCCTACGACGCGCTGCTCTCGCCCAGCGGGCGCCACTACATCGCCGGCCTGTTCGGCGAGGATGGCCTGGCCATGGTCGACCTGTGGGACGACGCACCGCGCGCACGCCGCATCCTGGCCGGCTACGGCCGTGGCCAGCAGCCCCTGCCCGTGTACAAGATGCCGCACCTGCGCGGCTGGGCCGTGGCCGGGCGCCATGCCTACCTGCCGGCCATCGGGCGGCACGAGGTGCTGGTGGTGGACACCGACACCTGGCAGGAGGTCGGCCGCATCCCCGTCGCCGGCCAGCCAGTGTTCGTCATGGCGCGGCCGGACGGGCGCCAGGTCTGGGTCAACTTCTCCGTGCCCGACTACCACCGCGTGCAGGTCATCGACACCCCCAGCCGGCAGGTGGTGCAGACCCTGGAGCCCGGCCGCGCCGTGCTGCACATGGAGTTCACCCCGCGCGGCGAATCGCTGTGGATCAGCTGCCGCGACGACAACCGCGTGCAGGTCTACGACACGCACACGCGCCAGCTGCAGGCCAGCCTGGCGGTGGATGCGCCCAGCGGCATCTTCTTCACGGCGCGCGCGCAGCGCATGGGGTTCTGAATGCCGGCGCAGCACCCGCTCGACATGGCGCTGCTCAACACCTGGCAGCGCGGCTTTCCGCTGTGCCTGCGGCCCTTCCAGGCGCTGGGCGCGGCGCTGGCGCTGGATGAGGACGAAGTGCTGCGCCGCTACGCCCGGCTGCACCAGGCCGGCGCGTTCAGCCGCATCGGCGCGGTGTTCGCGCCCGGCGCGGGCGGCGCCTCCACGCTGGCGGCCATGGCCGTGCCGCCCGAGCGGCTACAGCAGGTGGCGGACCTGGTGTCCGCGCACGCCGGCGTGAACCATAACTACGCCCGCGAGCACCAGGTCAACCTGTGGTTCGTCGCCACCGGGCGCGATGCGGCGCAGGTCGAGGCGCTGCTGCAGGCCATCGAGCAGGACGCTGCCCTGCGCGTGCTGCGCCTGCCCATGCTGCGGCCCTACCGCATCGACACCGCCTTCGACCTGGGCCACGGCCCGCAGCAGGCCCGTCCCACGCGCAGCGCCGCTGCGGCGCTCGGCCCCGCCGACTGGCCTCTGGCGGCGCTGGCCGAGCAGGGCCTGCCGCTGAACGAGCGCCCCTACGGCGACTGGGCCGCGCGCCTGGGCTTGGACACCGCCGCCGTGCTGGAGACCCTCGGGCGCTGGTCGGCGCAGGGCACGCTGGCGCGCTTCGGCGTGGTGGTGCGCCACCACGAGCTGGGCTACGGCGCCAACGCCATGACGGTGTTCGACGTGCCCGACGCCCAGGCCGACGCGCTGGGCCGGGCGCTGGCGCACCAGGACGGGGTGACGCTGGCCTACCGCCGCGCCCGCGCCCCGGGCTGGCCCTTCAGCCTGTACTGCATGGTGCACGGGCGCGACCGCGGCTCGGTGCTGGCACGCGTGCACCAGGCGCGCCGCGCCGCCGGCCTCGACGGTTTCGCCCACGCCGTGCTGTTTTCCACCCAGCGCTTCAAGCAGACCGGCGCGCGACGCTTCGCGCAGCACGCACCCGCCGCCGCCGAGGACCGCCATGCACTCACATTTCAATAGCGGCCAACGCTTACCCAGTAAGCGTTTCAGGCCGATTTTGCTTGAAACCTGCCGCGGAACCCGCCATGCTCACCACTGAGGACGCCCGCCTCATCGACCACCTGCACGGCGGCTTTCCGCTGACCGACCGGCCATTCGCCGCCGTTGGCCAGGCGCTGGGCTGGAGCGAGGAGCGCGTGCTGGAGCGCCTGCACCAGCTGCTGGCCTGCGGCGTGCTGACGCGCTTCGGCCCGCTGTTCCAGATCGAGCGCGCCGGCGGGCAGTTCGTGCTGGCCGCCATCGCCGTGCCCGAGGAACGTTTCGACGCCGTGGCCGCTCAGGTCAACGCCTTTGCCGAGGTGGCGCACAACTACCGCCGCACGCACGCGCTGAACATGTGGTTCGTCGTCGCCGCCGAGACGCCCGCACTGGCGCAGGCCGCCCTGGCGCGCATCGAGGCCGCCACCGGCTTGGCCGTCCTGGCCTTCCCCAAGGAAGAAGAATATTTCGTCGAGCTGCGCCTGCCCGCGCTCCGGCTTACCGAAGAGCAGCCATGGCGCTGAACGCCTTCGACCGCGCCCTGATCGCCGCCACCCAGGGGGGCCTGCCGCTGGTGGCCCGCCCCTACGAGGCCGTGGGCGCCATGCTGGGCGTGCCCGGCGAGCAGGTGCGCCAGCGCCTGGCGCAGATGCTGCAGGACGGCCTGATCCGCCGCATCGGCGCCGTGCCCAACCACTACCGACTGGGCTACACGGCCAACGGCATGAGCGTGTGGGACGTGGGCGACGAGCACGTCGCCGCGCTCGGCCCGCGCGTGGCTGCCCTGCCCTTCGTCTCGCACTGCTACCGCCGCCCGCGCCACCTGCCGGGCTGGCCCTACAACCTGTTCGCCATGCTGCACGGCACCAGCCGCGAGGCGGTGCGCAGCCAGGCCGACGAGGTGGCCGCGCTGCTGGGCAGCGCCTGCCGCGGCCACGACATCCTGTACTCCACGGCCATCCTGAAAAAGACCGGCCTGCGCCTGAAGGACTAACCCATGTTTCGCATCAGCCAGTACATGCGCGAACTCGCGCAAGCCCAAGCCACCGGCGCCTACCCTCAGACCCGCGAGCGCAAGGCGCGCGGCCCGGTCGTCATCTGGAACCTGATCCGCCGCTGCAACCTGACCTGCAAGCACTGCTACGCCCTGTCGGCCGACCACGACTACGCCGGCGAGCTGTCGCTTTCGGAGGTGTTCACGGTGATGGACGACCTCAAGGCCTTCGGCGTGCCGGCGCTCATCCTCTCGGGCGGCGAGCCGCTGCTGCGGCCCGACCTCTTCGAGATCGCGGCGCGTGCGCGCGACATGGATTTTTACACCGGCCTGTCGACCAACGGCACGCTGATCGACGCGCCCATGGCCGCGCGCATCGCAGGCGCGGGCTTCGACTACGTGGGCATCAGCCTGGACGGGCTGCGCGCCACGCACGACCAATTCCGCCGGCTCGACGGTGCGTTCGACCGCAGCCTCGCCGCCATCGGCCACCTGGATCGGGTGGGCGTGAAGGTGGGCCTGCGCTACACCATGACGGCCATGAACGGCCACGACCTGCCCGCCCTGCTCGACCTGATGCAGGAGGTGGGCGCGCACAAGTTCTACTTCTCGCACCTGAATTACGCCGGGCGCGGCAACATCCACCGCGACAAGGACGCGCACCACCAGGCCACCCGCGCCGCCATGGACCTGCTGTTCGACCGTGCCTGGGCCGCCGCGCAGGCCGGTAGCCTGGATGACTACGTCAGCGGCAACAACGACGCCGACGGCCCCTATTTGCTGCACTGGGTGCGCCGGCACCTGCCGCAGTGGGAAGAAACACTGCGCCAGCGCCTGGTGGCCTGGGGCGGCAACGCCAGCGGGCAGATGGTGGCCAACATCGACAACCTGGGCCACGTACACCCCGACACCATGTGGTGGCACCACGACCTGGGCAGCGTGCGCGAGCGGCCCTTCTCGCAGATCTGGAACGACACCAGCGACCCGCTGATGGCGGGTTTGAAGCAACACCCGCGCCCCGTGCAGGGCCGCTGCGCATCGTGCCAATACCTGTCCATCTGCAATGGCAACACCCGCGTGCGCGCCCAGCAGCTCACGGGCAACTTCTGGTTCGAAGACCCGGGCTGCTACCTGAGCGACGCCGAGGTGGGCGCTGCCAGCACTCCGTTCGAAGCGTCCGCCAGGAAAGACGCACGCCGCACCATCGAGATCGCCCATGCATAAGATCGTCCGCCTCCTCTGCGCCGCCGCGCTCGCCTGGCTGGCCCAGGCCCAGGCGGCCGATGCCCCTGCTCTCTACCAGCAGCACTGCGCCTCCTGCCACGGCGCGCAGCGCACCGGCCTGATGGGCCCGGCCCTGCTGCCCGAGAGCCTGGAGCGCATCCGCCCGGCGGAGGTGGTGCGCGTGATCCAGCATGGCCGCGCGGCCACGCAGATGCCCGGCTTTGCCGACCAGCTGGGTGCGGCCGAGATCGAGGCCCTGGCCGCCTGGGTGCGCAGCCCCGTGGAGCCGGCGCCGCGCTGGGATGAGGACGACATCCGCGCTTCGCGCAGCTTCACGCCGCTGCCAGCCGACGAGCCGGTGCGCCCGAAGTGGAACGCCGACCCGATGAACCTGTTCGTCGTCGTCGAAGGGGGCGACCACCACATCTCGCTGCTGGACGGCGACCGTTTCGAGGTCATCACCCGCTTTGCCAGCCGCTACGCGCTGCACGGCGGGCCGAAGTTCACGCCCGACGGGCGCTATGTGTTCTTCGGCTCGCGCGACGGCTGGATCACCAAGTACGACCTGTGGCGCCTGGCCGTGGTGGCCGAGGTGCGCGCCGGCCTGAACATGCGCAACGTGGCGGTGAGCGGCGACGGCCGCTGGGTCATGGCCGCCAACTACCTGCCGCACACGCTGGCGCTGTTCGACGCCGACTTGAACCTGGTGAAGACCTACGCGGCTGCCACGCTGGATGGCAAGGCCAGTTCGCGCGTGTCGGCGGTGTACGACGCCACGCCGCGCAGCAGCTTCGTGGTGGCGCTCAAGGACATTCCCGAGATCTGGGAGATCTCCTACGACCCGAAGGCCGAGCCCATCCACGACGGCTTGGTGCACGACTACAAGATGGGCGAGGCCATTGCCAAACCCGGCTACCTTGGCGTGCGCCGCACGCCCCTGAGCGAGCCGCTGGACGACTTCTTCTTCGACCAGAGCTACCGCCACGTGCTGGGCGCCACGCGCCCCAAGAGCGGTGGCGACGAGCGCGCCAGCGCCCAGGTGGTGAACCTGGACGCGCGCACCAAGGTGGCCGATCTGCCGATCGCCGGCATGCCGCACCTGGGCTCGGGCATCACCTTCGCCTGGAACGGCACCACCGTGCTGGCCAGCCCCAACCTGGGCGGCGGGGCCGTGGACGTGATCGACATGAAGACCTGGAATAACGTGCGCACGCTGAAGACGCCCGGCCCGGGCTTTTTCATGCGCAGCCACGAGGCCACGCCGTATGCCTGGACCGACTCGATGATGAGCCCGCAGGGCAAGGACACGCTCACCATCATCGACAAGCGCACGCTGCAGACCGTAGCCCAGGTGCGCGAGCCGGGCAAGACGCTGGCGCACATCGAATTCACCCGCGATGGCCGCTACGCCCTGGCCAGCGTCTGGGAGATGGACGGCGCCATCGTCGTGTATGACGCTGCCACCTTCCGCGAGGTCAAGCGCCTGCCCATGAAGAAGCCGGTGGGCAAATACAACGTCTGGAACAAGATCACCCGCAGCGAGGGCACGTCGCATTGAGACGTTGACCTCCGTCAGGGTGGGCTGTCGGGGCTTTCCCTGTAATGGAGGCATGGATACCTCGCTATTCGACATCCCGCGCTACCTGGCCGCGCTACCGCTGTTCCAGGAAATGACCCAGGCCGAACTGCGGCGCCTGGCCAGCGGCTGCCGCCTGCGCGAGTACGCCCGCGGCGAAACGCTGTTTCGCGTCGGCTTGCCATGCGAGGAGTTCCACGTCACCGTCACCGGACAGATCAAGCTGTACGCCCTCTCTCCCGCCGGGCAGGAGAAGGTCATCGAGCTGGCCGGCCCGGGCATCAGCTTTGCCGAGGCGCTGATGTTCACCGAGCGCCCCTACATCGTCAGCGCCCAGGCGCTCACCGACAGCCTGGTGCTGTCGGTGGGCAAGGCTGCCGTGGTGCGCGAGATCGAGAGCGAGCCGCGCTTTGCCATGCGCATGCTGGCGGGCATATCGCGGCGCCTGCACGGCCTGGTGCACGACGTGCAGGCCTACACCCTGCACAGCGGCACGCAGCGCGTCATCGGCTACCTGCTCAACGCCCTGCCCGAGGATGACATGCCGTCCTGCTGCAGCGCACCAGCCGGAGCGGCGCAGCCGCGCAGCATCTCTCTGCCGGTGAGCAAAGCCACCATTGCCTCGCGCCTGTCCATCACGCCTGAATATTTCTCGCGCGTGCTGCACGAGCTGGCCGACGCCGGCCTGATCCAGATGGAGCGGCGCACCATCCACATCCCCGATACCGGACGGCTGGCCAGCCACCCGCTGTAGCGGCCTTTAGTAGCGGCCTATTCGAAGGCCACGCCGGCGGCGCGCAGCAGCTCGGCCGTCTCGAACAAGGGCAGGCCCATGATGCCGGAGTAGCTGCCGGCCATGTGCTGCACCCAGGCCGCCGCCCGGCCCTGGATGCCATAGGCGCCAGCCTTGCCCAGCGGCTCGCCGCTGGCGACATAGGCCGCGATCTGTTCGGCGGCCATGGGCGCGAAGCGCACCTGCGACACCGACAGCGCCGCGTGCCGCTGCCCGCCCGCCCACAGCGCCACGGCCGTGAGCACGCTGTGCTCCTGCCCGGCCAGCTGGGCCAGCATGCGGGCGGCGCCCTGCCCGTCCTCGGGCTTGCCCAGGATGGCGCCGTGCAGCGCCACCGTGGTGTCGGAGCACAGGATGGGCGCATCCGGCAGGCCCCGGCGCGCATGCCGCGCCACGGCGGCGTCCAGCTTCAGCGCGGTGACGCGCTGCACGTAGACAGCCGGGTCTTCGCCGGGCAGCACGGCTTCCAGACCTTCCGCGTCCTCGGGCGTGTCGCCCGCCGCGTTGGGCAGCAGCAGTTCGTGGCGCACGCCGATCTGCGTCAGCAGCTGGCTGCGGCGCGGGCTTTGCGAGGCGAGGTAGATGAAGCCGGGCATTTTTTAAATGAAATCGGCCTTCAGCGCCCGTCCATCAAGCGCCGGCAGCTATGAAAATGAGAGTGGCCGCGACGATCCGCGGTGACTATTCGCGGTGATAGGGGTGGCCGGCGTTGACCGACCAGGCGCGGTACAGCTGCTCGATGAGCAGCACCCGCACCATGGCGTGCGGCAGCGTCAGGTCGGACAGGCGGATGCGCTCGTGCGCCGCCTGGCGCAGGGCCGGGTCCAGCCCGTCCGGCCCGCCGATCAGCAGGGCCACGTCGTCGCCCTCGAGCTGCCAGCCCTTCAGGCGCGCGGCCAGGGCCTTGGTGGTCAGGCTGGTGCCGCGCTCGTCCAGCGCCACCACGCGGGCGCCGCGCGGAATGGCCGCCTCGATGCGTTCGCGCTCGGCGGCGTACAGGGTTTCCAGCGTCTTGGAGCCGCGCGGTTCGGTCTTGACGGCCTTCAGCTCGACTTTCAGCTCCGGTGGGAAGCGCTTGGCATAGTCGTCGTAGGCCGTCTGCGCCCAGTCGGGCACGCGCTGGCCCACGGCAACGATCAGCAGCTTCATCGCCTGGAGCGAGCGGGTCAGGCCTTCCGGGCCGGCGCCTTCTTGGCCGCGGCCTTCTTCGCCGGCGCTGCCTTCTTGACGGGCGCGGCGGCGGCCTTCTTGGCCGGTGCCGCCTTGCGGGTAGCGGGCTGGCCCACCTTCACGGTCTTGACCGGCGCCTTGGCGGCTGCCTTCTTGGCCGCCGGCTTCTTGGCGGCCGGGGTCTTCGCGGCAGCCGTCTTGCTGGCGGCAGCAGTCTTGGCTGGCGCTTTCTTCGCCGGGGCCTTGGCAGCCGCCTTGGCGGGCGCGGCAGCGGTGGTCTTGGCGGCCGCCTTCTTGGCCGGCGCCTTCTTCGCGGCGGCCTTCTTGGCCGGGGCCGAGGCGTCCTCGGACGCCGTGGTCTTGCGCGGCTTGGCCGCGCCCAGCTTCATGCGCACGGGCTTGTCGCCCCAGATTTCCTCCAGGCGGTAGTACTGGCGGATAGCGGGCTGCATGACGTGCACCACGGCCGGGCCGCAGTCCACGATGATCCACTCGCCGTTGTCTTCGCCCTCGGTACGTGGCTTGGCAAATCCCGCCTCGCGCACCGCGTCGCGCACGCTGGCGGCCAGCGCCTTGGTCTGGCGGTTGGAGCTGCCGGTGGCCACCACCACGCGCTCGAACAGCGGCGAGAGGTGTTCGGTGTCGAAGACCTGGATGTCTTGCGCCTTGACGTCCTCCAGGCCATCGACGATGGCGCGCTGGAGCTTGGAGACGTCCCGCTTGGCGGCGGATTCCGATTGTTTGGAAGTGGTCATCGGGCGGTCTGGTTGTCTAGAAAAAGATGGTTGGCAATATAGCCTAAGCACGAAATAGTGCTGTAGGCCTTGTCCTGCCTGCGCAGGCAGCTATGAAAAAGTGAGTCAGACCCAGTCGCGGCGCTGCAGGAAGCGCTCGGTGAGCTGCGCCTCGGGCGAGCCGGGCGGGTCTTCGCGCCGGTAGCTCCAGGCCACCTGCGGCGGCATGGACAGCAGGATGGACTCCGTGCGCCCGCCCGACTGCAGGCCGAAGTGCGTGCCGCGGTCCCACACCAGGTTGAACTCCACGTAGCGCCCGCGGCGGTACAGCTGGAAGTCGCGCTCGCGCTCGCCCCAGGGCATGTTCATGCGCCGCTGCACGATGGGCTCGTAGGCAGGCAGAAAAGCGTCGCCCACGCTTTGCGTCACGCCCAAGCTGCGCTCGAAGCCCAGTTCGGAAAAGTCGTCGAAGAAGACACCGCCCACGCCGCGCTGCTCATCGCGGTGCTTCAGGTAGAAGTACTCGTCGCACCACTGCTTGAAGCGCGGGTAGAGCTGCTCGCCGAAGGGCGCCAGCGCATCGCGGCAAGTACGGTGGAAGTGCACCGCGTCCTCGTCGAAGCCGTAGTACGGCGTCAGGTCCATGCCGCCGCCGAACCAGCACACCGGCTCGCCGCCTGCCTGGCCGGCGGCGATCATGCGCACGTTCATGTGCACCGTGGGCACCATGGGGCTGCGCGGGTGGAAGACCAGGGACACGCCCATGGCCTCGAACGGCGCGCCCGCCAGCTCGGGCCGGTGCTGCGTGGCCGACGGCGGCAGCTGCGGGCCGCTGACGTGCGAGAAGCCGCAGCCGGCACGCTCGAACACGCGCCCGCCCTCCAGGATGCGCGTGACGCCGTCGCCCTGCAGCGGCGACTCGGCCGGGCGCTGCCAGGCGTCGGCGCGAAAGCGCGCGCCGCCTTCGCCTTCGATGGCCTCGATAGCCGCCGTGATGCGGCTTTGCAGACTCAAAAGGTAGGTACGAAATTCACTCATGGCTGCAGTCCTCGGTCATTCAGGGCGTTGTGCATGAGACCACGCCGCCCCAGACCAGCGGACGCCGCGGATCTGGCTTTGCCAGGCCGCCAGCGTCGTCCCCCTTCCAAGCAAAGCGCCAGAGAAGGGGGAAGCGGCGCAGCCGCTCAGGGGGATGTACCTCATCTCACCGCCCGGTGGCCGATGTCGCGCCGATACTGCGCGCCGTCGAAGTGGATGCCGCGCGCCACGTCGTAGGCGCGCTGCTGGGCCTGGCGCACGCTGTCTGCCAGCGCCGTGACGCACAGCACGCGCCCGCCGCTCACGCGCAGCGTGCCGTCCTCATCCAGCTGCGTGCCGGCATGGAAGACCATGGCGTCGTCGGCCTCGGGCGGCAGGCCGGTGATGGCGTCGCCCTTGCGCGGCTGCAGCGGGTAGCCGTGCGCGGCCATGACCACGCCAAGAGCGGTGCGGCGGTCCCATTGCAGCTCGACCTGCTCCAGCTTGCCATCCACGGCAGCGGCCAGCAGGTCCACCAGGTCGCTTTTGAGGCGCATCAGGATGGGCTGCGTCTCGGGGTCGCCCATGCGGCAGTTGAACTCCAGCGTCTTGGGGTGGCCGCTGGCGTCGATCATCAGGCCGGCGTACAGGAAGCCGGTGTAGGGGATGCCGTCCTTTTCCATGCCGCGCACGGTGGGCAGGATGACCTCGCGCATGGCGCGGGCGTGCACGTCGGCGGTGACCACCGGCGCCGGCGAATACGCGCCCATGCCGCCGGTGTTGGGGCCTTCGTCGCCGTCCTTCAGGCGCTTGTGGTCCTGGCTGGTGGCCAGGGCCACCACGTCCTTGCCGTCGCACAGCACGATGAAGCTGGCTTCCTCGCCCTCCAGGAACTGCTCGATCACCACGCGGGCGCCGCCCTCGTTGTGGCTCACGCCCAGCGTGTTGTCCAGCAGCATGAAGTCGACGGCCTCGTGCGCCTCGGCCGCGGTCATGGCCACCACCACGCCCTTGCCGGCGGCCAGACCGTCGGCCTTGACGACGATGGGTGCGCCCAGGCGGTCGATGAAGGCATGGGCCGCGGCGGCATCGGTGAAGGTGTCGTAGTCGGCCGTGGGAATGCCGTGGCGGTGCATGAAGGCCTTGGAGAAGGCCTTGGAGCTTTCCAGCTGCGCGGCGGCCTTCGTCGGGCCGAAGATGCGCAGGCCGTGGGCGCGGAACTCGTCCACCACGCCGGCGGCCAGCGGCGCCTCGGGGCCGACCACGGTCAGGCCGATCTTGTTCTCCTGCGCCCACTCGCGCAGCGCGCGCACGTCGTTCAGGGCCACGTTCTCCAGCTTGGGGCTGAGGGCCGTGCCGCCATTGCCCGGCGCCACGTAGACGCGGGACGCCTTGGGCGACTGGGCGATCTTCCAGGCCAGCGCATGCTCGCGGCCGCCGCCGCCGATGACGAGAATCTTCATGAGGGGGTCACAGCTCGGCGTTGTGGTAGACCTCCTGAACGTCGTCGAGGTCTTCGATCACGTCCAGGAGCTTTTGCATGCGGGCGGCGTCGTCGCCCTCCAGCGCGACGGTGTTCTCGGCGCGCATGGTGACCTCGGCCAGCTCGGGCTCCAGGCCGGCCGCGGCCAGCGCGTCCTTCACGGCCTCGAAGTCGCCGGGCGCCGTCAACACCTCGATGGCCCCCTCGTCGTCGGTGATCACGTCCTCGGCGCCGGCCTCCAGCGCCACCTCCATGACCTTGTCCTCATCGGTGCCGGGGGCAAAGATCAGCTGGCCCACGTGCTTGAACTGGAAGGCCACCGAGCCTTCCGTGCCCATGTTGCCGCCGTGCTTGCTGAAGGCGTGGCGCACCTCGGCCACGGTGCGCACGCGGTTGTCGGTCATGGTGTCCACGATGATGGCGGCGCCGCCGATGCCATAGCCCTCGTAGCGGATTTCCTCGTAGGTCACGCCTTCCAGGTTGCCCGTGGCCTTGTCGATGTTGCGCTTGATGTTGTCGGCCGGCATGTTGGCGGCCTTGGCCTTGTCCACGGCCAGGCGCAGGCGCGGGTTGGCGGCGATGTCGCCGCCGCCCTGGCGGGCGGCCACCATGATCTCGCGAATGATGCGGGTCCAGATCTTGCCGCGCTTTTCATCCTGGCGCCCCTTGCGGTGCTGGATGTTGGCCCATTTGCTGTGTCCTGCCACTGCAGCTGTCCTTCTCGTATGTGGATTGATTTAACCTTGCGGGCGATTTTACGTTTGACGACCCTACCCCAGCCCGCCATGCCCCCACCCCTGCTCCTTGCCCAGAACGCCCACGCCACCTGCCAGCTGCTGCCGGGCCTGGCCAACCGCCACGGGCTCATCACCGGCGCCACCGGCACCGGCAAAACCGTTACGCTGCAGGCGCTGGCCGAGCAGTTCTCGCGCATCGGCGTGCCGGTGTTCATGGCCGACGTGAAAGGCGACCTCACGGGCATCAGCCAAAAGGGCAGCACGGGCGAGAAGATGGCCGCCGTGCTGGCCGATCGCGGCATCGCCGTGCCCGAACCGCTGGCCTGCCCCACCACGCTGTGGGACGTGTTCGGCGCCCAGGGCCACCCGGTGCGCGCCACCATCTCCGACATGGGCCCGCTGCTGCTGGGGCGCATGCTGGCGCTGAACGAGACCCAGATGGGCGTGCTGAACCTGGTGTTTAAGATCGCCGACGACCAGGGCCTGCTGCTGCTGGACCTGAAGGACCTGCGCGCCATGGTGCAGCACGTGGGCGACAACGCCAAGCAGTTCACCACCGAGTACGGCAACGTCAGCACGGCCAGCATCGGCGCCATCCAGCGCGCGCTGCTGGCCATCGAGCAGCAGGGTGGCGACCAGTTCTTCGGCGAGCCCATGCTGAACATCGACGACCTGCTGCAGACACAGGACGGCATGGGCGTCGTCAACATCCTGGCAGCCGACAAGCTGATGGCCGCGCCGCGCCTGTACGCCACCTTTTTGCTGTGGCTGCTGTCCGAGCTGTTCGAGCGCCTGCCCGAGATCGGCGACCCGGACAAGCCCAAGCTGGTGTTCTTCTTCGACGAGGCCCACCTGCTGTTCGCCGACGCGCCCAAGGTGCTGGTCGAGCGCATCGAGCTGGTGGTGCGCCTGGTGCGCTCCAAGGGCGTGGGCGTGTACTTCGTCACGCAGAACCCGCTGGACATCCCCGACAGCGTGCTGGCCCAGCTGGGCAACCGCGTGCAGCACGCGCTGCGCGCTTTCACCCCGCGCGACCAGAAGGCCGTCAAGGCCACGGCCACCACCATGCGCCCCAAGGCGGGGCTGGACATCGAGGCCGCCATCACCGAGCTGGCCGTGGGCGAGGCCCTGGTCAGCCTGCTGGACGCCAAGGGCCGCCCGAGCGAGACCGAGCGCGCCTACGTCATCCCGCCGGGCAGCCAGATCGGCCCCATCACCGACGCCCAGCGCCGCGCGCTGATCACGGGCTCGCTGGTGGCCGGCACCTACGACGCGCCGGTGGACCGCGAATCGGCCTATGAGATCCTGCGCGCGCGCGCCGCCAGCTCGGCCGCGCAGGCGCCCGGCGCGGCCGGTGCCGCGGCCCCGGCCGGGGCCGGCGGCGCGCTGAACGATCTGCTGTTCGGCACCACCGGCCCGCGCGGTGGCAAGAAGGACGGGCTGGTGCAGACCATGGCCAAGTCCGCCATCCGCACCGTGGGCACGGGCCTGGGCCGCGAGATCCTGCGCGGCGTGCTGGGCGGGCTGCTGGGCGGCGGCAAGAAGCGCTGACGCATTTCAGGCCAAATCAGGCTCTAGCGCTTGTCCAGCAATCGCGAGCAGCTATTGTTTTGTGAGCATGCCAACGGCCGCCGGGCCATCAAAAAAGCCGCTGCGATGCAGCGGCTTTTTGTTGGTCGGGCCGGGGCATCAGTCGACCAGCCCCACGAACACGTTCTGCACGTCGTCGTTGTTCTCGATGCCGGCCAGGAAGGCCTGCACCTCTTCCTGCGCCTCGGGCGACAGGCTGGCCATGCTCACCGGGTTCTTGGCCTTGTAGCCCAACTTGGCCGACAGCACCTTGAAACCGAACCCGGGCAGCGCCTTGGCGACCGCGTCCAAATCCGTGGGGTCGGTCAGGAACAGGGTCTGGCCCTCTTCCTCGCCGGGCTCGAAGTCCTGCGCACCGGCTTCGATGGCGGCCAATTCCGGGTCGGCATCCGGCTGCGAGGGCTCGCCCTCGATCATGCCCACATGGTCGAAGTCCCAGGCCACGGCGCTCATCTGGCCCTTGCGGAAGCACACGCGCATCTCGGGCGCCGTGCGGTTCACGTTGTCGGTCAGGCATTCCACCATCACCGGCACCTGGTGCGGCGCGAAGCCTTCGTAGATCACGTGCTCGTAGTGCACGGCCTCGCCGCCCACGCCGGAGCCCTTCTTGATCGCCCGCTCCAGCGTGTCCTTGGGCATGGACGCCTTGCGCGCCGCTTCCACGGCCAGGCGCAGGCGCGAGTTGCCGGCCGGGTCCGCGCCCGCGCGGGCGGCGACGATGATTTCCTTGACCAGCTTCCCAAAAAGCCTGCCCTTGGCATCGGCGACCAGCGCCTTGCCCTTTGCCTTCCATTGCGCGCCCATGGCTGCGAATCCTTTGCTTGGAGCCAACAAAAAATGCGGCCTGCGCCGCAGCGGGCCAGTGTATGCCCTGCCATGGCCCGGCGCACCTGCTCCAGGTCAGGCCTGTACGCCGCCGGGGCTGCGGACGTGGCGCCCTGGCAACTACTACTTTGATAGCTGGTGGCGCTTTGCTACGCTGCGCTGGAGGCCATTTTCACCCAGGGTCGCAGGTGCGACTTGCCGCATCGTGGCGGCCTTCTACAGTCGTTTGCCATGAACCATCTCACCTGCTTCACCCTGACCATCACCGACCATGTCGCCCATCTGGTGCTGAACCAGCCGGGCAGCCTGAACACCATGCACCCGACGTTCTGGCGCGAGCTGGACGAGGTGCTGGCCGCACTGCACCGCGGCAACGAGGCCCGCGCCCTGGTCATCAGCAGCACCGGCAAGCACTTCAGCGCCGGCATGGCGCTGGAGACCTTCGGCGACGCCATCGTGCTGGACGACCGCAGCCCCGAAGGCCGCGCCGCCGTCTTCGACCTGCTGACCGACATGCAGGCCACCTTCACCCGGCTGGAGGAGCTGCGCATGCCGGTCATCGCCGCCATCCACGGCGGCTGCATCGGCGGCGCGCTGGACATGGTGGCCGCCGCCTGCATCCGCTACGCCACGCGCGACGCCTTCTTCTGCATCCAGGAGATCAACATCGGCATGGTGGCGGACGTGGGTTCGCTGCAGCGGCTGCCCAAGCTGATGCCCATGGGCCTGCTCAAGGAGCTGGCCTACACCGGCCGGCGCCTGCCCGCCGAGCAGGCCCAGGCGTGCGGCCTGGTGACGGCGCTGTTCGACTCGCACGAGGCGCTGCTCGAAGGCGCCCTGGCCTGCGCCCGCGAGGCCGCCGCCAAGCCGCCCGTGGCCCTGTGGGGCACCAAGCAGGCGCTGCACTACGCGCGCGACCACGGCGTGGCCGACAGCCTGCGCCAGATGGGCTGGCTGCAGGGCGCCATCTGGAGCAACCGCCACGTGGCCGAAGCCGTCACGGCCATGCGCGAGCGGCGCGCGCCGGATTTCCCCCCGCTGACGCCACTCACGCGTTTCAGCGAGCTGTGACCACAGAGCTATCGAAAAGATAGCTGCCAGCGGACGCAGGGCATGCAAAAATCACGGTTTTTGCATAGAGCCGGAGGCCCTTCTTCCATGAGCAACGTCCACGTCATCGACCATCCTCTGGTACAGCACAAGCTCACGCTGATGCGCCGTAAGGACGCCAGCACCAACAGCTTCCGCCGCCTGCTGGGCGAGCTGTCCACGCTGATGGCCTACGAGGTGACGCGCGACATGCCGCTGCAGGACTTCGAGGTCGAGACCCCGCTGGAGACCATGACCGGCAAGGTCATCGACGGCAAGAAGCTGGTGCTGGTGTCCATCCTGCGCGCCGGCAACGGCTTCCTGGAAGGCATGCTGAACGTGGTGCCCGGCGCGCGCATCGGCCACATCGGCCTGTACCGCGACCCGGCCACGCTGCAGCCGGTGGAGTACTACTTCAAGATGCCCTCGGAGATGGCCGAGCGCGACATCATCGTGGTGGACCCGATGCTGGCCACCGGCAACTCCGCCGCCGCCGCCGTGGCGCGGCTCAAGCAGCTACAACCGCGCTCCATCAAGTTCGTCTGCCTGCTGGCCGCGCCCGAGGGCGTGGCCACGCTGCAGGCAGCGCACCCGGACGTGCCCATCTACACCGCCGCCATCGACCGGGAGCTGAACGACCACGGCTACATCCTGCCCGGCCTGGGCGATGCCGGCGACCGGATCTTCGGCACCAAGTAAACGCAAACGCCTTGCCGCAGTCACTGCGGCACGATCTGCCCCACTGTGGCGGACGGCTCGTCCGTGTCCGGCCCGCCCGGCTGCGGCCTGACCGAGGGCTGGGGCTGGGGCTGCAGTTCGCGCCAGCTGGCCATCAGGTCGTCGGCCATGGCCTGTAGCAGCCGCTTCTCGCGCGCGTCGAACAGGCGCGGGCGGGTGTCCAGCAGGCACAGCGTACCCAGCACGAACCCCTTGGCGTCGCGCAGCGGCACGCCGGCGTAAAAGCGCAGGCGCTGGCCGCGCAGCGCCGGGTTGCCGGCAAAGCGCGCGTCGCGGGCGATGTCGTGCACCACCAGCGCCTGGCTGGCGGCGACCACGTGCCCGCACAGCGACAGCGCGCGCGGCTGCGGGGTGCCGGCGGGCACGTCGTCTTGCTCGCCGGCCGCACCCTCTGTCGCCAGCGGCAGGCTGCCGTACACGCATAGCGGCGTCTGCTCGTCCCGCCCGACCAGCGACACCATGGCCAGCGGCATGTCGAAGATGTCGGCGGCGCGCGTGGCGGCGTGTTGGCAGGCGCGCCGCAGTGCTTCGCTGGACTGCACGCCGCTGGCCTGCAACGCCTGCAGGCGCTCCTCATCGTTGGCTGGGATGGGGGCGGACTCGAAGGCCTCGCTTACCGGCGCGCCCTGGAGCTGCACGGCGCAGGCCAAAGTCTCCGCCAGCGACAGGGCGACGGCATCGGCGCCGTAGCGCGCGTGCAGCTCTTCGGGCAGGGGCGCGGTGCCGGCCTCGACATCGTCGGAGGCGTCGCCCCACAGCGCCAGCACCACACGCACACCCGGCCAGTGGCGGCGCAGACGGCGGCAGGCCTGGCGCGCCAGCGTGGCGGGCTCGGGCAGCAGCCAGACCACGCACACCACCTGGGGGGCGTCCTCCTGCGGGTCTTCGACCGGCGTCTCGGCGGTCACGGCCGCCGCCGACAGGGCGTGCGTCGCTGCCGGGCAGCCTTGCAGCTGCAATGAGTGGGCCAGCATGCGAGCGCCCAGCTGGTCGACCTCCCACTGTCCGCCCATGCACAGCACCGGCATTGCGGACGATGCAGGGGCAGACGCGGGCGGCGCGTACTGGGCCTGCAGATCGTCGAGCACGGCGTCCATGCCCTCGATCAGACGCAGACGGTGTTCGGGGGTGGCCACACGGGTGTGGTCGCCTGCGGCCATGCGCAGCACCGGCACGGCCACGCGGCTATAGAACGCAGCCACCGAGCCCTTGTGGGCTTCGATCTGGTTTACGCTCAGCTCGATGGCCTCGTCGGCGTCGCCTGCCAGCAGCCGCTGGTAGATGCGCGTGGGTTCGTCCAGCGCTGGCTGGCTGCCCAGCAGCACATCCAGAAAGGCCAGCTGCGGCAGATAACGGCCGATGACCAGCAGGCACACCGTCAGCGGCGTGGCCATGATCAGCCCCACCGGCCCCCACAGCGTGGCCCAGAAGGTGGCAGCCACGATCAACGACAGCACCGACAGCCCGGTGCTGGCGCCGTACAGCCAGGGCTCGATGACGTTGTTGCTGATCAGCTCCAGCGTGATGATCAGGCCGATAGTCCACAGCACCAGGCTCCAGCCCGGGTGCACGGCGAACGCCAGGGTCAGCGGAAAGGCTGCCGCCACGAAGGCCCCCACGTAGGGCACGAAGCGCATCAGCCCGGCCAGCGCCCCCCACAGGAAGGCCCCCGGCACGCCGATCAACCACAGCCCGATGGCCATGGGGATGCCGTAACTGACGTTGACCAGCAGCTGCATGGTCAGGTAGCGCGTGATGCGCTCGCCCGCCTCGTCCATGGCGTCGGTGGCGCCGTGCAGGTTGGCGCCCCACAGGCGCAGCAGCCGGTCGCGCAGATCCACCCGGTCCAGCAGGATAAAGACCACGAACACCAGCACCAGGCCGGCATCGGTCAGCGGACGGCTGAGCGCGCTGACCGCCGCCGCGGCCTGCTGCGCGGGCGAGAGCACGGGCGGCTGCACTTCCACCCGCTGCACGCTGGCGGAGCGCCCGCCGCCGGATCCGGGGGCCGGGGGCTTGGGGGTAGCGGCCTCGACCTCGCTTTGCACCAGATCCAGCGTGCGCTTGGCACCATCGAACATGCCAGGCGCGCGCAGCTCCTTGGCCAGGCTGCGCAGCTTCTTGCGGATGGTGGTCTGATAGGAAGGCAGCTGCTCGCTGAGCTGGCGCGCCTCGTTGCCGATGAAGAGCGCCCCCACGCCCAGCACGGCCAGCGTGGTCAACACAACGAGAATCACCGCCGGCAGCCGCGGCAGGCCCAGGCGCTTGAGGCGCACCACCAGCGGGTCGAGCACGAAGCTGAGCAAAAAAGCCAGCGCCAGCGGCACCAGGATGGTGCGCCCGGCGTACAGGCCGGTAATCACCAGCGCCGCGATGACCAAACCGACCATGAAGCGCAGGCTGGGCACCAGCGCCTCCAGCGTGCTGCCGGGGCGCTGCGCGCCGGCCGCCTTCAAGGTGGGCGCAGAGCGCGGGCGTGGAGCCTCGCTGGGGGGCATGCGTGGTCCTTGTGCGAAATGGTGACGGCGCATTGTCGGCCGGGCGCCGACGCCAGCGCTGTAGGCCAACCGATGGTGCGGCGATCAGCCAAGGGCGGCGGGGGCTACGCTACCTCCGGCGCCAGGGCCTCGGCCCAGTCGTAGAGCGCACCCAGGATGGCCTCGCCGCGCTCGTCGGCCTGCTCTCCCAGCGTGTCCAGCTGCTCGAACAGCGCGTCGAAGGTCAGTCCGCCGCCCTGCCCCTCCAGCAGCACGGCGGCGCGGTGCGCCTGCCAGCGCGCTTGCTCGTCCTCATCCAGCGTCTGCGGATGGTTGCGGGCGCGGTAGCGCCACAGCAGCTCGTCCAGCCGGGGGTCGTCGAAGGCTGGGCGGGCGCGGGCCAGCGCCTCGGGCGCCAGGGTGCGCAGGTGGGCCAGGCGCCGCCGGTCCTCATTGCCGATGAAGCCGCCGTACAGATCAAGATCCACGTCCGGGGCGGACTCGGCCGGACGCTCGAACACGGCTGCCCAGGTGGCACCCAGGTCGGGCAGCGCACGTGCCACCTCGGCATGACGCGCTGCCTGGGACAGGTCCATGCCCCAGCGCTCAGCCAGCTGCGGCGTGAGAGTATTCAGGTTGCCCACCACCATGGGCGACTTGTTCAGGTGCACGGACTTGATCGGCAAGCGCGTCACACCTTCAGGCAGGTCGGCAGTGCGGGTGAACAGGCGCAGGCGGATGTCCTGCACCGACAGGCCGGCCAGCTCGGCGGGGTCGCGCGCCAGGTCCCAGGCCAGCAGCTCGTTCCTGTTGGTGGGATGGCTGGCCAGCGGCCACATCAGGGCCAGGCAGCCGCGCTCGGCAGGGAACATGCCCGACACATGCAGGAAGGGCCGCGCCGTCTGCGGGCTGGCAGGCAGGCGCAGTTCGGCGGCCACCCGCTCCTTCTTGTGCAGACCCAGGGCAAAGTCGAACAGGCGCGGGTTGTGCTGGCGCAGCAGGCGCGCCAGGGCGATCGTGGCGCGCACGTCCGACAGTGCGTCGTGCGCCGCCTCGTGCACCAGGCCGTTCGCTCGCGTCAGGTCCTCCAGGCGGAAGCTCGGCTTGCCGCCGGCCGCGGTGGGCCAGGTGATGCCCTCCGGGCGCAGGGCATAGGCCAGGCGCACCACGTCCAGCAAGTCCCAGCGGCCGCACTGGTTCTGCCACTCGCGGGCGTAGGGATCCATCAGGTTGCGCCAGAACAGGAAGCGCGTCACCTCGTCGTCGAAGCGGATGGTGTTGTAGCCCACGCCGATGGTGCCGGCCAGGGCCATTTCGGCCTCGATGCGGGCGGCGAACTCGGGCTCGGGCACGCCGCGCTGCAGGCACAGCTGCGGAGTGATGCCCGTGATCAGGCAGGCCTGCGGCTGGGGCAGGTAGTCCAGCGCCGGCTTGCAGTACAGCATCAGGGGCTCGCTGATTTCGTTGAGGTCGGCATCCGTGCGGATGGCGGCGAACTGCGCCGGGCGGTCACGGCGCGGATCGGCGCCGAAAGTCTCGTAGTCGTGCCAGAGAAAGGTGTGCATGGAAGAAGGAGGACGGCCAGAAACGGCTGCGCGGCAGCGCAAAACGGCAAGTATGCATGGCCGCGCCTTCACAATGGACCGCATGCGTTCCTCCCGTTTTCTCGCCCCTACCGCACTGGCCGCACTGGCCGCGCTAGCCGGCTGCGCCAGTACCTCGCCCACGGCCGTGGTGGCCGCACCCGCCGCCCAGCCCGCTCCCGCCCCGCGCGTGGTGCCGCCTGCCCCTGCCCCCGCCCCTGCTCTTGCTGCTGTGGTGGCGGCGCCAGCGGCTGCGCCCACGCCGCAGGCCGTAGCCGAGCCGGCGCCGCCGCCCTCCCCCAGCCAGCCCCAGGGCGCGGCGGGCTTTCAGGCCTGGGTGCAAGAGTTTTCCCGCGAGGCGCTGGCGGCGGGCATCAGCGCCCCCACCGTGCAGGCCACGCTGGGCAAGGCACGCTGGCTGCCGCAGGTGGTGCAGCTCGACCGGGCGCAGCCCGAATTCACCCGCACGCCCTGGGCCTACCTGGACAGCGCCGTCTCCGCCCAGCGCGTGGCTCAGGGCCGCGAGCAGTACCGGGCCCACGCGACGGCGCTGGACGCCGCCGCAGTGCGCTACGGCGTCCCAGCCAGCGTCATCGCCGCCATCTGGGGCATGGAGAGCAACTACGGGCGCAACTTCGGCAGCTTCTCCACCGTGGACGCGCTGGCCACGCTGGCCTACGACGGCCGCCGGCGCGACTGGGCGCGCTCGGAGCTGCTGGCGGCGCTGCGCATCGTGGACCAGGGCGAGATCGCCGCCAGCGCACTGATCGGCTCCTGGGCTGGCGCCATGGGACATACGCAGTTCCTGCCTTCGGTGTTCCTGGCGCACGCTGTCGATGCCGACGGCGACGGCCGGCGCGACATCTGGGCCAGCGTGCCGGACGTGGCCGCCTCCACGGCCAACTTCCTGGCCCATTCTGGCTGGCAGCGCGGCCAGCCCTGGGGCGCCGAGGTACGCCTGCCCGAGGGCTTCGACTATTCCCGGGCGGAGCTGACGGTGCGCCAGTCCAGCGCCGACTGGGCGGCCGAGGGCGTGCGCGGCATGGGCGGCGCGCCGCTGCCGGCGCTGGAGGGCGCTTCCATCCTCACACCGGCTGGCGCACGCGGGCCGGCCGTGCTGGTCGGGCCCAACTTCCGCGCACTGCTGCGCTACAACAACTCCGTCAACTATGCCCTGGGCGTGGCCCTGCTGGCGCGCCAGATCGACGGCGGCGGCGGCCTGCAGGCGCCCTGGCCGCGCGACATCAAGCCGCTGACGCGCGCCGAGATCACCACCCTGCAGGAAGCGCTGAACGCGCGCGGGATGGATGTGGGCAGCGCCGACGGCGTGCTGGGCCCGGCGACACGCGCCGGCGTGCGCCGGCTGCAGCAAAGCCTGGGCCTGCCGGCCGACGGCTTTGCCACGCGGGAGCTGCTGCAGCAGGTAGCGCCATGAAGCCCCTGTACCGAGCGGACATGCTGCGCCGATGGGGTTGGTGGATTGCCAGCGCCTGCGCCGCGCCGTCCCAGGTGCTGGCAGCAGGCCCGCGCAGCTGCACGGCCGGCTGGACGGAGGGCGCCAACACTGCCTTCCTAGCCGTGACCGGCGCCAGCCTGCTGGCCATGCTGGCCGCGCCGGTGCTGCTGGGCTGGTGGACCGAAGGCCCGGCCCGGCGCCGCGTTAGCCGGGCGCTGCTGCTGGCGCTGGCGCTCTGCGCGGCAGCCATTCCGCTGGCCATCGGGAACTTCGTGCTGGGCAACGGCTGCGGCAGCCCGTGGGTGCTGATCGCCCTCAATGCCCTGCCCGCGCTGCTGCTGGGTGCGCTACTGTCCGCGGCCTGGCGCTCTAGCCGCGAACGAGCAGCGCAGCGGGCGCCGGGGCCGCAGCCCGGGGGCGGCTGGGCGCTGCTGCTGGCGCTGCAGGGCTTTGTCCTTGCCAGCGGCTTCGCGCTGCTGGGATGGGTGGACGTCTTCAGCCGCGCATCCCGCAAGGGAGACGCCACCCTGTGGCTGGTCGCGCTGCGCCTGTGGCTGGTGCCCCTCTTTCTAGGCCTGCTGGCCTGGTGGCTGTGGCGGCGGCGGCAGCGGGCGCGGGCAGCGCATGCCGCGCAGATGCAACGATGACCGACTCACTCCCGTTTTGATAGCTGCCAGCGCTTGGCTGGCAAGCGGTGGAGGCCGATTTGGCACATAAAAAAGCCGCAGCAGAAGCTGCGGCTTTTTGGTAGCTCAGGCGCCGGCGCTTCAGTCGGCCGTGGCCTCTTCCGGTTCTGCCGGCTCGGACTTGGTGCCACGCTCGCGCTTGGGCAAGGGCTGGATGTCCAGCTGGACCTCCGCCGTCTCCGCACCCTGCTCGTCGGTCTTGGACTCGATGTCCACCGCCAGCCGGCCGCCGTCCGTCAGGCGGCCGAACAGCAGCTCGTCGGCCAGCGCCTTGCGGATGGTGTCCTGGATAAGGCGCTGCATCGGGCGTGCGCCCATCAGCGGATCGAAGCCCTTCTTGGCCAGGTGCTTGCGCAGCGTGTCGGTGAAGGTGACTTCCACCTTCTTCTCCGCCAGCTGCTGCTCTAATTGCAGCAGGAACTTGTCCACCACGCGCAGGATGATCTGCTCGTCGAGGGCCTTGAAGCTCACGATGGCATCCAGGCGGTTGCGGAACTCCGGCGTGAACAGGCGCTTGATGTCGGCCATCTCGTCGCCCGCCTGGCGCGCGTTGGTGAAGCCGATGCTCGACTTGTTCAGCGCCTCGGCGCCCGCGTTCGTCGTCATGATGATGATGACGTTGCGGAAGTCGGCCTTGCGCCCGTTGTTATCCGTCAGCGTGCCGTGGTCCATGACCTGCAGCAGCACGTTGAAGATGTCCGGGTGGGCCTTCTCGATCTCGTCGAGCAGCAGCACCGAGTGCGGCTTCTTGGTGACGGCCTCGGTCAGCAGCCCGCCCTGGTCGAAGCCCACGTAGCCCGGCGGCGCGCCGATCAGGCGGCTCACGGCGTGGCGCTCCATGTACTCCGACATGTCGAAGCGGATCAGGTCCACGCCCATGATGTAGGCCAGCTGCTTGGCGGCCTCGGTCTTGCCAACGCCCGTGGGGCCGCTGAACAGGAAGGCGCCGATAGGCTTGTCGCCCTTGCCCAGGCCCGAGCGCGCCATCTTCACGCTGGCGGCCAGCACCTCCAGCGCCTTGTCCTGGCCGAAGACGACGCTCTTGAGGTCACGTTCGAGCGTCTGCAGCTTGCTGCGGTCGTCGTTGCTGACGTTGGCGGGCGGGATGCGGGCGATCTTCGCCACGATCTCCTCGATCTCGGTCTTGCCGATGGTCTTCTTGCGCTTGGAGGGCGTCAGGATGCGCTGCGCCGCACCGGCCTCGTCGATCACGTCGATGGCCTTGTCGGGCAGGTGGCGGTCGTTGATGTACTTGGCGCTCAGCTCGGCAGCGGCCTGCAGCGCGGCGGCGGCGTACTTCACGCTGTGATGTTCTTCGAAGCGGCTCTTGAGGCCCTTCAGGATGTCGATCGTCTCGGCCACCGTGGGCTCGACCACATCCACCTTCTGGAAGCGCCGTGACAGCGCCGCATCCTTCTCGAAGATGCCGCGGTACTCGGTGAAGGTGGTCGCGCCGATGCACTTGAGCTGGCCGCTGGACAGCGCCGGCTTGAGCAGGTTGGACGCGTCCAGCGTGCCGCCCGAGGCAGCGCCAGCGCCGATCAGCGTGTGGATCTCGTCGATGAACAGGATGGCGTTGGGCTTGTCCTTGAGGCTCTTGAGCACGCCCTTGAGGCGCTGCTCGAAGTCGCCGCGGTACTTGGTGCCCGCCAGCAGGGCGCCCATGTCCAGCGAATACACCGTGGCCTCGGCCAGAATCTCCGGCACATCGCCCTGGGTGATGCGCCAGGCCAGGCCTTCGGCAATGGCCGTCTTGCCCACGCCGGCCTCACCCACCAGCAGCGGGTTGTTCTTGCGGCGGCGGCACAGGATCTGAATGGTGCGCTCGACCTCGTAGTTGCGGCCGATCAGCGGGTCGATCTTGCCGTCCTTGGCCGCCTGGTTCAGGTTTTGCGTGTACTGCTCCAGCGGCGAGGCCTTCTCGCTGCGCTCACCCTGCGCGCTCTCCTCGCCTTCGGACTGCGATTCGGGCTTGGCGGGCTCCTGCGGCTCGCCCTTGCGGATGCCGTGGGCGATGAAATTCACCACGTCCAGACGGGTGACGCCCTGCTGGTGCAGGTAGTAGACGGCGTGCGAATCCTTCTCGCCGTAGATGGCCACCAGCACGTTGGCGCCGGTAACTTCCTTCTTGCCGTTGCCGGTGGACTGCACGTGCATGATGGCGCGCTGGATGACGCGCTGGAAACCCAGCGTGGGCTGGGTGTCCACCTCGTCGGATCCCGCCACCTGAGGCGTGTTGTCCTTGATGAAATGACTCAGCGATGCGCGCAGGTCATCGAGGTTGGCGGCGCAGGCGCGCAGCACTTCGGCTGCGCTGGGGTTATCCAGCAGCGCCAGCAGCAGATGTTCCACGGTAATGAACTCGTGGCGCTGCTGGCGGGCCTCGACGAAGGCCATGTGCAAGCTGACTTCCAGTTCCTGGGCAATCATGTGCGAACTCCTTTGTGCTTGCGTGTTGCGAATTGACTGTAGATCGGGGGCAAAGGCCTTTTATTCAACAGGTTCACTCAGGCATTGCAGGGGGTGGCCGGCCTGGCGCGCGGCATCCAGCACCTGTCCCACCTTGGTGGCAGCCACATCGCGCGTGAACACGCCGCAGATGCCTTTTCCGTCCAGGTGAATCCTGAGCATGATCTGCGTGGCCGCCTCCCTGTCCTTGTTGAAGAATTCCTGCAGCACCACGACCACGAACTCCATGGGGGTGTAGTCGTCATTGAGCATGACCACCTGGTACATCTGCGGCGGCTGCGTCTTCAGGGGCCGGCGTTCGAGCACGGCCGCGCTGCCGTCATCCCGGGACGGGGCCAGTGGCCGCGTGGGTGCCTGCGGAGGGGGTTGGGTTGCCATGAAATTCATTCTATCGAGCCGCACTGGCGCGCGGTCCCACGACAATTGGCGCCGCGGAGGCGCTTTTCAAGCATTTTCAGCCTAGCTCATACACCACATTCGCACCGCCGCCCGCCTGGGCGTTCCAGGCGGCCAGAGCGGCGTCGCAGGGAAAGAAACGGCTGCCCTCGCCCAGCTGCAGCTCGGCCATTGCCGCGGCGTCGTCGGCCGCGCAATGCACGGCGATGCGCACGCGCAGGCCGTGCAGCAGATCCTCGCCATGCTCGGTGTGCTCCCGCTTGGGCGGGAACTCGCGCACGATGGCTGCCACGTCCGGGCGCCGGGCGCTGCTCACGTGCAGGTATTTGCCGAAGCGCGCCCGCGCGTCCGCCAGGCTCCAGACCTGCTGCACCTTCAGCCGCAGGCCGCCGCTGAAGTGGTCCAGCTGCAGGCGCCCGGACAGCACCACGAACTCGTCGTCGCGCAGCAGGGGCCCGGCGGCGGCGATCACGGCCTCGTCAGCCGATGCCTCGATGGCACCCGACTTGTCGTCCAGCTTGAACAGTGCCAGCTTGCCGCGCTGGCCGTTGATGACGCGGCAGTCGCTGACGATGCCGGCCATGACCTGCGGCTCGCGGCTGTCGGCCAGCTCGGCGATCGGCGTGCGCACGAAGCGGCGCACCTCGGCCTCGACCTCGTCGAACAAATGGCCGGAAAGGTAGAAGCCGATGGCAGTTTTTTCCTGCGTCAGACGCTCCTTCACGCCCCACTCGGGCACCTGCACCAGATCGGGCTCCTGGGTGCTGGAGCCGATGGCGTCTTCGCCCATCATGTCGAACAGGCCACCCTGGTTGGCGTTGGCCAGCTGCGCGTTGGCGAATTCGAAGGCCCGGTCAATAGAGGCGACCAGCACCGCGCGGTCCGCATGCAGGCGGTCAAAAGCCCCGGCCTTGATGAGGGCTTCCACAGTGCGCTTATTGATGCGGGTGCGGTCCACGCGCACGCAGAAGTCGAACAGGCTGGTAAATGGACCGCAGGTGCTTCCCTGGGGACCTACGCCCTGCCCTTCCCGGGCGGCGATGATGGCCTCGATGGCAGCCTGGCCCGTACCCTTGACAGCGCCCAGGCCATAACGGATGACCTTGTCGGTCACTGGCTCGAAGCGGTAGTTGCCACGGTTCACGTCGGGCGGCTCGAAGGTGATGCCGAAGTGCTTGACGGCATCCTCGTACAGCACCTTGAGCTTGTCCGTGTCGTCCATTTCCACGGTCATGTTGGCGCAGTAGAACTCTGCCGTGTAATGCACCTTCAGCCAGCCCGTGTGGTAGGCCAGCAGAGAGTAGGCCGCGGCATGCGACTTGTTGAAGCCGTAGCCCGCAAACTTCTCCATCAGGTCGAAGACCTCGTCGGCCTGGGCCTCGCCGATACCCTTCTCGGCCGCGCCCTTGCGGAAGATCTCGCGGTGCTTGGCCATCTCCTCGGGCTTTTTCTTGCCCATGGCGCGGCGCAGCATATCGGCGCCGCCCAGGCTGTAGCCGCCCAGCACCTGGGCAGTCTGCATGACCTGCTCCTGGTAGACCATGATGCCGTAGGTCTCGGCCAGCACCGGCTCGACCAGCGGGTGCGGGTAGAGCACCTCTTCCTTACCGTGCTTGCGGTTCACGAAGCTGGGGATCAGGTCCATGGGCCCCGGGCGGTACAGGGCGTTCAGGGCGATCAGGTCTTCTAGCCGACTGGGCCGGGCCTCCTTCAGCATGCCCTGCATGCCGCGGCTTTCAAACTGGAACACGGCCTCGGTCTTGCCTTCGGAGAACAGCCGGTAGGTGCGCGCGTCGTCCAGCGGGACGCGTTCGAAGGCGAAGTCCTCCTGGCCCTTGTGGCGCTTCTTGATCAGCTCACGCGCAATCTCCAGGATTGTCAGCGTAGCCAGGCCCAGAAAGTCGAACTTGACCAGGCCAATGGCCTCCACGTCGTCCTTGTCGTACTGGCTCACGGCCGACTCGCTGCCCGGCTGCTGGTACAGGGGGCAGAAGTCCGTCAGCTTGCCCGGCGCGATCAGCACGCCGCCGGCGTGCATGCCGATGTTGCGCGTCATGCCCTCGAGCTTTTGCGCCATTTCGATGACGGTGCGCACGTCCTCCTCCTTGCGCACGCGTTCGTACAGCAGGGGTTCGAGCTCCAGGGCGTAGTTGTTCTTGTCGCCCTCCTTCTTGGGCTCGGGCGGATAGGCCAGCGTGTAGGTCTGCCCGGGCTTGCCGGGCACCAGCTTGGAGATGCCGTCACAGAAGGTGTAGCTCATGTCCATCACGCGGCCCACGTCGCGGATGGCAGCCTTGGCGGCCATGGTGCCGAAGGTGGCGATCTGGCTCACGGCATTCTTGCCGTACTTGTCCTTCACGTATTCGATGACCCGGTCGCGGTTGGACTGGCAGAAATCGATGTCGAAGTCGGGCATGGACACCCGCTCTGGATTCAGAAAGCGTTCGAACAGCAGGTTGTACTGCAGCGGATCCAGATCCGTGATCTTCAGCGCATAGGCCACCAGCGAGCCGGCGCCCGAGCCACGGCCCGGGCCCACTGGGCAGCCATTGGCCTTGGCCCACTGGATGAAGTCGCCCACGATCAGAAAATAGCCGGGGAAACCCATCTTCAGGATGGTGCCCAGCTCGAACTCCAGCCGCTCCACGTAGCGGGGCCGCTGTCGCTCGCGCTCAGCCTCGTTGGGGAACAGGTGCACCAACCGCTCCTCCAGCCCCTCGAACGAGGCCTGCCGGAAGTAGCCGTCGATGGGCATGCCGCCCGGGGTGGGAAAGTCGGGCAGCTGCGGCTTGTCCAGCACCAGGGTCAGGTTGCAGCGGCGCGCGATCTCCACGCTGTTGGACAGTGCCGAGGGCACATCGGCGAACAGCGCCTGCATCTGGGCGGCCGTCTTGAAGTGCTGCTCACGCGTGAAGCGGCGCACACGCCGCGGGTTGGCCAGGATCTCGCCTTCGGCAATGCACACCCGTGCCTCGTGCGCCTCGTAGTCATCGGGCGCCGTGAACTGAATGGGGTGCGTCGCCACCACCGGCAGCTGCAACCGCGCTGCCAACTGCACGGCAGCGCTGACGTGGGCCTCGTCATCCGGGCGGCCGGCACGCTGCAACTCGATGTAAAAGCGCCGAGGAAAGAGCGCCGCCAGCTGCTGCGCCATGGCTTCGGCTCCTTCCAGATTGCCCTTGACGAGCGCCTGGCCCACCGGTCCGGCCTGGGCACCGGACAGGACGATCAGACCACCGCCCAGCTCCTCCAGGCACTGCCAGGTGCACACCGGCTGGTTGCGCACCACGTTGCGGGTCCAGGCGCGGGCCAGCAGCTCGCACAGGTTCAGGTAGCCCTGGCGACCCTGCGCCAGCAGCAGCAGGCGCGGCGCGGGCTGGCCGGGTTCACCCTCCAGCGTGACTTCGGCGCCCAGCAGGGGCTTGACCCCCTTGCTGCGCCCTTGCCGGTAGAACTTGATGGCGCCAAACAGGTTGTTTAGGTCGCTGATGGCCATGGCCGGCTGGCCGTCTCGGGCAGCCGCCTTGACGATCTCATCGATGCGCACGGTGCCATCGACAACGGAGAATTCGGTATGCAGGCGCAGGTGGACAAACATCTGGACATTGTAAAAACGCCCCCATGCCCGTGCCCGGCACGGGGCACCGTTACATACAATGGTCTGCTGCGCTGCGCCAGACCGGGCTCGTCCCCGTAGCGAGGCGCCGGTTTCCTACTCCTCATCCATCGCCCAATCCCATGCCGCGTTTTTCCCCGTTCCTGCTGCCCGCCCTGCTGGCCGCCGCCTTGCTGGGCGGGTGCGCCAACACCACCGAAGACAAGACCGCCGGCTGGAGCACGGACAAGATCTACTCCGAGGCACGCGACGAGCTCAATGGCGGCGCCTATGACAAGGCCGTGCCGTTGCTGGAGAAGCTGGAAGGCCGCGCCGCCGGAACGCCGCTAGCCCAGCAAGCCCAGTTGGAAAAGGCCTATGCCCAATACAAGGGCGGAGAGAAAGCCCAGGCCATCGCCACGCTGGACCGCTTCATGAAGCTGCATCCGGCCAGCCCGGCCTACGACTACGCCCTGTACCTGAAGGGCCTGGTCAATTTCAATGACAACCTGGGCATGTTTTCCTGGATTTCGCGCCAGGACCTGTCCGAGCGCGACCAGAAGGCCGCCAAGGATTCGTTTGAATCCTTCCGCGAACTGGTCACGCGCTTTCCCGATTCGCGCTACACGCCCGATGCCCGCCTGCGTATGACCTACATCGTCAACTCGCTGGCCCAGTACGAGGTGCACGTAGCGCGCTACTACTTCGAGCGCGGCGCCTACGTGGCCGCCGTCAGCCGCGCGCAGAGCGCCATTGCCGACTACAAGGACGTGCCGGCCACCGAGGAGGCGCTGTACATCCTGGTGCGTTCCTACGACGCACTGGGCATGGAGCAGCTGCGTGACGACGCACGCCGCGTGCTGTTGGCCAGCTACCCGCAGACCACGCTACTGGGCAAGGGCTTTCGCGCCAAGGACAACCCCTGGTGGAAGTTCTGGTGAAACCCACCCTTTTGCTTGCCAACACCGCAGCGCCATGACCAAGCCGTTTCGCCTGATCGCCGCCACCGGCATCCACAGGGGTGACCGCGAATACCAGCAGGACCAAGTGGCCCTGCTGGTGCACTCGCGGCACAACGGCTGCGTGCTGGGCGTGGTGGCTGACGGCATGGGTGGGCGCAGCGGCGGGCGCAAGGCCTCCGACCAGGTCATGCTGACGGCGCGACAGCTGTTCGAGCGCTATTCGCCCGACACGGACGACGCCGCTGCACTGCTCAAGCACATCGTCCAGGAGTCGCACATCGTCATCCGCCTGACGGCCATCTCGGCCGAGCAGGAGCCGCACAGCACCATCGCCGCCTTCCTCATCAATCCGCGCGGCGATTGCCACTGGGTGCATGCGGGCGATTCGCGCCTGTACCACTTCCGCAACGGACAGCTGGTGCACCGCACCAGCGACCATTCGTACGTGCAGGCATTGGTAGACCGCGGCGAGATCACCGACACCGAGGCGCTGACGCATCCGCACTCCAACATCCTTGTCGGCTGCCTGGGCACGGAGGCCGATCCACCGGCCACACCCCACTTCATCCCGCAGCTGCAGCCAGGCGACGTGCTGCTGGCCTGCAGCGACGGCGTGTGGCACTACTTCTCGCCCGACGAATTCGCCGCCGTGCTGCAGTCACTGACACCGCGGGAGGCCTCGGAGTTTTTCATCGAAAAGGCGCGGGCGCGCTCGGGCGGCGGCGGCGACAACCTGTCGCTGGCCATCGTCCGCATGGAGCAGCTGGTGGAAGAAAAAGCTCCGCCGCGCCTGGCAGCGCTGCACGGCACCGGCGCGGACTAACGCGGCCCGTCGCCGGCTTCACTGGTCGGCGGCCGGCTCGGGCAAGGGCCGGGGCGCGGCCCGCCCGGCCGCTTCGGCATTGGCGCGCTCGCGCTCATGCGCCTCGCGGCGCTTGCGCGCCTTCTCCTGCCTTTCTTCAAAGCGCTCGCGCGAGCGTTCCGCCTGTTCGGCCTGCTCCTGCGCACGGCGTTGGCGCTGCGCCTCGTGCTCCGCTTGCCGGCCGCTTTGCTGGCCGGCGCGCTCGCGCGCCTGCTGCGCGCGCTGGGCGGCATCGAAGGCCGTGCCGCGTGCGGGCTGCCCGGCAGCCGGCGCGTCCGGCACGGGCTGGGCCTGCTGGCGCTCGTCGATGGAACGCCGACGCTGCTCGGCTTTCTCGCGCCGCTCCTCGTCGTTGAGTTCCAGCTCCTGGCGCCAGCGGATGGCGTCGCGCTCGCGCGCCTCGGCGCGGGCGCGGCGCAGGCAGTCCTCGACAGCAAAGCGCCGGTAGCAGGCGGCCTCGTCCTTGGCAAGCTGCGCCTCGATGGCCTGGCGCTCGCGCTGCAGCTGGGCGCGCTGCGCATCGCGCCGGGCTGCCGCAGCCGGGTCAGCCTGCGCCAGGGCGGGCAGCAGCAGGCCGCCCAGAGTCAAGGCCAGGGCGCGATGGCAAAGGGTGCGCATAGGCAGCATGGATGGCGCTCCTCAGGTCAGGCTGGTATCCACCACGCGGCGCTCCAGCGCCAGGAATTCCTTGGACTGCATCTCGTTCAGGCGCGAGACGGTGCGCGGGAATTCATGCGCCAGCGGCCCTTCGGTATAGAGCTGCTCTGGCGGCACGGCTGCCGAGATGATGAGCTTCACGCGCCGGTCATACAGCACGTCCACCAGCCAGGTGAAGCGCCGTGCGGGCGAGGCCATGTTCACCGGCATGTGCGGCACGCCCGACAGCAGCACGGTGTGGAACTGTGAGGCGATCTCCAGGTAGTCGTTCTGCGAGCGCGGGCCCATGCACAGCTCGCGGAAGTCGAACCAGACCACCCCACCGGCGCGGCGCAGGGCCCGGATCTGTCGCGCCTCGATGTGCAGCACCGGGTCCTCGTCGTGCACCTCGGCCAGCAGGTCGAAGGTGGCGGCCATGGCCGCGTCCGCCTCGGCGCCCAGGGGGCAGTGGTAGAGCCTGGCGTTTTCCAGGGTGCGGCGGCGGTAGTCGGTGCCGTTGTCTACGTTCACCACTTCCATGCGCTCGTTGAGCAGTTCGATCGCCGGCAGGATGCGGTCGCGGTGCAGCCCGCCGGGGTACAGGTCGTCGGGTCTGAAGTTGGATGTGGTGACAAAGCCCACGTCGTTGTCGAACAGCGCTGCCAGCAGACGGTGCAGGATCATGGCGTCGGTGATGTCCGCGACGTGGAACTCGTCAAAGCAGATCAGCTTGTAGCGCTTGGCGATGCGCGCACCCAGCACTTGAAGCGGGTTCTGCTGGCCCTGCAGCGAAGCCAGCTCGCGGTGCACCTCGCGCATGAACTCGTGAAAGTGCAGGCGCACCTTGCGTTTGAGCGGCACGGCGTTGAAGAAGCAGTCCATCAGAAAACTCTTGCCGCGCCCCACGCCGCCATACATGTACACCCCCCGGGGGATGCTCGGACGGTTGATCAGCTTCTTGAGCGTGTTGGAGCGCCGCTGCCGGTACGCGCCCCACTCCTGTGCGCAGCGCTCCAGGGCGTCGACGGCGCGCAGCTGCGCCGGGTCGCTCTTGAAGCCCTTGGCGGCGAGCTCCGCCTCATAGGTCTGCCTGACGTTCACCAGTCTTCCTTGCTTCAAAAACAATAGCTGCCAGCGCTTGTCCAGCAAGCGTTGGCAGCTATTTTCATTACAAACCCGCGATCAGAAGTTGAGCGTGCGCTTGTCCACCGCCAGGGCCGCTTCCTTGGTCGCCTCGGACAGCGAGGGGTGGGCGTGGCAGATGCGCGCGATGTCCTCGCTGCTGGCCTTGAATTCCATGGCCACCACGGCCTCGGCGATCAGCTCGCTGACCATCGGGCCAACCATGTGCACGCCCAGGATCTCGTCGGTCTGTGCATCGGCCAGGAACTTCACCATGCCGGTGGTGTCGCCCAGCGCGCGTGCGCGGCCGTTCGCCATGAAGGGGAAGGTGCCGGCCTTGTACTTCACGCCGTCGGCTTTGAGCTGCTGCTCGGTGCGGCCGACCCAAGCGATCTCCGGGCTGGTATAGATGACCCAGGGGATAGTGTTGAAGTTGACGTGCCCATGCTGGCCGGCAATGCGCTCGGCCACGGCTACGCCCTCTTCCTCGGCCTTGTGCGCCAGCATGGGGCCGCGCACCACGTCGCCCACGGCCCACACGCCGGGCAGGTTGGTGCGGCACTCCTCATCGACCACCACGGCGCCGCGCTCGTCCAGTTTCAGGCCGACGGCCTCGGGGTTCAGGCCTGTGGTGTTGGGCACGCGGCCGATGGAGACGATGAGCTTGTCCACGTCGAGCGTGACGGCCTCGCCCTTGGCGTTGGCGTAGGCGACGCTCACGCCCTTCTTGCCCTTCTTGACCTCGCTGATCTTCACGCCCAGTTCGATCTTCAGACCCTGCTTGTCGAAGGCCTTTTTGGCCTCCTTGGCGATCTGCTCGTCCACCGCGCCCAGGAAGGTGGGCAGGCCCTCCAGCACCGTGACCTGGGCGCCCAGGCGGCGCCAGACGCTGCCCATCTCCAGGCCGATCACGCCCGAGCCGATGACGCCCAGCGTCTTGGGTACGCTACCCAGGGCCAGAGCGCCGTCGTTGGACAGGATTGTGTCCTCATCGAACTCGGCACCGGGCAGCGCACGGGCGTTGGAGCCGGTGGCGACAATGATCTGCTTGGCCATCAGTGTCTCGTTGCTGGCGCCGCTGACCTGGACCTCGTAACCGCCGTCCACCGCCTTGGAGAACGCGCCACGGCCGTGGAAGAACGTGACTTTGTTCTTCTTGAAGAGGTACAGGATGCCGTCGTTGTTCTGCTTCACCACGGTGTCCTTGCGGCCAATCATGGTGGCCACGTCCATCTTCACGTCCTTGGCGGTGATGCCATGCTCGGCGAAGTGCTTGTTGGCGTGTTCGAAATACTCCGAGGATTGCAGCAGCGCCTTGGACGGGATGCAGCCCACGTTGGTACAGGTGCCGCCAGGCGCGGGACCGCCAGCTGCGTTCTTCCACTCGTCGATGCAGGCGACCTGCATGCCCAGTTGCGCCGCGCGGATGGCCGCGATGTAGCCGCCGGGGCCGGCGCCGATGACGATGACGTCGAATTGCTTGCTCATGGTGTTGTGAAAATCTGGTATCTGAAAGGAAAAACCCACCGCAAGGCCGGGCCGAGGGTGGGTTTGCGATAGATGCAAGCGCCCTGTGCGGTGCGCCTTACAGATCGAAGAGGAGACGCGAAGGATCTTCCAGCGCGTCCTTCATGGCCACCAGGCCCAGCACGGCCTCGCGGCCGTCGATGATGCGGTGGTCGTACGACATGGCCAGGTAGTTCATCGGGCGCACCACGACCTGGCCGTTCTCGACCACGGCGCGGTCCTTGGTGGCGTGCACGCCGAGGATGGCCGACTGCGGCGGGTTGATGATGGGAGTGGACATCATCGAACCGAAGGTGCCGCCGTTCGAGATCGAGAACGTGCCACCGGTCATGTCCTCGATGCCCAGCTTGCCGTCCTGGGCCTTCTTGCCGAACTCCGCGATCTTCTTCTCGATATCGGCAAAGCTCATCTGGTCGGCGTTGCGCAGGATGGGCACCACCAGGCCACGCGGAGAGCCCACGGCAATGCCGATGTCGAAGTAGCCGTGGTAGACGATGTCGTTGCCGTCAACCGATGCGTTGATCACCGGGTACTTCTTGAGCGCATGCACGGCGGCCTTCACAAAGAAGGACATGAAGCCGAGCTTGACGCCGTGCTCCTTGGTGAACGCGTCCTGGAACTTCTTGCGCAGCTCCATCACCGGAGCCATGTTCACCTCGTTGAAGGTGGTCAGGATGGCGTTGGTGGACTGCGACTGCAGCAGGCGCTCGGCGATGCGGGCACGCAGGCGGCTCATGGGTACGCGCTGCTCCGGGCGCTGGCCCAGATCCTGCGTGGCCGAGGCGGGTGCGGCCACTTGCGGCAGCGCCTTGGTGGGCACGCCCGTGGGAATGACGGCGGCGGTGGACTTCACGCCACCTGCCACGGCCGACAGCGCGTCGCCTTTGGTCACGCGGCCATCCTTGCCCGTGCCCTGCACGTCGGACGCGGACAGATTGTTCTCGGCCAGGATCTTGGCAGCGGCCGGCATGGCCACGTCGCCCTTGCCGCCGCCTGCGGCGGGGGCAGCTGCCGGGGCGGATGTGGGAGCCGCAGCCGGCGCCGGGGCAGCGGCCGGAGCGGTTGCGCCAGCCACCGCCTCGGTGTCGATCTTGGCGATGGGCTGCTCGGCCACAACGGTGGCGCCATCAGCTTGCAGGATCTCGGCGAGCACGCCGGCCGCCGGAGCCGGCACTTCCAACACCACCTTGTCCGTCTCGATCTCGATCAGGATCTCGTCGGCGGCCACGGCTTCGCCGGGCTTTTTCTTCCATTGCAGCAGCGTGGCCTCGGCCACGGATTCGGACAACTGGGGGACCTTGACTTCTACGATTGCCATTTTGAAATTCTTCCTGTTCAGGGTTTTGTACTGAGCGCGTGGTTGTTGCTTGGCCTTACTTGGTCAGAACAAAACCCTTGAGCTTGGCGAAGGCGGCCTCCACCAGGGCCTTTTGCTGGTCCTGGTGCAGATGCGCGTAGCCCACCGCCGGCGAGGCGGAGGCGGCGCGGCCGGCGTAGCCCAGTTTCTGGCCATCCTGCATGTTCTCGTGGATGTTGTGCTGGATGAAGAACCAGGCGCCCTGGTTCTGCGGCTCGTCCTGGCACCACACGATCTCGGTGGCCTTGGGGTACTTTTTCAGCTCGGCGCCGAAGGCCTTGTGCGGGAAGGGGTACAGCTGCTCGATGCGCACGATGGCCACATCGGTGGCTTCCTTCTCGGCACGCTTTTTCACCAGGTCGTAATAGACCTTGCCCGAACAGGCGATGACGCGCTTGACCTTGGCCGCGTTATTGGCGATGGCCTGGTCCTGCTCGCCCAGCACAGTGCGGAAAGCGCCTTCGGTGAACTCGGCCAGGGGCGAGGTCGCATCTTTGTTCCGCAGCAGCGACTTCGGCGTCATGATGACCAGAGGCTTCCTCAGGTTGCGCACCATCTGGCGGCGCAGCACGTGGAAGATCTGGCTGGCCGTGGTGGGCTGCACGATCTGCATGTTGGCCTCGGCGGCCAGCTGCATAAAGCGCTCCAGGCGGGCCGAGCTGTGCTCCGGGCCCTGGCCTTCATAGCCGTGTGGCAGCATCAACGTGAGGCCATTAATGCGGCCCCACTTGACCTCGCCGGAGGCGATGAACTGGTCGATCACGACCTGTGCGCCGTTGGCAAAGTCGCCGAACTGCGCCTCCCAGACCACCAGGGTGTTGGGATCGTTGGACGCGTAGCCGTACTCGAAGGCCAGCACGGCCTCCTCGGACAGGATGGAGTCGATGACGACGAACGGTGCCTGGTTCTCGGCCACGTTCTGCAGCGGCACATAGGTGCCTTCGTCCCACTTCTCGCGCTTTTGGTCGTGGATGACGGCGTGGCGGTGCGTGAAGGTGCCACGACCGCTGTCCTCGCCCGACAGGCGGATGGGATAGCCGGAGGCCACGAGCGAAGCGAAGGCCATGTGTTCGCCCATGCCCCAGTCCACGTTGACCTCACCGCGGCCCATGGCGGCGCGGTCGTCCAGCACCTTCTTGACCAGAGTGTGCGGGGACACCGTCTCGGGCACGGTAGTGATGCGCTCGGCCAGGCGCTTCCACTCGGCCAGCGGAATGGCCGTATCGCCGGCATCGGTCCAGGCCTTGTTCAGGAACGGGCTCCAGTCCACTGCGTACTTGCGCTTGAAGTCGGTCAGCACCGGGTCGACCGTGTGCTTGCCTTCTTCCATGGCGGCGCGATAGGCCTTGGCCATGTCGTCGCCCAGCGTCTCGCCCAGGCCCTGCGCGGCCAGCTTGTCGGCATAGAGTTTGCGGGTGCCGGGGTGCTGCGCGATCTTCTTGTACATCAGCGGCTGGGTGAGCATGGGGGTGTCCTGCTCGTTGTGGCCCAGCTTGCGATAGCACACGATGTCCACCACCACATCGCGCGAGAACTCCATGCGGTACTCGAGCGCCAGCTGCATCGCCAGGCAGACGGCTTCGGGGTCGTCGCCGTTCACGTGCAGCACGGGCGACTCGATCATCTTCACGATGTCGGTGCAGTACAGCGTGGAACGCAGGTCGCGGGGATCGGAGGTGGTGAAGCCGATCTGGTTGTTGATGATGATGTGCACCGTGCCGCCGGTGTGGTAGCCGCGCGTCTCCGACAGCGCCAGCGTCTCCTGGTTCACGCCCTGGCCGGCGAAAGCCGCGTCGCCGTGCACCAGCACGGGCAGCACCTGCTTGCCCTGGGGGTCGCCGCGGCGGTCCATGCGCGAGCGCACCGAGCCCTCGACCACCGGGTTGACGATTTCCAGGTGCGAGGGGTTGAAGGCCAGGGAAAGGTGCACCGGACCGCCGGAGGTGGACACGTCCGAGGAAAAGCCCTGGTGGTATTTCACGTCGCCGGCGGGCAGGTCTTCGGGAGCGGTGTGCTCGAACTCGGCGAACAGGTCCTTGGGCATCTTGCCCAGGGTGTTGACCAGCACGTTCAGGCGGCCGCGGTGGGCCATGCCGATCACCAGCTCCTGCACGCCGCGGGCGCCGGCCGAGCTGATCAGCTCGTCCATGGCAGCGATGAAGCTCTCGCCGCCTTCCAGCGAGAAGCGCTTTTGTCCCACGTACTTGGTATGCAGGAAGCGCTCCAGGCCTTCAGCAGCCGTCAGGCGCTCCAGAATGCGCTTTTTCTTCTCGGCGTCGAACTGGGGCTTGGTGCGGATGGACTCCAGCTTTTGCTGCCACCAGCGCTTCTGGTTCTGGTCCGTGATGTACATGTACTCGGCGCCGATGGTGCCGCAGTACGTTTCGCGCAGCGCGTTGATCAGCTCGCGCAGCGACAGGCTTTCCTTGCCGAAGAAGGTATTGCCGACGTTGAACACCGTCTCTTGGTCGGCGTCCGTGAAGCCGTAGAAGGACGGCTCCAGCTCGGGAATGCTGGGCCGCTCCTGGCGCTTGAGGGGATCGAGGTCGGCCCAGCGGGCGCCGACGTTGCGGTAAGCGGCGATGAGCTGCTGCACGCCCACACGCTTCCTGCCCAGTTCGGAGTCAGCGCCGGTGGCCACCACGACCTGTGTACCGCCCTGTTTGGCGCGTTCGGCAAACGCGTTGATGACGGGAAGGTGCGGCACGTCGCGTGCGTCGCTACCGTCCACCGCGGGCACATGCTGCAATGCATCAAAGTACTCCCGCCAGGAGTCTGGCACGCTGCCAGGGTTGGCAAGATAGCTTTCGTACATCTCCTCGACATACGACGCATTGCCGCCGAAGAGATAGGTATTGCCCTGGTAGGCTTGGTAGACGGACGTGGGTTCGCTCATATCTGCGCTGACCTCCGCTTCCCTCCGGGGAAGCTTTAGCTGGTTGACAAACCTTCCGCGGCACGGCTGAACCGGTTGGCGGACGCGACTGTGGCAGGGGAAGGGCCTTGGTGCGGGCATCATTGTGCCACCGATGGTCTGGCAGAGCCGGGACGGTCGCCACTGCTTGCAGCTGTGCGGCTGGCTTACATTCTGGCCTCCCTATGGCTTCGCACCGCCCATGATCGCCCCTGTCATCCACAACCGCACTTTGCTCGTGCTGCTCATCGCCGTCACGCTGGCCTTTGGCGCCGTGCTGTGGCCCTTCCATGGTGCCGTCTTCTGGGGCGTGGTGCTGGCCATCCTGTTCAACCCACTGCACCGGCGCCTATTGGCGCGCATGCCGCGGCGGCGCAACCTGGCGGCCTTCCTGACGCTGTGTCTGTGCCTGGTGATGGTCATCCTGCCGGTGGCGCTGATCGGAGTGTCGCTGGTGCAGGAGGCCAGCGTCACCTACGAGCGCCTGCGCTCCGGGCAGATGAACTACGGCGCTTACGTGCAGCAAGTGCTGTCTGCCCTGCCGGCCTGGGCGCTGTCGCTGCTGGACCGCCTGCACCTGACCTCCATGGCCGAGGTGCAGGAGCGCCTGACCTCCGTCGGCGCACAGGCCAGCCAGTTCCTGGCCACCAAGGCGCTGGACGTGGGGCAGAACACCCTGCAGTTCATCGTCAGCTTTGGTGTCATGCTGTACCTGCTGTTCTTCCTGCTGCGCGACGGCCCCCGCCTGGCCGCGCGGCTGCGCCGGGCTGTCCCGCTGGACGACGAGCACAAGCGCGAGCTGTCGGGCAAGTTCACCACCGTGATCCGCGCCACCGTCAAGGGCAACATCGTCGTGGCCGCGGCCCAGGGCGCTTTAGGCGGGCTGATCTTCTGGCTGCTGGGCATCCAGGGGCCGGTGATGTGGGGCGTGCTGATGGCCTTTCTGTCGCTGCTGCCCGCTGTGGGGGCGGGGCTGATCTGGGGGCCGGTGGCCATCTATTTCATGGCCACCGGCGCGACCACGCAGGGCCTCATCCTCACGGCCTACGGCGTGGGCGTGATCGGCTTGGTGGACAACCTGCTGCGCCCGCTGCTGGTGGGCAAGGACACCAAGATGCCCGACTACGTGGTGCTGATCTCCACCCTGGGCGGCATGGCGCTGTTCGGGCTGACCGGCTTCGTCATCGGGCCGGTGATCGCGGCGCTGTTCATGGCCATCTGGGATCTGTTCTCGCCGCCCGATGAGCCGCCCCGGCCCTGACGGGGCCATGCCGGCTTGGCGCACCCGCGCCCCGGTGCCACACTGGCGAACCTGACCGTCCGAGAGCCGAGGCCGCCATGACCGACAACACCGCCCCTTTGCCCAACACCGTCTTCGCCTGCCTGGACGGACTGGCCAGTACCCCTGCCGTGGTGGACGGCGCCATCTGGGCCACGCAGCGGCTGGGCGCGCCGCTGGCGCTGCTGCACGCCCTGCAGCAGCCCGAGCCCCTGCCCCCCGTGGGTGATTACAGCGGCGTGATCGGCATGGGCGCGCAGGACCTGCTGCTGCAGCGCCTGAACGCGCTGGACGAGGAACGCACCCAGCTGGCCCAGCAGGCTGCGCGCCACATGCTGGAGCAGGCGCGCACCCGCGTGCCCGAAGAATCGGTGCCCGCGCTGCAGGTGCTGCTGCGCCACGGCGAGCTGACCGACGTGTTGCTGGAGCACGAGCCCGGCGCCCGCCTGTTCGTACTGGGCAGCAACCGCCCCGCCACCAGCGCGCGCAAGCTGCGCCTGGACCATCGCGTGGAAAGCGTGGTGCGCCAGGTGCGCCAACCCGTCCTGGTGGTCACGCGCACCGAATTCACCGCGCCGCGCAGCTTCGTGGTGGCCTACGACGGCAGCGCCACCGCCCACCGCGCCGTGCAGGCCGTGGCGCGCAGCCCGCTGCTGCGCGGCATGCCGGCCCTGCTGGCGATGGCCGGCGAGCCCACGGCCCAGGCGCGCCAGTGCCTGGACGAGGCGCAGGCGCTGCTGACCGCGGCGGGCTTCGAGGTGGGCACGCAAATCGTTCCCGGCGCGCCCGAAGAGACCATCCCTGCCCTCATGGAAGAGCGCAGCGACGCGCTGCTGGTGCTGGGCGCCTACGGGCACTCGCGCATCCGCCAGCTCATCGTGGGCAGCACCACCACGGCGCTGCTGCGCCTGTGCAGCGTGCCAGTACTGGTGCTGCACTAACCACCACTGCTCCTTAAAGCATAGCTGCTCGCGCTTTATTGAAGCGGACCAGAGCCGCTTTTGCCTTGCAACCAGCGGCGCATCCAGGCCAGCCCGCGCTGGGTGCCGCCGGGGCGGGTGTCGCGCGGGCGGTACTCGCAGCCCACCCAGCCGTCCCAGCCACAGCCGGTGGCCAGCTCGTCGATCACGCCGAAGAGGTAGGGGCCGTTCAGTTCGCCCTGGTCCGGCTCGCCGCGATCGGGCACGCCGGCGATCTGCAGGTGCCCAACGCGGCCCGTGGGCAGGTCGCGGCGCAGCGCCGTGGTCACGTCGCCTTCCATGATCTGCAGGTGGTACAGGTCCAGCTGCACCCGCACGTCGGGCGCGCCGATCTCCTGCACAAGCGCGTGCGCCTGGGCCTGCCGCTGCAGGAAGTAGCCTGGCATGTCGCGGCCGTTGATGGGTTCGATCAGCAGGCGAACGCCCTGCGCGGCTGCCTGCGCCGCAGCCCAGCGCAGGCGCTGCACGTAGGTCTGGTGCAACTGCTCGTGGGGCACACCCGCCGGTGCCAGGCCGGCCATGACGTGCACGCGCTCGCAGTTCAGCTGCCGGGCGTAGTCCAGCGCGCGGACGATGCCGTCCTGGAACTCGGCCTCGCGCCCCGGCAGGCAGGCCAGGCCGCGCTCGCCGGCGGCCCAGTCGCCCGGCGGCGCGTTGAACAGCACCTGCGCCAACCCGTGCGCAGCCAGTTGCTCGGCGATGGCCTGAGCCGGCCAATCGTAGGGAAAGAGGTACTCGACCCCGGCGAAGCCGTCGCGAGCGGCGGCGGCGAAACGGTCCAGGAAGTCATGCTCGGCGTAGAGCATGGACAGGTTGGCGGCAAAGCGAGGCATGGGGTTAGGGGGAAAGGGGGAGCGATGACTCCGCCTGTAGCGTGGCCGCGGCCACCAGGCGCTGGGTATAAGGGTGACGCGGCTGTTGCAGCACCTGCCGTACGTCGCCGGCCTCCACCACCTCGCCGTCCTTCATCACCAGCACCTCGTGCGCCATGGCGGCCACCACGGCCACGTCGTGGGTGATGAGCAGATACGACAGCGCCCGCTCCCGCTGCAGCCGCTGCAGCAGCGCCAGCACCTGCTGCTGGATGGTCACGTCCAGCGCGCTGGTGGGCTCATCCAGCACCAGCAGGCGCGGCTGGACGATGAGGGCGCGGGCGATGGCCAGGCGCTGGCGCTGGCCGCCGGAGAATTCATGTGGATAGCGCTCCAGCAGGCCGGGGAACTGCGCCTCGGTCAGGCCCACCTCGACCAGCATGGCCTGCACGCGCTCGCGCTGCTGCGGAGCAGCCAACGACGGCTCGTGCACGCGCAGGCCTTCGCCGACGATCTCGGCCACGGTCAGGCGCGGCGACAGCGAGGAGAACGGATCCTGGAACACCACCTGCACCTGGCGGCGCAGCTGCTGGTTGTGCGCACCGTTGTGCTGCGCGGGCTGCTGCCAGGACTGGCCGGCCACCTGCAGCTCGCCGCTGGCCGGCAGCAGGCCCAGCAGCGCCTGCGCCAGTGTGGACTTGCCCGAGCCGGATTCGCCCACCACGCCCAGGGTACGCGCCTGCGGCAGGCGCAGGGCCACGTCCTTCACGGCGACGAATTCGCCTTTGCGGAACCACCCGCGCACGCCCGGCAGCGGCACCGGGTAAGCCACGCGCAGGCCGCTCGCCTGCGCGGCGGGTGGCTGGCCCGGCACCTCGGGCTCCTCATGCACATCGCGCTGCGGGGCGCTGTGGATCAGCCGGCGCGTGTAGTCGTGCTGCGGCGCGGCGAACACCTCGCCCACGGCGCCCTGCTCCACCAGGTGGCCGTGCTCCATGACGGCCACACGGTCGGCGAAGCGGCGCACCAGCTGCAGGTCGTGGGTGATGAGCAGCACGGCCATGCCCGTCTGGCGCTGGAGATCGGACAGCAGCTCCAGGATCTGCCCGCGCAGCGTCACGTCCAGCGCCGTGGTGGGCTCATCGGCCAGCAGCAGGCGCGGCCGGCTGGCCAGGGCCATGGCGATCATGGCGCGCTGGCGCTGCCCGCCCGACAGCTGGTGGGCAAAGCTGGCGGCGCGGCGCGCGGGCTCGGGAATGCCCGTGGACGCTAGCAGTTCGATAGCTGCCTGCGCTGACTGGGAGCGGGTTAGCGCCTGTTTTAGCATCAAAACCTCGGCCACCTGCTCGCCCACCGGCATGAGCGGGTTGAGCGCCGTCATGGGCTCCTGGAAGACCATGGCGATGTCGCCCCCACGCACGCCGCGCAACTGCCGCTCGGACAGCTGCAGCAGATCGCCCTGGCCCTGCAGCAGCGCACTGCCGGACAGCTGGGCATCGCCGCTCAGGCGCAGCAGCGACAGCGCCGTCACCGTCTTGCCCGAGCCCGACTCGCCCACCAGCGCCAGCTTCTCGCCCGCGTGCACGTCGAAACTGACGCCATGCACCACCTGCTTGCCGCCGAAGGCGACGCGCAGATCACGCACCTGCAGCAGCGGCGCTGAACTGTGCTCAGGAGATGGCGGGATGACAGGGCTCATTGTTTACGGGGATCCAGGGCGTCGCGCAGCGCGTCACCCATGAAGGTGAGCAGCAGCAGTGTGGTCACCAGCACCGCGAAGGTGGACAGCGAGATCCACCATGCGTCGATGTTGTTCTTGCCCTGGCTCAGCAGCTCGCCCAGGCTGGGAGTGCCCGGCGGCACGCCCAGGCCCAGAAAATCCAGAGAGGTCAGCGCCAGGATGGCCGCGCCCATGCGAAACGGCAGGAAGGTGACCACCGGCGTCATGCTGTTGGGCAGGATGTGGCGCCAGATGATCTGCCGGCTGGGCACGCCCAGGGCGCGCGCGGCCTTGACGTAGTCCAGCTGGCGGTTGCGCAAAAACTCGGCGCGCACGTAGTCCGACAGTCCCATCCAGCCAAACAGGCTGAGCAGCACCAGCAGCAGCGCAATGCTGGGCGCGAACACGGCGCTGAAGATGATGAGCAAATACAGCTCGGGCATGGAGCCCCATATCTCGATGAAGCGCTGAAAGGCCAGATCAGTCTTGCCGCCGAAGAAGCCCTGTACCGCCCCCGCCGCCACGCCCAGCAGCACCCCCACCGCCGTCAGCGCCAGGGCAAACAGCACGCTGACGCGAAAGCCGTAGATGAGCTGCGCCAGCATGTCACGGCCCCGGTCGTCCGTGCCCAGCCAGTTCTCGCGCGAGGGCGGCGAGGGGTTGGGCTCCGGGCTGAAATAGTTCAGCGTGCCGGGCCCGTAATGGTTCAGCGGGTACAGCGCCCAGTTGCCCCCCTGCGTGATGCGCTCGCGCACGAAGGGGTCGAGGTAATCCGCCGGCGTGGGAAAGTCGCCGCCGAAAGTGGTCTCGGGGTAGTCCTGGAGCAGCGGGAAATAGAGCTGCCCCTCGTAGCGCACGACCAGCGGCCGGTCGCTGCTGATGACTTCGGCGGCCAGGCTGAGCACCACCAGGGTGCAGAACAGCACCAGGCTCCACAGGCCCAGACGGTTGGCGCAAAAGCGCCGCCAAGCGCGGCGCGCGGGGGACAGGGAAGGCTTGCTCGGCATCCTCGTCAATCGAACTTCACCCGCGGGTCCACCCACACATAGCACAGGTCGGAGATGAGCTTGGTCACCAGCCCGATGAGGGTGAACAGGAACAAAGTGCCCAACACCACGGGGTAGTCGCGGCGGATCACGCTCTCGTAGCTGAGCAGGCCCAGGCCGTCCAGCGAGAACAGCGTCTCGATCAGCAGCGAGCCGGCGAAGAAGGCGCCGATGAAGGCGGCCGGAAAGCCGGTAACGATGGGGATCAATGCGTTGCGGAAGACGTGCTTGTAGAGCACCTGGCGCTCGGACAGGCCCTTGGCGCGCGCCGTCAGCACGTACTGCTTGCGGATCTCCTCCAGAAAGGCGTTCTTCGTGAGCATGGCCGTGACGGCGAAGCTGCCGGCGACCATGGCCGTCACGGGCAGCGCGATGTGCCACAGGTAATCCACGATGCGCGCACCCCAGCTCAGCTCGTCCCAGTTGGACGAGGTCAGTCCGCGCAGCGGAAACCACTGCAGCTGCCCGCCGAAGATGACCAACAGCGCCACGCCCAGCACAAAGCCCGGGATGGCATAGCCCACCAGGATGACGAGCGTGGTAACGAAGTCGAAGCGCGAGCCCGCGCGCACCGCCTTGGCCACGCCCAGCGGCACGGCGACCAGGTAGCTGATGAAGAAGGTCCACAGCCCCAAGCTGATGGACACAGGCAGCTTCTCCTTGATGAGCTGCCACACGTCCTTGTTCTGGAAGAAGCTGCGCCCGAGGTCGAAGCGCGCGAACTGGCCCAGCATCTGCACGAAGCGCTCGTGCGCCGGCTTGTCGAAGCCGTAGAGCTGCTTGATCTGCTCCAGGCGCTTCGGGTCCACGCCCTGCGCGCCGCGGTAGGCCATGCCACCGCCCTCCCGTGCGCCGCCGCCGGCGCCCATGCCGGCCTTGGCTTCGGCCAGGTACTGCTCCACCGGACCGCCGGGCACGAACTGGATGACCACGAAGGTCAGCAGCAGCACGCCCAGCAGCGTGGGCAGCATGAGCAGCAGGCGTTTGAGGATGTAGGCGAACATTTAGAACGGGCAGGCCAGCGTGCGAGGGGCGATTGTCACAGCCAGCGCCGCACGCGGCGGCAATAGTCCTGGTACGGCGCGCCGAATTTGTCCGCCAGCGTCCGCTCCTCGGGCTGGATCTGAAAGCGCGTGATATAGGCCACGAACACGGCGATGGCCAGCAGCGACAGCGCGCTGCCCAGCCACAGGCACAGCGCCAGCAGCAGCACGGCCATGCCCAGGTACATGGGGTTGCGCGTGAAGCGGTACGGCCCGCTCTGCACCACCGTGCGCGAGCGCTCGGGCGCAAAGGGGTTGGGCGTGGTGCGGTGGCGCCTGAACACCAGCAGGGCCCACCCATCCAGCGCCAGTCCCAAGGCCAGGCACACCGCGACCAGCGGCAGGCGCCAGCCGCCGTCCCCGCGCCAGGCCGGCACGGCAGCGGCCAGCGCCCAGGTCAGCAGCGCGCAGGCAATGCCCACCAGCGGCGGCGGTATGGTGTGCTCCAGGGCTTTCATGGGCAGACAATATATTCAGTCAAATCGGGCTCCAGCCCGCGCCAGGCATGCGCGGGCAGCTATGGTTTTTTCGACCACCATGTTTCCACCGCCCACATCTCGCCAGGCGAATACGGCGGCACCACGTCGGGCCGCGCCAGGCGCCAGGCATTGAAGGCCATGCGGTGGGTGCCGGCGGACCACTGCGGGATCAAATAATGCTCGTGCGCAATGATGCGGTCCAGCGCGTGGCAGGCGGGCAGCATCTGCTCCAGGGTCTTGGCCGAGACCATGGCGGCAATGGCCGCGTCCACGGCCGGGTTCTTCACGCCGGGGAAGTTGCCCGAGTCCTCCTGGTCGGCCGCCTGGCTGCCGAACAGGTCGGCGAACTCCTGGCCCGGGTTGTTGGTGCCCTGGTAGGCGATGGTGGTGATGTCGAAGTCGAACTTCTGCAGTCGCTGCTGGTACAGCGCGAAGTCCACCGAGCGGAACCTGAGCGTGATGCCCAGCTTCTCCAGGTTGCGCATCCAGGCCGACAGGGTGCGGATGCCGCCTTCGTTGCTGTCCATGTATTCCAGCACGAAGGGCTCGCCGGCCGCGTTGCGCAAGGCGCCGTCCTTGAATTCCCAGCCGGCGTCCTTCAGCAGTTCCTGCGCGCGGCGCAGGTTGTCCCGCAGCGTGGTGGCACCGTCGGTGGTGGGCGGCTCGGCCATCGGGCCGAACACGGTGGCCGGCAGCTGCGCGCGAAAGGGCGCTAGCAGCGCGACTTCCTCGGGCGTGGGCTCGCCGTGCGTTTCGCACATGGTGTTGCCGAACAGGCCGCGCACACGCTGGTAGGCGCCGTAGAACAGGCGCCGGCTCATCCACTCGAAGTCGAACGCCAGGCCCAGCGCCTCGCGCACGCGGTGATCAGCCAACAGGGGGCGGCGGGTGTTCAGCACGAAGCTCTGAAAGCCCAGCGGCAGCTTGTTGGCGAACTCGCCCTTGACCAGCTCGCCGGTGTCGAACTTCTTGCCATTCACGCGCCGCGCCCAGTCGCCGGCACTGAAAAAGCGCATCAGGTCGAATTCGCCGGCCTTGAGCGCCTCCAGCCGCGCCGTGCTGTCCTTGTAGATCTTGACCAGGATGCGATCGAAGTTGGCCGTGCCACGGCGCACCGGCAGGTCGCGCGCCCAGTAATCGGGGTCGCGCACGTAGGTGATGTCCTTGCCGAAGTTCACCGGGCCGATGCGATACGGGCCGCTGCCGATGGGAATGTCCATCACCACCTGGTCGAAGGGCTTGCCCTGGCCCCACTCGCGGCTGAATACCGGCAGTCCGCCCACGGTCAGGGGCAGCTCGCGGTTGGGCGCCCTGAAGCGGTAGCGCACCGTGCGTTCGTCCAGGACCTGAACCTCGGCCACGTCCGCCAGCATGGTCTTGTAGCCGGGCGAGGTGAAGGGGCCCATCAGTGTGTCGAAGCTGTGCTTGACGTCGGCCGCCAGCACCGGCTTGCCGTCGTGGAAACGCGCCTCGGGCCGCAGGCGGAAGGTGGCGGACAGGCCGTCGCCAGCCACGCTCACGTCCTCGGCCAGCAGGCCATAGCCGGTGGCCGTCTCGTCCATGGAGCCGGTCAGCAGCGTGTCGAACATCAGCGAGGCCAGGTAGGCCGGCGCGTTACCACGGATGGTGAACGGGTTGTACTTGTCGAAGGTGGATACGCGCAGGTTGCTCACCAGGCGCAGCTCACCGCCCTTGGGCGCGTCGGGGTTCACATAGGGCAGGTACGCAAAGTCCGGCGGCAGCTGCGGCTGGCCCCACATGGCGTAGGCGTGGGCACTCCACGCGGCGGGCGCGGACAGCAGCCCGCAGGTCATCAGTACGAAGCAGGTCAGCCAATACCGCATGCGACAATTCTGCATCACTGAAACACACCTTCTGGAGAGAACAACAATGGGTTTCCTCGCCGGCAAAAAGCTGCTCGTCACGGGCGTGCTGTCCAACCGTTCCATCGCCTATGGCATCGCCCGGGCCTGCCACCAGCAGGGCGCCGAACTGGCCTTCAGCTACGTGGGCGAGCGCTTCAAGGACCGGATCACCGAATTCGCCGCGGAGTTCAACTCCACGATGGTGTTTGATTGCGACGTGGCCGACGACGCACAGATCGACGCCATGTTCTCGCAGCTGGGCCAGACCTGGGGCAAGTTCGACGGCTTCGTGCACAGCATCGGCTTCGCTCCGCGCGAGGCGATCGCCGGCAACTTCCTGGACGGCCTGTCGCGCGAAGGTTTTCGCATCGCGCACGACATCAGCGCCTACAGCTTCCCGGCCCTGGCCAAGGCGGCCCTGCCCTACCTGAACGACAAGTCCGCGCTGCTGACGCTGTCGTACCTGGGCGCGCTGCGCTCCATTCCCAACTACAACACCATGGGCCTGGCCAAGGCCAGCCTGGAGGCATCCGTGCGCTACCTGGCTGAAGCCGTGGGCCGCACCGAGGACGGCCGCGCCATCCGCGTGAACGGCATCAGCGCCGGCCCCATCAAGACGCTGGCCGCCAGCGGCATCAAGGACTTCGGCAAGCTGCTGGGCCGCGTGGCCGACGCCGCGCCGCTGCGCCGCAACGTGACCATCGAGGACGTGGGCAACGTCGCGGCCTTTTTGCTGTCCGACCTGGCCAGCGGTGTGACGGCCGAGATCACCTACGTGGACGGCGGCTTCAGCCAGACGGCGGGCCTGTCGGCCGACCAGGTCTGAGCGAACCGGCGCGGCCGTGCAGACTCTGCCGATGCCGCCCTCCCCGCCTCTCCTGCAGACCGCGCCCCGCGGCTGCGGGATTTTTTATGGTCTTTTCCACCTCCGGCGCCCGCCAGTCAAGCGCTGGCAGCTATGGTTTTTGATAGCCCGCTGGGCCGCCGTGGGCGTCTGGGGCGCCTGGTCCCCGGGCGCAGGAGCGCAGGCGCCCGCGGTGACGCTGGCGCAGCACTACCACCCGGCTGTGGATCTGTCCGCCTACTGGGTCAGCGAAAAATACGACGGCGTGCGCGCCGTGTGGGACGGGCAGCAGCTGCTCAGCCGCCAGGGGCTCCCGATCCGCGCCCCGGCCTGGTTCACGGCCGGCTGGCCCGCGGTGCCGATGGACGGCGAGCTGTGGGCCGGGCGCGGCCAGTTCGCCGCCGCGCAGTCGGCCGTGGCGCAGGCCGTACCGGTGGACAGTCAATGGCGTGCGCTGCGCTACATGGTGTTCGACCTGCCGGGCCACCCGGGCGACTTCACCACGCGGCTGCCAGCGCTGCAGCGCCACGTGGCCGCGCTGGGCCAGCCCTGGGTGCAAGCCGTTGTGCAGTGGCGCGTCGCCAGCCACGGCGAGCTGATGGCGCAGCTGCGCACGCACGAGCGCGCCGGCGCCGAGGGCCTGATGCTGCGCCGCGCCGATGCGCCCTACCGCGGCGGGCGCAGCGACGATCTGCTCAAGCTGAAATCGCATGAGGACGCCGAGGCCGTGGTCATCGGCCACGAACCGGGCCGGGGCAAGTACCGGGGCATGACCGGCGCGCTGCTGGTCCGCCTGCCCGGCGGCCAGACGCTGCGCCTGGGCAGCGGCCTGAGCGACGCCCAGCGCCGCGCGCCGCCGCCGGTGGGCACGACCGTGACCTACCGCTACAACGGCACGCACGCCGGCAGCGGCCTGCCGCGCTTCGCGCGTTTCTGGCGCGTGCGGGCCGATGCGCCGCCCGGCTCGGGCACGGCGGCAGATACAAGGCAAAACGGCCTCCAGCCCTTGCCCGACAAGCGCGAACAGCTATCAACAAGGTAGCAAAAAGCCGCCCCGGCAAGGCCGGCGGCGGCTGAATGGACTGCGCTGCGGCGCTTGCGCGGGCGGCGCCCTCAGATGATGCGGCTGTAGGGCCCGTCGTCGCCGACCTGCACCAGCTTCTTGCCCTTGCCGGCGTTGCTGCGCGACTTGGGGATCTCGGTCTTCTCGGCGGCCACGCAGTCGGCGTAGTAGCGCACGTGGCCTTCCTCGTCCTCGATCTCCACCAGGCCGTGGATGTCTGTCTCAAAGCCCGGGCAGAGCTTGGAGAACTCGCGCGAGAACTTGAGGTAGTCGACGATCTTCTTGTTGAACACCTCGCCGGGGATGAGCAGCGGGATGCCGGGCGGGTACGGCGTGATCAGGCTGGTGGTGATGCGCCCCTCCAGCTCGTCGATGGCCACGCGCTCGGTCCTGCGCTGCGCGATGTGGGCGTAGGCGTCGCTGGGCTTCATGGCGGGCGTCAGGTCGCTCAGGTACATCTCCGTCGTCAGGCGGGCGATGTCGTACTTGGCGTAGAGCTGGTGCACGTGCTGGCACAGGTCCTTGAGGCCCATGCGCTCATAGCGTTTGTGCTGGGCGCAGAACTCCGGGAGGATGCGCCACATGGGCTGATTCTTCTCGTAGTCGTCCTTGAATTGCTGCAGCGCGGCCAGCAGCGTGTTCCAGCGGCCCTTGGTGATGCCGATGGTGAACATGATGAAGAAGCTGTACAGGCCCGTCTTCTCGACCACCACGCCGTGCTCGGCCAGGTACTTGGTCACGATGGACGCGGGAATGCCGGTCTTATCGAACTTGCCGTCCAGATTCAGGCCGGGCGTGACGATCGTGGACTTGATCGGGTCCAGCATGTTGAAGCCGTCAGCCAGCGGGCCGAAGCCGTGCCACTTGCTCGGGTTGTTTTTCTTGCCCTTGCTGTCGCCGCGGATGATCCAGTCCTCGGCGCGGCCCAGGCCCTCGTCCACCAGCTTGTCCGGCCCCCAGACCGTGAACCACCAGTCGTCCTTGCCGAACTCGTCCTCCACCTTGCGCATGGCGCGGCGGAAGTCCAGCGCCTCGACCAGGCTCTCCTCGACCAGCGCGGTGCCGCCGGGCGGCTCCATCATGGCGGCGGCCACATCGCAGCTGGCGATGATGCTGTATTGCGGGCTGGTCGAGGTGTGCATCAGGTACGCCTCGTTGAACAGGTGGCGGTCCAGCTTGGTGGTCTGGCTGTCCTGCACCAGCACGTGGCTGGCCTGGCTGATGCCGGCCAGCAGCTTGTGGATGGACTGCGTGGCGTACACCACCGACTGCTTGGGCCGTGCGCGCTTCTTGCCCATGGCGTGGTAGCTGCCGTAGAACGGGTGAAAGGCGGCGTGCGGCAGCCAGGCCTCGTCGAAGTGCAGGTTCTCGACGTAGCCGTCGAGCATGCCCTTGATGGTTTCGGTGTTGTAGAGCACGCCGTCGTAGGTGGACTGCGTGAGCGTCAGCACACGCGGCTTGACGGTCTTGGCGTCCACGCCCTTGAGCAGCGGGTTGGCGCGGATCTTGGCCTGGATGGTGGCGGGCTCGAACTCGCTTTGCGGGATCGGCCCGATGATGCCGAAGTGGTTGCGTGTGGGCTTCAGGAAGACGGGGACGGCCCCGGTCATGATGATGCTGTGCAGGATGGACTTGTGGCAGTTGCGGTCCACCACCACCACGTCGCCCGGCGCCACGGTGTGGTGCCACACCATCTTGTTGGACGTGGACGTGCCGTTGGTCACGAAGAAGCAATGGTCGGCGTTGAAGATGCGCGCGGCGTTGCGCTCGCTCTCGCCGATGGCGCCGTTGTGGTCCAGCAGCTGGCCCAGCTCCTCCACCGCGTTGCAGACGTCGGCGCGCAGCATGTTCTCGCCATAAAACTGGTGGTACATCTGGCCTACCGGGCTCTTCAGGAAGGCCACGCCGCCCGAGTGGCCGGGGCAGTGCCAGCTGTAGGAGCCGTCTTCGGCGTAGTCCAGCAGCGCCTTGAAAAACGGCGGCTGCACGCCCTCCAGGTAGCTCTTGGCCTCACGGATGATGTGGCGTGCCACGAATTCGGGCGTGTCCTCGAACATGTGGATGAAACCGTGCAGCTCGCGCAGGATGTCATTGGGCAGGTGGCGCGCGGTCTTGGTCTCGCCGTGCACGTAGATCGGCACTTCGGTGTTCTTGCGGCGCACCTCGCCGATGAAGTGGCGCAGGCTGTGCACGATGGGATCGTGCCCCGTGCCCAGCGTGAACTCTTCGTCGTCGATGGACAGGATGAAGGCGCTGGCGCGGCTTTGCTGCTGGGCGAACTGCGACAGGTCGCCATAGCTGGTCACTCCCAGGACTTCAAAACCCTCGGCCTCGATGGCCTGCGCCAGGGCGCGGATCCCCAAGCCGGAGGTGTTCTCGGAGCGGTAGTCCTCGTCGATGATGACGATGGGAAAGCGAAACTTCATGCGCTGCCTCCGGCATGCGGGTGGAAAAACGTGAAAGGCGCGAAGTGTACGGAATATGCCTGTCGGCGCTGTGAAGCCCCGGACATTTCGCACAGAATCACCGTAACCGCGTGCAAACCTGTGCACGCCCGATATCAACCATCTCAAGGAGAGGCCTGGTGAACCTGGATGCATCCACTGTGTGGTGGCTTATGGTCGGTGCAGTTGTTGCGGCCGAGCTGCTCACAGGCACCTTTTATCTGCTGATGCTGGCCATCGGCCTGGCCGCCGGCGCCCTCGCCGCGCACGCCGGCTTGTCGGCAACGATACAGGTGCTGGTGAGCGCCGTGGTGGGCGCGACCACCGTGCTGGCCGCGTACTTCATGCGCCGCAGCCGCCCGGGCGAACCTTCAGCCCGCGCTGACCGCAGCGTCAATCTGGATGTCGGCGAGACAGTGCAGATCGACGCCTGGCTGCCCGACGGCACCGCCATCGTGCGCTACCGCGGCGCCAGCTGGACGGCGGTGCACCGCGCCGGCATCACCCCCTCCACCGGGCCGCATCGGGTGGCCGAGCTGGTGGGCAACCGGCTATTGGTCGATCCGCTATAGGCGTCCGCCCCCTGACCTGTTTTTTAACTTGCGAGAAAGCCGCCATGGAAGTCGCCATTGTCCTGTTCGTGATCGCCGTGATCTTCATCATCCGCTCGGTGCAGATCGTCCCGCAGCAGCACGCCTGGGTGAAGGAGCGCCTGGGCAAGTACGCCGGCACGTTGTCGCCTGGGCCGAAGTTCATCATTCCGTTCATCGACCGCATTGCCTACAAGCACAGCTTGAAGGAAATCCCGCTGGACGTGCCCAGCCAGGTCTGCATCACGCGGGACAACACCCAGCTGCAGGTGGACGGCATCCTTTACTTCCAGGTGACCGATCCCATGCGCGCCAGCTACGGCTCGTCCAACTACATCATGGCTGTCACGCAGCTGGCGCAGACGTCGCTGCGCAGTGTCATCGGCCGTCTGGAGCTGGACAAGACCTTCGAGGAGCGCGACATGATCAATGCCCAGGTGGTCTCTGCCATCGACGAGGCAGCCTTGAATTGGGGCGTGAAGGTGCTGCGTTACGAGATCAAGGACCTGACGCCGCCGGCCGAGATCCTGCGTGCCATGCAGGCCCAGATTACCGCCGAGCGCGAAAAGCGCGCACTCATCGCGGCCTCCGAGGGCCGCAGACAGGAGCAGATCAACATCGCCACCGGCGAGCGCGAGGCGTTCATCGCGCGTTCAGAAGGCGAGAAACAGGCCGCCATCAACAACGCCCAGGGCGAAGCCACAGCCCTGCTGACTGTGGCGGCAGCTACAGCGCAAGCCATCGAACGCGTCGCCGCCGCCATCCGCCAGCCTGCGGGCGAACAGGCAGTGCAGCTGCGTGTCGCCGAAAAGGCGGTCGAGGCCTATAGCAAGGTCGCCGCCGACGCGACCACCACGCTCATCGTGCCCAGCAACATGACCGAGGTTTCAGCGCTGCTTGGCTCGGCCATGCAGATGGTCAAAACAGGCCAGCAAGCAGGTCGCTAACGCTTGTCGCTGGGCTCGACCCGGTCGGACATGATCTCTGAAGGCGGGCCAAGCTCGCCGCTGTCAGCACCCTCGTCGTCCCACGTGCCGCCAGTGCGGCGCGTATCGCCCCGGGGACGAGCCATGTCGGTGCCGTCGTCGAAATTCAGCGGGCCGTCAACGGGAATGTCATCGAACGGATGGGCGGTAATGTCGTCCACGCCATCGGCCACGTCCTGCTCGGCGCTCAGTACCTCGTTGGCCTCGGCCGCCGTGTCCGCCTGGGCGGTAGCTTCTTCCGGGGTGTCGGCGGGCTCGGAGCCGGGAATGCTCTTGATCTGCATGGCGTACCTCCTTGAAAACATGGCCCAAGGGTGGCCAATTGCCCACCTGTGTGCGGTCGGGCCAGCGCCAGCATCCGGGTAGGAGCGGGCCGCGCTGTCGCGGCCACCGCCCCAGGCCTGCCCGCGCAATACCGGTTGGCCTACAAGCGTCGCGCTGCCTGAGCACTACGTTTGCTCCTGTCGCAGTCCAACCGCAAGAGATGCCGCATGAGCAGAATTCAGGACGCAGTCCTCGGCGTGATGAAGGATATCGCTACCACGGGTATCGCCAAGCTGCAGCGCAACGTGCAGCAGGGCTACAGCTTCCGGGGCATCGAATCCGCGATGAACGAGCTGTCGCCCCTGCTGGTCAAGCATGGCATCACCGTCACGCCTTCGTATTCGGAGTTGAACATTTACGAGCGCTTCCGGGGTGATCCCAAGGACGGGCGGGCCATCCGCTTTTGCACGCTCAAGGGCACCTTCAGGTTTGCGGCCGAGGACGGCTCCTTCGTGCTCAGCGAGTGCTTCGGCGAGGCCATGGACGCAGGCGACAAGGCGGTGACCAAGGCGCAGTCCATTGCCTTTCGCACGGCGCTGTTTCAGCAGTTCGTCGTACCCACCATGGCCATGGACCCGGAGTCCTACCTGGATCCCGAGGACGACGATCCCGGAATGCCCGAGCCGCCACAACGCCTGCTGGACGCTGCCATGGAAGCCGCCCAGGCCGGCCTGGACAGCTACAAGGCCTTCTGGCAGAACGCCGCGCAAGGCGATCGCCTGGCCCTGGCCACGCGCCATGCCGAGTTGAAGGCGATCGCACAGCGTGCCACAGCCGATACCGATGCAGGTCAGTAATGCGCCACAAGGCAGCACCGAATGGACCACCCTACGCCTGGGCAAGGCCACGGGCAGCCGCTTTGCCGACGTGCTGGCGGCCGGTCGGGGCCTGACACGCAAGGCCTATGCCACGCAGCTGGCGCTGGAGATCATCACAGGACAGCCGCTGGACACCTTCACCACGCTGGCCATGGAAACCGGCGTGGAGCGCGAACCTGTGGCACGCGCTGAGTACGAGGCGCTGACGGGCAACTTCGTCACCGAAGTAGGCTTCTGCCTGCATGAACACTTGCCCTGCGGGGTTTCGCCCGATGGCCTGGTGGATGATGACGGCGGCGTGGAGATCAAATGCCCACGCGAGCGTACCCACGCCGACTATCTGGCCCTGCCCGCCGAGCCGCCGGGCTACACCGCGCAGATACAAGGTTCGATGTGGATCACGGGGCGCAAATGGTGGGACTTCGTGAGCTTCAATCCGGCCTTCCCCACCAACGCTCGCCTGATCGTGCGCCGCATCCCCCGGGACGAGGCCTACATCGCGCGGCTGGAGGAGGCGATCACGCAATTCAGTGCCGAGGTGCAGGCCACGGTGGCCCTGATACGCGACTATCGCAATCCGCAGCTGCCGTAGCTACGGGCCTTTTGCGTCCACGCCTGAAAAGCGTGCTGCCCGGGTGACCAGCGTTCGGAACTCCTCCATCAGCGGCCCGAAGGGCGCAGTCCGGCGCCAGAGTAAGGCAATGTTGAGATCCCAGGTCGGCGCGGGCACGGGCAAAGCGCGCAGCTTGCGGCACGCCGGGGAGTGCAGTGCATCCTCGGTCAGCACGGTGAGCAGGTCCGTGTATACCAATAAAGGGGCCAGCACCGTCGGGGTGGCGTCGACCTCCACCATGGGCCGCACCTCGATACCGGCCGTGTCTTGCAGGAACCTGTCTATCCACTGCCGCAGCAAGATGTGCTTGGGAGACATGACCCAGCCCTGCCGCGCCAGTTCAGCCGCTTCAAAGGGCCGCTTGAGCAGCGGATGTCCCTTGCGTCCCACGACGTAGCTGCGCTGCAGGCCCAAAACCTGGTGACTGAACTGGTTCGCGAAACCGTCATTCATGGCAGCAATCGCGTAATCGATCTCGCCGTTTTCCAGCAACTGGGCCAGGGCGTCGCTCAGCTGGACACGGATTGAGAGCCGCGCAGCTTTCTGCTGCATGAGGGTTCGGGCAGCGGGCAGCAGCAGGGAGTGCAGCAGTGCCGGGACGACGCCTACGCGCAGGATGCGGACATCGCCCGTCTTAAGCCCTGACACATCGGCGGCCACGCCGGCCGACCAGTCCGATAGCTCGAGGGCGCGGCGGTGAAGCACGGCGCCCGCCTGCGTGAGCAGCATGCCGCGTGCGCTGCGCTCGAACAGCGTCAGGCCCAGGGCAACCTCAATGCGCCGGATGGCCTTGGAGAGGGCCGGCTGGCTGATCCCCAGCTCGGCAGCCGCGCGGTGAACGCTGCCTTTGTCTGCCACGCATTTGAACCAGAGCAGGTCGTTGATGTTCATGAAGTGAGCAGACTGATTCCAATTGGTTATCGCGATAAACCATTTTCAGGCATAGCGGCCCACAAGACCGCTTCCCATAATGAAACGGACACCAACCAAGGAGACACGATGAAAGACCTTGCCCGTTTTCCCTCGCCCCAAAAGCTGCTCTGCGCTGCCGCAGCGGCCCTGGCAATAGCCTGGGCGCCCTCTGCGGCTGCAGAGGCCAACGCGGCCTACCCGCAGCGCCCGGTGCGGGTTGTGGTGCCCTACTCCGCGGGCGGCAATACGGACATCATTGCGCGAGAGGTCATGCGGCGAGTCGCGGACAAGCTCGGCCAGCCCTTCGTCGTCGACAACAAGCCGGGCGGCAACAGCATCATCGGCACCGACATCGTGGCCAAGGCTGCACCCGATGGATACTCCCTGCTGATCGTCATAGGAGCCTATGCCAACAACTTCGCGCTGTACAAGAAGTTGCCTTTCGCTCCAACGGATCTGGCCCCGGTCACCCAGCTGACCAAGACCTCGCTGGTGCTGGTGACTGCCAGGCCAGCGGCAGGCGCGCCGAGGCAGCTGGCCTCTCTGGGCAACGACAGCGCGGCGCCGCTCACCTACGCCAGCAGCGGCATGGGCTCGGCCGCCCACATTCTGAGCGAGCGCTTCGTCAGGGCTGCAGGCATGACGGCCACCCAGCATGTTCCCTACAAGGGCACGACGGACGCCGTCTCGGACCTGCTATCCGACCGGGTCGGGTTCATGTTCGATGCCGTCTCGGCGATGGGCCCGCACATCAAGAGCGGCAAGCTAAAGGCCCTGGCCGTGACGGGCGAGAACCGATCGCCGGTACTGCCCGACATCCCGACCATGCGCGAAGCCGGCTACCCCGACATGGTGGCCTACGCCTGGGCCGGCCTGCTCGCGCCTGCCAAAACGCCCCAGCCCATCGTGGAGCGCCTAGCTGCAACTACCGCCGAGGTGCTAAAGGACCCTGAACTCGTGAAGAAGCTGGCCTCGATCAGCACCGAGCCTGTCGGCAGCACGCCGGCCCAATTCGGTCAGTTCATCCGCAGCGAGTCGGAGAGCAACGGCAAGCTCATCCAGTCCCTGGGCGTTTCTTTCGATTGATGGCAATGAAGCATAAATCCGAGTCCGTCATCATCGGCGGCGCATCCGCCTTCATTGGCGACAGCATCCTGGGGCCCACGCAGCTCATGCATGTTCCGGGGATGCAATATCTGGTGTTCGACTATTTGGCGGAGATGACGCTTTCGGGCTTCTCGCAAGCCCGGCGCGGTGATCCGGCGCTGGGATATGCAGCGGAGTTCGTGGACTATGTGCTGCCGCAGATCGCCCCCACCTGCGCCGAGAAAGGCATACGCCTGGTGGCCAACGCGGGCGGCTTGAATCCGGCCGCGTGCGCTGCCGCGATCGAGCGGCACCTGAGGGAGCACAACCTGTTCCTGCGGGTGGCCTATGTGGAAGGCGACGACTGCATGCACTTGGTCGAAAGCCTTCGTGCGCAAGAAACGCCCGACTTCTATACGGGCGAGCAGATGCCGGCGTCGATCGACAGCGCCAACGCCTATCTGGGTGCGGTACCCATTGCCCGCGCCCTGGAACTCGGCGCCGACATCGTGGTCACCGGGCGGATCGTGGACAGTGCAGCCACGCTGGGCATCCTGATGCACGAGTTCGGCTGGCGGGCGGATCAATTCGATCTGCTTGCCGCGGGATCGCTGGCCGGGCACGTGCTGGAGTGCGGCGCGCAGGCCACGGGAGGAATCTTTACCGACTGGGAGCGCGTGCCCGACTGGGAGAACATCGGCTACCCCTTCGCCATCTGCCATCCAGACGGCTCCTTCGAGCTCAGCAAGCCTGCCGGCACCGGCGGCTTGATCGATCCAATGGCCGTAAGCGAGCAAGTCCTCTACGAAGTCGGCGACCCTGCCCATTACGTGCTGCCCGACGTGGTCTGCGACTTCACGCAGGTCACCGTGAGCGCGGCTGGCAAGGATCGCATCCGCGTCCACGGCGCCCTGGGCACGCCGGCTCCCGCTACCTACAAGCTATCGGCCAGCTACCAGCAGGGCTACCGCTGCACGGCCCAGGTGTGCGTCTTCGGCGTTGACGCCGTAAGAAAGGCAAGGCGCACCAGCGACGCCCTCCTGGAGAGGACGAGTCACCTGCTTCAGGCACGTGGATACGCCGATTTCACGAAATCCGCCGCGACGGTGATCGGCGCCGAGGACGCATACGGGCCGCATGCGCAAAACCATGCTTCGCTGAGGGAGGCCATTGCCCGGCTTTCAGTCACTCACCCGTCGAAGGAGGCTTTAGAGCTCTTTTCGCGGGAATCCCGCAGTCCAGGTGTCTCCTTCGCACCAGGAACCACCAGCGGCAGCGCCCTCACCACCAACAGCAGACCGGTGGTGGAGCCGCTGTCGCGGCTGTATACCTGCCTGGTCCCCAAGAGCGCACTTGCAGCGCCTGCCGTCATCCTTGGCGGGCAGCGGCACGGCGTCTCCATTCGCTGCGATGGCGCGCCGCCTCTGCCTTATGTTCGCTCTGTGGACAGCGAGGGCATGGCCAGCCCATCGTGCGCGGCGGAGTCTTCGACCTTAATGCTGCTGCAGCTGGCCCATGGGCGCTCGGGCGACAAGGGCGACACCTCCAACGTGGCAATCTTCGCGCGCGATCCGCAGGACTACGGTTTTCTGAAGGAGACCTTGAGCGCGGCGAGGGTCCGTGCGCAGTTGGGCCACCTGGTCAAGGGGCGGATCAACCGCTACGAAGTCCCGGGGCTGCACGCCCTGAACTTCGTCATGGACCAGGCGCTCGACGGGGGCGGCCCATCGTCGCTACGCAACGATCCCATGGGCAAAGGCATGGCGCAGATGCTGCTTGAGATGCAGATCGAAGTCCCCGGCAGCCGCAAGGAGAACGCCACGCTTGGCTGAGGCGCGAACAAAAAGCACTTGCGCCCCATAGGGTGCAAGTGCTTGATCTGAATGAATGGTTGGTGGGTCGTGCAGGATTCGAACCTGCGACCAACGGATTAAAAGTCCGCTGCTCTACCGGCTGAGCTAACGACCCACGGCCTATTTAACAAGGCTCGCTGCAGCTCCAGCGAAGCCTTGGAGTATAGCTTGCTTTTTTATGCCGCCGGGGCGGACAGGGCGATGCGATCCAGCAGCCAGCCGGCCGCGCACAGGCCGAAGCTAGCCGTGACAGCGACGGTGGAGCCGTAGCCGTGACAGTTCAGCGTTCCATCGCCAGCGTCCAGCTCGCACGAGGCATGCGGCGGCGCCACGGCTTCGCGGCTGAAGACGCAGGTCACTCCGATGCGCTTGCCGCCTTGTGCCGCGCCATGCTCGCGGCGCAGGCGGTAGCGTAGCTGGGCCAGCAGCGGGTCATGGGTGGTTTCGGCCAGGTCGCCCACCTCCACCCGGTGGCCGTGGCGCTTGCCGCCGGCAGCTCCTACGGTGAGGAAGGGCATACGCGTTTTCAAAGCCCAGGCGGCCATGGCCGTCTTGGCCTTCACCTGGTCGCAGGCGTCAATGACGGCCTGCACGCCCGGCGGCAGAATGGCCGGCCAGTTGCCGGGTTCGGCGAAGTCCTCCACACCATGCACCCGGCAGCCCGGGTGGATGAGCGCAATGCGCTCGGCCATGGCCTGTACCTTGGACTGGCCCAGCGTGGTGGACAGGGCATGCACCTGGCGGTTGACGTTGGATTCCGCCACGTGGTCCAGGTCGATCAGCGTCAGTTGTGCAACGCCGCTGCGAGCCAAGGCCTCGGCCGCCCAGGAGCCCACGCCGCCTATGCCGACCACGGCGACGTGAGCACGGCGAATGGCAGCAGCGCCCGCTACTCCGTACAGGCGTGCCAGCCCGCCGAAGCGGCGCTCGGCATCCGCTTCGTCGGACAGGATGGGAAGGGGCAGGGCCAGTCCACTCACTTCAGCCGTGCCAGCCGCTCCTTGGCAGCGGTTGCGGCCTCGGACTGCGGGTAGGTGCGGATGAGGTCTTCCAGCGTCTTGCGCGCAGCGCGCGTGTCCTTCAGCTCGATCTGGCAATTGGCGATCGACAGGGCTGCCTCCGGGGCGCGCGCATGATCAGGCGCAGCCGCAAGCAAGGCCTTGAAGTTGTTGATCGCCTCCTTGTAGTCGCGCGTGGCGTATTGGGCATTGCCCAGCCAAAAGCGTGCCGATGGAGCGTAGCCCGACTGCGGGTATTGCCGCAGGAAGGACCCGAACGCCGGCACCGAATCGGCAAAGCGGCCGGCGCGGAAGATCGCCAGGGCGGCTTCGAAGTCGCGCTTCTCCGCCGGATCGGCCTGGAACTCCCGGCCATCCACCGTGACCTTGGTGGGCTCGAACTGGCGCAGACGCTCGTCGACGCCCTGGGCCATGTCCTTTTGCCGCCGCTGCAGCTCGCCCACGTCGCGCATCAACTGTTCGTTCTGGCCACGCAGCATGGCCTGTTCAGTGCGCAGGGCCTCGATCTGCGACTGCAGGTCCAGCAGGCTGCGGCGCAGCTGCGAGACCTCGTCGCCGGAACGCTCGCCCGCGCGCTGGCTGGCCTGCGTCAGCGCGTCGACACGCTGGCGCAGCTCCAGGATGGCGCGGCGCGCCTCGTCATCCTCGAACAGGGCGTAACTGGGCCCGGCCCACGCCAGCGTGGCCGCGAAAACGGCGGCCAGGGCCGCGGCGCGCGGGCGCCGCGAGGTTTGCCAGGGCGCTGCCATCAGCGGTACGACAGCTCGGCGCGGCGGTTTTGCGCGTGCGCGTCCTCGCTATGGCCCACTGCAGCGGGCTTTTCCTTGCCGAAGCTCACGGCTTCCATCTGTGTGTCGGGCACGCCCAGCAGCGCCAGCGAACGGCGAACTGCCTCAGCGCGCTTTTGGCCCAGGGCCAGGTTGTATTCGCGGCCGCCGCGCTCGTCGGTGTGGCCCTCGATCATGACCTTGCGGGCCGACGAGCTCTTCAGGAAGCGAGCATGCTGGTCCAGTGCGGACTGGAATTCAGGCTTGACCACGAAGCTGTCGAAGTCGAAGTAGATGACGCGGGCGACGCCCACGGGGCCTTCCCCTTCACGGCCGGACTGGGTCAGATCCACGGGAGCGACGCCGCTCTGGCCGGTGGAGCCGGAGTTGGCGCCGGAGCCGGGAGCCGTAGACGTGGCACCGCGATCCTCCACCGGCACATCGTCGAGCTTGACGCCGGAGCTGCAGCCAGCCATCAGAGCGGCAATGGCCAGGGCAGCGGAAACGCGTTTGAAAGGGAATTGAAGCATGTGGACTCTCCTGAAGAGCAGTAGTTCGGTGGAACGGAAGGGGTGTGAATGTTCTGGTTGTTTATTTCTGGAACGGTCCCCAGTCGGGCTCGCGGATGTCGCCGCCCCGCCCCGCCAGGCGGGCCTTGATCTTGCCGTCCAGCGTAGTGGTCATGAGGGCATCGCGGCCCTGCTGCTGGGTGGCGTAAACGATCAGCCGGCTGTTGGGCGCAAAGCTGGGATTTTCGTCCGCGTTGGTATCCGTCACTGCCGTCACGGTGCCTGACTTCAGGTCCATGACGTGAAGTTTGTAGCCACCGCCGACGCGCGAGATGTAGGCCAACCACTGGCCGTCCGGGCTGATGGACGGAGAAATGTTGTAGGACCCCTGGAAGGTCACGCGCTCGGCGTTGCCCCCGCCGGCGTTCACGCGATAGATCTGCGGCGAGCCGCCGCGGTCGCTCACGAAGTAAATGCTGCGCCCGTCGCTGGAGAAGACAGGCTCGGTGTCGATGCCGCTGCTTTGCATCAGCCGACGCGGCTGGCCGCCGCCGGCGTCGATGGTGTACAGCTGCGAGCCGCCGTCGCGGCTCAGCGTCACAGCCAGCTGGCTGCCATCGGGCGACCAGGCCGGCGCGCTGTTGGAGCCGCGGAAGTTGGCGATCAGCCGCCGGCGGCCGCTGGCCACGTCGTGCACGTACACCACGGGCTTGCGCGACTCGAACGACACGTAGGCCACCTGCGCGCCCGTGGGCGACCAGGCCGGCGAGATGATGGGTTCGGGGCTGGACAGGGCGGACTGGGCGTTCTCTCCGTCCGCATCGGCCACCCACAGGCTGTAGCGCGCGCCGACCTTGGTCACGTAGGCAATGCGCGTGGAGAACACGCCGCGCTCGCCGGTCAGCTTCTCGTAGATGAAATCGGCAATGCGGTGCGCCACCAGCCGCAGATCGGCCTGGGTGACGACGAAGCTCTGGCCGCCCAGATCCTGCGCCTTGACCACGTCCCACAGGCGAAAGCGCACATCGAAGCGGCCGTCCGCTAAGCGCGTGATGCTGCCGGAGCTGAGCGCATCGGCTTTGCGCTGGCGCCACAGGGCCAGGTCGGGGCGGGAGGACTCGTCCAGCGCCACACCCGAGGCATCCACGCCGACGAAGCCACCGCTGCGTTCCAGGTCAGCCTGAACGATGGCCGAGATCTTCTGCGGTGCCTGCGCCTCGCCGCGCAGCGGCGCGATGGCGATGGGCAGCTGCGTCAGGCCGACGCCGGTGATTTCCACCCGGAACTGCGCCAGCGCCGGCAGGGCGCAGGCGCTGCCCATTGCCACGGCGGCGCCGCGGCGGGTCACGGCCGAGGAGAGGGAAGACAAGGGACTGCGGGGGGAGGAAGGGGAAGAGGGAAAGCGGTCAATGCGCATGGGCGTCAGGGCATCCATCGAATGAAGAATGAAGCACCGTCAAGGGCCAGGGGCCGGACAACGAAGCCCGTCATGTTACACATCAGGCCGCCTGTGGCGTGACAAACTGTGCCGGCGCCGGTCCGTAGAATCCGCCCCTCATGCAAGAAAAGAATCATAGCGCCGCGCCGGCCCCTGCCGCGCCTGCGCCGTCGCTGCTGGCGCGCCTGAAGCGCCTGCACGTGTATTTTGGCCACCAGCGACTGGCCTGGGGCCTGGCGGTGCTGGCCACGCTGGTGGGCGCCGCCACCGAGCCGCTCATCCCTGCCCTGCTGAAGCCCCTGCTCGACCAGGGCTTCACCGACCAGTCGCTGCCGCTGTGGGCGGTGCCGGTGACCATCATCGGCGTCTTCCTGGTGCGCGGCGTGGCGCAGTTCACCGGCCAGTACGCGCTGGCGCGCATCGCCAACGAGGGCATGCTGCGCCTGCGCACGGCCCTGTTCGAGCGGCTGATGGTGGCGCGCATGGAGCTGTTCGGCCGGCAATCGGCCAGCGCCCTCTCCAACACGGTGGTGTACGAGGTGCAGGCCGGCTTCACGGCGCTGGTGCAGGCGCTCATGGGCGTGTCGCGCGACGGCTTCACGCTGGTGGCGCTGCTGGGCTACCTGATCTATCTGAACTGGCAGCTGACGCTGATCGTGGCCGTCATGGTGCCGGGCGTGGCCTGGATCATGAAGACCCTGTCGCGCCGCCTGTACCGCATCACCAAGACCAGCCAGCAGGCCACCGACGACCTGGCCTATGTGGTCGAGGAGAACGTGCTGGCCCACCGCATGGTGCGCCTGCACGGCGCGCAGCAGCAGCAGGCCGGGCGCTTCGGCGTGCTCAGCCAGCAACTGCGCAAGCTGGCCATCAAGTCCACCATTTCCTCGGCGGCGATGACGCCCACCACCCAGCTGCTGGCCGCCTGCGCCCTGTCCGCCGTGATCTGCATTGCCCTGTGGCAAAGCCGCGCCAGCGGCGCGGGCGACGTGACCGTGGGCGGATTTGCCTCGTTCATCGCGGCCATGCTGATGCTGATCGCGCCGATTCGCCGCATGGCGGACGTGGCCAACCCCATCACGCGCGGCGTGGCGGCGCTGGAGCGGGGCCTGGCGCTGCTCAGCCAGGCCGAGCCCGAGAGCAGCGGCAGCCACCGAGCCGAGCGCGCCCAAGGAGCGATCGAGCTGCAGGACGTGCACGTGTCCTTCACCGACGCGCACGCGCCGGCCCTGGCCGGCGTGAGCCTGGCCATCCGCCCGGGCGAGGTGGTGGCCCTGGTCGGGCCCTCAGGCGCGGGCAAGACCACGCTGGTCAACCTGCTGCCGCGCTTTCTGGAACCGGCCTCCGGCGCCGTGCTGCTGGACGGCGTGCCGGTGCGCGACTGGGACCTGGCCTCGCTGCGCGCGCAGTTCGCCCTGGTCAGCCAGGACGTGGTGATGTTCAACGACAGCATCGCCGCCAACGTGGCTCTGGGTATGCCGGTGGACGAGCAGCGCGTGCAGGACTGCCTGGCCGCCGCCAACCTGGCGCAGCACGTGGCCACGCTGGCGCAGGGCATGCACACCGTGGTGGGGCATAACGCCACCCAGCTGTCGGGCGGGCAGCGCCAGCGCCTGGCGATCGCCCGCGCGCTGTACAAGGACGCGCCCATCCTCATCCTGGACGAGGCCACCTCGGCGCTGGACACCGAGTCCGAGCGCCTGGTGCAGGACGCCCTGCAGCGCCTGATGCGAGGGCGCACCACGCTGGTGATCGCCCACCGCCTGTCCACCATCGAGCACGCCGACCGCGTGGTCGTCATGGAGCGCGGGCGCATCGCCGAGCAGGGCACGCACGGCGAACTGCTGGCGCTGGGCGGCCTGTACGCCCGCCTGCAGGCGCGGCCGGCCGGCTGATTACTATCAAAAAGAGAGCTGTCAGCGCTTGTTGTTCAAGCGTTTGAGGCCGATTTGACTGATATTTTCAGTCGGTGGCTTTACCATTTCCCCCGGCTGGGCTGGCGCCGCCGGATGGCCTGGGCCACCAGCTCCACCATGTCCTCGCGCTCGGCCTGGCGGGCGAAGTCCACGGCCGTCATGCCGCGCTCGTTCCTCAGGGTCGGGTCGGCGCCCTCGCGCACCAGCAGCCGCGCCGTGTCGGCCAGGCCGTTGCGCACGGCCATCATCAGCGGCGTGGTGCCGTTGGGCGATGCGGCGTCGATATAGGCGTGGTGCTCCAGCAGCAGCGTGACCATGGCGGGTGCGTCGTCCGAGGTGCTGCTGGCGGCGTAGTGCAGCGGCGTCCAGCCCTGCTGGTTCACGTCCGCATCGCGGGCGATCAAGGCGCGCGCGGCCGGCAGGTTGCCGCGTATGGCGGCCATCATCAGCGCCGTCTCGCCCTTGGGGTTGCGCGCGTTCACGTCCAGCCCGCGCGATTGCAGCAGCACGGCCGCTGCCTGCACCGAGTCCTTGTGCAGGGCCACGACGAGGGCCGGCTCGCGCTTCGCGGTGCGCGTGTTGGGATCGAAGCCGCGGCGCAGCAGCGAGGCCACCTGCGCACCGTTGTCCAGCTCGATGGCGCGGAAGAAGTCGTCATAGGCGCCAGCATGGGCGCAGCCGGCGGCGGTCAGCGCCAGGGCGGCGGCCAGCAGGGTGCGGCGCGCGGTGTTCATGCTGCCTCCTGCGTCGCGCGCGATAAAAAGAGTTGCTCGAAGTTGCGGCTGGTTGCATCTGCAACCGTCTCCACCGCCAATCCCTTGATCTGCGCCAGCTGCTGCGCAACGAAGGGCACGTAGGCCGGGCTGTTGGTCTTGCCGCGGTAGGGCACGGGCGCCAGGTAGGGGCTGTCGGTCTCGATCAAGAGCCGGTCCATGGGCACGAAGGCGGCCACATCGCGCAGCTCCTGCGCGTTCTTGAAGGTCAGGATGCCGGAAAACGAGATGTAGTAGCCCAGCTCCAGCGCCGCGCGGGCCACCTGGGCGGTCTCGGTGAAGCAGTGAAACACGCCGCCGGCGCGGTTGCTCGTGCCGTCCTCGCCCTCCTCCCGCAGGATGGCCAGCGTGTCATCCGACGCGCTGCGGGTGTGGATGACCAGCGGCATGCCCACCTCGCGCGCGGCGCGGATGTGAGTACGAAAACGCTCGCGCTGCCACTCCAGGTCGGCAATGCTGCGCCCGCCCTTGCGGTCTTCCATGCCGTAGTAGTCCAGCCCCGTCTCGCCGATGGCCACCACGCGCGGCAGGCGGGCGCGTTCGACCAAGTCCTGCACCGTGGGCTCGGTCATGTCCTCGGTGTCGGGGTGCACGCCCACGGTGGCCCAGAAGTTGTCGTGGCCGGTGGCCAGAGCGTGCACGTCGGCAAATTCTTCCATCGTCGTGCAGATGCACAGGGCGCGATCCACCTGCGCCTCGGCCATGGCCTGGCGGATGCGCGGCAGATCCTGGCGCAGCTCGGGAAAGTTCAGGTGACAGTGCGAATCGACGAACATGGCTGTGGCGGCGAAAAAAACGAAAGGCCGACCGGCGCGCGGTCGGCCCGTGGTGCGGGGCGAAGGATCAAATGGTCTGCGTGGCCCGGTCCGAGCCCAGGCTGCTGCCCAGGATCTCCTCGATCTTCAGGCGCAGCTGGCGCGACTTGTCATCTTTGGGAAACTGTATGCCCACGCCCTGCGTCCGGTTGCCGGCCGCCCGCGCCGGCGTGACCCAGGCCACGCGCCCGGCGATGGGGTAGCGCTGCGGATCATCGGGCAGGGTCAGCAGCACGTACACATCGTCGCCCAGGCGGTATTCGCGCTGGGTGGGCACGAAGATGCCGCCCTCCTCGAAGAAAGGAATGTAGGCCGCGTACAGCGCGGCCTTTTCCTTGATGTTCAGCTGCATCACGCTCGGGCGCGGCGCGGTGGAGGGACTGCTCATGGGCGGCGGCTTTCAACGCTTGGGGGTAAGAGCCTGTTCAATGTCTTTTCATAGTGCCCGTTGCCCCGCAAAAGTGGCGAGTGCAAGGCGCAAACCGCAGCCGGGCTGGTGGCCCGGCGAGGATTTGCAACGCGGCAGGCGCCACTTTTGCGGGGCAACCCTTCGGGCAAGGCAGCAAACAGCCGCACTCCGCGTTGCCCACCTTGCCCAGGCACCGGGCATGGGCTGCGGCGGGCGCCTTGATTGCGGCTGTTTGCTGCCTTGCGGGCGCTATGAAAAGACATTGAACAGGCTCTAAGGGGCAGGATCGGTTACTGCCGCGAGTTTATGGCCTGGCGCGCCTGCGCTGCCAGGGCGTCCAGCATCAGCCCCGCGCTGAAAGGGTGGTCGGCCGTGCGGGCGTGCTGCACCAGGGCCCGCCACCAGCGCGTGAGCGCGGCCACGCTGGCCGCGGGCGGCAGGTCGGCGGCGGCAAAGTAGCGCGGCGCGGCGCCCAGGGCGCGCGCCAGCAGGTCGTGGCAGAGCTTTTGCAGCACCTCCACGGCCTGCGGCCCGGAGAAATCGGCCAGCGCCGAGGCATCGCCTCGCGCCAGTGCCTTGGGGATCAGCGCCCAGGCAGCCGGGCTGCGCGCGGACTGCGCCAGGGCCAGCGCCTCGTGCGGGCGCTCGCCGGCGGCACGCAGCCAGGCCTGTGCGGCCCCATCCTCCACGCCCTGCCCGGCCAGCCACTGCAGCATCTGCCCGCTCTCGGGCCAGGCCATGGTGTGGGCCAGGCAGCGGCTGCGGATGGTGGACAGCAGCTGGTGCGCCGCGCCCGTGGCCAGCACGAAACGCACGTCGCCGGGCGGCTCCTCCAGCGTCTTCAGCAGCGCATTGGCCGTCACGTGGTTCATCTGCTCGGCCGGATAGACCAGCACCGCTTTGCCGCGGCCCCGTGCGCTGGTGCGCTGGGCGAACTCCACGGCGTCGCGCATGGCTTCCACGCGGATCTCGCGGCTCGCCTTGCGCTTCTTGTCGTCGATGTCGGCCTGGGCCTTTTCGGGCAGGGGCCAGCCCAGCTCCAGCATCTGCGTCTCGGGCATCAGCACGCACAGATCGGCATGGGTGCGCACGGCGATGCCGTGGCAGCTGGCGCACTGGCCGCAGGCGCCCTGGGGCGTGGGCGCGTCGCACAGCCAGGCGCGCACCAGCTCCAGCGCCAGCTCGTACTGGCCCAGGCCGGCCGGGCCGTGCAGCAGCCAGGCGTGGCCGCGCTGGGCCAGCAGCTGGTCGCGCTGCTGGGCGATCCACGGCGCGATGGCTGTCTGGCCGCTCATGCCGCCGCCCCCTGCCCGGCCAGCCAGCCGCGCGCGGCCACCTGCTGCAGCATCTGCGCGGCCACATGCTCCCGCGGGCGGTCCGCGTCGATGCGGGCGAAGCGCGGGCCGGCCTCGGCGGCGCGGCGGGCATAGCCCTGCGCCACGCGGGTGAAGAACTCCACCGGCTGGGCCTCGAAACGGTCGGGCGCGCGCGCCGCGGCCAGGCGCCGGGCCGCCAGCTCGGGCGGCAGGTCGAACCACAAGGTCAGCTGCGGATTGAGCATCAAATCAGGCTCCAGCCCAAGCCCGGTCTGCGCTAGCTGCTCCATTTGCGATAGCACCTGCCAGTCGTAGCCGCGCCCCGCGCCCTGGTAGGCGAAGGTGGCGTCGGTGAAGCGGTCGCACAGCACCACCTCGCCGCGCGCCAGGGCCGGGACGATCACCCGCGCCAGGTGGTCGCGCCGGGCGGCGAACACCAGCAGCGTCTCGGTCAGCGCGTCCATGGCGTCGTGCAGCAGCAGCTCGCGCAGCTTTTCCGCCAGCGGCGTGCCGCCGGGCTCGCGCGTCACGACCACGGTGCGACCGGCATCGGCAAAGGCGCGGGCCAGTGCGTCGATGTGGGAGGACTTGCCGGCGCCATCGATGCCCTCGAACGTGATGAACAGGCCCGCCGTCATGGCCGGCCTCGCTGGTATTTGTTCACCGCCCGGTTGTGCTCGTCCAGCGAATTGCTGAAGTGGCTGGAGCCGTCGCCCCGGGCAACGAAGTACAGCGCGCGTGTGTCCTCGGGCTGCACGGCGGCCAGCAGCGAGGCCTTGCCGGGCATGGCAATCGGCGTGGGCGGCAGGCCGGCGCGGGTGTAGGTGTTGTAGGGCGTGTCGGTGGTCAGGTCGCGCCGGCGCAGGTTGCCGTCGAACTTCTCGCCCAGGCCGTAGATGACAGTGGGGTCGGTCTGCAGCAGCATGCCCGCGCGCAGGCGGTTGCTGAACACGCCGGCGATCTGCGCGCGGTCCTCGGCGCGGCCGGTTTCCTTTTCCACGATGCTGGCCAGGATGAGCGCCTGCTCGGCGGATTTGAGTGGTGTGCGCGGGTCGCGTTGGGCCCAGGCGGCCTCCAGGCGGCGGTCCATGGCGTGCAGGGCGCGGCGCAGCAAGCCTAAGTCGCTGCTGCCCTTGGCGTACGTGTAGGTATCGGGAAAGAAGCGCCCCTCCGCCGCCACGCCGGGCCGGCCCAGGGCGGCCATGATCTCCTGCTCGCTCTGGCTGGCGGTGTCCGGGCGCAGCTGCTCGGCGCGGGCCAGGGCCTGGCGCACCTGGCGGAAGGTCCAGCCCTCCACCAGTGTCACGGCGCGCAGGGCCTCCTCGCCGCGCACCAGTTTTCGCAGCAGCGCGTAGGGTGAGGTGCCGGCGGGGATTTCGTAGTTGCCGGCCTTGATGCCCCGGTCCTTGCCGGACAGGCGGAACCACCAGTACAGCAGCTCGGGGCTGGTCTGCAGGCCCGCCTTCACCGCCGCCCGGGCCACGCCGCGCGGGGTGGTGCCGGGCTCGATCTCCAGCTCCAGCGGCTGGCCGGCGGGGGCGCTGCCGGCGCGCTGGGGCAGAGGCGCGTTCAGCCACCAGGCGGCGGCGGCGCCCGCGGCGATCACGATGACGAGCAGCAGGACGAGCAGGCGGCGCACAGGTATCAGGGGGAAAGGCAGCGTTGGCGGAAGGCGGGGGAGCCGGCCATGATAATTGACCCATGACCTCCTTCCAGCCCGTGCCCAACGCTTCGACCCCTGTCCCCGCGCTGCTGCCCGCCGGGGCCGCGCCGCTGCCCCACCTGGGGGTGATCCGTGTGGCGGGAGCGGATGCCGCCACCTTTCTGCACGGCCAGCTGACGCAGGACTTCGCCCTGCTGGACCTGCAGCACGCGCGCCTGGCCGCGCTGCTCAATCCCAAGGGCCGCATGCTGGCCAGCTTCATCGGCTTCAAGCGCAGCACCGATGAGGTGCTGCTGGTGTGCAGCCGCGACCTGCTGGCCCCCACGCTCAAGCGCCTGTCCATGTTCGTGCTGCGGGCCAAGGCCAAGCTCAGCGACGCCACGGCCGACTTCCAGCTGCTGGGCCTGGCCGGCGACGCCGCCACCGCCCTGCTGCCGGCAGGCAGCCCGCCCTGGACGCTGGCACAGGCGGAGGGCGCCAGCGTGGTCGCCCTGTACCCGGCCGACGGCCAGCCGCGCGCGCTGTGGCTGGCGCCCGCCGGCAGCCCGGCCCCGCAAGCCGCGCCGCTGGCGCCCGAGCTGTGGCTGTGGGGCGAGGTGCGCACCGGCGTGGCTACGCTCAGCGCCCCGGTGGTGGAGGCCTTCGTGCCGCAGATGCTGAACTACGAATCGGTGGGTGGCGTGAACTTCAAGAAGGGCTGCTACCCCGGCCAGGAGGTGGTGGCGCGCAGCCAATTCCGCGGCACGCTCAAGCGCCGTGCCTTCCTGGTGCACGCGCCGTCGGCCTTGGAGGTAGGCGCCGAGGTCTTCGCGCAGGACGATGCCGAGCAGCCCGTGGGCCAGGTGGTGCAGGCCGCCGCCAGCCCGGCCGGCGGCGTGGATGCGCTGGTGTCCATGCAGATTGCCGCGGCGGACAAGCCGCTGGTGGTGGACGGAGCGCCCCTGGCGCTGGCCGCCCTGCCCTACGCACTGCTGGAAGACATCTGACCAAATAAGGGGCAAAACAGCCTCCAGCGCCCGCCCATCAAGCGCAGGCAGCTATCAAAACCATAGTTACTGCAGGGCGCGCAACATGGTGATGTGGGCGATGCCGGCTTCCTCGAACGGCTCGCCCTGCACGGCAAAGCCGGCGCGGCGGTAGAAGTCCTCGGCGCTGCGCTGGGCGTGCAGCGTGGCGTGGCTGTCGCCGCGCTCGCGGGCGGCCTGCATCAGCGCGTCCAGCACGGCACGGCCCCAGCGCTGGCCGCGCACCACGCGGTCCACCGCCATGCGGCCAATGCGCCCCTGGCCATCCACGGCGGGCAGCAGCCTGCCTGTGGCCACGGGCAGGCCCAGGCGGTTGTAGGCCACGGCGTGCACGGCCAGCGCGTCCTGGTCGTCGATCTCGATGGCCGGGTCGATCCCCTGCTCCTGCACGAAGACGGCCAGGCGCAGGGCGGTGGCATCGCGCCCCAGCGTGTCCCAGTCGCCGGTACGCAGCTCCACCATGGTGCCGCCGGCCTCGTAGTGCTCGATGATGGCGCGCAGCGCCGGCGGCACGGGGCGCTTGGTCTGCGTGGCCGGATCGGCGAAGACGTAGATCAGCTCGATGCTGACCAGCAGCCGGTCGCCGGCGAATATGCCCACGCCGAACACCATGGAGCTGCTGCCGATGCGCGTGCAGCGGATGCCCACGTCCAGGATGTCCTCCAGCCGCGCCGAGGCGTGGTATTCCACGCCGGCCTTCTTCAGATAGACCTCGCCGCCCAGCACGTGCATGCTGGCCTCGTAGGGCAAGGCCAGGGCGCGCCAGTACTCGGTCACGGCGCAGTCGGCATAGGTCAGGTAATGGGCGTTGAAGACGATCTTCTGGGGGTCCACCTCGGCCCAGCGCACGCGCAGGCGGTGAAAGCAGCGGAAGTCTTGGCGTTGCATAACTAAAGAGAAAGGAAAAGAAAAGTCAGTCGGCGGCGAAGGCCTGGCGCAGGGCGCGCGCCGCGTCCTGGTGGAACTGGCGCGCCTCGGGCAGGGCCCGGCCCATCTTGATGAACTCGTGCGTCACGCCGCGGTAGATCTCGATATCCACCGGCACGCCGGCGGCGCGCAGGCGGTCGGCGTATTCCACGCCCTCATCCACCAGCGGGTCCAGTTCGGCCAGGCCGACCCAGGCGGGGGCCGCCCCTTCCAGCTCGGGCGCCAGCAGCGGGGCGAAGCGCCAGTCCTCGCGCTCGGGCCCGTGGCCCACGTACTGCTCGAAGAACCAGGCGATGGCCGGCCGCTCCAGCACCAGGCCGTGGGCGAAGCGGGTGTGCGAGGGCGTGTCCTGGCGGGCCGTGGTGCCGGGGTAGATCAGCAGCTGCAGCGCCAGCGCCAGGCCCGCATCGCGCGCCAGCAGAGCGCTGACGGCAGCCAGCGTGCCGCCCGCGCTGTCGCCGCCCACTGCCAGGCGCGATGCGTCCGCGCCCAAGGGCGCAGCCTGGGCGGCCAGCCACTGCAACGCGTCCCAGCTGTCGTGCACGGCGGTGGGAAATCGGTACTCCGGCGCCAGGCGGTAGTCCAGCGACACCACCATGCAGCCGGCCAGCCGCGCCAGCTCGCGGCACAGCACGTCGTGCGTGGCCACGCTGCCGATGGTGAAACCGCCGCCGTGCAGGTACAGCAAGAGCGGCAGGCCGGCTTCAACCGAGGGCGCATACAGCCGCGCCGGCAGCCGGGCGCCGTCGCGCGCGGGGATGTGCAGGTCCTGCACGCGCGCCAGCTCGGCGCGCGGCACTTCCAGCACCTCGGCGCCGGCCTGGTAGGCGGCGCGCGCCTCGGCCGGGGCCAGGGTGTGCAGCGGCGGGCGGCCCAGGCGGGCCATGCGCTCCAGCACGCTGCGCATCTGCGGCGTGAGCAGGCGCGCGTGGGCCTCCAGGCCCGGCGGTTGGTTGTTCGCCGCGCCGCCGCTCACTGGAAGCTCACCTGCACCGGCTTGGCGCCGGGCAGGCCGACGTAGTTGGCCGTCACGCCCAGGCCGGGTTTCGGGGGCAGCAGCGGCGAGAACGAGCCCAGGCTGACCAGGTCGCCGGCCTTGAGGGTGATGTTCTCCTTTTGCAGCGCCTGGGCGAGCCACACCACGGCGTTCAGTGGGTGGCCCAGGATGTCGCCGCCCTTGCCGCTGGCCAGCAGCTCGCCATTTTGGTTGGTGAGCTGCACCTCCATGCGCTCCAGCGCATCCAGCAGGCGGTAGCGCTCGCCGCGGGTGGCCGGCACGGCGATGGGCTCGCCGGCCACGCCCAGGCGTGCGCCCACGTTGATGGCGGCCACGCCGGCGCCGTTGAGCTCGCCCGGCTTTTCCACGATCAGGTCGGGCAGCTCGATGAAGGGGATGACCTGGTCGATGTGCTGCAGCACCTCGTACGGCGTGCGCGCATGGTTGATCGCCGCGTCCTTCACGCGCACCAGCATGTCGGCCTCGTACAGCGGGCGGGCGCCAAAGCGCGCGGGCGTGGCGAAGCCGCTGGGCTGCACCATGCCCTCGTACAACACGCCCCACACCGGCTGGTCGGTGTTGAAGCGCTTTTGCACCGCCGGGTTGGTGAGGCCCGCCTTGTATCCCACGACCTTGCCCAGCCGCGTGGCCAGCTGGGCGTTGAAGCGCTTCCTGGTGCAGGCGCCGTCGGCGTCCGACAGCGCCGCGGCGAAGTTGGCCGCCGGCGCCTTGTCCGCATAGCGCGCGGCCAGCGCGCCCACCTGCGCGTCGTCCAGGCACTGGGCGTTGGCGCCTGTCGCGCCGGCGACGGCCAAAGCCAGTACGGCGAGGGTTTTTTTCATGGTCATGGGTGCCTCCTGGTTGTAGGGTTGCGGCTCATCGTAATTGCAACCCGTTCTCTCCGCTGCCATGGCTTTCATCAACTACGTCACCCAGATCCAGTTCGAATTCGGCGCCGTGCGCCTGCTGACGCAGGAATGCGCCCGCGTGGGCATCACCCGCCCCCTGGTGGTGACCGACCCGGGCGTGCGCGCGGCCGGCGTGCTGCAGCCGGCGCTCGATGCGCTGGAAGGCCTGCCCGTCGCGGTGTTCGACCAGACCCCCTCCAACCCGACCGAGGCCGCCGTGCGCGCCGCGGTGCAGCTGTACCGCGAACAGCGCTGCGACGGCCTGATCGCCGTGGGCGGCGGCTCCGCCATCGACTGCGCCAAGGGCATCGCCATCGCCGCCACGCACGAGGGGCCGCTGACCACCTACGCCACCATCGAAGGCGGCTCGGCGCGCATCACTCAGGCGGTAGCGCCGCTGATCGCCGTGCCCACCACCAGCGGCACCGGCAGCGAGGTCGCGCGCGGCGCCATCATCATCGTGGACGACCACCGCAAGCTGGGCTTTCACTCCTGGCACCTGGTGCCGCGCACCGCCATCTGCGACCCCGGCCTGACGCTGGGCCTGCCGCCGCGCCTGACGGCCGCCACCGGCATGGACGCCATCGCGCACTGCATGGAGACCTTCATGTCCGCCGCCTTCAATCCGCCGGCCGACGGCATTGCGCTGGACGGCCTGGAGCGCGGCTGGCACCACATCGAGGCCGCCACGCGCGACGGCTCCGACAAGGACGCCCGCCTGAACATGATGAGCGCCAGCATGCAGGGCGCCATGGCCTTCCAAAAGGGGTTGGGCTGCGTGCACTCGCTCAGCCACAGCCTGGGCGGGCTGAACCCCGGGCTGCACCACGGCACGCTGAACGCCGTCTTCCTGCCCGCCGTGATCCGCTTCAACGCCGAGGCCGACAGCCTGAAGAAGGACCGCCGCCTGGAGCGCATGGCCCATGCCATGGGCTTGCCAAGCGGCGGCGACGTGGCCGAAGCCGTCAAGGACATGACCGCCCGCCTGGGCCTGCCCACCGGCCTGGCCGCCCTGGGCGTGACCGAGTCCCTGTTCGACGATGTGATCCGCGGCGCCATGGCCGACCACTGCCACACCACCAACCCGCGCCTGGCCAGTGCCGACGACTACCGCGCCATGCTGGCCGCGTCCATGTAACCCCGGGGTTTCAAGCCTTTTTGGCCTCCAGCGCTTGCTGGACAAGCGCTGGCAGCTATCAAAACAGGAGTCTCAGACGACCACCGGCTCCGGCTCCAGCCGGATGCCGAAGCGCTCGTACACGCTGGTCTGGATGGCGCGCGCCAGCGTCATCACCTCGCCGCCGGTGACGCTGTCCTCGGGCGTGCCGCGGTTGACCAGCACCAGCGCCTGGCGGTCGTACACGCCCGCCTTGCCCACGCTCTTGCCGCGCCAGCCACAGGCGTCGATCAGCCAGCCGGCGGCCAGCTTGAAGCGCCCGTCGGGCAGCACGTAGTGCACCACCTTGGGCTCGCGGGCGATGATGTCCTGGCACTGCTCGGGCGTGACGGTGGGATTCTTGAAGAAGCTGCCGGCGTTGCCCACCACGGCCGGGTCGGGCAGCTTGGCGCGGCGCACCTCGCACACCCACTCGAAGATCTGCTGCGCGCTGGGCTGCTGCACGCCCGACTCCTGGCGCTTCTTCTCCAGGTCCAGGTAGCCCAGCTCGGGCCGCCAGTCCTTGGATAGCCAGAAGCGTACGTGCGTGATGACGGCGCGCCCGGCCAGGCCCATGCCGCCGGGCACCGGAGCGCGGTGCTTGAACACCGAGTCGCGGTAGCCGAAGGCGCACTGCGACGCGTTCAGCTCGAACGGCTCGCCCGTCTCCAGGTCGACCGCGCGCAGCGAATGGAAGCGGTCCTGCAGCTCCACACCGTAGGCGCCGATGTTCTGCACCGGCGCGGCGCCCACGGTGCCGGGGATCAGCGCCAGGTTCTCCAGCCCGGGCCAGCCCTGGGCCAGCGTCCAGGCCACCGTGCCGTGCCAGGACTCTCCCGCGCCGGCCTCCACGATCCAGGCCTTGTCGGTCTCCTGCAGCAGGCGCAGGCCCTTGATCTCCATCTTCAGCACCAGCGGCTGCACGTCGCCCGTGAGCACGATGTTGCTGCCCCCGCCCAGCACGAATTTCGGCTGGCGCGCCAGCAGCGGATCGGCCAGCACATCCTGGATGTCCTGCACCGAGCGCACCCGCACCAGCGCCTGCGCGCGCGCCGCGATGCCGAAGGTGTTGCTGCCCTGAAGGGACACGTTTTTCTCGACTAACATTCACCGGATTGTCGCACCCGCCCCTTTGCCGCGCGGGCCCCGCCACCGTTGTCCCCGAGCCGCCATGCCCTCTTTTGATACCGTCTGTGAAGCCAATTTCGTCGAAGTGAAGAACGCCGTGGAGAACACCGCCAAGGAGATCGGCACGCGCTTCGACTTCAAGGGCACATCCGCCGCCGTTGAGCTGAAGGACAAGGAAATCATCCTGTTCGGCGACGCCGAATTCCAGCTGCAGCAGGTCGAGGACATCCTGCGCGGCAAGCTCACCAAGCGCAGCGTGGACGTGCGCTTTTTGGACGTGCAAAAACCCACCAAGATCGGTGGCGACAAGCTCAAGCAGGTGGTCAAGGTGCGCAACGGCATCGACTCCGAGCAGGCCAAGAAAATCCAGAAGCTCATCAAGGAAAGCAAGCTCAAGCTGCAGGCCGCCATCCAGGAAGAGAAGGTGCGCGTGACCGGCGCCAAGCGCGACGACCTGCAGGCCGCCATGGCCCTGATCCGCAAGGAAGTGGCCGACCTGCCGCTGACCTTTGACAACTTCCGCGACTAAGCCCCGCGCCGGCGATCCGCCGGACAGCGAGTACGAAGACCTGCTGGGCCAGTGGTCCGACCTGGAGGCGCTCGCCTGCACGCTGCTGGCGCGCCCGGCCGACGTGCAGGGCCTGCCTGCCAAGCTGCGCCAGTGCGACCGCTGGCTAGCCGACCTGGTGGCCCACGACATCGACGCGGCGCTGTACCTGATGTTCCAGCTGGCCACCACCTCCACGGTGGGCTACAGCGGCTCGCACGCGCTGGTGTGCGCTGCGCTGTGCCACATCCTGGCGGGCGAGCTGGCCCTGCCCGCGCACGAGCGCGCCAGCCTGGTGGGCGCCGCCTTCACCATGAACATCGGCATGACGGCGCTGCAGGACCAGCTGGCCGCGCAGCGCGAGCCCCTCACGGCCGAGCAGCAGCAGGCCGTGGCGCAGCACCCCCAGGCGGGGTGCGAGCTGCTGGGCCGCCTGGGCATCGGCGACGCGCTGTGGCTGCAGGTGGTGGCGCTGCACCACGCGCCGCTGCCCGAGCAGACGCCCCTGGTCAGCCTGCCGCCGGCCCAGCGCCTGGCGCGCGTGCTGGGCACCATTGACCGCTACGCCGCCATGATCAGCCCGCGCAAGTCGCGCGCCGGACGCAGCGCCACCGACTCCGTGCGCGCCATCGTGGGCGAGGAAGGCAACGGCCGCGACGAGGTCAGCCACACGCTGGTGCGCACCGTGGGCCTGTGCCCGCCCGGCACCTTCGTGCGCCTGGACAACGGCGAGGCCGCCGTGGTGCTGCGCCGCAGCGAGCGCCCCAATGCCCCTTTGGTGGCCAGCGTGCTGGACGCGCACGGCGAGCCGCTGGCCGCGCCCCGGCTGTACCAGACGCAGGGCGCCAGCGGCCCGCGCATCCAGGCGGCGCTGGCGCGCTCGGCCGTCACGCTGGAGCTGAACCACCGCACCATGGTGCGCCTGGGCCTGTATGCGGCCCAGCGCACCCACACGCTGTAGGCCGACCTATTTTTTCTTGGCACCCAGGCGCGATTCCGTGCCCTTGATCAGGCGGCCGATGTTGTCCTTGTGCCGCCAGGCCAGCAGGCCGGACATGACGGCGATCGCCAGGCCCACACGCGCGTCGCTGTACCAGGCCATGCCGGCGCCCAGCACGTAGAAGAACGGCGCGAACACCGCCGCCACCAGCGAGGCCAGCGAGGAGTAGCGGAAGAAGGCCGCGATGATGACCCAGGTGGCCAGCGTGGCCAGACCCAGCCAGACGCTGATGCCCAGCAGCACGCCGGCGGCCGTGGCCACACCCTTGCCGCCCTGGAAGCGGAAGAACACCGGCCACAGATGGCCCACGAAGGCGGCCAGGCCGACCAGCGCCATGGTGCCCTCCTCCAGGCCATACGGCTGGCCGTACCAGCGCACCAGCACCACCGGCAGCCAGCCCTTGAGCGCGTCGAACAGCAGCGTGACCACCGCCGCCGCCTTGTTGCCCGAGCGCAGCACGTTGGTGGCGCCGGGGTTCTTGCTGCCATAGGTGCGCGGATCGTTCAGGCCCATCAGCCGGCTGACGATGACGGCAAACGACAGCGAGCCCAGCAGGTAGGCGGCCACGGTGGCGGCCAGGGTGAGGAGGATGGAATTCACGGTGGAGGAGCTTGGGTCTGAAAAAAGCGGCGGGTCATTGTGCCAGCGCGCACTGCACCGGCCGCGCAGCCAGCAGCTGCACGCAGGCCTGCGGATCGAGCTGCACCAGAAAGCCGCGCCGCCCGCCATTGATGGCGATGCGCGGCAGCGCCAGGATGCTCTCTTCGATGAACACCTGCATGGCCTTGCGCGTGCCGAACGGCGAGGTGCCACCCACCTGGTAGCCGCTGTGGCGCTGGGCCACTTCGGGCGTGCACGGCTGCACGCTCTTGGCGCCGATCTGGCGCGCCAGGTTCTTGGTGGACACCGTGCGGTCGCCGTGCATCAGCACGATCAGCGGGCGCGCGTCCTGGTCCTGCATGACCAGCGTCTTGACCACCATGTGCTCATCCAGCCCCAGCTGGCGCGCCGACTCGGCCGAGCCGCCGTGCTCCACGTAGTCATAGGGGTGCTCGGTGAACGCCACGCCGTGCTGGCGCAGCAGCTGCGTGGCGGGCGTCTCGCTGACGTGGGCGGACTTGTCCTTCTTCGCCATGGATACTTTTCAAATTTGATAGCTGCCAGCGCTTGTCTGGCGGGCGCTGGAGCCGTTTTTCATTCCCATTCTCACTGCGCCGGGTCGCGCAGCTGCCAGCGGATGGCGTCGACCTCGGCCAGCAGTTCGGGCGACAGCTGCACGCTCCAGGCGTCCAGGTTCTCGTCCAGCTGGGCCAGCGTGGTTACCCCGATGATGGTGCTGGCCACGCGCCAGCTGCGGTAGCAAAACGCCAGCGCCAGCTGCGTGGGTGTCAGGCCATGGTCGCGCGCCAGCTGGTTGTAGCGGCGGGCTGCGGCCAGCGCCTCCGGCCGGCCCCAGCGCTGCTTGCGCACCGATTCGTAGCGGGCGATGCGCGCGCCCTGCGGCGCACCCGGGTCGGCGGGCGCGTGCTGGTCGTACTTGCCCGTCAGCAGGCCGAAGCCCAGCGGCGAATACGCCAGCAGCGGCACCCCCAGGCGCTGGCAGCTCTCGTCCATGGCGTTGTCCCAGCTGCGGTTGAGCAGCCCATAGGGGTTTTGCACCGAGACCACGCGCGGCAAGCCATGCTGCTCGGCCAGACGCACGAACTCGTGCACACCCCAGGGCGTTTCGTTGGACAGGCCGATGTGGCGCACCTTGCCGGCGCGCACCAGTTGCGCCAGGGCTTCGAGCTGCTCATGGATGGGCGTCTGGCTGGTCTCCTTGGCCGGGTCGTAGTACAGCTGGCCGAAGGCCGGCACGTGCCGCTCGGGCCAGTGGATCTGGTACAGGTCGATCACGTCGGTTTGCAGCCGGCGCAGGCTGGCCTCGCACGAGGCGGCGATGTCGGCCGCCGTCATGCCCTGCCCTTGCCGGATCCACGGCATGCCGCGCGAGGGGCCGGCCACCTTGCTGGCCAGCACCACGCGCTGACGCGCGCCGGGACGCGCGGCGAACCAGCGGCCCAGGATGGTCTCGGTGGCGCCATAGGTGGCCTCGCGCGCGGGCACGGCGTACATCTCCGCCGTGTCCAGAAAGTTCACCCCGCGCTCCAGCGCCCGGTCCAGGATGGCGTGGGCATCGCGCTCGTCCACCTGCTCGCCGAAGGTCATGGTGCCCAGGCAGATGGAGGTGACCCGCAAATCGCTGTGGCCGAGGGGAACGGTATTCATGCAGCAGGCTCCGGCAAAAAAACAGCGCCCGAGTGTACGGACGCGCGCGCCGGCGTGCAGGCCGCGCCGCGCCCTTTCTGTCCCAGGCACGACTGGGCACCGCCCGCCCAGCGCAAATAATCCGGCGCCATGTACCAGCCTCTTCGCCCCGCGCGCACCGAAACCGTGCGCATCCGCCACCTTGACTACCACGTACGCCTGTGGGGCGCGCCCCGGACCGGCCAGCCGCCGCTGGTGCTGGTGCACGGCTGGATGGACGTGGGCGCGTCCTGGCAGTTCGTGGCCGACGCCTTCAGCGACGCCTTCGCCGCCGGCCGCCAGGTCATCGCCCCCGACTGGCGCGGCTTCGGCCACACCCGCCCGGCCGCGCCCTGCGACCACTACGCCTTCGCCGACTATCTGGCCGACCTGGACCAGCTGCTGGACCACTACGCCGGCGAGCAGCCCGTGGACCTGGTGGGCCACAGCATGGGCGGCAACGTGGCCATGTTCTACGCCGGCATCCGGCCCGCGCGCATCCGCCGCCTGGTCAACCTCGAGGGCTTCGGCCTGCCCGCCACCCGGCCAGACCAGGCCCCGCGCCGCTACGCCCAGTGGATGGAGGAAATCCGCCAGCACGAGCGCGGCGAGCTGGCCCTGAAAACCTACGACGACGCGAACGGCGTGGCTCAGCGCCTGATGAAGACCAACCCCCGCCTGCCCGCCGGCAAGGCCGCCTGGCTGGCGCGGGAATGGGCCGCGCCCGGCGCCGACGGCCGCTGGGCCATCCTGGGCGACGACGCCCACAAGATCGTCAACCCGCACCTGTTCCGCGTGGACGAGGCCCTGGCGCTGTACGCTGCCATCGAAGCGCCCGTGCTGTCCGTGCAGGCCGAGGGCGACAGCCTGGGCCAGTGGTGGAAGGACAAGTACACCCTGGCCGACTACCACCAGCGCCTGACGCACGTGCGCGACGTGCGCACGGCCACGGTGCACGACGCCGGCCACATGCTGCACCACGACCAGCCGCAGGTGGTGGCGAAGCTGATCGAGGACTTCGTCTCCCAGATTTAAGCCAAATCGGCCCGCAGCGCTTGCCAGGCAAGCGCCGGCAGCTATCATTTTTGTGCCTTTCCCCTGCCCGGAGGGGGGCGCGGGCTCCATGAGAAAATCGCCTGTTATTTCTTTGCAGAACACACACAGGACGGATTCACCATGGAAGCAGAACACATCAACCAGATCGGCAACACCCTCGAAGACCTGACCGAGCGCACGCAAGAGTTACGGAGGTATCTTTGACTACGATGCCAAATACGAACGCCTGCGCACGGTAAACGCCTCGCTGGAAGACCCGGACGTCTGGAACGACCCGAAGAAGGCCCAGGAGCTGGGCAAGGAAAAGAAGTCGCTCGACGCCGTGGTGCTGACGCTGCAAAAGCTCACCGCGGAGTTGGCCGACAACAGCGAGCTGTATGAGATGAGCCGCGAGGAAGGCGATGAAGCCGGCCTGGCCACCATCGAGGCCGAGACGGCCAAGCTGCAGCCGCTGATCGAAGAGCTCGAATTCCGCCGCATGTTCGGGCGCGAGGCCGACCCGCTGAACTGCTATATCGACATCCAGGCCGGCGCCGGCGGCACCGAGGCCTGCGACTGGGCCGGCATGCTGCTGCGCCAGTACCTGAAGTACGCCGAGCGCAAGGGCTTCAAGGCCACGGTGGACGAGGAAACGCCCGGCGACATCGCCGGCATCAAGGGCGCGACCATCCACATCGAGGGTGAGTACGCCTACGGCCTGCTGCGCACCGAGACCGGCGTGCACCGCCTGGTGCGCAAGAGCCCGTTCGACAGCTCGGGCGGGCGCCACACCTCGTTCGCATCGCTGTTTGTCTACCCGGAGATCGACGACTCCATCGAGATCGACATCAACCCGGCCGACGTGCGCACCGACACCTATCGCGCCTCCGGCGCGGGCGGCCAGCACATCAACAAGACCGATTCGGCCGTGCGCCTGACGCACATCCCCACCGGCATCGTCGTGCAGTGTCAGGACGGGCGCAGCCAGCACAGCAACCGCGACGTGGCCTGGCAGCGCCTGCGCTCAAAGCTTTACGAGCTGGAGATGAGCAAGCGCATGCAGGCCCAGCAGGCGCTGGAGGACACCAAGACCGACGTGGGCTGGGGCCACCAGATCCGCAGCTACGTGCTGGACAACAGCCGCATCAAGGACCTGCGCACCAACGTCGAGGTCTCCGCCACGCAGAAGGTGCTGGACGGCGACCTGGACGTGTTCATCGAAGCCTCCCTCAAGCAGGGCCTGTAACCCCTTCATGCCGCCAGCCCGCCCCCTGTGGCGCGGTGCGGCATGGTTGAAAGCTATTGCCATGATGATGAGAGAAGGACAAGCCACCGCCATCCGGCGCCTGGACTATGCCGCGCCGCCGTACTGGATCGACACGGTGGACCTCACGTTCGACCTGGACCCGGCCAAGACCCGCGTGCTCAACCGCATGCGCCTGCGCCGCAACCCCGACGTGCCGGCCCAGCCTCTGCGCCTGGATGGCGAGGAGCTGAACCTGGCGCGCGTGCAGGTCAACGGCGCCGGCAGCTCATTCAAGATCGAGGATGGCCAGCTGGTGCTGGAGAACCTGCCCGAAGGCCCCGAGCCCTTTGAGCTGGAGATCTTCACCACCTGCCAGCCGGCCAAGAACACGCAGCTGTCGGGCCTGTATGTCAGCCAGGGCACGTTCTTCACCCAATGCGAGGCCGAGGGCTTTCGGCGCATCACCTACTTCCTGGACCGTCCGGACGTGATGGCCACGTTCAGCGTGCTGCTGCGCGCTCCCCGGGCCGACTACCCGGTGCTGCTGTCCAACGGCAACCTGGTGGAGCACGGCGAGCTGGAGGACGGCCGCCACTTCGCCCGCTGGGTGGACCCGCACAAGAAGCCCAGCTACCTGTTCGCCCTGGTGGCCGGCAAGCTGGTGGCGCGCGAGCAAAAGATCACCAGCCGCGGCGGCCAGGAGCACCTGCTGCAGATCTACGTGCGCGCCGGCGACCTGGGCAAGACCGAGCACGCCATGAACTCGCTGATGGCTTCGATCGCCTGGGACGAGGCTCGCTTCAACCTGCCGCTCGATCTGGAGCGCTTCATGATCGTCGCTACCAGCGACTTCAACATGGGCGCGATGGAGAACAAGGGCCTGAACGTCTTCAACACCAAGTACGTGCTGGCCAGCCAGGCGACGGCCACGGACGTGGACTTCGCCAACATCGAGTCGGTGGTGGGCCACGAGTACTTCCACAACTGGACGGGCAACCGCGTCACCTGCCGCGACTGGTTCCAGCTGTCGCTCAAGGAAGGCCTGACGGTCTTCCGCGACCAGGAGTTCTCGATGGACATGGCCGGCAGCCCGTCGGCGCGCGCCGTCAAGCGCATCGAGGACGTGCGCGTGCTGCGCACCGTGCAGTTCCCCGAGGACGCCGGCCCCATGGCCCACCCGGTGCGCCCGGACAGCTACGTCGAGATCAACAACTTCTACACCGTCACCATCTACGAAAAGGGTGCCGAGGTGGTGCGCATGCAGCACAACCTGGTCGGGCGCGAAGGCTTCGCGCGCGGCATGAAGCTGTACTTCGAGCGCCACGACGGCCAGGCCGTGACCTGCGACGACTTCGCGGCCGCCATGGCCGACGCCAACCCCGGCAGCGAGCTCAGCAACCGTCTGGAACAGTTCAAGCGCTGGTACAGCCAGGCCGGCACGCCGCGCGTGCAGGCCGTGGGTCACTATGACGCCGCCGCGCAGACCTACACCCTGCAGCTGTCGCAAAGCTGCCCGGCCACGCCCGGCCAGCCGGACAAGCAGCCCTTCGTCATCCCGGTGGCCCTGGGCCTGCTGGACCCGCAAGGTGCCGCCCTCCCCCTGCAGCTGCAGGGCGAGGAGCAGCCCGGGGGCACCGAGCGCACCATTGTGCTGCACGAGGCGCAGCAGACATTGACCTTCGTGAACGTCGCCCAGCCGCCCGTGCCCTCGCTGCTGCGCGCGTTCAGCGCGCCGGTGGTGCTGGAGTGCGAGTACCGCGACGAGGACCTGCTGATGCTGCTCGCGCACGACAGCGACCCGTTCAACCGCTGGGAGGCCGGCCAGCGCCTGTTGCTACGCGTTGCTATCAAAGCAATAGCTGCTGGCGCAGATGGGACGGGCGCCGGAGCCGGTTTTGACCAACAACTGCTGCCGCCCGCCATCGTGCAGGCGCTGCGGGGCGTTCTGCGCCACCCGCAGCTGGACGCGGCCTTCAAGGAACTGGTGCTGAGCCTGCCGTCCGAGGCCTACATCGCCGAGCAGCTGGAAGTCGTCGACCCGCAGCGCGTGCACGCCGTGCGCGAGGCGCTGCGCCTGGAACTGGCCACCGCCCTGCAGGCCGACTGGGAATGGGCCTTCGAGACGCACCAGGACACCGGCGCCTACCGGCCCGACCCGCTGTCCGCCGGCCGCCGCGCGCTGGCCGGCGCGGCGCTGTCCATGCTGTGCCTGGCCTCGCAGGCCAGCGGCGATCCCGTCTGGCCCGGCAAGGCCTATCAGCGCTTCAAGTCGGCCGGCAACATGACCGACCGCTTCAACGCCCTGGCGGCCCTGGTCAGCAGCGGCCACGCGCTGGCGGCGCCGGCGCTGCAGCGCTTCCATGCGCTGTTCAAGGACGACGCGCTGGTCATCGACAAATGGTTCGCACTGCAGGCGGCCACGCCCGACCGCGCTGGCGGCGCCCTGCCCGCCGTGCGCGCGCTCATGCAGCACCCGGACTTCTCGCTGAAGAACCCCAACCGGGCGCGCAGCGTGATCTTCAGCTACTGCAACGGCAACCCAGGCGGCTTTCATCGCGCCGACGGCGCCGGCTACGCCTTCTGGGCCGAGCAGGTGCTGGCGCTGGACGCGATCAACCCGCAGGTCGCCGCGCGCCTGGCCCGCTCGCTGGACCGCTGGAGCAAGCTGGCCGAGCCCTACCGCGGCGCCGCGCGCGAGGCGATCGCCCGCGTCTCCGGCCACGCCGCCCTGTCGAACGACGTGCGCGAGGTCGTGACCCGCGCCCTGGCCGATTGACCATCCAGTAATGACCCAAGGGAGGACCACCGCAATGACCGAACGCATCAGCCTGACCCGCTACCTCGTCGAGCAGCAGCGCGACCACGGCCGCATCCCGCCGCAGCTGCGCCTGCTGCTGGAGGTGGTGGCGCGCGCCTGCAAGCGCATCGCTCTGGCCGTGAACAAGGGTGAACTGGGCGACGTGATGGGCTCCGCCAGCACCGAGAACGTGCAGGGCGAGGTGCAAAAGAAGCTGGACATCATCGCCAACGAGACGCTGATCGAGGCCAACGAATGGGGCGGCCACCTGGCGGCCATGGCCAGCGAGGAGATGGAGGGCATCTACGTCGTGCCCAACCGCTATCCGCAGGGCGAATACCTGCTGCTGTTCGACCCGCTGGACGGCTCGTCCAACATCGACGTGAACGTCAGCATCGGCACCATCTTCAGCGTGCTGAAGAAGCCCGAAGACCACCCGGGCGTGCAGGTGGGCGACTTCCTGCAGCCGGGCTCGGCCCAGGTGGCGGCCGGCTACTGCATCTACGGCCCGCAGACCACGCTGGTGCTCACCGTGGGCGACGGCGTGGCCATGTTCACGCTGGACCGCGAGCAGGGCTCGTTCGTGCTCACGCGCGAGAACGTGCGCATCCCCGAGGACACGAAGGAATTCGCCATCAACATGAGCAACATGCGCCACTGGGACGCGCCGGTGCGCCGCTACATCGACGAGTGCCTGGCCGGCGAGGAAGGCCCTAGGGCTAAGAACTTCAACATGCGCTGGATCGCCAGCATGGTGGCCGACGTGCACCGCATCCTGATGCGCGGCGGCATCTTCATGTACCCCTGGGACAAGCGCGAGCCGGGCAAGCCCGGCAAACTGCGCCTGATGTACGAGGCTAACCCCATGGGCTGGCTGGTCGAGCAGGCTGGCGGCGCCGCCACCAACGGCAAGGAGCGCATCCTGGATGTGCAGCCCACCCAGCTGCACCAGCGCGTGAGCGTCATCCTGGGCTCGAAAAACGAGGTCGAACGCGTGACGAGCTACCACGGCGGTATATAATCTGAGTCTTCGCCGGTGTAGCTCAGTCGGTAGAGCAGCTCATTCGTAATGAGAAGGTCGCGTGTTCGATTCATGTCTCCGGCACCAAATTAAAAAGCCCGCTATCCAAAAGATAGCGGGCTTTTTTTACGTGCGCGCTCGAATCAGCCTCAGCCGCCCCGCACCATCTGCATGATCTTCGCGGTGTTCAAACCCCGGGCCGTCTCCTGCATCTGCGGCAGGTACCGGGTCTGCAGCTGGCGGCCGTCGGCCATCACGTGCTGATAGGCGTCGCGCAGCATCTGCGTGCTCAGGGTGCGGCCGCCGGCGTAGTACTGGTTGGCCACGTGGCCGAGCGCGTAGGTGGACGCAAAGCTCATGCCGCTGCTCACCGCCTGGCGCCCCAGGCCGCCCAGCAGGCCCTTGCCGGCCTTGCCCAGCAGGCCGCCGAGCAGTTTGCGCCCGGCCTCTTCCAGGTATTGCGACGTCAGGCCCACGCCCAAGGCCGCCAGCAGGTCCTTGATGTGGCCGCGGTCCAGCTCGTAGCCGTAGCTCTGGCCGATCTGGTAGACCAGCCGCATCTGCAGCGGAATGATGGCCAGCGTGGACAGGTTTTCGGGCAGCAGTTCGATGGCGCCGTTGAGGATGGAGGCGTTGAGGATCTTGCGGTCCATCTCGGCGGCAGGCAGCGTGCCCGTGCGGCGCGCGGCCGGCTCGCTCGCCAGCGCATCGGCGGCGCCCGGGTGCGGCGCCGGCTGGCCCACCGGCGCCCACTCCGGCACGGCGACTGAGGGTGTCTGCAGCGGTGCGGTGGCCAAGGCATCGGCCTGCGCGGCGAATCCGGCGGACGTCGACTGTCCCAGGGCGTCGCGCAGCTGCGCCAGAAAGGCCTGCTCCGGCGCACTGATCTGGCCATCGGCCTCGCAGACGCAGACCGCCATCTCGTAGGCCAGCTGGCGCGACTGCTCGCTGGCCAGCCGGGGCAGCACGTCGGCCAACTGCACCCGGCGCATCAGCACGTCCTGGTACAGACCGGGCAGGTTGACCTGCTGGTCCTGCGCCAGGCCCTGGGCCACCTGGCGGATCTGCTCGCGCTCGCGATCGTGCTTGTCGCCGTCGGCATACGAAGCCAGCAGGCAGATGGTGAGAATGGCGCGGATTTCTTCGGTGCCCATCAGGTTCCTCGGTGAGTGGTCCAGCGGCCAGCTTACCCGCGGCGGCTTTCGCGGCGCAAGGCACGGCCCTGGCGCTTGCCGGTGCTTTCGCGCCGCGTGCCGCCGCACAGCGGTTGTCAAAAAGCATAGCTGCCCGCGCTCTCCCAGCAAGGGTTTGAGGCCAATTTGCCTTCAAACTCAATGAAAGTCCCGGCTGCCATCCAGCGCCTGCGCCAGCCGCCCCAGCAGCGCCGTGCAGTCGCGCATGCGCTCGGCCACCAGTGTGCACACTGGCGTGTCCGAATCCGGCTCCTGGTGGCGCTGCCAGCGGCCCTGCACGGCCAGCAGGCGGGACTGCAGCAGGGGTGTGCGCCAGCGCTCCACCATGTGCGGCCAGACGATGACGTTGACCGGGCCGGTCTCGTCCTCGAGCGTGACGAACATCGTGCCCTTGGCCGAGCCCGGGCGCTGGCGCACGGTGACGATGCCGCAGGCGCGCACCAGCGGGCCGTGCGGCACGGCGCGCAGCTGCAGCGCCGTGCGCACGCGCAGGCGTTCCAGCTGCGGGCGCAGCAGGGCCAGCGGGTGGCGGCGCAGCGTGAGGCCAGTAGCGGCGTAGTCGAAGGTGATGTCCTCGCCCTCGGGCGCGGCGGGCAGGGCCAGGGTGGCCTCGCGCAGCGGCGCGCTGCGCAAGAGCGGCGGGGGCGGCTGGTGCGCGGCAGCGTCCCACATCTGCTGGCGCCGGTGGCCCGACAGGGCGCGCAGCGCGTCGGCCGCGGCCAGGGCCTGCAGGTCGGTGCGCGCCAGCCCGGCGCGCAGGGCCAGGTCTTCGGTGCTGGAAAAAGGGCCGCCCTGGCGGCGCGCCTGCACCAGCCGCTCGGCCGCCGGCAGGGGCAGGCGCGCGACCAGGCGCAGACCCAGGCGCACGGCGGGCTGGGGCGCCGCGGGGTCATCGGATGCAGCGTGCGGCAGCGGCTCCAGGGGCAACTCCAGCGTGCTGTCCACATCGCTGGCCAGCACGTCCACGGGCAGCACGCGCACGCCGTGGCGGCGCGCGTCCTGCACCAGTTGCGCCGGCGGATAAAAACCCATGGGCTGGGCGTTGAGCAGCCCCATCAGAAAGCAGGCCGGCTCGTGGCACTTGAGCCAGGCGCTGGCGTACACGAGGGACGCGAAGCTGGCGGCGTGGCTTTCGGGAAAGCCGTATTCGCCAAAGCCCAGGATCTGCTGGAACAGCCGCTCGGCGAATTCCGGCGGATAGCCGCGTTCGGCCATGCCGCTCTTGAGCTTGTCCTCGAAGCGGTGTACCCCGCCCTTGCGCCGCCAGGCGGCCATGGAGCGGCGCAGCTCGTCGGCCTCGCCCGGCGTGAAGCCGGCCGCGGCGATGGCGATCTGCATGACCTGCTCCTGGAAGATGGGCACGCCCAGGGTGCGCTCCAGCACGTGCGCCAGTTGCGGAAATTCCAGCGGATACGGGCCGCTGTGCCCGGCCCGGGCGAGGGCGCGCTGATGCGTGCGCGCCTGCAGGTACGGGTGCACCATGCCGCCCTGGATGGGCCCGGGCCGCACGATGGCCACCTGCACCACCAGGTCGTAGAACGTGCGCGGCTGCAGGCGCGGCAGCATGCCCATCTGGGCGCGGCTCTCGATCTGGAACACGCCCACGGTGTCGGCCGCGCAGACCATGCGGTAGGTGGCGGGGTCTTCCTGCGGGATGTCGGCCAGGCCCCAGAGGGGGCCGCGCAGCGCCGCCCGGGCGTCCAGCGCGCGGCGCAGGGCGGTGAGCATGCCCAGGGCCAGCACGTCCACCTTCAGCAGCTTGACCTCGTCCAGGTCGTCCTTGTCCCACTGGATGATGGAGCGCTGCTCCATGGTGGCGGGCTGCACGGGCACCAGCCGGGTCAGGCGGTCCTCGGTCAGCACGAAGCCGCCCACGTGCTGGCTCAGGTGGCGCGGCATGCCGCGCAGCTCGCGCGCCAGCTCCAGCCACAGCGTGGCCTGGCGCGGGGGCAGCGGCTGGTCCAGCTGCTGCGCCAGCGCCTGCAGGTGCTCCACGGCGCGCAGGTCGTCAAACCAGTGGTGGTCCTTGGCAAAGGCGTCGATCAGCGCCGGCGCCACGCCCAGCGCCTTGCCCACGTCGCGCAGTGCGCTGCGTGAGCGGTAGCTGATGACCACGGCCGTCAGCGCGGCACGCTCGCGTCCGTAGCGGCTGTAGATGTACTGGATGACCTTCTCGCGCCGTTCGTGCTCGAAGTCCACGTCGATGTCCGGCGGCTCGCCGCGCTCTCGGCTGATGAAGCGCTCGAACAGCAGCTGCGAGTGCTCCGGGTCCACCGCCGTGATGCCCAGGCAGTAGCACACGGCCGAGTTGGCCGCCGAGCCGCGTCCCTGGCACAAGATGCCCTCGCTGCGCGCGTAGCGCACGATGTCGTGCACGGTCAGGAAGTACATCTCGTAGCCGCACTCCTCGATCAGCGCCAGCTCGCGCGCGATGGTCTCGCGCACCTTCTCGGGCACGCCCGTGGGATAGCGGGAGCGGGCGCCCTCCTGGGTCAACCAAGCCAGGGTCTGCGCGGCGGTCATGCCGGGCAGCACGCTTTCCTTCGGGTAGCGGTAGCGGATCTCATGCAGGCTGAAGTTGCAGCGCCCGGCCACCTCCAGCGTGGCGGCCAGCAGCGCGGGCGGGTAGATGCCGGCCAGCTGGCTGCGCGGGCGCAGGCGCCTCTCGGCGTGGGCGGCCAGCTCGCGGCCGCACTCGGCCACGCTGCGGCCCAGGCGCACGGCGGTCATCACGTCGTGCAGGGGCTTGCGGCTGCGCGCGTGCAGCTGCACGTCGCCGGCCGCCACCAGCGGCAGGCCCAGGCGCGCGCCAGACTGCTCCAGGGTGTGCAGCCACAGGGCGTCGTCGCCGGCCAAGTGCAGCTCCACGGCGATCCAGCATTTCATGCCAAAAACGGCTGCAACGCGCTCCAGACAAGCGCTGGCAGCTATCAAATCAGAAGCGTCCGGCAGCGCCTCGCGCTGCGGGGCCAGCAAGATCTCGCAGCCGGCCAGCAGCGCCCAGGGCGAGTGCGCGTCCACGCGGTAGCCGCCCTGCCCCGGCCGGGCGCCGGCGCGGGCGGCGGTGATGAATTCGCACAGTCCGCCCCAGCCCTGCAGGTCGCGCGCCAGGGCCACGACGCGCACGCCGTCCCACAGGAATTCGCTGCCGGCGATCAGCTTGAGCCCGGCCTCGCGCGCGGCGACGTGGGCGCGCACCAGGCCGGCGACGGAGCATTCATCCGTCAGCGCCAGCGCGCCGTAGCCCAGGGCCTGGGCGCGCTGCACCAGCTCGTGCGGGTGCGAGGCCCCGCGCTGGAAGGAAAAGCAGCTCAGCGCGTGCAGCTCGACATAGGCGGGCAGCGGGGGCGGCGCGGGCCTCATGCGTACACCCCGTGCAAAAACCAGCCGCCGCTGGCGCGGTCGCGGTAGATCCAGACCCAGCCCGCCGCGTCGTTGTGCGCCACGAAGTAGTCGCGCCGCACCAGACCCTGGCCGTCGCCCTGCTCGGCCGCGCCCTCCCACCAGCCGCTCTCCACCCGCTCGGGACCGGCCAGCAGGCGCAGCGCCTGCCCGCGCAGGCAGGGGCGGTCGCCCTGCTGGGCCAGCGGCCGGGGCGGGCGCAGCAGCCAGGGCGGCCACAGTGCGGCACGGGCGGCGCCGGCCGCGGAGCCGTCGCCCCGCCCTGCCCGGCTTGCGGCGGCTGGGCTCAGGGCTGGCTGCCAGCGCTGCATGCGCTCGGGCCGGTGGTCGTCCCCGGCCACGGGCAGCTGCACGCTGGCGGCGCCCAGGCGGGCGGACAGGCGCTCGACCAGCTGGTGCCAGGGTTCGGCCCCGGCCGCGGCGCCCTCGCCCTGCGCCGGCGCCAGCAGGCTGTGGCTGGCCGGTGCCAGCGGGGCTGTCTGCAGGCTGCGCAGGGCCAGCCGGTCCACGGGCGCGGCCAGGCGCTGGTGGGCCAGGTGCTCGGCCAGCAAACGGCGCAGGTGGGCCGTGTCCTGCAGCGGCTCGGCGGTGCGCAGCCGCAGCGCCTGCCAGGGCGGCAGCACCACGCCGTCGACGCGGCGCAGGTCGTGGTGCCAGGCCAGCTCCAGCTCCAGCACGCCCTGCTGGCGCGCCTGCAGCCAGCCCTGCAGGGCGTCCAGCAGGCGCTGGCCGGTCCACAGCAGCGCGGAGGCGGACTCCGCCAGGGCCGGCAGCTCGACCTGCAGGGTGAAGTGCTCGGGCAGGGTCAGCCATTGCCAGCCCGGGTCGGCCTCGCCCCAGGCGGCGTCCAGCGCCTGCAGGCAGGGCTGACCGAAGCGCCGCGCCAGCCCAGCGCGGGGCAGTTCGCGCAGCGCGCCCCAGGTGCGGCAGCCCAGGTGCGCCAGGGCCTGGGCGTGCGGGCGCAGGGCGCTGAGGGTGTCCACCGGTAGGTCGTGCGGCAGGCGCCTCGGCAGCGGCCGGCCGGCGCACTGCAGACGCAGCAGGGCCAGCGCCTGCCAGGCGGTGGCCGCCTCGGCCCAGAGTTGAGGGCCCTCGTGTTCGGGCGCGGCCTGGCGCAGCCGGGCGCGCAGCGCCGCCATGCCGCCCCACAGGCGGGCGGTGCTGGAGACCTCCAGCACCAGCGCCTCCTCCAGCAGCGCCGCCCGGGGTGTGAAGCGCAGCGCCCACCAGGCCTGGGCGCCAGCCGGCAGGCCCGGCTCAGGCGTGGGCAGCAGCCAGGCCAGCCAGCACATGGCGATCGGCCACCAGGGCGAGAGCTGCGGGACGTGCGGGTGATTGCAGGACGGCAGCGTCCTGCTGCAGCTGCTGGCGCCGCCGGGCCTGGGCGGCCAGCACCTCGGCCAGCAGCGCGCTGCTGGCGGGCAGCGCCACCGGCCGCCCCATGGGCGGGCCGCGGCGCTTGAGCAGGTGCACCAGCAGGTGGCGGTGCTGCGCGCGTTCCAGCCACAACCGCAGGGGCGCGGGCGATGCCGCCTGCCGGTCCTGGCGGCTGCCGCGGAACACCCATAGCAGCTGCTGATGCTGCGCTGCCACCAGTTGCAGCCGGCGCAGCACGGACGGCGGCGCCTGGGGCAGCCAGGCCAGCACGGCGCTGACGTCGCGGCAGCGCAGCGCCTGCTCGCAGGCCCAGGCGGCGGCAGTTGCGTCATGAGGCCAGATGCAGCACAGCCGCCCGGCCGGCACCCCGGCGGCCTGCAGTGCGGGCGTGAAGGGCTCCAGCGGCGGGGCCGCCAGCACGGCGCGGCCGGCGCTGCCCTGCAGCCGCGCCGCCAGGGCGGGCAGCACCAGCGCCCATTCGGCGTGGGCGGCCGGCTCCAGCAAAACTTCGGTCAGCGCCCCCAGCGGCCAGCCGCCGGCGGGCAGCTCCGCGTCCAGCGCGGCATGGCCGCTGGCCACCACGCGCTGCGGCGCGCCCAGACAATCCTGGCCGCGCCACAGGCCGGGCAGGGACGGAAGGGGCAGGCTGGAGGGAAGTGCATTCATGGCAGTGGCCTCGATACTGTTTAAATATACAGTATCAAACCACTGCGTGGCTCCCCAGCCCGAGGCTGGGGTGTGCTGCTACGCGGCCTGGGTCAGTTCGGCCTGCGCCATGCGCTGCGTGAACGCCCCGCCCCACTGCGCCACGGCCTGGTCCCCGGGGCCTCTGCCCTCGTGCAGTTGCGGCCAGCGGCTGTGGGTGGCGTCGATGATGCTCTGCAGCTGCCACAGCGCCTCGCGCCCGAGCAGGGCCAGTTCAGCCAGGCCCTGTTCGTCGCCTTCCAGATAGGCCAGGGCCTCGGCCTGCTGCTGGGGGTGAGAGCCGGCCTCGAACAGCGTCTTTTGCAGCGTTGCCAGCCGCTGGGTGACGAAGGCACAGGCCTGGCCGCTGCCGGCGGCCAGCAGCGCCGGCGCCAGCGTGCCGCAGCGCGCCTGCCAGTCGGCGAACGTCTGCGACAGCAGCTCGACCAGGGCATGCACCTGGGCGGACGTGACCTGCAGGGAGGCCTGCACGGCGCGGATGTTCAGCGCCGGCAGCAGGCAGGCCACCAGGGCGGCGGGGAATTTGCGGTGGCTCATGCGCAAGGTGAGCGACAGGCGCTGCGCGGCCGCCTCGTTGGCGTATTTCTCGAAGAAGGCGGAGGCGACCTCGGCCACCAGCAGGATCTGCCCCATGGGTGAGATCTGCTCGCCCTGCAGCCCGCGCGGGTAGCCGCTGCCGTCCATGCACTCATGGTGCTCCAGGATGGCCTGGGGCACGCTGCGCGGATAGAGGTTCTGCGCCTGCACGATGAGAGCCGCCGTGATGGGATGGGCCATCAGCTCCTTGCGCCCGGCGCCGGTCACGCGCGTGCCGCTGTCATGCCAGATGGGGTCCAGATGCAGCGTGCCGATGTCGTGCAGCAGCGCCGCGGCGACCAGGTGCACGCATTCGCGCTCGCTCATGCCGCTTTTCAGGCCCAGGTAGACGCTGACCAGCATCATGCGCACGCTGTGGATGTACAGGTCGCGGTGCTGCTCGCGCATCACGGTGAGCTTGAAGGCCAGCGCGTGCGGCAGCACTAGCGAACGCACGGGGGCCAGCAGGCGCTCCACGGCCATGGCGTCCAGCGTGTGCACCAGCAAATAGGCCAGCGTGTCCTGCTCGCACTGGGCGGCAGCCTCCTGTACCAGCGAGGACACGCTGACCATGTCCTGCACGGCCAGGTGGTCGTCGATGTGGCCGCGCAGCTTGTAGCGCACCAGGCGGTCGTACAGGGCGCTGTCCACGCGCACGTCCTTGTCCACCAGCTTGATGCCGCGGTCGGTGTACAGGGCCTCCTGCGTCGTCACGTGGCAGTGGTCGGCCATGTCGGTGACGGCACGCAGGTAGTGGCTGTTGTCCTCGGGTGGCTGCAGCGCAGCGTCGCCGTCAGGGCTGGAATCGGAAGCGAACATGCGTGCGAAAGAATGTAATCAAGTGTTGCCGTGTCGGACTATACGGCCCTTTGCGCGCGGCCACGGTCCGATGAAAAGGCAAAAAGCCGGGCAAAGCCCGGCTTCTGGTAACTGGCGGCGCCGGTGCGTGCTCAGCGCAGCAGCGGCACGCCCGTCTTGGACTGGATCTCGTCGAACTCCACGCCCGGGGCCAGCTCCACCAGCTTCAGGCCCTCGGGGGTGACGTCCATCACGCCCAGGTCGGTGATGATGCGGTCGACCACGCCCACGCCAGTCAGCGGCAGCGAGCACTCGGGCAGTATCTTCAGGTCGGTCGTGCCGTCCTTCTTCTTCGCCACGTGCTCCATCAGCACGATCACGCGGGGCACGCCGGCCACCAGATCCATGGCGCCGCCCATGCCCTTGACCATCTTGCCGGGGATCATCCAGTTGGCCAGGTCGCCCTTTTGGCTGACCTGCATGGCGCCCAGGATGGACAGGTTGATCTTGCCGCCGCGGATCATGGCGAACGACTGGTCCGAGCCGAAGATGGCCGAGCCGGGGATGGTGGTGACGGTCTGCTTGCCGGCGTTGATCAGGTCGGCGTCCACCTCGTCCTCGGTCGGAAAAGCGCCGATGCCCAGCATGCCGTTTTCCGACTGCAGCCACACCTCCTTGTCGCCGGTATGGTTGGCCACCAGCGTGGGAATGCCGATGCCGAGGTTCACGTAGAAGCCGTCCTCGAGTTCCTGTGCCGCGCGCGCGGCCATCTGGTCTTGGGTCCAGGGCATTGCTGTCTCCTTGTTACTTCTTCTCGGTGAGCGTGCGCTTTTCGATGCGCTTCTCGGGATGCGGGTTGTGCACGATGCGGTGCACGTAGATGCCGGGCAGATGCACGTCGTCGGGCGCAATCTGGCCGGTTTCGACGACCTCCTCGACCTCGACGATGCAGACCTTGCCGGCGGTGGCGGCGGCCGGGTTGAAGTTGCGCGCCGTCAGGCGAAACTGCAGATTGCCGCTCTTGTCGGCGCGCCAGGCCTTGACCAGGGACACGTCGGGCACCAGCGAGCGCTCCATCACGTAGGTCTGGCCGTCGAACTCGCGCAGCTCCTTGCCCTCGGCCACGACGGTGCCCACGCCGGTCTTGGTGAAGAAGGCGGGGATACCGGCGCCGCCGGCGCGCAGCTTCTCGGCCAGCGTGCCCTGGGGGGTGAACTCCAGCTCCAGCTCGCCGGCCAGGAACTGGCGCTCGAACTCCTTGTTCTCGCCCACGTAGGAGCTGATCATCTTCTTGATCTGGCGCGTCTCCAGCAGCTTGCCCAGCCCGAAGCCGTCCACGCCGGCGTTGTTGGACACCACCGTGAGGTCCTTGACGCCACTGTCCTTGAGGGCTTCGATCAGCGCCTCGGGAATGCCGCACAGGCCGAAGCCGCCGACGGCCAGCATCTGGCCATCCTGTACGACGCCCGCAAGCGCCTCGGTGGCCGAAGGGTAGAGCTTGTTCACTGAATGTCTCCTGATGTATGCAACGGATGCGCTACGATACTACGTACAATCCTAAGTAGTATTCCCTAAGCATATCCATGGACATTGCCGACTACCGCCTGGCCTTCGAGATGGCTCCCGTAGGCCTCGTGATCTCGAGCAACCGCATCATGGTGGACTGCAACCGCCACGTGTGCGAGATGTTCGGCGCCTCGCGCGAGCTGCTCATCGGCCAGTCCTTCCGCGTCCTCTATCCATCGGCCGACGAATACGAGCGCCTGGGCAAGCGCATGGAGCCCATCCTGAACGCCAAGGGCCACTACGCCGACAACCGCCTCATGAAGCGCGCCTGCGGCGAGATTTTCTGGTGCCACGTCTCCGGCCGCGCGCTCAACCGCGAACAGCCGCACGCCTCAGGCATCTGGTCCTTCGAAGACCTGAGCGCCGAGCGACCGGTGCGCGCCGAACTCACCGCGCGCGAGCGCGAAGTGGCCGCCCGGCTGCTGGACGGCATGACCAGCAAGGAGATCGGCCGTGCGCTGGACATCAGCCACCGCACGGTGGAGATCTACCGCGCGCGGCTGATGCGCAAGTACGGCGCCTCCACCGCCGCTGACCTGGTGCAAAAGCTCCTGGTGGGTTGATCCCCGCAAGCTATTGCCGCCTTGCATAAAAGCAATGGCCGAGCCCTTGCCCATTCAATAGTTCAAAACAATAATAAAAACGCATTGATAGCAATATAGCTATTGAATGGATCGGCCACCATCAAAAGGAGTTCACCCATGAGCCACCGCCTCACCACCGCCGCCGGCGCGCCCGTTGCCAACAACCAGGACTCGCTGACCGCCGGCCCGCGCGGCCCCATGCTGCTGCAGGACCTGTGGCACCTGGAAAAGCTCGCCCACTTCCACCGCGAGGTGATCCCCGAGCGGCGCATGCACGCCAAGGGCTCGGGCGCCTACGGCACCTTCACCGTCACCGGCGACATCACGCGCTACACCCGCGCCAAGGTGTTCTCCGACCTCGGCAAGCAGACGCAGCTGTTCGCCCGCTTTTCCACCGTGGCCGGCGAGCGCGGCGCGGCGGACGCCGAGCGCGACATCCGCGGCTTCGCCGTGAAGATGTACACCGAGGAAGGCAACTGGGACCTGGTGGGCAACAACACGCCGGTGTTCTTCTTCCGCGACCCGCTTAAGTTCCCTGACCTGAACAAGGCCGTCAAGCGCGATCCGTACACCAACCTGCGCTCACCCGAGAACAACTGGGACTTCTGGACCGGCCTGCCCGAGGCGCTGCACCAGATCACCATCGTCATGAGCGACCGCGGCATTCCGCGCGGTTACCGCCACATGCACGGTTTCGGCTCGCACACCTACAGCCTCATCAACCACGCCGGCGAACGCCACTACGTGAAGTTCCACTGGGTCTGCCAGCAGGGCATCGAGAATCTGTCCGACGCCGAGGCCGCCGCCGTGGTCGCGGTGGATCGCGAAAGCAGCCAGCGCGACCTGCTGGCGGCCATCGACCGCGGCGACTTTCCGAAGTGGAAGCTGTGCGTACAGATCATGACCGAGGAAGAGGCGCAGACCTACCGCTTCCACCCGTTCGACCTGACCAAGGTGTGGAGCAAGAAGGACTTCCCGCTCATAGAAGTGGGTGTGATGGAGCTCAACCGCAACCCCGACAACTACTACGCCGAAGTCGAGCAGGCATCGTTCGCGCCCAGCAACCTGGTGCCCGGCATCGGCCCCTCGCCCGACCGGATGCTGCAGTCGCGCCTGTTCTCTTACGCCGACGCGGCCCGCTACCGCCTGGGCGTGAACCACCACCAGATCCCGGTGAACGCGCCGCGCTGCCCGGTCAACCACTACCACCGCGACGGCGCCATGCGCGTGGACGGCAACTTCGGCCGCACCATCGCCTATGAACCCAACACCCGGGGCGCGTGGCAGGAGCAGCCCGAGTACGCCGAGCCCGTCGAGAAGCTTTATGGCGACGCCAGCCGCTGGAACTACCGTGAGGACGACAGCGACTACTTCACCCAGCCAGGCGACCTGTTCCGCCTGATGACGCTCGAAAAGCAGCGCCTGCTGTGCGAGAACACCGCGCGCAACATCGCCGGCGTGTCGCAGCACATCATCGACAAGCACATCGCCCACTGCACCCAGGCCGACCCGGCCTATGGCGCGGGCGTGGCCGACGCCATCGCCCGCCAACGGGCGGGCCAGCTGTAAAGCCGCCCCCGCTCGCCCTGCCCCTTTCTCCAGGGGCAGGCCGGGTAGCACTCAGTGCAGCTGCGGGCCGGCGAAGGGCTTGCCGTTGAGCGTCCACCGCCCGCCCTGCAGCGCCAGGGAGCCGCTGATCTGCTCGCCCTCCAGCCGCACGTAGCCCGACGACTCGGCGGCCGCCAACAGCTGCTGCAGTTCTTCGTCGCTGGGTGCAGGCCTGCCGGTGGCGCCCATCAGCGGGCCTACCCATGCCTTGGGCAGCTGCATGCTGGCATCCAGTGCGCCGCCTTGCAGCAGCGCCGGCAGCCAGGCACCGCCCGCCAGTTGCTCGACCGGGGGCGCGCTATTGACCTGCGCGCCGTACTCCAGCCGCCCCGTCTGGCCCTGCGTGGTGGCCTCGATCTGCATCCGGTACGACGGCAGGGCGGCGATCAGGCGGGGCGCGGCATCCACCAGCGTGTAGCCCCCCGCTTCGCCCGCCTCTTGCTGGCCCGGCGCAAAGGCACGCATCAGCCCCCGCAGGGCTTCGATGTCCACCCGCTGGTACTGCTCGTGCAGCTTCAGCGAGTCGAACTGGATCGGCCCGATGCTGCCCACCACCTGGGCGCGCGTGGAGTACCCCAGCGTGGCCTGGTCGGTCACGATATCCGATTCCGCCTCAAGCTCGCGCAAGTCCAGGACCGTGCGCACCGGGGCATCCACGGCGCCGGCGCTGCGCGTTTGCAGGCTGCCCACCTGCAGCCGGGCCTTGCCGGGGCCCAGGCCCCACAGGCCGTCGATCATCTCGCCCTCGAACGTGCTGGTCATGCCCCGCAGGGTGATGGCAAAGCGCTCGGGGCGGGCCTCGGGGTCTTCTTCGTCGCCGGCGGCTGCGGTGGCGGACAGCGAGTCGAACGACCATTCGGGCCACGCCATGCGGGCGGACACGCGCTTGCCGCTGCTGTCCAGGCTGCCCTCGCCTGTCAGCTCCTGCCAGCGCAGCGCGGTCCCGTCGACCACGACCTCGCCCGCAGGCAGGCGCAGCCGCAGGTCGCTGGCGCCGCCGAAGTGGCGCACGGCCGTGAGTTGGAGGCCCTGCATGTTCGAGAGGGCCTGGCGTGTGTGCTCGTCCAGCCCCTCCAGAGCAAAGCGTGTCTCCACCGCGGCGGCGGCCAGCCGGGCGCCGGCCAGCGGCCCGTGGCGCACCTGGCTGGTCACCACCAGGCGCACGGGCGCGGGCGGCGCCGTCGCCGCCTGGTCCTCGTCCTCGCCGTCCTGCGTGGCGGGTGTCCACTGCAGCGTCAGCCGGCCTTCGGACGAGAAGAAGCCCCGGCGGTACTCCTGCGCGGCGATCGCCTGCGGGCCGATGAAGGCGCTCAGGTCGGTGATGGCCTGGTGGTAGGCCTGCTCGGCCTGGCGGCCGCTGTACCAGGTCGCGCCGGCGTAGGCGACGGCTGCGGTGGCGACGGCGGCGCCCACCGCCAGCGCGGTTTTGGTAGGTTGCATGGAAAGAGCCCTCGGATGTGGTTGTTGTGCTCGGCGCCAGCAACTCCGGCGCGGAAGGCGCGAGGATAGTGGCGGCACGCCCGACAATGCCGCCGGCGCGCCCCGACCGTCGCGGTCGCGCTACCAGTAGTTCTGATAAAAACAGGCTCCAACGCTTGATTGACAAGCGCTGGCAGCTATCATTTTTGAATCAACAGAAAGCGCACCCCGCTGCGCAAAACCCTGCTCCAGCCCTGCCCATGGATCCCACCAGCGCCCCTCCCAGGCGCGCCACCTGCCCGCGCTGCCAGCGCCCCGCCAGCGCCTGCCTGTGCGCCCTCGCGCGCCCGGCGCGGCACCAGGCGCAGGTGCTGATCCTCATGCACCCGCTGGAGGTGGGCCACGCCAAGGGCACCGGGCGGCTGCTGCACCTGTGCCTGCCGCACAGCCGCGTGCTGGTGGGCGAGGCGTTCGAGCCGCAGGCACTGGCGCAGGCCTTGGCCGAGCCGTGGAACGACGCCGACCGCGCCGCGCCGCGCCGCGCGCTGCTGCTGTACCCGCCCGCGCCGCCCGGCGGGCCGCTGCCCGCCGCCCCCGCGCCGCCGCTGCCGGCCGACTGGCTGGCCGAGCCCGCGCGCCTGCGCCTGGTGGTGCTGGACGCCACCTGGCGCAAGAGCCGCAAGATGCTCTGGGCCAACCCCGCGCTGCAGCGCCTGCCGCGCCTGGCGCTGCACGGCGTGCCCGCGTCGCGCTACGCCATCCGCAAGGCCCATGCGCCGCACCAGCTGTCCACGCTGGAGGCCACGCAGCTGGCGCTGCAGAAGCTGGAGCCCGGCAACACCGGCCTGGCCACGCTGGGCGAGGCCATGGACGCCTTCGTGGCCGGGCAGCGCGCACTCTGGCCCGCGGCTATGCTGGGCGCATCCAACAACACGCCTTGACGAGGAGACCCCCATGGCCGAGCGCTACCCCTTCCCCGACCTGAACACCCTGCCCGAAGACATCCGCGCCCGCATCCTGGAGGTGCAGGACAAGGCCGGCTTCATCCCCAACGTGTTCCTGGCGTTCGCGCGCCGGCCGGCGGAGTGGCGCGCCTTCTTCGCCTACCACGACGCGCTGATGCTCAAGGAGGAAGGCAGCCTGACCAAGGGCGAGCGCGAGATGATCGTCACCGCCACCAGCGCCGCCAACCAGTGCCTGTACTGCGTGGTGGCGCACGGCGCCATCCTGCGCATCTACGAGAAAAACCCCCTGGTGGCCGACCAGGTGGCCGTGAATCACCGCAAGGCCGACATCCCGCCGCGCCAAAAGGCCATGCTGGACTTCGCCATGAAGGTCTGCCTGCGCGCGCACGAGATCGAGGACGCCGACTTCGAGGCGCTGTACCCACACGGTTTCGACGATGAGGACATCTGGGACATCGCCGCCATCACGGCGTTCTTCGGCCTGTCCAACCGCATGGCCAGCTTTGCCGGCATGCAGCCCAACCCGGAGTTCTACCTGATGGGCCGCCTGCCGCGCGAGAAGAAGCCGGCCGCCTGAGAACTATCAAAACAATAGCTGCCAGCGCTTGACCAGCAAGCGCTGGAGGCCGTTTTGACCATCAATCAGGCCGCCGGGCGGCGGCAGCCCGCCCAGGCATCCAGCGCCGGCTGGTAGCTGGGCGAGCGCACGTCCAGCGCGCCCAGCACGGTGTGGTACAGGTTGTCGTGGCTCAAAGGCTCGGCCAGCCCGGCGCGCAGGCAGTCCAGCGACAGCGACTGCCGCGCCGCCAGCGGCGCCCCCAGCCAGGCCACCATGGGCACGTGCTTTTGCCCGTCCGGCGCCACTCCGTAGGGCATGCCGTGCAGGAACAGGCCGTACTCGCCCAGCGACTCGCCGTGGTCGCTCAAGTACAGCAGCCCGGTGTCGTAGTCGCCCGAGCGCGTGCCCAGCCAGTCGATGGTGTGGCCCAGGAAGGCGTCGGTAGCAGCAATGGTGTTGTCATAGGCGTTGACCAGCTCGCCATGGGCGCAGTCGGACAGCACCTCGGTGCGGCACTCGGGCGTGAAGCGCTTGGCGCCGGGGGCCGAGCGCTTGTAGTACGCCGGGCCGTGGCTGCCCATCTGGTGCAGCACCAGCAGCACGCCCTGCGCGCGTCGCTGCGCCGGCAGCGCCGCCAGGCGCTCGTCCAGGCCGGCCAGCAGGGCCTCGTCGCGGCACTCGCCGCTGGCGTCGCACAGCCGGCTGCGCAGCTCGGGCTGCAGGCCGTCCACGGCCTGGGCGTGCGGCACGCGCTCGCACACGCCCTTGCAGCCGGACTGGTTGTCCACCCACAGCACGGCCATGCCCGCGGCCTGCACCACGTCCAGCAGGTTCTCGTACTCGCTACTGCGCGCCTCGAAGGCTTCCTTGCCCAGCGGTGAGAACATGCACGGCAGCGAGGCCAGCGTGCTGGTGCCGCACGAGCGCACGTTGCCCCAGGACAGCACGCCGCGGCGCGCCAGCTCGGGCGTGGTGTCACGGCCGTAGCCGTTGATGCCGAAGTGGTCAGCCCGCGCCGTCTCGCCCACCACCAGCACCAGCAGCGGCGGCCGCGCGCCGGCGGCGTGGCTGGGCCCCAGCGCCGCGCCAGCGCCCATGGGCACCAGCACGCTGCTGCGCGCAAACACTGGGCGCAGGGCCGACACCGCCGTCGAATACAGCGGCGCCAGCGGGTTCATCAGGTAGCGCAGCTGCGGGTGGTTGCGCATCAGCGGCGCCAGGTCGCGCGAGCCCACAGCCACGGTGGCCGTGGCCACGGCGGCGGCCAGGGCCAGCATCACCAGGTTACGTCCCACCTGCCGCAGCGGTCGCATGGCCGGAATGCGCACGCGCAGCAGCCACCAGGTGGGCAGCAGCAGCACGGCCAGCACGGTCAGCAGCAGGCGCAGACTGAGCAGGTCGGCTACCTCGTGCACATCGGTCTGCAGCACGTTGGCGGCCATGCCGGGGTCCATCACCACGCTGTAGGTCAGCATGTAGTACTGCGCCAGCGCCGCCACGGCCGCCACCAGCCACCACAGGCCGCGCATGCCCCGCGTCCAGGCAGCGAGCGCCAGGATCGCCACCGTGCCGCACACCAGCAGCACCGCCAGTGCCAGTGCAGAGCGCATGTACAGGCTGGGCGCGCCGCCGATGCGCGACAGCTGCAGCCACAGCGGCGCATTCGCCACCAGCATCAGGTAGACCGCCAGGCGCAGCGCGATCTGCTGGGGCGACATCGGCCGGGCCATCCAGGCATCGATGCGACGCAGCCCTTCGGCCAGCGCGGCAGCAGGCTTGGAATCGGAAAAGAGAGGCAGGGAAACGAGCGAAGAAGCCATGGCCCTGCATGGTGTGCGGGCCGCCTGAAAAACACCTGAAGGCGGCGTTCAGGCTTCGTTCAGGCGCGCCAGCGCGCTGCGCCGCGCGTGCAGCCCCTGCGCCAGCACCTCGGTGGCCAGGCCCACGGACCAGCAGATCCACGCCGTCCACAGCGTGTGGCTCATGTAGTGCGCGCCACGCAGCTGCTGCGCCAGCCCCAGCACCAGGCCCGCGGCCAGCGCTCCGGCCAGCCAGCGCGTGCTCCAGCGCGGCGCGGCCCGGCGCACGGCGAACCAGCCGGCCACGAAGGCAAACGCGGCCGAGGCATGGCCGGCGGGAAAGCAGTGCCCGCCGCCGCCATCGCGCACGCCCCAGGCCCAGTGCGAGACATAGAGCACGGCGCCGCCGAACTCGGCCAGGTCCCAGGGGCAGCTGGTGGCGCTGGCCCGCTTGAGCAGCGTGACGGCGGCCATGGCCAGCGCGATGGACAGGGCCAGTTGCCAGCGGTCGGCCGCCGGCCAGCGGCGCAGCGGCCCCCAGGGCCAGGCCGCGCCGACCAGCAGCGCCAGCAGCAGCACGCTGCTGATGGCGCGCGGCACCTCGTGCAGGGCCAGCACGAACATCGGCTGGCTGCGCCAGGCAAAGCCCTCGGGCGTGCCGGCCAGGCGCGCCAGGGGCACGTCCAGGCCCGACGCATCCCAGGCGAGGACGAACAGCAGGGCAAGGAGGGACCAGGCGCACAGGTGGCGCAGGCGCGAGGCGGGCAAAGGCATGACGAAGCGTGGGGCCGGCGGGAGCCCGTCAGTCTGCGCGCCTGCCCTGAACGGGCCCTGAACGCCGCGCCGCCCTACACTTTCGAGCCATTCATTGGAGACAGGGAGTCCCATGCGCGTGCTGCTGGTGGAAGACGATACGGCCCTGCGCGAGGCCGTGTGCGGCTATTTGCGCGCCAAGGCCTTCGTGGTGGATGCCGTGGCCAGCCTGGCCCAGGCCAGCGCCGCGCTGCACGCGGCCCATTACGCCGCCGTGCTGCTGGACCTGCACCTGCCCGACGGCGACGGCCTGGCACTGCTGCGCGAGCTGCCCCGCCTGAAGGAGCGGCCCATCGTCATCGCGCTCACCGCCCGTGACCAGGTCAGCGACCGCATCCACGGCCTGGACGCGGGCGCCGACGACTACCTGGTCAAGCCCTACGATCCTGGCGAGCTGCTGGCGCGCCTGCGCGCCGTCGAGCGCCGCCGCGCCAGCGCCGGCCAGCCCGTGCTGGAGCTGGGCGAGCTGCAGATCGATCTGTCGCGCGAGCAGGTGCGCCGCGCCGGCGTGCCGGTGGCGCTGACGCAAAAGGAATGGGCGCTGCTGCGGGTGCTGGCCACGCGCGCCCAGCGCGTGCACACCCGCGAAAGCCTGCAGGATGCCCTGTACGGCTGGGGCGACGAGTCCGACAGCAACACGCTGGAGGTGTTCATCAGCCGGCTGCGCCGCAAGCTCGGGCGCCAGCACATCGAAACCGTGCGCGGCCTGGGCTACCGGCTAGCAAGCGCTGGCGAGCCGGGCGGCAATCCATGAACGCGTCCCGCGACACCCTGGCCGGACGGCTGACCCGCACCCTCATCTTGTGGGTGGGAGGTGTGTGGCTGGCCTGCGTGCTGGGCGTGGTCTGGTACGTGGGCAGCGAGATCAACTACAACTTCGACAGCGAGCTGGTGGAGGTCTCGCACCGCCTGCTGGACGTGGCGCTGGAGCACGTGGACCAGGCCCCGCCCGGGGCGGGCAGAGCAACGCTGGTCATCCCAGCGCCCAACTCCTTCCCGGAGGCCGACGTGCCCTTCCAGCTGACCACCCCCGACTCGCGCGTGCTGGCGCGCTCGGCCGGCGCCGAACCCGCGCAGTTCGACGTGCCGCTGGCGCCCGGCTTCGCCAACACGCCGGCTTGGCGCGTCTACACGCTGCGCCACCCCGCACGCGATGTTTTCCTGCAAGTGGCCGACCCACTGCGAGAGCGCCGCGAGGCCGTCAACCGCACCCTGGTCGGGCTGATCGTGCCGCTGGTGGCGGTGCTGCCGCTGCTGGCCCTGCTGCTGCAGCGCATCGCGCGGCGCGAGCTGCACGCGCTGGACCAGCTGGCCCACGAGATCAGCCTGCGCGACGGCCAGCAGCTGGGACCCATCGCCCTGCCCGCCCTGCCCCACGAGCTGCGCAGCGTGGAGGACCACGTCAACCGCCTGCTGCAGCGGCTGTCCGGCGCCCTGGACGTGGAGCGTGCCCTGGCCGCCAACGCCGCGCACGAACTGCGCACGCCCCTGGCCGTGGCCCGTCTGCGGCTGCAGACCGCGCTGGAGCATGGCCTGGCGCGCAGCGACGTGCAGGCGGCGCTGCAGGCCCTGCAAACCCTGTCACACCGCACGGAAAAGCTGCTGCAACTCTCTCGCGCCGAATCCAGCGCCCCGCTGGCGCGTGGCAGCGTGGACCTGTCCCGTCTGGCCACCACCGTGGCGCAGGAGTTCTGGCAGGACGAGCGGGCCGCCGACCGGCTGGACCTGGTCCTGCCCGCCCCGCACGAGGCGACGCCGGCGCTGGGCGATTTCGACGCCCTGGCCATCGCCCTGCGCAACCTGGTGGAAAACGCCCTGCACTACGGCGCCGGCAGCGCGGTGGAGATCCGCGTCGGCCCCGGCGCGCAGTTGGCGGTGCGCGACCACGGCCCGGGCGTAGTGCCCGACCAGCTGGCCACGCTGCAGCAGCGCCACGTGCGCCACAACGCCAGCCGCACCGGCTATGGACTGGGCCTGTCCATCGTCGCCACCATCGCGCACAAGCATGGCGCCGAGCTCACGCTGGCCTCGCCCCCGCCGGACGGCGGCACCGGGCTGGAAGTGCGCCTGCTGCTGCAACCGGCCGCCTGAGCCGGTTCAGCCAGTGACGATGTCGCGCATCCACTGCGGCAGGGTCGCCGCCTTCTGCCTGGGGAAGTCCACCCAGATGACGGTGGCCCCGCCCTCGGCGAAGACCACGCCGGGCTGGTCCTCGCGCTCGATGGTGGTCCAGGTCTCGAAGGTGGTGCGCCCCGGGTCGCTCACGTAGAGCCTGAGCAGCAGCCGCGCCGGGTATTCGATCTGGCGCAGGAAGCTGCAAAAGGCGTTGGCGATCACCGGTCCCTCGCCTTGGGGCTGCGGCACGGCGCCCACGGCCGTCATCCAGGCGATGCGCACGCTCTCCATGTAGCGGAAGTACACGGCGTTGTTCACGTGGCCCATGGCGTCCATGTCGCCCCAGCGCACGTCCATGGGCATCTGGTGCACCTGTTTCTTCAGTTCTGGCAGGGAAATCTTCATGGGCCGCATTCTGGCGCCCCCGGCCGGCGGCCCGCGTCGCCTGGGTGGCACGGAAATGAACGATCGTGCGTTTTCATGCGGCCCGGGTGCATACAATCGTCCGCCAATGGCGGCCGTGCACCGGCCGCCGCCTCTTTCCCCACTATTCCCACGCAGACGAGACACCCATGACGAACGACGAAATCCTCCAGCAGTACGGCCCGCGCGAAGCCATGGAATACGACGTGGTGATCGTCGGTGGTGGCCCGGGCGGCCTGGCCACGGCCATCCGCCTGAAGCAGAAGGCGGCCGCCGACGGTAAGGACGTGTCCGTGGTGGTGCTGGAGAAGGGCTCCGAGCCCGGCGCGCACATCCTCTCGGGCGCCATCATGGACCCGCGCGCGCTGACCGAACTCATCCCCGACTGGAAGGCCAAGGGCGCGCCCCTGAACCAGCCCGTCTCCGACGACGCCATGGTCTTCCTGGGCGAAAAGTCGTCGTTGCGCACTCCCAACTTCCTGCTGCCCGAGTGCTTCCAGAACCACGGCAACTACGTGGTCGCCCTGGGCAACGTGGTGCGCTGGATGGCCGAGCAGGCCGAAAGCCTGGGCGTGGAGATTTTCCCCGGCTTCCCGGCCGCCGAGGTGCTCTACAACGACGACGGCTCGGTCAAGGGCGTGGCCACCGGCAACATGGGCATCGGCAAGGAAGGCGAGCCCACGGGCGACTTCCAGCTGGGCATGGAGCTGCACGGCAAGTACACGATCTTTGCCGAAGGCGCGCGCGGCCACCTGGGCAAGCAGCTGATCGCCCGCTACAGGCTCGACGACGGCCGCGACCCGCAGGCCTACGGCATCGGCGTGAAGGAGCTGTGGGAGATCGACCCGAAGCGCCACCAGCCCGGCTTCGTGCTGCACACCGCCGGCTGGCCGCTGGCAAGCGACACCTACGGCGGCGGCTTCCTGTACCACCTGGAGGACAACAAAGTCACCCTGGGCTTCATCACCGGGCTGGACTACGCCAACCCCTACCTCAGCCCGTTCGAGGAAATGCAGCGCTGGAAGCTGCACCCCAACATCCGCTGGTACCTGGAGGGCGACGAGTCCAAGGGCATCAAGCCGGCCAAGCGCCTGGGCTACGGCGCGCGGGCCATCACGGCCGGCGGCCTGCTGAGCCTGCCCAAGTTCGTCTTCCCCGGCGGCGCGCTGGTGGGCTGCGATGCGGGCTTCTTGAACGCCAGCCGCATCAAGGGCAGCCACGCCGCCATCAAGACCGGCATGCTGGCCGCCGATGCCGCCTACGACGCCGTGGTGGCCGGCCGACAGGGCGACGAGCTGACGGCATATCCCAAGGCCTTCGAGGCCAGTTGGCTGTACGAGGAACTGAACAAAGCCCGCAACTTCAAGGCCTGGTTCAAGAAGGGCCTGACCACGGCCACGCTGATGAACGGCATCGAGCAGTTCGTGCTCAAGGGCCACATTCCCTGGACGCTGCACCGCGAAACGCCCGACCACGCGTCGCTCAAGCCCGCGGCCGAGTGCAAGCCCATCATCTACCCCAAGCCCGACGGCAAGCTGACCTTCGACCGCCTGTCCAGCGTGTTCGTGAGCAACACCAACCACGCCGAGAACCAGCCCGCGCACCTCAAACTCAAGGACAGCAAGGTTCCCACCGAGATCAACCTGCCGATCTACGCCGGACCCGAAAGCCGCTACTGCCCCGCCGGCGTGTACGAGTTCGTGCCCGACGAAGCCAAGGGCGGCAATGCCCAGCGCCTGCAGATCAACGCGCAGAATTGCGTGCACTGCAAGACCTGTGACATCAAGGACCCGACGCAAAACATCGTCTGGGTCACGCCTGAAGGCGGCGGCGGCCCCAACTACTCGGGCATGTAAGCACCGGGGCGCACTCCGCCCCTTTGTGCCCGGCAACGGCCTTCGAGCCCCGCCGGGCATGCCGCAGCCGATAGACTCCCGCCCCGGAGCCGCAGCACGCCGCAACGTGCTCCGAGCCGGCCCCGCATTCATAAAACTGGAGATGGAACCGAAATGAAGAGCTTGACCTGGGCGCCCCTGAGCGCATTGGCCCTGGCCGCCGCCGCCCTCGCCCCCGCCACCCACGCCGCCGATATGAAGTCCGTGGCCGTGACCGCCATCGTCGAGCACCCGGCCCTGGACGCCGTGCGCGACGGCGTGAAGGACGGCCTGAAGGCCGCCGGCTTCGAAGAGGGCAAGAACCTCAAGTGGCAATACCAGAGCGCCCAGGGCAACACCGGCACGGCCGCGCAGATCGCCCGCAAGTTCGTGGGTGACAAGCCGGACGCCATCGTCGCCATCGCCACGCCCTCGGCCCAGGCCGTCATTGCTGCCACCAAGAACGTGCCCGTGGTGTTCTCCGCCGTGACTGACCCCGTCGCCGCGAAGCTGGTCAAGAACTGGGAGCCCTCCAAGAACAACGTGACCGGCGTGTCCGACCTGCTGGCCCTGGACAAGCAGATCGACCTGATCAAGCAGGTCGTGCCCAATGCCAAGCGCGTGGGCATGGTCTACAACCCCGGCGAGGCCAACTCGGTCGTGGTGGTCAAGGAGATGAAGGACCTGCTGTCCAAGCAGGGCATGACGCTGGTGGAGGCCTCGGCCCCGCGCTCGGTGGACGTGGGCAGTGCCGCGCGCAGCCTGGTGGGCAAGGTGGACGTGATCTACACCAACACCGACAACAACGTCGTCTCGTCGTATGAGTCCCTGGTCAAGGTGGGCCAGGAGGCCAAGTTGCCGCTGATCGCCTCCGACACCGACAGCGTCAAGCGCGGCGCCATCGCCGCCCTGGGCATCAACTACCGCGACCTGGGCGAGCAGACCGGCCGCATGGTGGCCCGCATCCTCAAGGGCGAGAACCCCGGCGACATCAAGCCCGAGACCACCACCAAGATGGAACTGTTCGTGAACCCCGGCGCCGCCGAAAAGCAGGGCGTGAAACTGCCCGAAGCGCTGGTGAAGTCCGCAGCGCAGGTCGTGCAATAAGTACGTGGGGTCCTTGGGACCGGCCTCGTTCCCATGACCACGCAGGAGCCTCGGCTCCTGCTTTTTTATTTTTAGCCCCCGCCCTCCTCCCATGTCCCTGTTTTCCCTGCTGGGCGCCATCGAGATCGGGCTGATCTTCAGCCTGGTCGCCCTCGGCGTGTACATCTCCTTTCGCCTGCTGCGCTTTCCCGACCTGACGGTGGATGGCAGCTTTCCGCTGGGCGGCGCGGTGTGCGCCATCCTGATCTCCACGGGCACCCACCCCTTCCTGGCCACGCTGGCCGCCACGGCCGCCGGCGCCGCCGCGGGCCTGATCACCGGCTGGCTGAATGTGCGCCTGAAGATCATGGACCTGCTGGCCTCCATCCTGATGATGATTGCGCTGTACTCCGTCAACCTGCGCATCATGGGCGGCCCCAACGTGCCGCTGATCAACGACGACACGCTGTTCACCCTGCTGCAGCCGCCAGGGCTGGAGGACTACTGGTCGCGCCCCCTGCTGCTGGCCGTGGTGGTGATCGCCGCCAAGCTGGCCCTGGACTGGTTCTTCGCCACCGAACGGGGCCTGGCCATCCGCGCCACTGGCTCCAACGCCCGCATGGCGCGCGCGCAGGGCATCAACACCGGCGCCATGGTGCTGCTGGGCATGGCCGTCTCCAACGCCCTGGTGGGCCTGGCCGGCGCCCTCTTCGCGCAGACGCAGGGCGGCTCGGACATCTCCATGGGCATCGGCACCATCGTCATCGGCCTGGCCGCCGTGATCGTGGGCGAGAGCATCCTGCCCTCGCGGCGCATCGTCTATGCCACGCTGGCCGTCATCATCGGCGCCATCGTCTACCGCTTCTTCATCGCGCTGGCGCTCAACAGCGACTTCATCGGCCTGAAGGCGCAGGACCTGAACCTGGTCACGGCCGTGCTGGTGACCGTGGCCCTCATCATTCCGCAGCTCAAGCGCCGCCTCAAGAGCCGGCGCCTGTCCGATGCGCCCAAGAGCCTGTGAACCGGAGGCACCGACCATGTTGAGCGCACAAGACCTGCACATCACTTTCAACCCCGGCACGCCCATCGAGACCCGCGCCCTGCGCGGCATGTCGCTGGAGATTCCGGCTGGGCAGTTCGTCACCGTCATCGGTTCCAACGGCGCCGGCAAGTCCACCTTCCTGAACGCCATCTCGGGCGACCTGGGCGTGGACTCCGGCCGCATCGCCATCGACGGCCTGGACGTGACGCGCCAGCCCGTGTGGTCGCGCGCGCAGCGCGTGGCCCGCGTCTTCCAGGACCCCATGGCCGGCACCTGCGAGGACCTGACCATCGAGGAGAACATGGCCCTGGCCCAGCAGCGCGGCACGCGCCGCGGTCTGCGCGGCGCCGTGAAGGCCAGCGAGCGCGCCATGTACCGGGAGCGCCTGGCCACTCTGGGCCTGGGGCTGGAGAACCGCCTGACGGACCGCATCGGCCTGCTCTCGGGCGGCCAGCGCCAGGCAGTGAGCCTCTTGATGGCAGCGCTGCAGCCGTCCCGCATCCTGCTGCTGGACGAGCACACCGCGGCGCTGGACCCGCGCACCGCCGACTTCGTGCTGCAGCTGACCAGCCGCATCGTGGCCGAGAACCAGCTGACCACCATGATGGTCACGCACAGCATGCGCCAGGCGCTGGACGTGGGCCAGCGCACCGTCATGCTGCACCAGGGCCAGGTGGTGCTGGACGTGTCGGGCGAGGAACGCGCGCGCATGGACGTGCCCGACCTGCTGCGCATGTTCGAGACCGTGCGTGGCGAGAAGCTGGCCGACGACGCCCTGCTGCTGGGCTGACGCCATCGCTACGCTATTGATAGCTGCCAGCGATTGACTGGCGGGCGTTGGAGGCCGATTTGACCCTCAATCACCGAGGGGCAGATCGGCCTTTTTCAATGTGCGCAGCACAAAGCTCGAACGGCTGTGGCGTATGCCCTTGATCTTGTAGAGCTTCTCGCGCAGCAAGCGCTCGTAGTCGCGCGTGTCCTTGACCACCACGCGCAGCAGATAGTCGTAGTCGCCCGAGACCAGGTGCGCCTCCACCACCTCGGGGATGCTGGCCAGCACCTCGCCAAATTTCTCCAGCGTGTTGTCGGAGTGGCTGTCCAGCGTGACCATGACCAGCACCGTGTCGCCCAGCCCCAGAGCCAGCGGGTCCAGCCGCACGGTATAGCCCTGGATGACGCCGGCCTCCTCCATCTTCTTGATGCGGCCCCAGCAGGGCGAGGGCGACAGGCCCACGGCGGCGCCGATCTCCTGCAGGCTCGCACGCGAGTCGCGCTGCAGGACGGAGAGGATTTTTCTGTCGAGGCGGTCCATGAAGATGATTATTTAGCGAAATCGCCTTTTTCAGAAAATTATTCTGCCAAGCGCCGAATAGATCGGAAATACAGCAAATCCATCCACGCCCCGGCGAGCATACTCAGCTTCCATCAAGGCGCTCTTACCGGGGCGCACGACATTGACCACAGCCCCGCCCGGTTACCGCCGGGCGGGGGCTTGGCAAGCAGGCGCTGTCACCCATGCGTCTTGACCTGCCCCAAACCGGCACAAACCCCGATGGCCCCTGGATGCTGCACCGCCATAATTTTTCGGCGGCATCACCGCAAGCCATTCAGGAGACGATTTCCCCATGCAACCCACCAAACTCGCCCTCGGCCTGGCGCTGGCCCTCGGCCTGGCCGGCACCGCTCTCGCGCAGACCACGATGCGCATCAGCATTTCCACAGCGCAAAACTCCCACCAGGGCGTGGCCATCGACACCTTCGCCAAGGAAGTGGAAAAGCGCACGGGCGGCCGCTACAAGGTGCAGACCTTCTACAACGGCGCCCTGGGCGGCGAGCGCGAGTCCATCGAAGCCGTGCAGCTGGGCACGCAGGAGCTGGCCTTCTCCTCCACCGGTCCGGTGCCCAACTTCGTGCCCGAGACCAAGATCCTGGACGTGCCCTTCCTGTTTCGCGACAAGGCGCACGCCCGCGCCGTGCTGGACGGCCCCATCGGCCAGGACCTGCTGGCCAAGTTCGACGCCAAGGGCTTCAAGGCCCTGGCCTGGGCCGAGAACGGCTTTCGCCACATGACCAACAGCAAGCGCGACGTGAAGACGCCCGAGGATCTGAAGGGCCTGAAGATGCGCACCATGGAGAACCCGGTGCACATCGCCGCCTACAAGGGCTTCGGCATCATCACCACGCCCATGGCCTTCCCCGAGGTCTTCACCGCCCTGCAGCAGGGCACGGTGGACGGCCAGGAGAATCCCCTGCCGGTCATCATCTCGGCCAAGTTCGACCAGGTGCAAAAGCACCTGTCGCTCACCGGCCACGTCTACTCGCCCTGCATCTTCGTGATGAACAAGGGGGTGTTCGACAAGCTCTCCGCCGCCGACAAGCAGGCCTTCATCGACGCCGCCAAGGAAGGCACCAAGGCCAACCGCGCCCGCGTGGACGAGGACGATGCCAAGGGCGTGGCCGACCTGCGCGCCAAGGGCATGACCGTCATCGACGACCTGGACAAGTCCAGGTTCGTGGCCGCCCTGGCCCCGGTGAACACGCAGTTCGAGAAGGAATTCGGCAAGGCCAACCTGGACAAGATCCGCAACTACCAGTGAGCAACGCAGCGTTGACGCTACGTTTTTCATAGCTGCCCGCGCCCGTGGTTCATGCGCCACGGGCGTTTTTCGTTCAAAAAGAAGTTTTCCCCATGCGCATGAAATCCCTGTTCCTCGGCGTCGAGCGGTTCAGCACCGGCGCCGCCATGATGGGCGCCTGCGCCATGCTGGCCGTGGCCGCCAGCCTGGGCATGTTCCAGATCCTGATGCGCTTCGTGTTTGAAGAACCGGCGGAGTGGACCGAGGTGCTGATCCGCTTCAGCCTGATCTGGATGGTATTCCTGGCCATCCCCATGGCGTTCCGTCACGGGGCTATGGTCAGCGTGGACGTGCTGTACCGCTGGAGCCCGCCGCCGCTGCGCCGCGTGCTGGACTGGGTGGTGTGCCTGGCCGCCCTGGCCCTGTGCGCCGTGCTGATCTGGTGGGGCTTCGACTACGCGCGCCGCGGCGGCGTGCAGACCATGGCCGGGCTCGAGTCGCTGTCCATGTTCTGGGCGTACCTGGCCGTGCCCGTGGGCGCGGTGCTGAGCATTCCCGGCATCGTGGGCAACCTGCTCGATCCGCGCCGTGAGGAACTGGAGACCGCGCAATGACCGCCGCACCGCACCCCACGCACTGGGCGCCGGCCCAGGCTACGACACGCCAGGGAGCCCAGCCATGACCGCCGTGATGATCTCCACCATGGCGCTGTGCTTTGCGCTGACGGTGTCCGTGGCCGTGTCCATCGGCCTGGCGTCCATCCTGGGCATCCAGATGGCCAACGCCAACATGCTGATCGCCGTGAAGGAAATGTTCGGCGCGATCAACAAGTTCCCGCTGGCGGCCATTCCCTTCTTCATCCTGGCGGGCAACCTGATGGAGACCGGTGGCATCTCGCGCCGCCTGGTCGAGTTCGCCAAGAGCCTGGTGGGCGGCGTGCAGGGCGGCCTGCCCATGACCTGCGTGCTGACCTGCATGATCTTCGCGGCCGTCTCCGGCTCGTCGGTGGCGACCACCTTCGCCATCGGCGCCATCCTGATCCCGGCGCTGATCAAACATGGCTACCCCACCAGCTACGCCGCCGCGCTGCAGGCCACCAGCGCCGAGCTGGGCGTGATCATCCCGCCCTCAATCCCCATGATCCTGTACGGCGTCAGCGCCGAGGTCTCCATCGGCGAGCTGTTCATCGCCGGCTTCGGACCCGGCTTGCTCATCAGCGGCGCGCTGATGCTGTTCGTCTGGGCCTACTGCAAGTACAAGGGCTGGGGCAAGCACGACGGCGACGGCCGCATGCCCTTTGGCCGCGCGCTGCTGCAGGCCGGCTGGGCACTGCTGATGCCCGTGATCATCCTGGGCGGCATCTACGGCGGCGTCTTCACGCCCACCGAGGCCTCGGCCGTGGCGGTGTTCTACGCGCTGGTGGTGGGCATGGTCGTGTACCGTGAGATCGGCGTGCGCGACCTGTACGCGGTGCTCAAGAAATCGGCGATCTCCTCGGCCGTGATCATGTTCATCATCGCCAACGCAGGACTGTTCGCCTTCCTCATCACCCGCGCCGGCGTGCCCGACGCCATCGGCCGCTGGCTGCAGGAGGTGCTGCAGACGCCGACGCTGTTCCTGCTGGGCGTGAACGTGGCGCTGTTCCTGATCGGCATGTTCATCGAGACCAGCGCCGCCATCATCGTGCTCGGGCCCATCCTGGCGCCGGTGGCAGCGCACTTCGGCGTCGACCCGGTGCACTTCGGGCTGATCATGGTGGTCAACCTGGCGCTGGGCATGATCACCCCGCCCTTCGGCGTGAACCTGTTCGCCGCCTGCACGGTGGCGCGGATTTCACTGGACCGCATCGTCGGGCACCTGCTGCCCTTCGTCGGGGTGATCCTGCTGTGCCTGCTGGTCATTACCTACGTGCCGCAGCTGTCGCTGTTCCTGCGCGACATCGTCTACGCGCGCTGAGGATGGGGATGAAGCCCGCGCCGGCCCCCGCGCTGGCTTAGAATCCGCCGCGTCAGGAGAGAGCCCGTACGCGATGCACGCGCCAAGGGCCGCCGAAGGCGCAGGCAGCAGCCGAACGCTCAGGCAAAAGGACTGACGACACGCCCGCAGGGATGCGGGCGTTTCCCTTGCTGGAGAGAGGCTGGACGCGCGCTAGACAGATTGAGCCGGCCCACCGAAGGAGCAACCCCCGTACCCGGGGCGAATCTCTCAGGTCGAGCGGACAGCCGGGCAAATCCTGCGGCCAAGCCAGACGAGGCGGGCCGCATCACCATTTGCCCCGGAGCCTGTTCGCCCGTGACCACCACCGAATCCCTGCTGACCACCCCCCTGCACGCCCTGCACCTGGAGCTGGGCGCGCGCATGGTGCCCTTCGCCGGCTATGCCATGCCCGTGCAGTACCCCAGCGGCCTGATGGCCGAGCACCTGCACACGCGCGCGCAGGCCGGCCTGTTCGACGTCTCGCACATGGGCCAGCTGCTGCTGGTGGGGCCGGATGCCGCCGCGGCGCTGGAAACGCTGATGCCCGTGGACGTGATCGACCTGCCCGTCGGCCGCCAGCGCTATGGCCTGCTGCTGAACGAGGACGGCGGCGTCATCGATGACCTGATGTGCTTCAACCAGGGGCTGGTGGACGGTGCAAGCACACTGTTCCTGATCGTCAACGGCGCCTGCAAGGCGGCCGACATCGCGCACATCCAGGCGCGCATCGGCGACCGCTGCGAGGTGCGCCCCCTGCCCGACCAGGGGCTGCTGGCGCTGCAGGGCCCGCAGGCCGCCGCGGCGCTGTCGCGGCTGGTGCCGGGCGTGCAGCAGCTGGTCTTCATGAGCGGCGGGCACTTCGACTGGCAGGGCGTGCCGCTGTTCATCACCCGCAGCGGCTACACCGGCGAGGACGGCTTCGAGATCTCCGTGCCCGCCGCGAACGCCGAGAGCCTGGCGCGCGCCCTGCTGGCGCAGCCCGAGGTCAAGCCCGTGGGCCTGGGCGCGCGCAATTCGCTGCGCCTGGAGGCCGGCCTGTGCCTGTACGGCAACGACATCGACACCACCACCACGCCGCCCGAGGCCGCGCTGAACTGGGCCATCCAGAAGGTGCGGCGCACGGGCGGCGCGCGCGCCGGCGGCTTTCCCGGCGCGGCCCGGGTGCTGGCGCAGATCGACGACCCGAGCAGCCTGACGCGCAAGCGCGTGGGCCTGGTGGCCCTGGAGCGCGTGCCCGTGCGCGAGGGCACTGCCCTGCAGACGGAAGCGGGCGAGAGCGCCGGCACGGTGACCAGCGGCCTGCTGGCGCCCAGCCTGGACAAACCCATCGCCCTGGCCTACGTGCCGCCGCACCTGGCCCAGCCCGGCACGCGCCTGAACGCCCTGGTGCGCGGCAAGGCCGTGCCCATGGAGGTGGCGCCCACCCCCTTCCTGCCGCCGCGCTACCACCGCGGCTGACGGCCGGGCCGGGCACCCGCGGCTACAGTGCCAGCGGGCGCACCGCCCACTTTATCGATCCTTTTTTCGTTCCAACTTTCCTTCGGAGCCGCCCCATGACCATCCAGTATTCCAAAGACCACGAGTGGATCAACACCGCCGAGCCGGCCGCCGCCGTGGTCGGCATCACCGTGCACGCGCAGGACGCCCTGGGCGACATCGTCTTCGTGGACCTGCCCGCCGTGGGCACCACCTTCAAGCAGGGTGAAGTGGCCGGCGTGGTGGAGTCGGTGAAGGCCGCCGCCGACGTGTACATGCCGATCTCGGGCGAGATCGTCGAAGTCAACGAAAGCCTGCGCGCCGACCCTTCGCTGGCCAATTCCGACCCGCTGGGCAGCGGCTGGTTCTTCAAGGTCAAGCTGAGCGACGAGAAGGAGCTGTCCAGCCTGATGGACGAGACGGCCTACAACGAGTTCGCGGCCAACGCCTGACGGCGCGCCGGCCCGCGGCGCCTTGGAGGGCGCGCGGGCCGCTGGTCAGAAATATTAGTCAAATCGAGCTCAAACCCTTGCCAGGCAAGCGGCAGCAGCTCTTTATTCAATAGCAAACCGAAGGCTCCGTCCCATGCAGATGCCCGCCGCCCTGCCCCTGGCCGCGCTTGAAAACGCCGCCGAATTCCTGCCGCGCCACATCGGTCCGGACGCCTCGGACGAGGCGCACATGCTGTCCGTGATCGGCGAGGCCTCGCGCCGCGCCCTCATCGACTCCATCGTGCCGCGATCCATCGCCCGCACCAGCAGCATGCAGCTGCCCGCGCCCACGACCGAGGCGGCGGCGCTGGCCGAGCTGCGCACCATCGCGGGCAAGAACCGCGTGCTCAAGAGCTTCATCGGCCAGGGCTACTACGGCACGCACACGCCCGGCGTCATCCTGCGCAACGTGCTGGAGAACCCCGCCTGGTACACCGCCTACACGCCCTACCAGGCCGAGATCAGCCAGGGCCGCATGGAGGCGCTGGTCAACTTCCAGACCATGGTCACCGACCTCACGGGCATGGACATCGCCAACGCCTCCATGCTGGACGAGGCCACCGCTGCCGCCGAAGCCATGACGCTGGCGCGCCGCTCGGTCAAGGCGCAGAGCAACCGCTTCATCGTCGCCGGCGACGCCCACCCGCAGACCATCGAGGTCATCCAGACGCGCGCCGCGCCGCTGGGCATCGAAGTAGTGCTGGCCAATTCGCGCGAGGAATGGGACGCGGCCGTCGACGGCGACTATTTCGCGCTGCTGGTGCAGTACCCCGCCACCAGCGGCCGCATCGACGACGTGGACAGCCTGCGTGCCGCGGCCGAGAAGGCCCACGCGCGCCAGGCCGCCGTCATCGCCTGCGCCGACCTGCTGGCGCTCACCCTGATCGTGCCGCCGGGCGAATGGGGCGCCGACATCGTCGTCGGCACCACACAGCGCTTAGGGATGCCCATGGGCGCGGGCGGCCCGCACGCCGCCTACATGGCCTGCCGCGACGCCTTCAAGCGCAGCCTGCCCGGGCGCCTGGTGGGCGTGAGCGTGGACGTGCACGGCCAGCGGGCCTACCGCCTGGCGCTGCAGACGCGCGAGCAGCACATCAGGCGCGAAAAGGCCACCTCCAACATCTGCACCGCGCAGGTGCTGCCCGCCGTGATCGCCAGCATGTACGCCGTGTACCACGGCCCCGAGGGCCTGACGCGCATCGCCCGGCGCGTGGCCACCTACACGGCCATCCTGGCGCAGGGCTTGAGAAGCCTGGGTGCGCCGCTGCGCGAGCACGCCAGCTTCGACACCTTGAGCCTGCACACCCGCGACGCTACCAAAACAATAGCTGCCCGCGCAGTCTCCATGGGCGTCAACCTGCGAATCTATTGGAACGAGTACCTGTGCATCTCGCTGGACGAGACCACCACGCGGGCCGACGTCGAGCTGCTGTGGAAGATCTTCGCCAAGGACGGCCAGGCCACGCTCACCTTCGCCGACTTCGAGATGGGCGTGGACACGCTGATCCCGCCCGCGCTGCAGCGCAGCAGCGCCTTCCTCACGCACCCGGTGTTCAACACGCACCACAGCGAGACGGCCATGCTGCGCTACATCCGCAGCCTGTCCGACAAGGACCTGGCGCTGGACCGCAGCATGATCCCGCTGGGCTCCTGCACCATGAAGCTGAACGCCACCAGCGAGATGATCCCCATCACCTGGCCCGAATTCGCCCAGGTGCACCCCTTCGCTCCGGCCGACCAGCTGGAGGGCTACCGGGAGCTGGACGCGCAGCTGCGCCAGTGGCTGTGCGAGGCCACGGGCTATGCCGGCGTCAGCCTGCAGCCCAACGCCGGCAGCCAGGGCGAATACGCCGGCCTGCTGGCCATCAAGGCCTGGCATGCGGCGCAGGGCAACACGCAGCGCAACATCTGCCTCATCCCCAGCAGCGCCCACGGCACGAACCCGGCCAGCGCGCAGATGGTGGGCATGCAGGTGGTGGTCACCAAGTGCGACGAGAACGGCAACGTGGACATGGGCGACCTGCGGGCCAAGTGCGAGCAGCACAGCCAGAACCTGGCCTGCGTGATGATCACCTACCCCAGCACGCACGGCGTGTTCGAGACCCAGGTCAAGGAGCTGTGCCAGATCGTGCACCAGCACGGCGGGCGCGTGTATGTGGACGGCGCCAACATGAACGCCCTGGTCGGCGTGGCCGCGCCGGGCGAGTTCGGCGGCGACGTGAGCCACCTGAACCTGCACAAGACCTTCTGCATCCCCCACGGCGGCGGCGGGCCTGGCGTGGGCCCCGTGTGCGTGGTCGAGGACCTGGTGCCCTACCTGCCCGGCCACGCCACGGCCGGCATCGCGGGCAAGGTGGGCGCCGTCAGCGCAGCGCCGCTGGGCAACGCGGCCGTGCTGCCGATCTCGTGGATGTACATCCGCATGATGGGCGCGCAGGGCCTGCAGGCCGCGACCGAGGTCGCCATCCTCAGCGCCAACTACATCAGCGCCCGCTTGAAGGACCACTATCCCACGCTGTACGCCTCGGCCAACGGCCACGTGGCGCACGAGTGCATCCTGGACCTGCGCCACTTCAAGGAAAGCAGCGGCGTGATGGCCGAGGACGTGGCCAAGCGGCTGATCGACTATGGCTTTCACGCGCCCACGCTGAGTTTTCCCGTTCCCAACACGCTGATGGTGGAGCCCACCGAAAGCGAGGACCTGGCCGAGATCGACCGCTTCATCGACGCGATGATCGCCATCCGCGCAGAGATCGGCCAGATTGAATCCGGCGCGCTGCCGCGCGACGACAACCCCCTGAAGAACGCCCCGCACACGGCCGAAAGCCTGCTGGGCACGCAGTGGGACCACCCCTACCCGCGCGAAGCGGCGGCCTATCCCGTCGATGCCTTGCGGCGCAACAAGTACTGGAGCCCCGTGGGGCGCGTGGACAACGTCTACGGCGACCGCAATCTTTTTTGCAGCTGCCTGCCGGTGGGCGACCCGGACTGAGCACAGCGGCGGCGCAGCCCCAGGGGCGCCGCCGCCGGCCAGCGCCTCAGCGCACGCGTGCGGCGGCGTGCGTGGCAGCGCCAGCCCTCGCGCGCAACCAGCGCATAAGCGCGCCCAGCACGGGAAGCTTCTCGTACAGCTCCTCGGCCGCATCCCAGTAGTCCCGGTGGTCCGCCACCCGGCCCTCGGCATTGAAGCGCACCAGGCTGGCACCCTGGATGCGCTGGTCCAGCCCCGGGCGCCAGCGGCGCATGCGAAAGTGCAGCTCCCAGGCGAGGAAGGCCTGGTCGCTCTCCACCATGTGCCGGGTGACGACGAAGCGCGCCTGCTCCAGCGTCTCGAACATGTGGGCAAACACCTGCGTGATAGCAGGCACGCCGCGCACGTCATTGAAGGGGTCCTTGAAGCGCGCATCGACCGCGTAGTACTGCCCCAGCATCGGCAGATCTGCCGGCGAGAGCCGCTCGTACAGTGCGATCAGCCGCTGCGTCGCAGCCACGGTGCAGGCGTGCTGGGACTGCGTGGCGGTTCCGGCCTGCCGGTCGGGGGAAGGTCGCATGGTCAAAGCCCGGTGATGCGGTGCACGAGGAAGAAATACCAGCGATAAGGCAGGCAGCGCATGAGCTTGAGTGCGGCGGTGAAACGGCGCGGAAAGTGCAGCTCGAAGTGCCCCCGGCCCCAGCCGTGCACGATGGCCCGCGCGGCCTGCTTGGGGCTGAGCAGCGCCGGCATGGCAAAGCGGTTCTGCGCGGTCAGCGGCGTGTCGACAAAGCCCGGATTGATCACGCTGACGGCGACACCGCGCGGGCGCAGGTCCAGGAACAGGTTCTCCGCCAGGTTGATGAGCGCCGCCTTGGTGGGGCCGTAGCCCAGGCTCTGCGGCAGGCCGCGCCAGCCCGCCACGCTGGCCACCAGGCTCACGTGCGGCGTGCCACCCGCTTTCGCCGCCTGCAGCAGGGCGGGCACCACGGCGGCCAGCACATGCAGCGCGCCGCCGACGTTGACCCGCTGGTGCCGCAGCAGCTCGTCCAGGTCCAGCGCGTCGGCGGTCTGGGGGGTGTAGTGCCCTGCGCAGTAGCACACCAGGTCCAGCGGCCCGGTGGCCAGCAGCTGCCGGGCAGCGCTGGCCACCGCTGCCGCGTCGGTCACGTCCAGCGCCAGCGCCTGGCTGCCCGGGTGCTCGCGCACAAACCCATCCAGCCGGCCCTGGCTGCGGGCGGACACGCACACCTGCGCCCCCCGCGCGTGCAGCAGCGACGCCACGGCGCGGCCGATGCCGCTGGAGGCGCCCACCAGCCACACCCGCCGCCCATGCCAGTCGCTGATGGGAGGATTGAGCGCCACGGCTTATTCCTTGGTGAAGGACACCAGCAGTTCGCCCAGCGTCACGCCAAACTTGCTCATGGTCGCCCGGTTCAGCAGCACCCCGTCCTCCATCAGGAACATCCAGTCGTCGAACTGCACGTCGTACTCCTTGCCGTTGATCGGCAGGCGCAGCGTGTAATTCCAGCGGAAGGCGTTGCCCGACGTCTGGCCCTCGGCCTCGCCCACCACATCGCCGGCCGTGCCGGTGTAGCGGCCGCCTTCGTGCTTGGTCAGGCGCCAGATGCGGCGCTGCGCCGTGCCATCGGAATAGGTGAAGGTCTCGTCCAGCACGCCCTGGTTGCCCTCCCAGCGGCAGTCCATGACCACCGTGAAGCGGCGCACCACCTCGCCGCCGCGCTTTTGGAACAGGCCGTGGGCGCGCACCCGACCGTTGAAGTAGCGGTCCAGCTCCAGGGCGGGGCTCTCCTGGGCATAGTCGGTGACCCGGGGGCTTGCACAGCCGACCAGGACCGCCGAGCCTGCCAGCAGGCCCAGCAGAAGATAGCGACGATTTGTCATGGGAGACCTCTTTGGCGAGTGGATGAAGGCTTGATGAGCAGCCGGTGCAGCGCCGCGGCGGCCACCAGCTTGAGCGCGCAGGGCAGCAGCGCGTAGATCCAGGCCAGCCGGTGCAAGGCCGCGCCGTCCTGGCTGCCCGGCGTGTAGCCCAGCCACTGCAGCAGCGGCAGGGCGGCGCCGGCGGCCAGGGCCAGATTGAGTTTGCTGGCCAGGTTCCACCAGCCCAGGTAGGCGCCGTCGCGCACGCCCTGTGCGCCCTGGCGCTCGATGAGCAGGGCCAGCAGCGCACCCGGCACGGCCAGGTCGGCGCCCAGGGCCACGCCGGTGAGCAGGCACACCAGCCCGAAGGCCAGCACCTGGCCGCTGCCCAGCGCCGCCGCCCAGCCGAAGCAGACCACCGCCAGCAGCATGCCGGCAAGCCAGGCGCGCTCCAGCCCGGCACGGCCCACCGCGCGCACCCACAGCGGCAGGGACAGGGCGCCACTGACGAAGTACACAACCAGGAACAGCGCGATCTGCGCCTGGGTGGCCCCCAGGCGGTCATCGGCAAAAAACAGCATGAGCGCGGCCGGTATGGCGCTGGCGGTGCCGTTGCACAGGAAAACCGCCAGCAGCCGCCGAAAGGCCGGCTGGGCCAGGGGCTCCCACATCCAGGCTTGACCTGACCCCGCAGCTGCGGGCGCCTGCCGCGGCGGCTGCGGCGCCCGCCACAGGGCCAGCCAGCCCAGCAGCAGCGCGGGAGCCAGCAGCCCGAGCATCGCAGCGGCCCCCCAGGCCAGCGACGCCGCACTGGCAGCCACCACGCCCGCCAGACCGGCCCCTTCGCGCCAGGCAACGATGCGGCTGCGCTGCACGCCGTCGCCACCCAGGCGCACGCCCCAGGCCTGGTGCGCGATGACCAGCAGGCTGTGTGCCAGACAGGTCAGCAGCAACCCCGCGACCATCCACGCCGCCAGCGCAGCGGGCGTGGCCACCGCAGGGAAGAACAGCCCCGCCATGCCCAGGCCCAGCAGCGCCGCGGCCACTGCCAGCACCGCCATCACTTCGGGCAGCCTGCGGCGGTACAGCCGGTCGCTCCAGCGGCCGATGAGCGGCTCGGCGCCGGCGTCGATCAGCCGCACCAGCATCAGCAGCGTGCCCACGGTGGCCAGCGGCAGCCCGAGCCCGCTGGCGTAGTGGTGCGGCAGCACCACGTACAGCGGCAAAGCGGCAAAAGCCACCGGCAGACCCAGCAGGCCATAGGCAAGTCCGGCCTGCCAGGGCAGCCCAGGCGCGACCGGTGGCGCCGCCATGCTGCTCATGGTGCTTCGGGCGCCTGCTGCCCCAGCAGCGCCCGGCGCAGCGCCGGCTGCGAGGTGCGCGGAGACAGCCAGATGCCGAAGAAGCGCCGCGCCAGCTCGGCATCCTGGATGCTGCCCAGCCGCCGGTCGCCCCGCCACAACTGCAGGCCCTGGCCCGGAAGGTACAGCCCCGTCAGTACATCGCCTGCCTGCACATCGGGCAGCACTTGCGCCAGCAGCGTGCGCCATTGCTGCGCCTGCGCGGGCGTCACACTAGCCTGCTGGTTGATTTCTTCGAGCGAACGCTGGGCGATGGCGGCGCCGAGGAACGCGCGGTGATAGCGCAGCTCCAGCGCCAGCGGATGCCTTTCGAAGGTCTCCGCCTCGAACCCAGGAGCCACCCACAGCCGGGCGTCGTACACGTGCAGGCCGAGAAAGCGCAGTGCTCCCTGCCCGCTGACCGCCGCGTCCCCCAGGGTCTCGCGCACGGCGGCGGGCGCCAGCGGTGCAGGCCCGGTCGGCACCGCGGCCGCCACACCCGTCAGGTTCAGGGTCAGGCCCAGCGCCAGTCCCTGCGCCAAGGCGCATCGCATCAAGGATGAAATCAGGCTCCAAGGCATATGCAGCAAGCGTGAGCAGCTATCATTTTTCAATCTCGGGCCAGCGTGTACTGCACGACATCGATGCTGCCGCTGTCGAAGGCCGCCTCGCAGTAGGCGAGGTAGAACTCCCAGGTGCGCAGGAAGGCGGCGTCGAATCCCTGCTCCAGCACCTGTGCCCGCTGCCGCGTGAATTCGCGGTGCCAGCGGCGCAGGGTTTCGGCATAGTCGGCGCCGAAAGCGAATTCCTCCACCACCCGCAGTCCCGCCTGCCGGGCGGCCGCGCGAAACCGCGTGGGGCTGGGCAGGCAGCCGCCGGGAAACACATACTGCTGGATGAAATCGGTGCCGCGCACGTAGCGTTCGAACAGCCGGTCGTCGATGACGATGCTTTGCACGCACGCACGTCCGCCAGGTTTGAGCAGGCGCTGGACGGTGGCGAAGTAGCTTGGCCAATAGGCCTGGCCGACGGCCTCCACCATCTCGATGGAGCAGATGGCATCGAAGGGCGCATCGTCGATGTCGCGGTAGTCCTGCAGGCGCAGGTCGGCGCGGCCAGTCAGACCTGCCGCCTGCAGGCGCTCGCGGGCAAAGGCCAATTGCTCGGCGGACAGCGTCACACCGGTCACGTGGGCCTGGTACTGGCTGGCCGCCAGCTCGGCCACGGCGCCCCAGCCGCAGCCGATCTCCAGCAGCCGGCTGCCTGGCCGCACGCCGGCGCTGTCCAGCGCGCGGCGCATCTTGGCCAGCTGCGCCTGTGCCAGGTCGCCCGACAGGTCGCCCTGGAACCACGCCGAGGAATAGTTCATGCTCGGGTCCAGCCAGAGCCGGTAGAAGGCATTGCCCAGGTCATAGTGCGCCTGGATGTTGCGCCGGCTGCCACTGCGCGTGTTGCGGTTGAGCAGGTGGCGCAGCCGGTAGGCCAGCCGGCCCCACCAGCCGCCGTACACCAGCGACTGCAGGGCATCGCGGTTGGCCATCAGCAGGCGCAGCAGGTCGGCAAGGTGCGGCGTGCTCCAGTCCTGGTCGATATAGCTCTCGGCCAGCCCGATGTCGCCCGAGCGCAGTACCGCGCCCAGGACCTTCCAGCGCTGCAGGCGCATGCTGGCCTGGGGCGGGCCTGCGCAGCCCAGCTGCAGCGCGCTGCCGTCGGGCAGCTCCAGATGCAGGGTGCCATGCTGCAGGCGCTGCAGCAGCCGCAGCACGCTGCGCCCGGCAGCGGGCACACCAGCCGGCAGGCGCGGGGAAAACGAAGCACTGGTCGTCGTGTTCATGGTCAAGGCTCGCAGGGAAAGGAACGGGACACGGGCACGGCCGGCGCGGCAGGGTGCGAATGCACGGGCACACGCTTGGCCCATAGCAGCAGCGCGTTCCAGAGGATGCGGACCGTCACGCCCAGGGTGAGCAGCGGGTAGCGCCACAGGGCGCGGCGCCGGCTGGCGGCGGTCAGGGGCTCCAGCCGCCCTGCCATGCCGGTCAGCAGCACCGGGCCGGTGTCGTCGTGGTAGTCGATGCGCACCCGCGCCGACTGCAGGCCGCCCGCCCCGGTGCGCAGAAACTTGAAACGGTAGTGGCCCCGCACCGCGCAAAACGGCGAGACGTGAAACACCTTGTGCGCCTGCAGCGGCTGGCCGTAACAAGGCTGGTCGAGCACATAGGCATGGCGTTCGCCAAAGGTGTTGTTCACCTCGGCCACGATGACGCGCAGGCTGCCATCCGTGCGGTGGCAATACCAAAAGCTCACCGGCTTGAAGCTGTAGCCCAGCACCCGTGGGTAGCACTGCAGCCAGATCTCGCCGTCCGCGTCGTCGATGCCCTGGGCCTGCAGCAGGCCCTCCAGCCAGGCCAGCGCATTGCCCCGGCGCGGGTGCATGCCCCAGCCATGGTCGGCGTCGTGAAAAGACAGCACACCCGGCCGATTGAGAGCCAGCACGCCCGCGGCCTCGGGCCGCCGCGCCAGCGTACGCATGGGCAGCAGCACGAAGAAGGTCGGTACCGCGAAGCGGTGCAGCCGCGGGCGCAGCCGCGTATGCCACACATGGCCGAACCCAATGTGCGGAACGCACGCAGCAGCGGCGACGTCGCTCATGCGGCCTCGCGCCGGTGCAGCTGGGCCAGCAGCGCGTCGGCCGCGCGGTAGCCGGACTGCAGGCCGTCCTCATGAAACCCATAACCCGTCCACGCGCCCGCGAACCAGGTCCGCTGCACACCTTGCAGCTGCGCGACCTGCTTTTGCGCCGCCAGGGCGGCCAGGTCGAACACCGGATGCTCGTAGTCGTATTCCCCGATGACCTGCGCCGGATCAATGGGCCGCACCGGGTTGAGCGACACCAGCACCGGCTGGGCGAACGGCAGCGGCTGCAGCCGGTTGATCCAGTAGTGCAGGCAGACGCGGGCCGACTCCTGTGCGCCATCAGCCGCGCGCTCGTAGTTCCAGGCCGCCCAGGCGGCGCGCCGGCGCGGCAGCACCCGGGTATCCGTGTGCAGCACGGCCCGGTTGGGCTGGTAGCGGATGGCGGCCAGCATCTGCTGCTCGGCGATGCTGGGGCGGGCCAGCAGGCGTAGCGCCTGGTCGCTGTGTACGGCCAGGACCAGGGCGTCGAAGTGCTCGCTGCCGGCGGCCGTTCGCACGAGCACCCCGGCGGCGTGGCGCTCCACGCGCTGCACCGGCGTGGCCAGGCGGGCGTCCAAGCCACGCAGCAGCGCCTGCACGTACTGACGCGCCCCGCCCTGCACGGTGCGCCATGGCGGCCGGTGATTCACCTGGATCAGGCCGTGGTTGTGGCAAAAGCGCACCATGGTGGCCACGGGAAAGCGCAGCATCTGGTCGGTCGGACAGCTCCAGATGCAACCCAGCATGGGCAGGAAGTACCAGTGGCGAAACGCGTCACTGAAGCCATGCTGGTCCAGAAAGTCGCCCAGCGGCTGCGCCAGCGCCTCCTCGCCACCGCGCAGCGCCAAGGCGGTGCACAGCCGGTTGAAGCGCAGCAGTTCGGCAAGCATGCCGAGAAACCGCGGGCGCAGCAGGTTGCGGCGCTGCGCGAACACGGTTGTGAGGCTGGAGCCGCTCCACTCCAGCGCACCAAGTCCCCAGGCTCCGGCACCGGGCACCTGCACGGAAAAAGACATGTCGGACGCCACGGTGGGCACACCCAGCGCATCGAACAGCGCGATCAGGCCGGGATAGGTGCGCTCGTTGAACACCAGAAAGCCGGTATCCACACCGTGCGTGACGGCCTGCTTGCGGACGTTGGGCAAGGTCACGTCGACCGTGTGTGTGTGCCCGCCGAAATAGCTGCCGGCCTCGAACAGCGTCACCCGCGCCTGCCCGCGCAGCCGGTGTGCCGCCGCCAAGCCTGAAATACCCGATCCAACGACAGCAACTTTCATGGCCTGTTCCCCTCGGTGAGCCTGCATGCAAGCGGCACAGGGCCGTTGCGCTGTGGCGTAATGTACTAGACAAATTTATTTTTGTCTTAGACAATATTTCCTAGCACGCAACTGCCATGACCACAGAAATCACACCGATCGCAACGGACGCACCGCTCCCCGACCTCCTCGGTCTGCCCATTTCCACGGTGGAGCGCGAGACCGGTCTGGGCAAGGACACCCTGCGCGTCTGGGAAAAGCGCTATGGTTTTCCTGCACCCACCCGCGATGCGGCCGGCGACAGGCTCTACAGCACCGAACAGGTGCAGCAACTCAAGCTGATCCGCCGGCTGCTGGACGGAGGCCTGCGGCCGGGCAAGGTGGTTGGCCTGAGCACGCGCGAACTGCAGGCGCTGCTGGCAGACAACGGTACCGCGACAGCAAGCTATTTGTCCAAGACAACTTCAATGGATCGTAGCGTGGATGGGGCCGTGGAGGAATTGCTCGCCACGATCGGCAGCCACGATCCCCAAGCACTGCGCCATGCCCTGGGCACGGCGCAGATGCGCATGGGCCTGGCCCCGTTCGTGACCGAACTGGTCGCGCCACTGACCATTGCGGTAGGTGAGGCATGGGCACAGGGACGCTTTGAGGTCTTCGAAGAGCACCTCTATACCGACGTGCTCACCGGTGTGCTGCGACAGGCCATTGCATCGCTGACGCCCCCGCCCGTGCTGCAGGGCCCCACGGTCCTGCTGACCACGCTGCCGCAGGAGTTGCACGGGCTGGGGCTGCTGATGGTCGAGGCGCTGTTGGTGCTGGAAGGGTGCACCTGCGTGTCCCTCGGCACCCAAACACCCGTGACGGACATCGCGCAGGCGGCGCAAGCCCACCGCGCCGACATCGTGGCGCTGAGTTTCAGCAACGTGCACAAGGCATCCGCCGTGCGCACCAGCCTGCGCGAACTTCGCGCGCTGCTGCCCGCGGCCACGGCGCTGTGGGTCGGCGGTTCCTGCCACGCCTTGCACCAGATGCCGTTGGCCGGGGTCAGCACGGTGCAGCAGCTGTCCAGCCTGCCACCGCTGGTGGCGCAGTGGCGCCACGCCCACTGAAAGACCGGAGAGCCTTCCCATGACTGCTACGCCGCCCACTCCTGCATCCCGCGAGCATCGCGGCCTGGCGCGCCGCGGCGTGCTCAGTTTGCTGCTGGCGGGCGGCGCGGCACTCACGGGCTGCGCCAGCGACCAGCCTCCATCCGGGGCACGGGCTGTGTCGCCCTTTGACCTGCAGCGCTACCTGGGCCGCTGGTACGAACTGGCGCGGCTGGACCACGCCTTTGAGCGCGGCATGACCGATGTGTCGGCCACCTACAGCGAACAGGCGGACGGCAGCGTGCGCGTGGTCAACCGGGGCTACGTGCCGGCCACTGGCCAATGGCGCGAGGCCGTCGGCCGCGCCGTGTTCACCGGCGCGCCCACCACGGGTGCGTTGAAGGTGTCTTTTTTCGGCCCGTTTTACGGCAGCTACCACGTGGTCGCGCTCGATCCCGACTACCGCTGGACGCTGGTGCTTGGGCCGAGCACGGACTACTGCTGGATTCTGGCGCGCGAAAAACAGATGCCGGCGCAGCTGCGTGAGGACATCACGGCGCGCGCACGCGCCCTGGGAGTGGACACCCAGGCGCTGATCTGGGTGCCGCACGAGCGCCAGGACTCGGCGCACTGAGCCGGTGCGGTGACGGCGTTGATTGCCAGGATTCTTTGCAGGAGGACCGTCGATGACCTGTTGAACAGATGGACTGCACCGAAGGGCCATCGCCCCCCATTCATTTCTCAGGAGAACTGGCATGCTGAACTGGATCAAAGGACTACTTGGAGTGTTCGTGCTTGCTGCAGCCGCAGGCTGCGGCGGCAGCGGAGGTGACGACCACCCCGGCAATATCGTGGAGGTCGCCCAGGGCGACAGCCGATTCACCATCTTGGTGGAGGCAGTGCAGGCGGCCGGGTTGGCCGACACCCTGAGCGCCCCCGGGCCGTTCACCGTCTTTGCGCCCACCAACGACGCCTTTGCCGCGCTGCTGGGGGAGCTGGGCGTGACCAAGGACCAGCTGCTGGGCAACAAGCCGCTGCTCACCGCGGTGCTGAAATACCACGTCGTTGCAGGCGCGGTGCCCAGCAGCGCAGTTCCGCTGGGCAAGCCCATCAGGCCCGTGGAGGGCGGCTTCTTCAAGGTGGACAAGCAAGACAGCGATCTGGTGATCACCGATGGCCGCAACCGCGCCAGCACGATCGTGCAAACCGATGTCGAGGCGTCCAATGGCGTGATCCACGCGGTGAACAAGGTGCTGCTGCCCGCGGACAAGAACATTGTGCAAACGGCTCAGGCCAATGCCGACTTCAGCCTGCTCGTGGAGGCCGTGAGCGCCGCAGGCCTGGCTGACACGCTGAGCGGCCCAGGACCGTTCACGGTGTTCGCGCCGACCAACGCCGCGTTTGCCGCGCTGCTCGGCGAACTGGGTGTGACCAAGGAGCAACTGCTGGCCGACAGCGCGCTGCTGACTCAGGTGCTCACCTACCACGTGGTGCCAGGCCTGGTGCTGAAGGCCGAGGTGCCGGTGGGCACGCCCATCAAGACCGTGCAGGGCGGCACCTTCGCGGTGACACCGGCCCTGGCCATCACCGACCAGCGGGGGCGCCAGGCTGGCATCGTCGCCACGGACGTGCTGGCGTCCAACGGCGTCATCCACGTGCTGGACAAAGTCATCCTTCCCGCGCCCTGAGGCCGGTGCGCGGTGCGGTACCTCGCGCCGCGCACTGCGCAGCCCCACAACGGGCGGCGGCGCACCCGCCAGGAGGCGGCATGACCACCACAATCTTCTGGTTCCGCAACGATCTGCGCCTGCACGACCAGGTGGCACTGCAGGCGGCCATGGGCGCACGGCGGCTACTGCCAGTCGTCTGCACGCCCGGCATGGATGCCCCCACCGCATGGGGCTTTGCACGCATGGGACGGCACCGCCGTGCGTGGTGGGCCAGTGCGGTGCGGCATCTTGCCCGTGCCCTGCAAACGGCAGGCAGCCAGCTCCTGGTGCTGGACGAGCCGCCCGCCACCGCCCTGCCCGCCCTGGCTCAAGCCGTGGGGGCCGACGGGGTGGTCTGCGAAGACATTGCAGCCCCCGATGAGCAGGCCGAAGTGGCCGCGGTTCGGGCAGCAGGGCTGCCGGTCCTCACCATCTGGCACAGCAGCCTGTTTGACCCGGCACAGCTGCCCTGGCCCTTGCAGCAGCTGCCGGACAGCTTCACTCATTTCCGCCAGGCTGTCGAACAGACTGGCCTGACCCCGGCAGCGCCGCTGCCGCCCGTGGGCCGTTTGGCGCCTTGGCCCCGGGGCGTGCCTGACAGCGTGCTGGAAGCGCAGCGTCGCACCTGGGCACGCCTGAGCGCGATCGCCCCGGCGGCCGATGCCCGCAGTGCGTTTCCCTACCTGCAGTCCGGCCTGCATGCCGGCGAATCGGCTGCGCGCGCGCACCTGGCACGCTACCTGGCCAGTGACCAGCCCGCACGCCACAAGCGCGCGCGCAACAGCTTGGCCGGACAGGGTTACTCCAGCAAGTGGTCGCCCTGGCTGGCCACCGGAGCGCTGTCACCGCGCAAAGCGCTCGAGCAGCTGCGGCGCTATGAAGCGGTGCACGGCGCGAGCGAAGGCACGCGCTGCCTGTGGCTGGAGTTGCTGTGGCGCGACCACCTCCGTTTCCTGCATCTGCGGCATGGCCCGGGGCTGTACCGCGCACGTGGCCTGGCACAGGCGCCTACGCCCACGCACCAACCCGACCGGTTTGCCGCATGGTGCGCAGGCCGTACCGGCCAGCCGCTGGCGGACGCAGGCATGCGCGAGCTGGCCGCCACTGGCTACCTGGGCAACCGGCTGCGGCAGATCGTCGCAAGCTTTCTGGTGCATGACCTGGCGTGCGAATGGCGCGCCGGGGCGGCCTGGTTCGAGCACCAGCTGCTTGACTACGACGTCTACAGCAACCGGGGCAACTGGATCTTCCTCGCGAGCCGCCGCACTCACCCGCGCGCGCGGCGCCGCTTCGATCCGGCCCGACAGGCGGGCCGGTACGACCCCGATGGCCATTACCGCCAGCTCTGGGGCACCGCATGAGCGCGTCGGTCGCTGGCCCGAAGACACGGAAGGGCTGAGGCAGCGCGGCACGCCGCCGCCGCCGCCGATGCTGATGTCGGGGTCGGTGGTGGGCTGGCATGGCGACTGCGGCGAACAGCCGCTGGCGAAGACAGTCCGCCCGGCCGGCCCGAATTCCGCAGCCGCCTGTACGCGGCCTAGGAGCGCGAGGCCAAGTGGGCCCGGCAGTGGGACGTGCGGGTAGCGCTGGTGCGCACGGCTCCAGTGCTGGTGCCGCATCGCGGCATGCTGGCGCACACTGCCAGGCGTCCCGGCACATCTGCTCAACCGCTGACCAAGCCCTGACCCAAAGCCAGCCGCCCTCTGCATAGGTGGGGGCGAGCGCGCCGGCGCGCTTGCGGGCAGGCTTACACTGACCCGGCCCCTGACGGCCCCGCCATGAACGAGCCCGACCTCTCCTATCTGCTGCACAAATCCGACCCGGCTGGCGCGTCGCCGCCTGCCGAGCCCGCGCCCCCGCGCCCGGACCAGCGCAAACCGGGTGAACGCGCCACGGGCCCGGTGGCCCGCCTGATTGGCGAGTTGCGCAAGTCGCAGGCCGAACTGGAGGCGCAGAACAAGGTGCTGCGCTACAGCCAGGCAGCGGCGGAAAGTGCCTCCGAGCGGTTTGAAGCGCTGTTTGCCAGCGTGCCTCTGGCGCTGCTGGTCATCGACACGCACGACGTCGTGGTGCAGGCCAATCCGATGGCACACCGCTCGTTCCAGCCGCTGGAGCACGACCGGCCGCTGACGGCGCTCATGCCCTTCGTCGATCCGTCGCACAGCCAGCGCGTGCGCCATGCCTTCAACCAGGCCAGCGCCGACGGCCGCGCCGAAGCCACCGAGGTGGTCTTTCGCATAGGCCAGGACGGCCAGATCACCGGCGACCTGCACATCGCGCGCATTGAAGCGGCCGATACGGACGGCAGCACACAGCACCAGTACCTGTGCGCCGTGGTGGACCAGGGCCCGCTGCTGGCCGAGCGCCGGGCGCTGCAGCAAAGCACCTGGGAGCTGCAGGTGCGCAATGAACAGATCCAGGCCAGCGAAAAGCGCCTGGAGGCCGTCATCAACTCGGCGCTGGACGCCATCATCTGCGTGGACCAGCACCAGCGCATCACCGTCTTCAACCCCACGGCGGCCGTACTGTTCCAGTGCGCGGCCAGTGACGCGCTGGGCAGCCCCATCCTGCGCTTCATCCCCAACGCGGAGCAGTTGCTGGCCTTCGCCCAGCTGACCACACAGGCGGTGCTGGGCGAGATGACCGCTCTCACCGCCTCGGGGCGCGAGCTGGCGGTGGAGATCAGCGTGTCCTTCGAACGCCACGCCGGGGGCGAGACCACCACCGTCTTCGCCCGCGATCTGACGGCCAGAAAGCGCGAGGAGGCCCGCCGTGCGGAGCTGGAGGTGCAACTGCGCGAATCGCACAAGATGCAGGCGGTGGGCACCATGGCCGGCGGCATCGCGCACGACTTCAACAACATCCTGCACGCCATCCTGGGCAACGTGGAACTGGCCAAGGCCGACGGCAAGCCCGGCACGCCGGCGTATGAAAGCCTGCTGGAGATCGACAAGGCCGGCCGGCGCGCGCGCGACCTGGTGCGGCAGATCCTCACTTTCAGCCGCAACGAGGCGCCCCGGCGCACGCTCGTGGCGCTGGCTGAGGTGGCGCGCGATACCCAGCGCCTGCTGCGCGTGACCCAGCCGCCGCAGATCGAACTGACGGTGCACGAGGCCGAGGACGTGCCGCCCGTGCTGGCCGACCCCACGCAGGTGGAGCAGGCGCTGCTGAACCTGTGCACCAACGCCGTCCACGCCATCGGCGCCGGCCGCGGCGCCATCCACATCGACGTGGCCGCCGCGCGGCCGGGCCAGCGCCTGCGCGAGCGGTTGGGTCTGTCGGGCGAGCACTACGCCGCCGTGACCGTGCGCGACGACGGCCCGGGCATGGAAGCGGCCACCCTGTCGCGCATCTTCGAGCCCTTCTTCACCACCAAGCCCGTGGGCCAGGGCACGGGCCTGGGCCTGGCCGTGGTGCACGGCGTGATGCGCACGCACGAGGGCGCCATCGACGTGCACAGCACGCCGGGCCAGGGCAGCCGCTTCACGCTGTACTTCCCCGCCGCGCCGGGCAATGCGCCCAGCGTCGCGCCCGAGCCGGCGCCAGCCCAGGCATCAGCGGCCCCGGCCCCGGCGCCGGCGGCCGCGCCGGGCCGCCAGCGCCACGTGATGTACGTGGACGACGACGAGGCCCTGGTGTTTCTGGTGCAGCGCCTGTTGCGCCGCCGCGGCTATCAGGTCACCGGCTTCACCGACCCGCGCGAGGCCATCGAGGCACTGCGCGCCGCGCCCACCCGGTACGACCTGCTGGTGACCGACTACAACATGCCCGGCTTCTCCGGCCTGGAGCTGGTGCGCGCCGCCCATGCCATCCGCACCGACCTGCCCATCGCCCTGGCCTCGGGCTACGTCACGGCCGACATCGAGCGCCAGGCCCTGGCCGAGGGCGCGCGCGCCCTGATCCACAAGCCTAACGACGTGCAGGAGCTGTGCGCCACCGTGGACCAGCTGATCCATGGCGGCTGAGGAAATCGACGCGACCATTGCGCCGCCGCAGTGCCTGCACGCCGATGACGACCTGCTGGTGCTGGCCAAGCCCGCCGGGCTGCTGTGCGTGCCCGGACGCGGCGAGGGCAAGCAGGATTGCCTGAGTGCCCGTGCCGCGCAGTACTGGCCCGGGGCCCTGGTCGTGCACCGGCTGGACCAGGCCACCTCCGGCCTGGTGCTCATGGCGCGCAACCTGCCCACCCAGCGCCGTCTGAGCCAGGCCTTCGCCGATCGGCAGGTGGCCAAGCGCTACCAGGCCGTGGTGCGTGGCCTGCCGGATCAGGCCGATGGCGCCTGGAGTGACATAGACCTGCCCATCGCCGCCGACTGGGAGCGCCGGCCGCTGCGCGTGATCGACCCCGCCCGGGGCAAACCCAGCCTGACGCGCTGGCGTGCCTGCGGCCAGGGCGCGGCGGCGGGCACCACGCGCGTAGAGCTGGAGCCCGTCACCGGCCGCACGCACCAGCTGCGCGTGCATTTGGCCGCCATCGGCCACCCCATCCTGGGCGACGCGCTGTATGCCGATGCCGCCACGCTGGCCCTGGCGCCCCGCCTGCTGCTGCACGCCAGCGCCCTGGCCTTCGACCACCCCACACACGGCCGCCCCTGCCGCTTCGAGCTGCCGGCGGATTTTGATCAAATCGACCTCCAGCCCTTACCCAGCAAGCGCGAGCAGCTCTTTTTTCAATAGCACCGAGCGCCTGGGTGGACTACGTGCTGACGCAGATGCCCGACGCGGCCCCAGCCGCTACCATTGCCGGATGACCCAGCACCTCTTCATCCTCACCGGCGGCTCGCGCGGCATGGGCCTGGCCCTGGCCCGGCAGCTGCTCGTGCCCGGCCACTCCCTCGTCAGCATCGCCCGCCGCGCCAACCCCGAGCTGGCCGCTCCCGAGGGCGCGCAGCTGGAGCAGTGGACGCTGGACCTGGCCGACGGCGCGCAGGCCGCCGCCCGGCTGCAGTCCTGGCTGGCCGCCCAGCCCGCCGGCCGCTACGCCAGCGCCACGCTGATCAACAACGCCGGCGTCATCCCGCGCATCGCCCCGCTGTCGGCCAGCGACCCTGCTGACCTGGCCAACGCCCTGCGCGTGGGGCTGGAGGCGCCCATGCAGCTGACCGCCGCCTTCCTGGGCGCCACCGAGGGCTGGGGCGTGCCGCGCAAGGTGCTCAACATTTCCTCCGGGCTGGGCCGGCGCGCCATGGCCTCGCAGGCAGCGTATTGCGCCGCCAAGGCGGGCATGGACCACTTCACCCGCTGCCTGGCGCTGGACGAGGCAGCCAAGCCGAACGGCGCGCGCGTGTGCTCGCTGGCGCCCGGCGTGATCGACACCGACATGCAGGTGCAGCTGCGCAGCGCCGATGCGGCGGACTTCCCCGACGTGGGCAACTTCGCCCAGCTGAAAAGCAGCGGCTCGCTGACCTCGCCCGAGGAGGCCGCCCGCCGCCTGCTGGCCTGGCTGGCACGCGAGGACTTCGGCGCCAACCCGGTGGCCGACGTGCGCGACGCCTGAAGGCCAAACACTATCGTTTTCATAGCTGCCAGCGCTTTCCATATAAGCACTGGAGCCGTTTTTCATTCATAAAACCACAGTAACAGGAGCAATTCCCATGACCCGTGAAGTCGTCGTCGTCAGCGCCGTGCGCACCGCCATCGGCACGTTTGGTGGCAGCCTGAAGGACGTGCCGCCCACCCAGCTGGGCGCCACCGTGGTGCGCGAATCGCTGGCGCGCGCCAGCGTCGAGGGCAAGGACGTGGGCCACGTGGTGTTCGGCCACGTGGTCAACACCGAGCCGCGCGACATGTACCTGTCGCGCGTGGCCGCCATCGAGGGCGGCTGCGCCGAGTCCACGCCCGCCTTCAACGTCAACCGCCTGTGCGGTTCGGGCCTGCAGGCCATCGTCTCGGCCGCGCAGAGCATCCTGCTGGGCGATGCCGACGTCGCCATCGGCGCCGGCGCCGAGGTCATGAGCCGCGCCCCCTATGCCAGCCTGGCCAGCCGCTGGGGTGCGCGCATGGGCGACTTCAAGATGATCGACATGATGATCGGCGCCCTGCACGATCCCTTCCACAACATCCACATGGGCGTGACAGCCGAGAACATCGCCGCCAAGTGGGGCATCACCCGCGAGGACCAGGACCGTCTGGCCGTGGAAAGCCACAACCGCGCCGAGCGCGCCACGGCGGAGGGCTACTTCAACGGACAGATCGTGCCCGTCACGCTCAAGAGCAAGAAGGGCGAGGTGCAGTTCACCACTGACGAGCACTTCCGCCCCGGCGCAACGCTGGACGACATGGCCAAGCTCAAGCCCGTGTTCACCAAGGACAACGGCACGGTGACGGCCGGCAACGCCTCGGGCATCAACGACGCCGCCGCCGCCGTGGTGCTGATGGACGCCCAGGCCGCCAAGGACCGCGGCGCCAAGCCCCTTGCCCGCCTGGTGGCCTATGCCCACGCCGGCGTGGACCCCAAGTACATGGGCATCGGCCCCGTGCCCGCCACCCAGGCGGCCTTGAAGAAAGCCGGCCTCACGGTGGCCGACCTGGACGTGATCGAGGCCAACGAGGCCTTCGCCGCCCAGGCCTGCGCCGTCACGCGCGACCTGGGGCTGGACCCGGCCAAGGTCAACCCCAACGGCTCGGGCATCTCGCTGGGTCACCCCATCGGCGCCACCGGCGCGCTGATCACCGTGAAGGCGCTGCACGAACTGCAGCGCGTGCAGGGCCGCTACGCGCTGGTGACCATGTGCATCGGCGGCGGCCAGGGCATCGCCGCCATCTTCGAACGCATGTAAGCGGCTGCGGCAGGCGGCCAGCCATCGCCGCGCGCGATGGCAGCCTCCTGCAATGGCATGGCGGCGGCGCACGCGGCTGGGCCATGATCGCCTGCCGCGTGCGCGCGTCCCCCGCGCGCACCGCCGCCTTTCAGCACAATCCAAGGAGACACTCCATGCTTCGCCGCAACCTTCTCGCCCTGGCCGCGATCGGCTGCGCCCTGGGCAGCGCCCAGGCCCAGACCGCCGCACCGGCCGCCGCCTACCCCACCAAGCCGGTGCGCATGATCGTGCCCTTCCCGCCCGGCGGCGGCACCGACATCCTGGCGCGCCTGGTGGCCGCCAAGCTGACCGAGGCCAAGCAGTGGACCGTGGTGGCCGACAACAAGCCCGGCGCCGGCGGCACCATCGGCATCGGCGAAGCGGTGAAGGCCGCGCCCACAGGCTACGACCTGGTCATGGGCCAGAAGGACAACCTGGTCATCGGCCCCTGGCTGTACAAGAACCTGCCCTGGGACCCCACACGCGACCTGACGGCCGTGGCCCACGTGGCCTACACGCCGGTGGTCATCGCCACCAGCGCCACCTCCAAGTTCAAGACGCTGGCCGACGTGGTCAGCGCCGCCAAGGCCCAGCCGGGCACGGTGACCTACGGCTCGCCCGGCAACGGCACGTCCATTCACCTGGCCGGCGACCTGTTCGAGAAGGCCGCGGGCATCAAGCTGAGCCACATCCCGTACAAGGGCTCCAACCCGGCGCTGATGGACGCGCTGGCGGGCAACGTGGACCTGCTGGTCTCCTCCCTGCCCTCGGCCATGGGGCAGATCAAGTCGGGCAAGCTGCGCCCGCTGGCCGTGACCTCGGCCACGCGCAGCTCCTCGCTGCCGGACGTACCCACGGTGGCCGAATCGGGCTACCAGGGCTTCGACGTGAGCACCTGGTACGGCGTGCTGGCCCCGGCCGGCACCCCTGCGCCCATCGTCAAGACGCTGAACGCCGAGATCAACCGCCTGCTGGCGACCCCCGAGATGAAGGCCGCCATCCAGGCCCAGGGCGCCGAGCCCCAGGCCATGACGAGCGAGCAGTTCTCCGCCCTGGTGAAGAAGGAATACGGCGAGTGGAAGGGCATCGTCGAGGCCTCCGGCGCCCGCATCGAATAGGCCGCTTCAGGCCCGCCATGCAAAACGGCTGCCCCTGGGGCAGCCGTTTTCTTTATGGGGTGGGGCGAGCGCTTGTCTTGTCAGTCGCGCACCACCAGCACGGGGATGTGTGCCGCGCCCAGCACGCGCTGCGTGACGCTGCCCAGCACCAGCTTTTCCAGCCCGCGCCGACCGTGCGAGCCCATGACGATCAGATCGGCGCCGGTGTTCTCCACGGCGCGCACGATGCCGTCGTGGATGGCGTGGCCCTCGCCCACCAGGACGTTGATGTTGGCCACGCCGGCCTGGCTGAGGGCCGTCTTGGCAGCGTCCAGCGCGGTGTTGGCCTCGGCCGTGGCGGCGCTCAGGTATTGCGCCTGGCCGTAGGCAAAGTCCGCACCCACGCCGGTGAAGGGATAGGGATCGATGACATACATGGCAGTCACCGCGCTGCCGAACACCTTGGCGAGTTCAGCCGCCTTGGCGAGCGCCTTCATCGACGTCTCGGAACCGTCCACCGGGATCAGGATGTGCTTGAACATGGAACCTCCTTGGTTGTCATCGTTGGAATGCCGTATCAGCCTGCCGAGTGTGCGTCAAAAGCGCGCCACCGCCTTGGTCGTGGTCAAGCATCCGGCTCATCGTCGCCTAAAAAGGCACCACGCCGGCAGGTCAGCACCAGCGTGTCGCGCCAGCCGTGTCCGCTCTCGGGCTGGATAGGGGTGGTCTCGTGGATCATGCGCGCGTCGTCGAGCAGCATGACGGACCAGGGCTCGCTCAGCGTGAAGCGCTGGCCGCTGGGGCCTGTGGCCTCGAAGATGCGCGTCTCGCCGCCCTTGATGTTCTCACGCCCGACCAGGAACACTGCCACCAGATCCACCCCGTCGCGGTGCGCGCCCTCGGGCGTGGGCCGTCCTATGCCACCCTCGGTATCGATACGGAACTGGTGCGCCTCGACGAACCAGCGATCCACCTGCGGCGCCAGCGCGGCGCGCGCGGTATCGGCCGCCGCGCCCAGCAGCGCCTGCCAGGCCGGCTGCGCCACCGTGGCCTCCAGCATGGGCGCAAACCAGCGGCGCATGCCGCCATGCAGCGCGTTGTACTGCACCGGCTGGTAGTGCGCCCGATGCGGCACCTGGTGCGCCGCACCACTGTCCATCACGAAGCTGGCATGGCGCCGGTTGCGGTAGCGCCCGCCGTCCTTCAGAAACTCGTCGGGCGGCAGGACCGCCCAGTCGGCCTCCAGCGCCTGCAGCTGCGCCAGCGTGCAGCCGGCCCACTGCGCCGTGTCGTTGGGGCGCAACACGGCATAGCCGCGGTCGCGCAACTGCTGCACAACGTGGCACGGCGGTGTGTAGGGAGGCGAAAACGTGACGTGAGCCATGTGCCGAGCTTACGGCATGGCGCAGGGCACCGCGCAGACAAAAGGGGTTGCACCGTGAAGATGCAACCCCTTGATTTCATTGGTCGGAGCGGCGGGATTCGAACTCGCGACCCTCTGCTCCCAAAGCAGATGCGCTACCAGGCTGCGCTACGCTCCGACAGCTGGCATTCTACCCTGGCAAAAGCAGCGCACGGCCGAAGCAGCGCACTATTTGCCGCCCGTTCAGCGGCTGGAAGAAGACGGGCCGGGGCCGCGTCCGGGCAGGTGGCGGAAGGTGATGCGGCCCTTGGTGAGGTCGTAGGGCGACATCTCCAGCGACACCTTGTCGCCGGCCAGAATGCGGATGTGGTGCTTGCGCATCTTGCCGCCGGTGTAGGCGATCAGCTGGTGTCCGTTGTCCAGCGTCACGCGAAAGCGCGAGTCGGGCAGCACTTCTGTCACGCTGCCCTGCATCTCGATGAGTTCTTCTTTGGCCATGGATGATGATGGTTCTATGAAACTGTTTGCGCGATGCCGCAAGTCTGAACTGCCCGTAGGCCATGAACCACAGCCCGTTTGCCAGCTCCGGTTCCACGCAGGGTGCGGTTGCAGGCTGGAAAAAACACTGCGCCCGTGGGCGCAGAGATCGGACGGCAGCAGCAGGCATGACGCTGCGCTAAACCGGTCAATTGTATCGCGCCGCCGTGGCGTCCGTCATCTACGAATACGCCACAGCCCGGGCCAGGGCGCGCACCAGATCGGTCTGGGTGATGATGCCGGCGAGCTGGCCGCCCTCGTCCACCACGGGAAAGTGGTGGTGGCCGGCTTCGGAGAACAGCGGCACCAGATCCATCACGGGCTGGCCGGCATGCACCTGCTGCGCCGGGCTGCTCATCAGTCCTTCGACTTTGTCCGGCTGCCGGGGTCGGCCCAGGACCAGCTTGCGCAGCCGCTGGCCCATGCCTTCGTGCGTGTCCAGGTTGGCAAGCCGCATGAAGTCCGCCACGGTGATGATGCCCAGCACCACGCCGTGGGAGTCCACCACGGGCAGCGCCTTCACGGCCTCGCGCCGCATGAGGGCCCAGGCGTCGGTCAGTGAGGCCTGCGGCACTACGGCGTGCACCGGGGCCGACATGATGTCGCGGCAGCGCAGGTCCCCCAGCGTTCGCTGGAAGGCCGCCCGGCCCACCAGGTGCAGCAGGCCTTCCAGGTCAGCCCGACTCACGTCCAGCACCTCGTCGTAGTGCGCCAGGGCGGCGTCCAGGTCCGCCGCAATGAAGGGGCTGGCCGCCGCGCCTTCGAGGCCAGTTTTTTTCTGCGCCTGGTGCGGGTAGCTGCGGCCCGTCAGATTGTTATAGACGAGGGCCGTCAGCACCAGCACGGCCACGTTCAGCAGCAGCGGACCGGTGGCGGGCACCGTGGCCTCGGGCGGGTGCAGCACGGCGAACAGGGCCATGGCGCCGCCCGGCGGGTGCAGGCAGCGCAGCGCCAGCATCGCCGCCACCGACAGGCCCACGGCCAGCGCGCAGGCCGCGACCACGTTGGTCACCCAGGTGGCGCAGCCGATGCCGATGAGAAACGACAGCGCCGTGCCGGCCAGCACCGCCCAAGGCTGGGCCAGCGGGCTGGCCGGCACGGCGATCACCAGCACCGCGCTGGCGCCGATCGAGGCCACCAGCCACGGCGTGGGCAGGGTTGTCACCAGCTCGTGCGCCAGCACCGCCACCACCGCGATACACAGTCCGGTGCCCAGCACCATGCGCAGGCGCTCGCGCCAGTTCAGACCCACCGGCTGCGGAAAGAAGCGCCGCAGCCACTCGAGCAGGCGGCGCGCGGCGGGCCCGGCGGCGCCCATCGGGGCAGCAGCGGCAGAGAAGCGGGAGGTGGGCATGGGGCAGGAAAACCGCCGCACCGCGAAGGCGCGCCGGCGCTGTGGCGCGGGTAAACCCGCCATTATCGGGCGTGTCGCCGTGGCCTGCACGGGCGCACCTACAATGGTCCGTTTCCCTCTTTCGCTGGCCCCCGGGGCTGGAAACCGCCACGTGTCTGACCGCCTCGCAGTCCTGCCCCAGTACCTGCTGCCCAAGCAGGCCCTCACCGCTTTGGCCGGACGGCTGGCCTCGGCACGCGCGGGCGCGCTCACCACCGCAGCCATCCGTCGCTTCGTGGCCCGATACGGCGTGGACATGCACGAGGCCGAGCAGCCGGACATCGCCCGCTACGCCACCTTCAATGATTTCTTCACCCGCGCCCTGCGTCCGGGCGCGCGTCCCATCGCGCAGGCGGACGTGGTCTGCCCCGTCGACGGAGCGGTGAGCCAGCTGGGCGCCATTGAGCGCGACCAGATCTTCCAGGCCAAGGGCCACCACTACAGCACCACGGCGCTGCTGGGTGGCGACGGCCAGCTGGCCGCCGCCTTCCAGGACGGCAGCTTCGCCACCATCTATCTCAGCCCGCGCGACTACCACCGCATCCACATGCCGTGCGACGGTCGGTTGCTGCGCATGGACCACGTGCCCGGCGCACTGTTCTCGGTCAACCCGCTCACGGCGCGCGGCGTGCCGGGGCTCTTCGCGCGCAACGAGCGCGTGGTGTGCCTGTTCGACACCCCGCTAGGGCGCATGGCGCTGGTGCTGGTGGGCGCGACCATCGTCGGCAGCATGGCCACCGTCTGGCACGGCCAGGTGAACCCTCCGCGCACGGGCCAGCTGCGGCACTGGGACTATGCGGACCGGCAGATCACGCTGCGTCAGGGCGAGGAGATGGGGCGCTTTCTGCTCGGCTCGACGGTGGTGCTGCTGTTCGAGCGCGGGGCCGTGCGCTTTGAGCCCGGCTGGCAGGCCCTGCGCCCGACGCGCCTGGGCGAAGCCATGGCGCGCCGCCCCTGAGTTACTGTGCTTGGTGCACGCGCGCGGTGGTGAACACCGTGGGCGTCAGCTCCAGCTCCAGCGGATCCACCGGCTCGGTGCGGCCGACCAGGTAGACCGTCATCTCGTGGCGGCGCAGCCCCACGTGGCTCACCGTCTCCCAGGAGCTGCCGTGGCGCACCCGGGCGCCCGGCTTGTACAGCGGCATGCGGAACATGGGACTCCAGCCCCAGGGCACTTCGGAGGGGTCCGGCGCGGTCGAGGGATGGGCAAGGGCGTGCATGGGGCCGGATCTTACCTTTGGCCGCCCGCGCCCGCAAAGTCCAGCGCCGCCTGCAGCAGGCCCCGCAGCACCGGCTGCAGCCGCGCGGCCTCATCGGGCAGGTAATCAAAGGGCAGCGACTCCTGCATGTAGCTGCATTGCGTCAGCTCCAGCTGCACGGCGTGGATGCCCCGCGCCGGCGCGCCGTACTGGCGGGTGATGTAGCCGCCCTTGAAGCGGCCGTTGAGCACGCTGCTGTAGCCCTGCGCCGCGCGCGCAATGGCCAGCAGCCGGCTGGCCAAGGCCGGGTCGCAGCTGTTGCCGTTCGCCGTGCCCAGGTTCAGATCGGGCAAGCGGCCCTGGAAGAAGCGCGGCAGCACCGAGCGGATGGAATGCGCCTCCCACAGCACCACGCGGCCGTGCGCCTGGCGCAGCCGGTCGAGTTCTTCGCGCAGCTGCGCGTGGTACGGTGCCCAGACGGCATCGCGCCGGGCGGCCACCTCGGCGGCATCCGGCACATCGCCGGCCGGGTACAGCGCCAGCTCGTCGAAGCTGTCCACCGGGCACAGGCCGGTGACGTTCTGGCCGGGGTACAGGCTGGCGTCGTCCGGCGGGCGGTTCAGGTCGATGACGTAGCGCGAATGCGTGGCCACCAGCAGCGTGGCGCCCAGCTCGCGGGCGAAGCCATAGAGCCGCTCCAGGTGCCAGTCGGTGTCCGGCACCTGGCGGCCGTGCTCGCTCAGGCGCGCGGCGATGGCCGGCGGCAGGTGCGTGCCGGCGTGCGGAATGGAGACCAGCAGCGGCGCACTGCCGCGGTGCAGCGTGAAGGCCGGCTGGTCGGTGATGGTCGACGCAAAAGAAGGAGAGGAAGAAGAAAAGTGGTCCAGGGCCATGTCAGTCCCGCGGGTTGAGCAGCGCCTTGCGCGCCGCGATGAAAGCCTGTGCCGCCTGATGGTGCAGTGCGTGGCGGCCGTGCGCAACCCGGCGCTGCCCGTGTGTCCACACGCCGGCGACAGCCGAGGTGCGCTGGCTGGCGAACACGTGGGCCGACAGCATCTGCGCCGGCGCCAAGCCGTCCAGGGCGACATGGCGCGGGTCCAGCTCGACAAAATCCGCCAGCTGCCCGGCCCGCAGCCCGGCCACGGGCCGGCCGGCGGCGCGCGCCCCGCCCTGCACCGCCGCCAGCCACTGGGCGCTGGCCACCTCGGGCTGCTCCGGCGTGGCCAGCACGTTGCGCTCGCGCCGGGCCAGGCGCTGGCTGTATTCCAGCAGCATCAGCTCCTCGGCGGCGTTCACGCAGACGTGGCTGTCCGATCCCAGCCCCCAAACGCCGCCCAGGCCCTGCCAGCGGGCGGCGTCGAAGATGCCGTCGCCCAGGTTGGCCTCGGTGCTGGGGCACAGGCCGGCCACGGCGCCGGTGGCGGCGGCGCGGCGGTATTCGTCCTCGTCCAGGTGGGTGGCGTGCACCAGGCACCAGCGCTCGTCCACGGCGGCATGGTCCAGCAGCCACTGCACCGGGCGCCGGCCGCTCCAGGCCAGGCAGTCCTGCACCTCCTGCAGTTGCTCGGCGATGTGGATGTGCACGGGCGCGCGCGGGGCCATGGAGTGCAGCGCCGCCACGGCGGTGTGCAGGCTGTCCGGCGTCACCGCCCGCAGCGAATGCGGAGCAAGGCCCAAATGTGCCTCCAGCCCTTGTGCATCAAGCGCGAGCAGCTCCAATAACGATAGCATGCTGTCGGTGCTGCGGATGAAGCGCGCCTGGTCGGCCCGGGGCGCCTGGCCGCCAAAGCCGCTGCTTTGGTAGAGCACCGGCAGCAGCGTGATGCCGAGGCCCGCCTCGCGCGCGGCGCGCAGCAGGGCGCGCGACAAGGTGGCGTCGTCGGCATAGGGCCGCCCTGCCTCGTCGTGGTGCAGGTAGTGGAACTCGCAGACGCTGGTGTAGCCCGCCTCCAGCATCTCCACGTACAGCCAGGTGGCGATGGCCTGCAGCTGCTCGGGGCCGATGCGCACGGCGAAGCGGTACATCAGCTCGCGCCAGCTCCAGAAACTGTCGTGCGCCGTGCCGCGGTATTCCGTCAGTCCGGCGAAGGCGCGCTGGAAGGCATGCGAGTGGAGGTTGGGCATGCCCGGCAGCACCGGCCCGGCGGCGCGCGGCGCGTCCTCCGGCGTGGCCTGGGGCGTGACGGCGGTCAGCAGGCCCTGCGCGTCCCACTGCAGCAGCACGTCCTGCGCCCAGCCGCCGGGCAGCAGGGCGTGGCGGGCGAACAGGCGGCCGGGCGTCAAGCCAACCCCCGCTGCACGATGCGGCCACCCCGCACGATGGTGTGGGCGCGCTGGCGGCCGAACCAGTAGGCCAGCTCGGCGGCTTCGGCCACCGGCCACAGCACGAAGTGCGCCGGCCGCCCGGCGGCGATCAGGCCATGTGTGTCCTGTAGGCCCAGGGCGCGCGCGGCGTGCAGGGTGATGCCGGCCAGCGCCTCGGGCACCGTCAGGCGGAACAGCGTGCAGGCCATGTTGGCCATCAGCAGCAGGCTGAGCGCTGGGGACGTGCCCGGGTTGTGGTCGGTGGACACGGCCATGGGCACGCCCGCGGCGCGCAGCGCGGCGATCGGCGGCAGCTGCGTGTCGCGCAGCGTGTAGAAGGCGCCGGGCAGCAGCACGGCCACGGTGCCGGCCCGGGCCATGGCGTCCACCCCGGCCTGCGACAAATGCTCGATGTGGTCGCACGACAGGGCCCGGTAGCGCGCGGCCAGCTGCGCGCCGCCCATGTCCGACAGCTGCTCGGCGTGCAGCTTGACGGGCAAGCCCAGCTGCTGCGCGGCGGCGAAGACCTGCTCGGTCTCGGCCAGCGAGAAGGCGATGCGCTCGCAGAACACATCCACCGCGTCCACCAGCCCCTCGGCGTGCAGGGCGGGCAGCATGTCGTTGCAGACGTGGTCGATGTAGTCCTGGCTGCGGCCGGCGTACTCGGGCGGCAGTGCGTGCGCGCCCAGGAAGGTGGTGCGCACCGCCAGGCCCGTGGCCTGGCCCAGGCGGCGCGCCACGCGCAGCTGGCGGCGCTCGTGCTCCAGCGCCAGGCCGTAGCCGGACTTGATCTCGATGGCGCACACCCCCTCCTCCATCAGCGGACGCAGGCGTGCCAGGGCGCAGGCGAACAGCTCGTCCTCGCTGGCAGCGCGCGTGGCGCGCACGGTGGAGACGATGCCGCCGCCGGCGCGCGCCACCTCCTCGTAGCTGGCGCCCGCCAGGCGCATTGCGAACTCGCCGGCGCGCTGGCCGCCATAGACCAGATGGGTGTGGCAGTCCACTAATCCCGGCGTGGCCAGCAGGCCGGCACCGTCGTGGTGTGGCGTCTGTGCCCAGGCGGCGGGCAGCCGCGCGGCCGGTCCCACCCAGCGCAGCACGCCCTGTTGCACGACCAGACTGGCGGGCTCACCATCGGCCAGCGGCTCGTCGGGCTGCGCCAGCCCGGGGGCCAGGCGCAGACCGTGCCACACGCCGCCGGCATCGGTATGGGGTGGAGAAGCATGCATTGCTATACCCTTTCAATAGCTGCCAGCGCTTGCTGGATAAGCGCTGGAGGCCGATTTCACTCATATTCAACCACGCTGCAGCCCTACCCAGGCCAGCGCCGCTGGCTCCTGCCCGCCGGGCAGGGGCGACAGCTGCAGGACGTTTTCCGGTCCACACCACCACAGGCCCTGGCCGGGGTCCAGCACCTCGCCCGCCGGGGTGCGCCAGGCGCCCTGCAGCGCCAGGCACAGCCCCGCTGGGTACGGGCCGGCCTGCAGCGACTGGCCGGTGACGGCCAGCGCACCGCGCCAGGCGCCGCGGCGCAGCATCAGGTTGAAGTCGATGGACGGGCCGTCGCCCAGCAGCTGGCACTGCAGCGGCACGTCGCCGGGGAAGTCAAAGGGCTGGTGCGGCCGATCCAGCCGGTGCTCCAGCCCCTGGCCGCGCAGCAGCACGCCGCCGCCCTGCAGCAGCAGGATCTGCCGGTCCACGCCAGGGAAGGCCGAGAACGGCCCCGACTGCTCGATGCGCGCCACGCTGGCGCGCCACTCGAAGTTGTCCATGCCCGCGCCGGGCGGCCAGCAGGCCAGCTCGCGCGTCGCGCCGCCGCCGTTCTTCCAGGGCGCGGGAGCGATGGCGGCCAGGTCGAAGCGCTGCATGGTCTGCGGCGGTCAGCCCAGCAGCAGAGGAAACAGCGGGTGCTCCATGGGCGCGCCGGCGGGCAGTTCGCGCTCCAGCCCGGGAAAGTCGGGCGAGGTGGTCCAGCGGCGCGGGGCGTGGCGCGTGTCCTCGCCCATGAAGCGCACGGAAAACACGCGCCTGCGTCCCGGCCCCTCGAAGCCGCCGGCGCCGTGCAGCGTGAGCATGTGAAAGCACACCACGTCGCCGGGCTCGACCTGCCAGCCCAGTATGGGGTGAGCCGCGCGGTCGGCCTCGATGTCGGGCAGGTCCTGCAGGCTGCCCTCGGGGAACCACTTGGCCTGGTGGTCCATGAAACTGCGCGGCATGAGCCACGGACCCAGGTGCGAGCCGGCGACGAACTCCAGCGTGGACGCGCGCGGCACAGGGTCCACGGGGATCCACATGCTGATGTTCTGCCGCCCCTCGATGTTGTAGTAGGGCTGGTCCTGGTGCCAGGGCGTGCGCTGGCGCGTGCCGGGCTCCTTGACCAGCACGTGGTCGTGGTACAGGCGCACGCTGGGCGAGCGCATCAGCCGCTGCGCCGCCAGGGCCACGGGTGCTTCGGTGACAAAGCGCTGGAATTGGTCGATGTCCTGCCAGTTGCAGAAGTCCTCGAAGAAGCGACCAGGGTCGTCGGGGCGGCTGGCCACTTTGGCGCGGGGGCTGGGCGCGGCCAGGTTGGCGTCGATGCCCTGGCGCAGCAGCGCCACCTCGTCCGGGTTCAGCAGCTGGCGCAGGCAGACGGCGCCATCGCGCGCGAAGGCCTCGACCACGTCGGGCGTGACGCGCTCCTGCACACGGCGTTCGATCTCGGGGATGATGAGGGCTTGCATGATGGTCACCGCACCATGGGCAGGTTGAGTCCCTGGGCCTTGGCCGTGGCGATAGCCAGCTCATAGCCCGCATCGGCATGGCGCATGACGCCCGAGGCCGGATCGTTCCATAGCACGCGCGCCAGGCGCTCGGCGGCGGCATCGGTGCCGTCGGCCACGATGACCACGCCGGCGTGCTGCGAATAGCCCATACCCACCCCGCCGCCATGGTGCAGGCTGACCCAGGTGGCGCCGCCGGCAGTGTTCAGCAGGGCGTTGAGCAGCGGCCAGTCGCTCACGGCGTCGGTGCCGTCTTTCATGGCCTCGGTCTCGCGGTTGGGGCTGGCCACGCTGCCGGTGTCCAGGTGGTCGCGGCCGATGACGATGGGGGCTTTCAGCTCGCCGTTTTTCACCATTTCGTTGAAGGCCAGCGCCGCCTTGTGGCGCTCGCCCAGGCCCAGCCAGCAGATGCGCGCGGGCAGGCCCTGGAAGGCGATGCGTTCGCGCGCCATGTCCAGCCAGCGGTGGGTGTGGAGGTTCTCGGGGAACAGCTCCTTGATCTTGGCGTCGGTCTTGTAGATGTCCTCGGGGTCGCCGGACAGCGCCACCCAGCGAAATGGCCCCTTGCCTTCGCAAAACAACGGCCGGATGTAGGCCGGCACAAACCCGGGAAAGTCGAAGGCGTTCTTCACGCCGGCGTCGAATGCCACTTGGCGGATGTTGTTGCCGTAGTCCACCACGGGCACGCCCAGGGCCTGGAAGTCGAGCATGGCCTGCACGTGCCGGGCGCAGCTGTGCGCGGCGGCGGCCTTCAGCTCGGCGTGGCGTGCGTCATCCTGGGCGGCGGCGCGCCACTCGGGCACGCTCCAGCCGATGGGCAGGTAGCCGTTGACCAGGTCGTGGGCGGACGTCTGGTCGGTCACCAAGTCGGGCTTGCAGCCGCCGGCGCGGGCGCGCTCGACCAGCTGCGGCAGCACCTCGGCGGCGTTGCCCAGCAAGGCGATGGAGACGGCCTCGCCCTTGCCCGTGTGATGCCGGATCAGCGCCAGGGCGTCGTCGATGTCCCGCGCCTGCTTGTCCACGTAGCGCGTGCGCAGGCGGAAGTCGATGCTGCTTTGCTGGCATTCGATGGTCAGCGAGCAGGCGCCGGCCAGCGTGGCGGCCAGCGGCTGGGCGCCGCCCATGCCGCCCAGGCCGGCCGTCAATATCCACTTGCCCGTCCAGTCGCCGCCGTGGTGCTGGCGGCCGGCCTCGACGAAGGTCTCGAAGGTGCCCTGCACGATGCCCTGGCTGCCGATGTAGATCCAGCTGCCGGCCGTCATCTGGCCGTACATGAACAGGCCCTTGCGGTCCAGCTCGCTGAAGTGCTCCCAGGTGGCCCACTTGGGCACCAGGTTGGAGTTGGCCAGCAGCACGCGCGGTGCGTTCTCGTGCGTCTTGAACACGCCCACGGGCTTGCCGGACTGGATCAGCAGCGACTCGTCGGCCTCCAGCTGGCGCAGCGACGCCAGGATCTGGTCGAAGCATTCCCAGTTGCGTGCGGCGCGGCCGATGCCGCCGTAGACCACCAGGGCCTGGGGGTTCTCGGCCACGTCCGGGTCGAGGTTGTTCTGGATCATGCGGAAGGCGGCTTCGGCCAGCCAGTTCCTGCAATGCAGCTGGCTGCCGCGCGGCGCACGCACGGTGCGGGTCGGATCCACGCGCGGATCGGCACTGGTCCGCAGGATGGCGTCGTTGGCGTTCATGGCTGGTCTCCTTCGGATGAGTCGGCGTGGCTGGGCAGGCAGGCGGTGATGGCGCCGGGCCAGTCGTGGCGGCTGGCCCACAGGCCCATGGCCTCGATATCGGGGGCGAGCAGGCGGTCTTGCTCCAGGAAGGCGACGCGCGTGCGGATGTCGGCGAATTGTTGTTCGATGAGGGGCGAAGACTTCAGCGTTCTGTCGAATTCCATGCCCTGCGCGGCGGCCATGGCCTCGATGCCCACCATGACGGCGGTGTTGCGCGCCATGTCCAGCAGGCGGCGCGCGCCATAGGTGGCCATGGAGACGTGGTCCTCCTGGTTGGCCGAGGTGGGCAGGCTGGTCACGCTGCTGGGGTTGGCCAGGCACTGGTTCTCGGCGGCCAGGGCGGCGGCCGTGACCTGGGCGATCATGAAGCCCGAGTTCACTCCGCTGTCTTCCACCAGGAAGGCCGGCAGACCGGAGAGGCCGGGGTCCAGCAACAGGGCCAGGCGGCGCTCGGAAATCGCGCCGATCTCGGCCAGGGCCAGGGCGATGATGTCGGCGGCGAAGGCGACTGGCTCGGCGTGGAAGTTGCCGCCGGAGATGACCTCGCCCGTGTCCGTGAAGACCAGTGGGTTGTCGGACGCGGCATTGGCCTCGATAGCCAGCACGCGGGCCGCATGGCCCAGGTTGTCCAGGCAGGCGCCCATGACCTGCGGGATGCAGCGGATGGAATACGGGTCCTGCACCCGGCCGCAGTTGGGGTGGGAGGGATCGATTTCGCTGCCGTGCAGCAGCGCGCGCACGGCCGCCGCCACGGCGATCTGTCCGCCCTGGCCGCGCGCCTCGTGGATGCGCGCGTCGAACGGCTTGACCGAGCCCTTGATGGCCTCCAGCGTCAGGCAGCCCGACACCAGCGCGGCGCCGAACGCGGCCTCGGCGCCGAACAGCCCGGCCAGCGCCAGCGCGGTGGACACCTGCGTTCCGTTGAGCAGCGCCAGCCCTTCCTTGGGGCCCAGCACGAAGGGATCCATGCCGATGGCGGCCATGGCCTCGCGCCCGCCCACCACCCGGCCCTGCACCAGGGCCTGGCCCTCGCCGATCAGCACGCAGGCCAGGTGCGCCAGCGGTGCCAGGTCGCCCGAGGCACCCACCGAACCCTTGGCAGGAATGACAGGCAGCACGTCGGCATTGGCCAGCGCCAGCAGCGCCTGCACCAGCTGCGGGCGCACACCCGAATGTCCGCGCGCCAGGCTGACGGCTTTGGTGGCCAACACCAGGCGCACAACGCCGTCCGGCAGCGGCTCGCCCGTGCCCACGCTGTGCGACAGCACCAGGTTGCGCTGCAGCTCGGCCAGGCGGTCGTGCGGGATCTTGGTGCTGGCCAGCTTGCCGAAGCCGGTGTTGATGCCGTAGACCACGGCGTCCTGCTCGACGATCTGCTGCACCGTGGCCAAGGAGTCGGCCATGCCCTGCAGCGCGGCGGTATCCAGCTCAAGGCGCAGGCCGCCCGCCTGAATGCGCTGCAATTCGGTCAGGCTGACGCGGCCAGGCCGCAGGACGAGGGTCGGTGTGGCGCTCATGAATCCTTCCTGTATAGACAAGCCTCACAGCAGCAATACGCCTTTGTTTAGCATGGCATGGGTCAGATTGCACCACTCTGTGGGAAACCTGTATATACAGGTTAAACCCGTAGTTCGACCGGGATCAGCCCACCAGCGGGTTGCCGTCCGCCTGCATGCGGCTGCCCAGGCGATAGCGCGAGCCCGGGTGCAGGCAGCGCACCACCGTCACCGGCACGCCGCCGGACCAGGTGCGCCGCGTGAGCAGCAGGCAGGGGGCGGCCTGGGGCATCTGCAATAGGCGCGCCTGCTCGGGCGTGGGCAGCACGGCGTCCACCACGTGCTCCATCTGGTCGTAAGGTACGTTGCGCACCAGGTATTCGGAGGGCTGCAGGCGCGAGAAGTCCTGCGCGCCGAAGTCCGCCGCCATGTGGGGGTTGACCCAACGGTCCTCCAGCTGCACCGGTACGCCGTCCTCCAGGTGCACGCAGACGGCGTGGAACACCGATTCGCCGGTGCGCAGCTCCAGCGCCGCGGCAGCCTCCACGGGCGCGGCGACGCGCTCCACCAGCAGCACGCGGCAGCTGTAGTCATGTCCGCGCTGGCGCACTTCAGCCGCCAGGTTGGCGATGCGCAGCAGGGTGGACTGTGGCTTTTCCGGGGCCACGAAGCTGCCCACGCCGGCCACGCGCTCGATGCGCCCCTGTTCGGCCAGTTCGCGCAGCGCCCGGTTCACGGTCATCCGCGAGATGCCGAACTGCTGCACCAGTTCGTTCTCGGACGGCAGGCGGTCGCCCACCTGCCATTGCCCGTCCTGGATGCGGTGGGTAATGAAGTCCTTGACCTGCTGGTAGCGGGCCACAGCAGCCGGCCCTTCGGTGCCCTGGGCGGCGAGCGGAGTGGCGCTGGTGGTCATTCAGTGCAACGCCCCGTGCAGGGCTTCGGCGCGGATCTCTTCGGTCAGCCGCGCCTTCAGCTCCATGAATTCAGGCGCCGTCTTGACGGTGTAGTGGCGCGGATGCGGTAGCGGCACGGCCAACTCGGTCTTGATGCGGCCGGGCCGGGCACTGAAGACGGCCACACGGTTGGCCATGAAGATGGCCTCGTCGATGTCATGGGTGACGAACATGACGGTCTTGCGCTGCGCCTCCCAGATGGACAGCAGCAGCTCCTGCATTTGCACGCGGGTCTGGTTGTCCAGCGCGCCGAAGGGCTCGTCCATCAGCAAGATCTTGGGGTCGTTGGCCAGGGCGCGGGCAATCGCGGTGCGCTGCTGCATGCCGCCCGACAGCTGTTTGGGATAGTGCTGGGCGAAGCCGGCCAGGCCGACCTTCGCCAGAAAATAGTCGCTTCGCTCCTTTTGCTGCGCCGCGGAGACACCGCGCTCGCGCAGGCCGAAGCGGATGTTCTGCTCCACCGTCAGCCAGGGGAAGAGCGTGTAGCTCTGGAACACCATGCCGCGGTCGGCCCCCGGCCCCTGCACGGGCACGCCATCCAGCAGGACGCGGCCGGCGGTGGGCTCGTCCAGCCCGGCGACGATGCGCAGCAGCGTCGACTTGCCGCAGCCGGACGGACCCAGGATGGTGACGAAGTCGTTGTCGCGCACGTGGAAGTCCACCGGCAGCAGGGCCTGGGTGGCCTGCCCGCGCGCGTTGGTGAAGGTGCGCGACACCCCTTGGATCAGGACTTCGCTCATTTACAGCGTGCTCCAGGCGAACAGGCGCCGGTTGGCCCACTTGAACAAGGCATCGGACACCAGCCCGATCAGGCCGATGACGATGATGCCGAAGATGATCTGCCCGGTGTTGAGCAGCGCCTGGCTGTCAATGATCATGTGGCCTATGCCCGAGGACGAGCCGATCAGCTCGGCCACGATGACATACGTCCAGGCCCAGCCCAGCACCAGGCGGAGGGTCTCGGCGATCTCGGGGGCCGCGCCGGGGATCAGCACGCTTTTGACAATGCCACGCGGCGTGGCACCCAGGGTGTAGGCGGCCTCAACCAGGTCGCGGCGTGCATTGCCGACGATGACGGCCACCATCAGGATGATCTGGAACACGGAGCCGATGAAGATGACCAGCAGCTTTTGCAGCTCGCCCAGGCCAGCCCACAGGATCAGCAGTGGAATGAAGGCCGAAGCCGGCAGATAGCGGCAAAAGGAAACGAAGGGTTCCAGAAAAGCCTCGACCCCCTTGTGCGCGCCCATGGCGATGCCCAGCGGCACGGCGACGACCGCTGCCATGACGAAGCCGCCCAGCACGCGCCACACGGTCATGCCCACGTCGTGGGCGAAGTTGAACTCCGCAAACAGCGCCCAGCCCTCGCGCAGCATGGTGATGGGGCTGGCCAGGAAGGTGGGCGAGACGAAGCCGCCCAGCGTCGCCACCGCCCACACGGCCACGAACAGCACGAAGAACGAGGCGCCCAGCAGCCAGCGCGTGCCGGCGCGCACGGGCTGCAGGGGGGCCAGGCGGGGCCGGCGGCGCGCGGGAGGCACGGGGGACGCCGCGGCCGGCGGCAGGGCTTGCGTCATGGGGTCCATCGGGGTGGTCTTCCGGCGCGCGCCGCTTTACTTATTTGATGAAGCTGTCGTCATACATGGCCGACCAGTTCTCGGGCATCTTGCGGATCACCCCGGCCTCCAGCAGGATGCCTGCCGCATCCTTCATGAACTGCTGCAGCTCCCCGGCAAAGAATTTCTGGTTGGCCGCCTTGTCCTGCCAGCGCAGGAAGGAGGCGGACTTGCCGAAGGCCTCGCCCGGCTGCTTGACCACCGCGCCCATGATTTCGTACGACTTGGCCTGGTCCTTGCCGATCAGCTCCAGCGCTTCGAAGTACGAGTCCGCCAGCGCCTTGGCAGCCTGGGGGTTGGCCTTGATCCATTCGGGTGCGCAGCCCACCGTGTCCATGATGTGCGGAAAGTCCAGCGTGGTGGCCAGGATCTTGCCGGCGTCGGGGTTGGCGCGCACGGTGGACAGGTACGGCTCATAGGTCACGGCCGCGTCGTTCTGCCCGGTCACGAAGGACTGCGCGGCCGGCTGGGGCGCCAGCGTGACGGTCTTCACGTCCTTGACCTTCATGCCGTTCTTGGACAGCAGCCAGGCCAGGGTGAAATACGAGGCCGTGCCGGGGGCGTCCACCGCCACGGTCTTGCCCTTCAGGTCGGCGAAAGTCTTGATGTCGTTCCTTACGGCGATGCCGTCGGCGCCGTAGGATTTGTCCAACTGGAAGATCTGCACAATGGGCACGCCGTTGGCGTTCCAGGCCACGTGCGTCTCCACCGTGGTGGCGGCGCACTGGATGGCCTTGGAGGCCAGGGCGAGGTGACGGTCCTTCTGCGGGATCATCTTCAGCTCCACGTCCAGGCCGTGCTTCTTGAAGATGCCCGCCTTGTCGGCCAGCGACAGCGGCGCAAAGCCCGTCCAGCCCGACATGCCCAGCGCCAGCTTGGTTGTCTGCTGGGCTTGCGCAGCGCCGCCCAGGGCCAGCGCCATGCCTGCCACCACCATTGCGCCCATGCGCACCACCGTTGTCCGCCGTGCCATCCGTTGTCTCCCGGTTGATTGATTGGTTGAGTGAATGCAAAGGGAAGGGATGGGCGCATGATGCGCGCCGCGCGGCACCTGTCTATACAGGGATAACGCGCACACATGACCCGCCCTGAAGGGGCCGCCGGCAGCGTTTTCTATAATCCATCCACCTATGGTCCGGTGGCTGCTCGCTGTATTTACCCTGCATTTCCTGCTGATGGCGGGCGTGTCCGCGTTTGCCGCCACGCCGCAGGCGGGCCTGGGCGCCAGCCCTGTCGGGCAATGCAGCGCCATGCAGCACCACTACGGCATTGAGGACCTGAAGGCCGGCACTGCTGCCGACCTTGCCGCTGATGTTGCGGCCGATTGCGGCATCGACCTGCCGGACGACCAGGAATTCCAGCGCCCGGCACCGGACGCACGGGGTGCGCACTTCCCCTGCCCGCAGCTGCGCACTGCCCTGCTGGCCTCCCGCACGCCCCAGCGGCGGCTGCGGCCGCCGCGCGCCTGAGCTGCGCCGGCCCTGCGCGGGCCGAGTCGCCCTTCCCGCCCGTCTTCGCGGTGCCTGCCCGGGTGCCGCCTCCGTGCCCCCTTCTTTTCCAGGATCCGTCTATGCGACTGACCACCCGCGGCAAGCTTGCCGTGACCGCCATCACCGACCTGGCCCTGCATTCGCACGGCCAGCCCGTGCCCTTGCCCGCCATCAGCGCGCGCCAGGGCGTTTCCCTGTCCTATCTGGAGGACATCTTCAGCGCCCTGCGCCGTGCCGAACTGGTAACCAGCACACGCGGGCCGGGCGGCGGCTACACGCTGACGCGGGCACCGCGCGAGCTGACCGTGGCCCAGATCGTCACCGCCGCCGAAGCCGCACTGGCCGCGCCCGGCAGCCCGCGCGCCGGCGGCAGCGAGGACATGACGGCCGAACTGTGGGCGAGCTTCCAGTCGCGCGTCATGGACTACCTGCAGTCCATCACCGTGGCGGACCTGCTGGCGCGCCACGTGGCCACGCGCTCCCCAGCCGCGGTCAGCCCGCCAGCACGCCGTGCAGCCCGGCCGGCGCGCCAAACCCCCGCGCCGCAGGTACCCAACTCCGTCTTCGCGCTGGGCCTCACGCCGCTTTAGCGCTTTCCGGGTGTCGGAATAAAAGTCACTTTTACCAATCTTTGGTGACAGTTGGACCGGGTAATCCCTGAGATTGCCTGCCTACAATCGCCTCCTCGACCGGCGGCGGCATGCCTGCCCGGGTGGATTTGAATGAGGAGGTGGCGGGCTTTGTCTGGGATGGAAGTGAAACACAAGCCGGCCGGTTCGGCCGGCGTCGCGCTGGCCTACAACCCGGCGCTGGACGGCCTGCGCGGCGTGGCGATCGCGCTAGTTCTCCTCTCGCACGCCCATGCGCCCCTGTTCGACGGCGCCTTCTACGGCGTGGATGTGTTCTTCGTGCTCAGCGGCTTCTTGATCACTTCGCTGCTGCTGCTGGAGCGCGAGCGCACGGGCGGGCTGGACTACTGGCGCTTCTACCGCCGGCGCTTTTTCAGGCTCATGCCGGCGCTGGCGCTGTTCTTGGCGGCTTACTGCCTGTTTGCACCCTTCATCTGGCCTGATCTGACCGACATCTATTCAGACGCGCTGGTGTCGCTGCTGTACCTGGCGGACTACGGCATCGCCTTCTTCGACAGCCCGGACACGCTGCTGCACATGTGGTCTTTGTCGGTGGAAGAGCACTTTTACCTGGTTTGGCCGCCGCTTTTGATGCTGATCGTGCGGTTCTCGCCCAAGGGCCGGATGTGGCGGCCGGTGGCCGGGCTGGTGCTGCTGGCCTGGGTCTGGCGCCTGTTCTGGATCACCCAAGGCCAGCAGTTCTACGAGATCTTCTTTCGCTTCGATACCCGCGCCACCGGCCTGCTGATGGGTGCGCTGCTGGCGACCCTGGTGCACGAGCAGCCGGCCTGGTTCACCGCTGTGCGCGCCCGGCTGTCTCACGGCATATGGTTCGTGCTGGCCGTGCCGCTGTTGATGGAACAGGGCTGGGACGACATGAACGCCCTGGCCTGGGGCATGACGGTGGTGGAAGTTGCCACCATGGTGGTTCTGATGGCCGTGCTGCACCGGCGCGGCCCGGCGTATGAGCTGCTGAGCGCGCCGACCCTGGTGTGGGTGGGCAAGCTGTCCTACGGTATCTATCTGTGGCACTACCCCATCGTGCGCTACCTGCGCGCCGACCTGCCCTGGCCCGCCACGGTGGTGCTGGGCTTTGCCCTGTCCACCGCGCTGGCGGCGCTGTCGTACTGGACGGTGGAGCGCTGGGCCATGCGCCTGCGCGACGGCGGGACGGCGCACACACCGGACAAGCGGCCGGCCCGGCAGCCGACCAAGCTGGCGCTGTCCGGGCGCTGAACGCCGGGCGGCGGCGTTTGCTATGCAAATGGTAGCTGCCGCCGCTTACTCACCCTGGACTCCAGATATAAAACATATTGGAACTGGCGCAGCCCCAGCGGTAGCAGCTATGCATTTCATAGCACGAACGCGCCCGGCACACTGCCGCTACACTGCGCCCTTTTGCTTGCCCAGCCCCCGGCCGCCTGAATGGCGCCACGGGGCGCGCAGGCTTTTTTGCCCTTTGCGCCCGCCTTCATGTCCACGGTCTTCAACTTCACCTTCGTGCCCTGGTTCCGGTCGGTGGCGCCCTACATCCACAAGTTTCGCAACCAGACCTTCGTGGTGGGCCTGACGGGCGAGGCGATTGCCGCGGGCAAGCTGCAAAGCATCGTGCAGGACCTGGCCATGATCCAGGCCATGGGCGTGAAGATCGTGCTGGTGCACGGCTTTCGCCCGCAGGTCAACGAGCAGCTGGCCGCCAAGGGCCACGAGGCGCGCTACTCCCACGGCATGCGCATCACCGACCCGGTGGCGCTGGACAGCGCCCAGGAGGCCGCCGGCCAGCTGCGCTACGAGATCGAGGCCGCCTTCAGCCAGGGCCTGCCCAATACGCCCATGGCCGGCGCACGCGTGCGTGTCATTTCGGGCAACTTCATCACCGCGCGGCCGGTGGGCATCGTCGACGGCGTCAACTTCCAGCACACCGGCCTGGTGCGCAAGGTGGACGTGGAAGGCATCCGCCGCACGCTGGAGTCGCAGGCCATGGTGCTGATCTCGCCGTTCGGCTTTTCGCCTACGGGCGAAGCCTTCAATCTGGCCATGGAAGAGGTGGCCACGCGCGTGGCCGCCGAGCTGCAGGCCGACAAGCTTTTGTTTTTGACCGAGGTGCCTGGCGTGCTGACCCAGCCCTTCGAGCCCCCTGGCGACGACAACCCCATCGACACCGAGCTGCCCCTGGCCGCCGCGCGCCGCCTGCTGTCCCAGCTGCCGCCGGCCCTGCAGCCCACCGACGTGGGCTTTTACCTGCAGCACTGCGTGCGCGCCTGCGAGCACGGCGTGGAGCGCAGCCACATCCTGCCCTTTGCCGTGGACGGCGCGCTGCTGCTGGAGATCTACGTGCACGACGGCATCGGCACCATGGTCATCGACGAAAAGCTCGAAGAGCTGCGCGAGGCCACCATCGACGACGTGGGCGGCATCATCCAGCTGATCGAGCCCTTCGAGCGCGACGGCACCCTGGTCAAGCGCGACCGTACCGAGATCGAACGCGACATTGCCAGCTACACCGTCATCGAGCACGACGGCGTGATCTTCGGCTGTGCCGCGCTGCACCCCTACCCCGAGGCCCGCACGGCCGAGATGGCCGCCGTCACCGTGTCCTCGCAAAGCCAGGGCACGGGCGACGGCGAGAAGCTGCTCAAGCGCATCGAGCAGCGCGCCCGCATGCTGGGGCTGGACAGCATCTTCGTGCTGACCACGCGCACCATGCACTGGTTTCTGAAGCGCGGCTTCGCCCCGGTGGACCCGGACTGGCTGCCCGAGGCGCGCAAGCGCAAGTACAACTGGGACCGCAAGAGCCAGGTGCTGGTCAAGAAGCTCTGAGCCAAGCGGCGGCGAGCCGCCCTACCTGCGCGATGGCCGCGTCGCGCTGCGCGGGCGCGGCCGGACACTCGGTCAGGTAGCAGGCCACCACGGCCGGCGCGCCCTGCCCCGGCGCTGGCCGCACCACGCCCACGTCGTTGCCCGTGCCCTCGGCGGTGCCGGTCTTTTCCCCGACCCGCCAGCCGGGCGGCATGCCGGCGCGCAAGCACCTGTCGCCCGTAAGGTTGCCCAGCAGCCAAGCCTGCAGTTGCGCGCGCGATGGCGGCGCCAGCGCCTCGCCCATTACCAGCATTTGCACGGTGCACAGCACGGTCAGCGGCGTGGTCGTGTCGCGCACTTCGCCGGGCGGCACGTCGTTCAGCGCGGGTTCTGTGCGGTCCAGGCGCGTGTGGGTGTCGCCCAGCCCCCGAAGCCACGCAGTCAGGCCCGCAGGCCCGCCCTGCCGGCGCAGCAGCAGGTTGGCCGCGGTGTTGTCGCTCAGCACCATGGTGGCTTCGCACAGCTCGGCCACCGTCATGCCCTCCCGGTCTGCATGCGGCTCGGTCCGCGGCGAGTATTCCACCAGGCCGCCTCGGCCGAAACCCACGCGCGCGTCCAGGCTCTCGCGCTCCGCGTCCGGCAGTACTGGCTATTCCGTCTCAAGTCGCGCCCGCCCACAGCGGCGCTGCAGGCGTTCCGCGCCTGGCTGCTGCGCGAGACAACACCGGGCGGCTGACGCGGCCCCGCCGCACACAGGGCCTATGGCGCGGCTAAAAACAATGCCATGGACGTTGGACGGGCCGTCGATTCCGGCTGGCTGCCTGATGCCACACCATGCCGGAGCTCGCATTCAGGGAGAACTCAAGCGCTGAAGCTCAAGTTTTGTATTCGACGAGGATCTCACGGTAATGCGTGGTGCCGGCATTCTTGGCGCTGTGCTTGGCAGGGATCTTGACGCCCTTGCAAATCTCAGACATCACCTCGATAAACCCGTCCTCCACCTTCAGTGAATAGACCGCCCCGGTAGGGACCTCCAGAGTCCCCAGGTCGTTTCCATGCTCATCGAACACCTGCAGATCCGTCCCCTGGATGGAATACCACACGTATGAATGCTCATGCGTATGGATCGGGGTCTGCTCACCTGGCTTCAGCTCGAAGTTCCACACGATCACCTTGTCGTTTTCGAAAAGTTTCTCACTACCAACACCGGCCATGTTTGTCTCCTTGGATTGGGGTTGAAAAGCTTGACGCGCTAAATAAGCTGCGGCCAGAAGGTGTGTCTATTAGCATTCACCAATCTGACTATACAAGTGTAGACAGTTTCCCAAAAACAGACAACGTGATGAAGTTCTGGTTTTCCCGGATGCATAGAAAAGTCGCGCGGGTTCCTGGTACCGCTGTTGTTCGTCTTAGGCCCCTCGGGTCGCACAGCCATAGCGTCCCGACTACCTGGCCATGGATGCGGGCAACGGCTTCGCCCAGCCAGCCTGGCAGGCTGCCCACCCGGCGCTGATGGCCAAGGCACGCGCCAACGGCATCGCACTGGCGGCCGTCCGCAATTCGCGCCACTTCGCCGCCCTGTGGCCCGACGTGGAGCCCCTGGCGCGCGACGGCTTGGTGGCGCTGGCTCTGGTCAACAGCATGGCCTGCGTGGTGCCCAGCGGCGGCACCCGGGCGCTGTTCGGTACCAACCCCACTGCCTTTGCCGCGCCGCGCGCCGGGCACGATCCGCCTGGTGTTCGACCCGGCGACCAGCGCCATCGCCCCTGGCAACGTCAGATCGCTGCGCGCCATGCCATCGTCGAGCGCTGCAAAACCCTGGTGCGCGCCATGGGCGGAGCGGGCCAGACCCGCCAGCCGGGCGAGCGCCGCTACCGCCAGCGCGAACGCTCGCTGCAGAAGGGCTGGGGCTGCCGGGCGGCACCTGGGCCGAACCACAGCGTTTGGCAGGGTCGGCGGTTTGAAGGGAAACGTCTACAGCGCTTGCCCATCAAGCGCTGGCAGCTATTTTCTTGATAGCGCTATCAGGCTTCCGACCAGGGCTGCAGCGCGGCGCGCACCGCCGCCGCCGTGGCGGACGACACCTCGCACATCGGCAGGCGCAGCCCGCCGCCGCACAGGCCGCGCAGCTGCGCCGCCAGCTTGGCCGGGCCGGGGCTGCTTTCCATGAACAGGGCGCGCGTCAGCGGCAGCAGGCGCGCGAACAGCGCACGCGCCTCGTGCAGCCGGCCGGCTTCCATGTGGGCGCACAGCGCGGCCACCTCGGCCGGCAGCATATTGGCGACCACCGAGATCACGCCCTGCCCGCCCAGCGCCAGGTAGGGCAGGCTGGTGAAGTCGTCGCCGCTGTACTGCGCAAAGCCCGGCGGCACGGCCTGGGCGACGTCGGCCGCGCGGGCCATGTCGCCCGTCGCATCCTTGATGCCCACGATGCGCGGATGCCGTGCCAGCGCGGCCACGGTGTCCACCTGCAGGTCGATGACGGTGCGGCCGGGCACGTTGTAGAGCACCAGCGGCAGCGCGGCGGCGTCGGCCTGCGCGGTGAAGTGCGCCACCAGCCCCTGCTGCGTGGGCTTGTTGTAGTAGGGCACGACGCTGAGCAGCGAGTCGGCGCCGCATTCCTGGGCAAAACGCGCCAGCGCCACCGCCTCGGCCGTCGAATTGGCGCCCACGCCGGCCATGACGTGGGTGCGGCCCGCTGCGTGCTGCACGGCGGCGGCCAGCAGCTCGCGGTGCTCGGCATGGCTCAGCGTGGCGCATTCGCCCGTGGTGCCGGCGATGACGACGCCGGCCGTGCCGCTGTCGATGTGCCAGTCGATCAGGCGGCGCAGCGCCGGCAGGTCCGGGCGCAGGTCGTCGGTGAAGGGCGTGAGCAGCGCCACCAGGCTGCCGCGAGGCAGGGCCGGGCGCGCTCCGGCAGCGGGCGGTGTGGGCATGGGGGTTCCGGTTGATGCTATGAAAAAAGGAACTGCCAGCGCTTTAACTGAAAGGCTTTCAGCATGAAAATCATGCGAAACCCTTGCAAATCAAGCGCCAGCAGCTATGAAGTTTGATACTCAGGCGTCGCTGCGCAGGCGCTGCAGCAGCTGGGCGAGTTCGGCCTCATAGGCCTGGCGCGCGGCCTCCTTCACGTGGCCGAAGCCGCGCACCTTCTGCGGCGCCTGGGCGATCTGCACGGCCAGCGCGTACTGGTCGGGCCGCGCCTCCTGCAGCAGGCGCCGCACCAGGGCTTCGAAGTCATCGACCATGGCGCGCTCGTGGCGGCGCTCCTCGGTGTGGCCGAAGAGGTCAAGCGCCGTGCCGCGCAGAAATTTCAGGCGCGCCAGCACGCCGAAGGCCGGCAGCATCCAGGCGCCGAACTCGCGCTTCTTGTCGCCCAGCAGAGGCGGCGCCAGGTTGAAGGCCAGGCGCGGTGCACCCTCGAACTGCGCGGCGATCTGCTGGCGAAAGGCGGGCGCGGCATACAGGCGCGCCACCTCGTACTCGTCCTTGTAGGCCATGAGCTTGAAGAAGCTCTGCGACACGGCGCTCGTCAGCTGCTCCTGGCCAGGCCAGACACGCGCTTCGTGCGTGCGCACGGCATCCACCAGCGCCTTGAAGCGCGCGGCGTAGGCGGCGTTCTGGTAGCCGGTGAGGAAATCCACGCGCCGCTGCACGGCCTCGTCCAGGGTGGCCGCCTGCTGGCGCGGCGCCGCGCCGGCGCTGGCCGCCACGGCCTGCGGGTCGACCGCATGACGGCGGCCCCAGCGGAAGGCGGCGATGTTCATCTTCACGGCCGCGCCGTTGAGCTCGATGGCGCGCTCGATGGCCTGCGCACTCACCGGCACCAGGCCGCGCTGGTAGGCGGCGCCCAGCATGAACAGGTTGGTGGCGATGGCGTCGCCGCACAGGGCCAGCGCCAGGCGGCCCGCGTCCACCTGCTCCACGTTGCCCTCGCCCAGGGCGCGCACGATGGTCTTGACCAGCGGGTTGCCGGGGAACTGCAGGTCCGGGTTCTGCGTGAAGGCGCCCGGCATGACCTCTTGCGTGTTCACGATGGCGCGGGTGGCGCCCTTGCGCGTCATGGTCAGGGTGTTGCTGGCCGCGGCCACCACCAGGTCGCAGCCGATCAGCGCATCGGCCCCGCCGGGGGCCACGCGCACGGCGGCAATCGCCTGCGGCGTGGCGCCGAAGCGCATGTGCGTCCACACCGAGCCGCCCTTTTGCGCCAGGCCCGCCATGTCCAGCACGCCCACGCCCTTGCCCTCCAGGTGCGCGGCCATGCCCAGCAGCGCTCCGATGGTGACCACGCCGGTGCCGCCCACGCCGGTGATGATGAGGCTGTAGACGCCCTGCGCCAGGTCGGGCAGCTGGGGATCGGGCAGCGGCGCGTCCAGCACCTCTTTGCCCGCGGCCACGCCCTTCTTCAGCTGGCCGCCACGCACGGTGACGAAGCTGGGGCAAAAGCCCTTGAGGCAGGAGAAATCCTTGTTGCAAGCCGACTGGTCGATGGCGCGCTTGCGGCCGAACTCCGTCTCCACCGGCACCACGGCCACGCAGTTGGACTTGGCGCCGCAATCGCCGCAGCCCTCGCACACGGCCTCGTTGATGACCAGGCGCATGTCGGGGTCGGGAAACTCGCCGCGCTTGCGCCGGCGGCGCTTCTCGGCGGCGCAGGTCTGGTCGTAGACCAGCACGCTGGTACCGGCCACCTCGCGCAGCTGGCGCTGCACCTCATCCAGCTCGTCGCGGTGGTGGATGGTGACGCCCGGCGCCCAGCCGGTCACGCCGTCGTATTTACCGGGCTCGTCCGTCACCACGGCGATGCGCGCCACGCCTTCCGCATGCACCTGCTGGGTGATGCGCACCGGATCCAGCGGTCCGTCGTGGCGCTGGCCGCCGGTCATGGCCACGGCGTCGTTGTAGAGCACCTTGAAGGTGATGTTGGTCTTGGCCGCCACGGCCGCGCGAATGGCCAGCATGCCGGAGTGGAAGTAGGTGCCGTCGCCCATGTTCTGGAACATGTGCGCGCGCTTGGAAAACGGCGCCTCGCCCACCCAGGCCATGCCCTCGGCACCCATCTGGGTGTAGCCCAGCGTGCCGCGGTCCATGCTCTGCGCCATCCACGAGCAGCCGATGCCGGCGTAGCCGCGGCTGCCCTCAGGGATGCGCGTGGAGGTGTTGTGCGGGCAGCCCGCGCAGAAGTAGAAGCTGCGCGCCATGACGTCCACCGCACCCAGCACGGGCTTGCGCCGCGCCAGGGCGTGGGTCACGTCCAGCAGCGCCGGGTCGATCTCAGCCAGGCGGTGGCCCAGCACCTGGGCGATCATGGCGGCGTCCAGCGCCATCTCCACGCGCAGCAGCTTGGCGCCGCGCTCGTCCTTCTTGCCGATGACCTGCGGCGCACCCTCCTGGCCATAAAGGATGTCCTTGAGCTGCGCTTCCAGCAGCGAGCGCTTTTCCTCGATGACGATGACCTTGTCCAGGCCCAGGGCGAACTCGGCAATGCCCTCGGCCTCCAGTGGCCAGACCAGGCCGACCTTGTAGACCGCCAGGCCCAGCGCCTGCGCGCGCGCCTCGTCGATGCCGAGATCTGCCAGCGCCTGGCGCACGTCGAGCCAGCTCTTGCCCGAGGTGACGATGCCGATGCGCGCGCCCTCGCGCCGCCCGAACGCCACGCGGTCGATGCGGTTGGCCTGCGCGAAGGCCTGCACCGCCGCCAGCTTGTGGTTGACCAGGCGGAATTCCTGCGCGTGCGGGGTGTCGGGCAGGCGGATGTTCAGGCCGTCCGCCGGCATGTCCGGCAGCGCGGGCAGCGTAAAGGCCGGGCCGGCCTCGTTGACCTCCACCGAGCCCGAGGCATCGGCCGTGTCCTTGATGCACTTCATGCCCACCCAGCAGCCAGAGTAGCGCGACAGCGCCCAGCCGTACAGGCCGTACTCGATCAGCTCCGACACGCCGGCGGGCGAGAGGATGGGCATCTGCGCGTCCATCAGCGCGAACTCGCTCTGGTGGCAGGTGGTGGATGATTCGCAGGTGTGGTCGTCGCCCATCAGCACCAGCACGCCGCCGTTCCTGGAGCTGCCCGCCAGGTTGCCATGGCGGAAGGCGTCGCCCGAGCGGTCCACGCCCGGCCCCTTGCCGTACCAGATGGAGAACACGCCGTCGAAGCGCCCCTCCCCGCCAATCTCGGCCATCTGGCTGCCCCAGACGGCCGTGGCGGCCAGATCCTCGTTCACGCCGGGCACGAACACCACGTCATGCGCCTGCAGGTGTTTGCGCGCCTTGACCAGCTGATCATCGAAGGTGCCCAGGGGCGAGCCCCGGTAGCCGGTGATATAGCCGGCGGTGTTGAGGCCTGCCGCGCGGTCGCGGCGCTTTTGCATCATGGGCAGGCGCACCAGGGCCTGCACGCCGGTCAGATAGACTGTGCCCTGCGTGGCGGTGTACTTGTCTTCCAGGCCCACGGCCCGCAGGCTGCTGCCGACGCTCAGATCGCTCATCCCGAATATCTCCTTGCCTGTAATAGGTTGGCCAGCCCGGCCCGCGCGGCTTCAAGGTCACTGCCCCGCGCCGGAACCAGTCTTTACACAAAGTGTAGACACTTATGAAGACATTAGTCAACAAAATAGCGTCCCCTATGTGGAACACGCTCTGCCGCCGGCAATACAAGGCCTAGAATGAGTTTCACCCAGCCTTTTTTTTGTCCCGGCGCAGCGCTTGCGGCGGGCCTACTGCTTCATTAGCACCCATGGCCGTCAAGAAGAAAACCAGCAAAGAAGGCACGCATGTGCCCCAGACACGCGACGCCAGCAGCGTGGAGCGCCTGTACCTGGAGCTGCGCGAGCGCGCCATGAACTACGACTTCCGCCCCGGCGCGCGCATCAACGAGCAGGCGCTGGGCCGCGAGTTCGACATCAGCCGCCCGCCCCTGCGCGAGGCGCTGAACCGCCTGGTGGCCGAGGGCTTCCTGGACTTCGTGATGAACAAGGGGTTCTTTCGCAAGGCCATCAGCGTGGAGGAGCTGTACAACCTCTACCAGGTACGCATCGCGCTGGAGCGCCGGGCCGTCTTTTTGGCCGTGCACAACGCCACCGACGCCGAGATCGACAGCCTGCGCAGCTACTGGGATGGGGTGATGGCCGAGGCCTCGGGCATGTCCATCGGCGACCTGCTGCTGGCCGACGAGGAGTTCCACCGCCGCCTCACGGCCCTGTCGCACAACCGCGAGCTGAGCCAGTTCCTCGAGCAGGTCACCCGCCGCATCCACGTGGCCCGGCATATCGACCTGGAGCAGTCCGACTGGAACGCGCGCGCCTTCAACGCCCACGCGCAGCTGCTGGACCTGCTGCAGGCCCGCAAGCTGGAGCCGGCGCTCGCCGCACTCAGCGACCACATCGACCTGAGCCTCAAGCGCGCCGTGCAGATCACCAAGGAAATGGTGGCCAAGTTCTTCCTGCAGGACCAGACATGGACGTCCTCCCGGCAGCCCGAGGTGGCGCCGGACGTCGAGAGCGCCATCCCTTAAGCGCCCGTCCTACGGCCCCTATTCACGCGTGCGGACGGGGCAGCGCCTGGCCCCGCCCTAGGATGGCGCCAAGGAGATGGCCATGAGCGCTTTGACCTTCGCAGACCGCACTGAGGCCGGCCAGGCGCTGGCCCGTGCGCTGGAGCATTACCGCCACGCACCGGGCGCGCTGGTGCTGGCCCTGCCGCGCGGTGGCGTACCCGTCGCCTACGAGGTGGTACGCACCCTGGCCTTGCCCATGGACGTTCTCGTGGTGCGCAAGATCGGCCATCCCCAGCACCCCGAATACGCCCTGGGCGCCGTCGCCAGCGGCGGTGTGCGCACCATGAATGACAGCCTGCAGCGCGTACCTGCGCACGAGCTGGACGCCGTGGTGGAGCGCGAGCTGCAGGAGCTGTCGCGCCGCGAGCGCCGCTACCGGGGCGAGCGCCCCCTGCCCTCCCTTGCCGGGCGCACGGTGATCGTGGTGGACGATGGCTTGGCCACCGGCGCCAGCATGCGCGCCGCGGCCCAGGCCATCCGCGCCCAGGGCCCGGCGCGCCTGGTGCTCGCTGTACCCGTGGGCGCACCAGACGCCTGCGAGGCCCTGCGCGCCCTTGCGGACGAAGTGGTCTGCCCGCTCCAGCCCGAGCCGTTCGACGCCGTGGGCCGCTGGTACCTCGACTTCGAACAAGTGGAGGACGAGCAGGTGCAGGCGCTGATGGAGCGCGCCCTGCAGCAAACCGAGGGAGCCCAGACATGACCACCGCTGAACAAGCCGCCCCGCGCACCCCCAGCCCCTCCGAGGACGCACAACTGCTGCGCGACCTGGCGCCGCATCTGCACCCCTTTCAACGTGCCGACACGGCCCCTGGCCTGGCGGACTTCATCGGCTCGGCGCGTCTGGTACTGATTGGCGAAGCCAGCCACGGCACGCACGAGTTCTATCTGGAGCGTGCGCGCCTGACCCGCCACCTCATCGTCGAGCACGGCTGCACCGCCGTGGTGGCCGAGGCCGACTGGCCCGACGCCCTGCGCGTGGACCGCTACGTGCGTGGCCGCTCGGATGACGTGGACGCCGAGGCCGCTCTGGCCGGTTTCGAGCGCTTCCCCACCTGGATGTGGCGCAATACCGTGATGCGCGAATTCGTCGAATGGCTGCGCGAGCACAACAGCCGCGTGGGCGCCTCGCACCAGGTAGGTTTCTTCGGCATGGACCTGTACAGCATGTACACCTCGCTGCGCGCCGTTATTGCCCATCTGGACAGCGTGGACCCGCAAGCCGCAGCGCGCGCCCGGGCGCGCTATGCCTGCTTCGACCACCGCGCGGGCGAGGACAGCCAGGCCTACGGCTACGGCGCCGCCTTCGGCGCCGTGCCCAGTTGCGAGGACGAGGCCATCGACCAGCTGATGGAGATGAACCGGCGCGCCGGAGCCACGCTGGGCGCCGACCGCGATGAGGCCTTCTACGCCCAGCAGAACGCCCGCCTGGTGCGCAACGCCGAGGAGTACTACCGCACGCTGTTCGGCAGCCGGGTGTCGTCCTGGAACCTGCGCGACACGCACATGGTGCAGACCCTGGCGGCACTGGACAAGCATTTGCAAACCACCCGGGGCGCGGCGCCGCGCATGGCCGTGTGGGCGCACAACTCGCACCTGGGTGATGCCAGCGCCACCGAGATGGGCCGCCTTGGCGAATTCAATGTGGGCCAGCTGGCGCGCGAGCGCTGGGGGCGCGATGCAGTATTGATCGGCCTGTCCACCTACCACGGCAGCGTGACGGCAGCCTCGGAATGGGACGGGCCGGCCGAGCGCAAGCGCGTGCGCGACGCCTTACCCGGCAGCTTTGAACGGCTGCTGCACGACAGCGGCCACGCCCGCCTGTGGCTGCCGCTGCGCGGCGAAGGCGAGGTGGCGCGGCTACTGCATCAAGAGCGGTTGCAGCGCGCCATTGGCGTCATCTACCAGCCAGAAACTGAGCGCCAGAGCCACTACTTCCACACCCGGCTGCCGGGCCAGTTCGACGCACTGTTGCACATCGATCGCACCCACGCCCTGCAGCCCCTGGTGCCCGAGCGCCATTGGCACGAGGGCGAAGGCGAGGTGCCGGAGACCTGGCCCAGCGGCCTGTAGGAAAGAGGAGTTAGCGGGCCGCTCGCCGGCCACCGCGCGCCAGCAGCAGCACCAGCGCCAGGCCTATCAGCACGAAGCAGATGAAGGACCAGTTGGCGATGGAGCCACCCAGAAAGGTCCAGTCCACCGCCGTGCAGTCGCCCGAACCGCGGAAGATCATGGGAATGGCACGGCTCAGGGGATAGTTCTCGATCATTCCGTAGAAGTCGCGCCCGCAGGTGGCGGTCTCGGGCGGATACCACTGCAGCCAGCTCTGGCGCGCCGCCACGAAGGCGCCGAACCCGGCCGCTACCAGGGCCAGCAAGCCCCATGTCATCCACCAGCCTTTTTGGCCTCTAGCGCTTGCCAGGCCTGCGAAGACCGCTACACCAATGAGAGCGTAACGCTGCACGATGCACATCGGGCACGGCTCCAGCCCGACGACGTATTGCAGGTACATGCCAAAGGCCAGCAGGCCCACGCAGGCGGCGGCGATCAGGCCCAGGAGACGGCGCGGCGCCGTGTCGAACCAGTGGAGCAGCATTGGAATTCTTTTCTTTCTGTCGTTGGAGAGTTGGGGGCGCCTGCCGGGGCCGGGCGCCCTTCCTTTCCCTAGAAAGAAGAGAAAGAAAGAACGCTCAGATGCCGGCAGCCTGGTCGAGGAACACCTTGGCGCGCCGCGGTGTCACCACCAGCGTCTCGCCCTCGCGCAGGCCCATGTCGTAGAACTGCTGCGCCGGGATTTGCGCCTCGATCAGCGCGTCTTCCTGCGCATTGTCCGCCGATTGGGTGCTACCCTCGGGGATAAGTTCCAGCCGCGCAATCGGCCCCACGACGATGGCGCGCGCCAGCTGCGCCACGATGCCGCTGGGCCGGCCGTCGGCGTCCAGCGCCTGCCCGGGAGAGTAGCGCTGCACGTCCAGATCATGCGGGCGCACGTAGGCGAAGGCGGCCGCGCCCTCGGCGCCCGCGGCCTCCGTGCTGTCGAGCTGCAGGCCGTCGTCCAGATGGATGCGCCCGGCGGCGGCGCGGCCCTTGAACAGGTTCACGTCGCCCAGAAAGCCGTAGACAAAGGGGCTGGCCGGGTTGTCCCAGACCTCGCGCGGCGTGCCTTCCTGTTCGATGCGGCCCTGGTTGATGACGACCACGCGGTCGGCCACCTCCAGCGCCTCCTCCTGGTCGTGCGTCACGAAGATGCTGGTCACGTGCAGCTCGTCGTGCAGGCGGCGCAGCCAGCGGCGCAGTTCCTTCCTGACCTTGGCGTCCAGCGCGCCGAAGGGCTCGTCCAACAGCAGCACCTTGGGCTCCACCGCCAGGGCGCGCGCCAGGGCGATGCGCTGGCGCTGCCCGCCCGACAGCTGCGACGGGTAGCGGTCGGCGATCCAGTCCAGCTGCACCAGCTTCAGCAGGTCCATGACCTTCTGGCGGATGACGGACTCGGCAGGCCGCTCCTTGCGCGGCTTCATGCGCAGGCCGAAGGCCACGTTGTCGAACACCGTCATGTGGCGAAACAGCGCGTAGTGCTGGAAGACGAACCCCACGCCGCGCTCGCGCACGTGCACATCCGTGGTGTCTTCGCCGCTGAAATGGATACTGCCCACGTCGGGCGTTTCCAGCCCGGCGATGATGCGCAAGAGCGTGGTCTTGCCGCAGCCGGACGGGCCCAGCAGCGCGATGAGTTCGCCGGACCGGATGTCCAGGTCCACTCCCTGCAGCGCCTGGAAGTCGCCGAACCGTTTGCTGACGTTGCGGATTTCAATGCTCATAAATCAATAGCTTTCAGCGCAATGCTGGCGCGGGTTGAGGCCGCTCCGGAGGCAAGGCGGCAGCGGCCTTGCGTTCCCGCTCGCTCATCCACTCGGCCACCGTCTTGATGACCAGCGTGACCAGCGCCAGCAGGGCCAGCAGCGAGGCGGCGGCGAACGCCGCGACCGACTGGTACTCGTTGTAGAGGATCTCCACGTGCAGCGGGATGGTGTTGGTCTGCCCGCGGATGTGGCCCGAGACCACCGACACCGCGCCGAACTCGCCCATGGCGCGCGCGTTGCACAGGATCACGCCGTACAGCAGGCCCCACTTGATGTTGGGCAGCGTCACGTGCCAGAAGGTCTGCCAGCCATTGGCGCCCAGCACCACGGCGGCCTGCTCCTCGTCGTTGCCCTGGGCCTGCATCAGCGGAATCAGCTCGCGCGCAATGAAGGGGAAGGTGACGAACACGGTGGCCAGCACGATGCCCGGCACGGCGAAGATGATCTTGATGTCGTGCGCCGCCAGCCACGGACCGAGCCAGCCGTTGGCGCCGAACACCAGCACGTACATCAGGCCGGCGACCACCGGTGAGATGGAAAACGGCAGGTCGATCAGCGTGGTCAGGAACGCCTTGCCCTTGAACTCGAACTTGGCGATGCACCAGGCAGCCGCCACGCCGAACACCAGGTTCAACGGCACGGAGATGGCGGCGGTGATCAGCGTCAGTCGAATGGCGGACCAGGCATCGGGCTCGCGCAGGCCGGCCAGGTAGGCATCCAGCCCCTTGCGCAGCGCCTCGGTGAACACGGCAGCCAGCGGCAGTACCAGAAACAGCAGCAAGAAGACCAGCGCAACGCCGATCAGGACGCGGCGCACCCAAGGTGCCTCAGTGGTGCCGGCCCGGGCGCGGCGCGTGGTGGGAGAAGTGCCGCCGCTCATGCCGGCATCCCCGCGCGCTTGCGCTGCCAGGCCTGCAGCGCGTTGATGACCAGCAGCATGGCAAACGAGATGACCAGCATGACCACGGCCACGGCCGTGGCGCCGGCATAGTCGTACTGCTCCAGCTTGCCGATGATGATGAGGGGCGTGATCTCCGAGACCATGGGCATGTTGCCGGCGATGAAGATGACCGAGCCGTATTCGCCGATCGCCCGTGCGAACGCCATGGCGAAACCCGTGAGCAGCGCCGGCAGGATGGCCGGGAAGATGACGTGCCGGAAGATCTGCCAGCGCGTGGCGCCCAGGCTGGTGGCGGCTTCTTCCAGTTCCTTTTCGGTGTCCTCGAGCACCGGCTGCACCGTGCGCACCACGAAGGGCAGGCCGATGAAGATCAGCGCGATGACCACGCCGTTGGGGTTGAAGGCCAGCTGGATGCCCAGCGGCTCCAGGTACTGGCCGATCCAGCCGTTGCCGGCCAGCAGCGCCGTGAGCGAGATGCCAGCCACGGCCGTGGGCAGTGCGAATGGCAGGTCCACCAGCGCGTCGACGATCTTCTTGCCCGGGAACTGGTAGCGCACCAACACCCAGGCGATCAGCAGGCCGAAGACCAGGTTCACGCAGGCGGCGATGAAGGAGGCACCGAAGGTGAGGCGGTACGAGGCCAGCACGCGCGGCGCGGCCACGGCCTCCCAGAACTGGGGCCAGGTGAGCGAGAAGCTCTTGAGCACCAGCGCCAGCAGCGGGATGAGCACGATGATGCTCAGATAGAACAGCGTGTAGCCCAGCGTCAGGCCGAAGCCGGGCAGCACCCGCCGGCCTTTGCGCCGGCGCGGTGCGTCAGGCTGGGCCGTGCCCAGCGTCAGCGTCGTCATGGCTGGCTTACTTGCCCGGCTGGTAGAGCTTGTCGAACTGGCCGCCGTCGTTGAAGTGCACCTTCTGCGCCTCGGTCAGGCTGCCGAAGTACTTGGCCACCGTGAACTGCTGGATGGGCTTGAACAGGTCGGCGTGGCGCTTGAGCACGGCCTCCGAACGCGGGCGGATGGCGTGCTTGGCGGCGATTTCCTGCGCTTCGTCGGAGTACAGGTAATCCAGGTAGGCCTTGGCCAGTTCGCCCGTGCCCTTCTTGGCCACGGTGCGCTCGACCACGGCCACCGGGTTCTCGGCGGTGACGCTGGTGGACGGGTACACGGCATCGACCTTGCCCTTGCCGAACTCGCGCTCAACCGATACGACTTCCGACTCGAACGTGATCAGCACGTCGCCGATGTTGCGCTGCAGGAAGGTGGCCGTCGCGTCGCGCCCGCCCTTGGCCAGCACCGGCACGTTCTTGTACAGCTTGCCGACGAACTCCGCCGCCTGCGCGTCGGTGCCGCCCTTCTCGCGCACGCTGCCCCAGGCGCCCAGGTAGGCGTAGCGGCCGTTGCCACCGGTCTTGGGATTGACCACGATGACTTTCACGTCCGGGCGGACCAGGTCGTCCCAGTCCTTGATGTTCTTAGGGTTGCCGTGGCGCACCAGGAACAGCATGGTGGAAGTGGTGGGCGAGGCGTCGTGCGGAAACTTTTTGGCCCAGTCCTTGGCCACCACCCCGTTGTCGGCCAGGAACTGCACGTCGGTCGTGGTGTTGAAGGTGACCACGTCGGCCGCCAGGCCGTCGTTCACGGCACGCGCCTGGGCGCTGGAGCCGGCGTGCGACTGATCCACGCGCACATCCACGCCCTTGGTCTTCTTGTAGTGGGCGATGAAGGCCTGGTTGTAGTCCTTGTAGAACTCGCGCGCCACGTCGTAGCTCACGTTCAGCAGCGAGTTGGCCTGCGCCGCAGCCAGGCCGCTGGCGGCCAGGGCCACCGAGGCAATGAGGGTCTTGAGGACGGTCTTCTTCGAGGTCATCGGTACAAATCCTGGGCTGTAAGAAAAAGCTCCAGACATTGTGCGGCCGCCTTCTTAGAACTCAAAAGAATATATTATTTTAAATTTATCCAATTCTTGAATAAGGGACCGTCGCGGAGACGTCCTCCAGGCTCACACGCGGCGGCAGCACCTCCCCGAGGAAGTCGAGAAAGCTGCGTACGGCTGGCGCCAGACCGCGGCGAGAAGCGAACACGGCATGCACGATGCCGCGCGCCGGCGCCCACTCGGGCAGCAGCTGCACCAGCCGGCCGGCCTGGATATCGGGCATGCACATGTAGTCGGGCAGCCAGCACAGTCCCGTGCCTGCCAGGGCGGCAAGGCGCAACGTCACCAGGTCGTCGGCCACATACCGGGGGGCGAATTGCACCGTCTCCTGGCGTCCGCCGGGCCCGCGCAAGTCCAGGCTGGCGCGGCCTTCCGCGGCGGACATGGCCAGGGTGTCCATGCGCCGCAGGTCTTCCAGCGTGGCAGGCAAGCCCTGGCGCGCCAGCTGCGCCGGGCTGGCCACCAGGAACTGACGGCCTTCGCCCAGGCGCTTGACCACCATGCTGGCGCTGTCGTCCACCGAGCTGCGCACGCGCAGGGCCACGTCCACGCCCTCCTCCACCACGTTGACCACGCGGTTGCTGACCTGCATCTCCACCCGCACGGCCGGGTGGCGCTCCAGGAACTGCGGCATCAATTCGCCCAGCACCGACTGCGCCAGCGTCACCGGGCAGGTCACGCGCACGGTTCCGCAGGGCTCGCTGTGTACCTGATCCACCGTGTCCTGTGCAGCCTGGGCCGCCTCGCGCAGCGCCAGGCAGTGGCGCAGGTAGGCCTGGCCCACCTCGGTCAGCGACAGGCTGCGCGTGGTGCGCTGCAGCAGGCGCACGCCCAGGCGCGCCTCCAGCTCGGCCACCCTGCGCGACAGGCGTGACTTGGGAATGCCCAGCGCCCGCCCGGCCGCAGCGAAGCCGCCACGCTCGGCGACCTCGGCGAAGTACAGCATGTCGTTCAGGTCCTGCACCGTGCGCCTCCGACTGGTTGTTCCAATGTCAGGACAATCTATCGCGCTTTATAGGGGTTATCAAGATTTAGTTCCAAAGACACAATCTATACATCCGCCCTATTGCGGGTTTACCCATACAAACAGTGACGAAAAAGGACATCCCATGAGACTGCTGCACATCGACTCGGCCATCACCGGCGACCAATCCGTTTCCCGCCAGCTCAGCGCCGACATCGTGCGCGCCTGGGTGGCCAGCCACCCCGGCACCCAGGTCGAGCACCTGGACCTGGCGGCCGACGCCCCCGCGCACTTCACCATGGATTCGCTGGCGCCCCGCACCGGCCAGACGGAGGGGCTGAGCGAGGCCCAGCTGCGCGAGAACGCCGTGTCCGAGCGCCTGGTACGCCAGTTCCTGGCGGCGGACGTGGTGGTCATCGGCGCGCCGCTGTACAACTTCACCATCCCCACGCAGCTCAAGGCCTGGATCGACCGCATCGCCCAGCCCGGCCGCACCTTCCGCTATACCGCCAGCGGCCCCGAAGGCCTGGCAAAGGGCAAGACGGTCATCGTGGCCTCCAGCCGCGGCGGCGTGTACTCCACCAGCGAGCAGGGCCGCGCCCTGGAGCACCAGGAGAGCTACCTGCAGACCATCATGGGCTTCTTCGGGGTGACGGACGTGCGCTTCGTGCGTGCCGAAGGGGTGGGCATGGGCCCGGAGGCCCGCACCAAGGCCCTGGCCGCCGCTGCCGGCGACATCGCCACCCATGTGCGGCCCACCGCTGCCAACCAGGAGCGCCTGGCGCAGGTGGCTTGAAACCCCAGGGTCTCAGCACAAAAAACGGCGCAATCGCCCGCCAGTCAAGCGCGGACAGCCATTTTTTTGATAGCTTTCACAGCTGGGCGAAGCGCCGCACCCAGGCCACGTACTTGTCCAGCCAGCCCTGCACGAACAGGCGGCTGGCCTCGCCAATCCGTCCGTCCTCGGTGAACAGCCCGTCGCGGGCCTGCAGAAACGCTTCGGGCTGGCCCAGGGTGGGCATGTCCAGATAGGCCAGCACGTTGCGCAGGTGCTGCTGCGCCATGCAGGTGCCGGGCGCGCCGGTGGACACGCCGATCACCCCGGCCGGCTTGCCGGCCCACACGCTCTGGCCGTAGGGGCGCGAGGCATGGTCAATGGCGTTCTTGAGCACGCCGGGCACCGAGCGGTTGTATTCCGGCGTGACGAACAGCACGCCCTGGGCACTCGCGATCTCGGTCTTGAGCCGGCGCACGGCGTCGGCCGGCTGCGCCTCGTCGTCCTGGTTGTACAGGGGCAGGTCGTCGATGCGCACCTGCGTCAAGCGGAAGTCCTGCGGCGCCATGCGCTCCAGGGCGCGGGCGAGCTGGCGGTTGAGCGAATCCTTGCGCAGGCTGCCGACGACGACGGCGATGCGGTATGTATCCACGGTGGGCCTTTCTGCGCTCCTGGCTGAGCGCGGCTGGGGGTGAGAAAACAACCCGCCCATCATCGGCCTGGCGCGCCGGCGCATCAGCGCCCGCACGTCCCGTGTGTCTGTCAGCCGTCAGCGCAGCGCCAGGTTGTTCAGCTTGTCCAGCCGCTCGGGCCAACTGCCCTGGGCCGCCGACTGCGCCAGGATGCGCGTCCAGGCCACCCAAGCGTCCCACTGCACGCGCTTGTCCCACGAATTGCCCCAGGTGCAGAACTGCTGCAGCGCCCCATTCGCGGCGCACTCGGCGTCCTCGCCCCGGCCGGCGGACAGGTACAGCTGCGCCAGCACCATCTGCGGCTCGCCCACCCAGGGGTTGAGCTGCACGGCCTGCTCCAGCGTGGCGGTGGCGGCGTCCAGGTCCACCAGCGGCTGGGCCAGCTGCACCACCGACCAGTACAGCGCGCAGGCCGCCGCCTCATCCCGGGGTGCCAGGGCCTCGCGGCAGCCGGCGAACACTGGCGGCAGCGGCAGCTGCCCGGCCAGCGCCGGGTGGTGCAGCGCGCGGCCCAGCGCCGCCACCTGGCTGACCATGCGGGCCGTGGGCCGCATCGGGCCGGGCCACAGCGACGCGCCCCAGTGCACGGCCTGGCGGCGCGAGGTGTCGGTGCCGGGGAAGCGCGAGTAGATCTCGTCCTGCCAGCTGAACCATTGCTCGATGGTGTCGGCCATGCTGACGATGGTGAATGCCGCCACTTCGTAGGCGCTCAGGCGCACGCTCTGGCGCGGAGCGGCACCATTGAGCTCCACCTGCAGCGAGCCATCGTCCTGCACCTCGCCGGCCAGCACCTTCTGCACGAACTGCGCCCGGCTCATGGTGCAAAACAGGTGCACCAGATGCTCGGCTTCTTCGCCGACTAGGCCCTGCAGGCGCTGGCGTTCGCTGGCGGCGTCGAACTTCACCAGGTCCACGAAGGCATTGCCGTAGACGCTGTGCAGCAGGCCCAGCAGGCGCACGTCGCGCGGCTGCTGCCACAGGGCCAGCGAGCGGGCCACGCCCACCAGGTGGTGGCGGAAGGTGCCGGCCTTGTGCCAATCCTGCCCCACGCCGCGGGCCAGCACGATGGGCAGCACGGGCGCCAGGTCGGCGTCGCGCTGCAGCCATTCGTCGTCCAGCAGCGGTAGCGCACGCTGCAGCAGGGCGTCGTCCAGCGGGGCAAAAAGGCGGGGCGTGTCGATCATGGCGGAAGTCTCCGTTGTGTGGTTCTGCCCCGAGTATGCGGCAGGCCCGTTTTCAGAGCCAAATCGACCTCTAACGCCTGCCAGACAAGCGCTGGCAGCTATTGAAACAAGAGCAAACTGTCAGCGATGCGACAGCCGGCGCACGGCCCAGTCACCCAGGCTCTGGATGGCCTGCACGAAGACGATGAGGATGACCACCACGGCCAGCATCACGTCCGGCAGAAAGCGCTGGTAGCCGTAGCGGATCCCCAGGTCGCCCAGCCCGCCGCCACCCACGGCGCCGGCCATGGCCGAGTAGCCGGTGAGGCTGACGAAGCTGATGGTCAGGCCGGCCACGATGCCGGGCAGCGCCTCGGGCAGCAGCACCTTCCAGACGATCTGGCCAGTGGTGGCGCCCATGGACTGCGCGGCCTCCACCAGGCCGTTGTCCACCTCGCGCAGCGCCGTCTCGACCAGGCGCGCGACGAAGGGCGCGGACGCCAGCGTCAGCGGCACCACGGCGGCCCAGGTGCCGATGGACGAGCCCGTCACCAGCCGCGTGAACGGGATGATGGCCACCAGCAAGATGATGAAGGGGGTGGAGCGCACGGCGTTGACGATGCCGCCCACCAGCCGGTTGGACCAGCCGTTTTGCAGGATGCCGCCGGTGTCCGTCAGCCGCAAAAACACCCCCAGCGGAATGCCGATCAGCCCGCCCAGCACGCCGGACACGCCGACCATGACCACCGTCTCCCACAGCGAGGTGGCAAACAGCTCCAGCATCATTTCCGAAAAATTCTCGAACACGTCTCTCGCCCTCGCCTCAGTCGTGGTTCACGTCCACCGTGCGCACGGCCACGCCGTGTCCGCGCAGGTAATCGATGGCGGCGCCGATGCGCGCCATGGGGCCGCTGGCATACAGCGCCAGCGAGCCGAAGGTCTGCTGCTGGATCTCGTCGATCTGCCCGTGCAGGATGGACAGGTCCAGCCCCAGCTCGCGGATCAGGTGCGACAGGATGGGCTCGTAGGCCTGCTCGCCGGCGTATGACAGGCGCAGCAGCTGGCCGCTATGGCCCGGCGCCAGCCGCGCCGCCAACTGGCGCACGCGTGCCAGCACGCTGGCGGGCAGCTCCTGCGGCACGATCTCGTCGATCAGGCTCTTGGTGATGGACTCGCGCGGGCGGGTGAAGACGTCAATGACGCTGCCCATCTCGGCGATGCGGCCGGCGTCGATCACCGCCACACGGTCGGCGATCTGCTTGATGACCTGCATCTGGTGCGTGATCAGCACCACCGTCACGCCCAGGTCGCGGTTGACCTGGCGCAGCAAGTCCAGAATGGAGCGCGTGGTCTCCGGGTCCAGCGCGCTGGTGGCCTCGTCGGACAGCAGCACCTTCGGCCGGCTGGCCAGCGCCCGGGCGATGCCCACCCGCTGCTTTTGCCCGCCGGAGATCTGCGCCGGGTAGCGGTCGGCCAGGTGCGACAGGCCGACCAGCTCCAGCAGCGGCCCGACGCGCTCGCGGATCTCGGCTGCCGACAGCCCGGCCAGCTCCAGCGGCAGCGCCGCGTTGCCGTACACGGTGCGCGAGGACAGCAGGTTGAAGTGCTGGAACACCATGCCGATCTCGCGCCGCGCGGCGCGCAGCTGGCTGTCGGACAGCTGCGTCATGTCGCGCCCCGCCACCAGCACCTGGCCGCTGCTGGGCCGGTTGAGCAGGTTGATCACGCGCACCAGCGAACTTTTGCCGGCGCCGCTGCGCCCGATGATGCCGAACACCTCGCCCGGCGTGATGTGCAGGTCGATGCCGCGCAGGGCCTCGACGGGGCCGCTGGGGCCCTGGTAGATCTGGGTGATACCCCGAAGGTCGATCATGAACAAAAGTGCAGGAAGCGAAAAAGCGCCGCGCCGCAGGCGGCCTGCGGACACGCGGCGTGGCGGGGTAAAAATGATGGGACAGCGCCCGATGCGGACCGCGCACTACGGCCGGCGCGCTATTAAAAGCGTAGCTGCCAGCGCCGTACTGGCGGCGCTAGGAAGCCTATTTTACGTCGAACCTTCCTGGTGCATGATCTGCTGCACCTTGTGCACGAAGGCCGGCGCGTCGAAGGGCTTGACGATCAGCTCCATGGCCGTGCCCACCAAATCGTCGCCCATGGCGGCGCGCTCGGCGTAGCCGGTCATCAGCAGTACGCGGATGGCCGGCAGCCGCTCGCGGGCGAAATCGGCCACCTGGCGGCCGTTGGGTCCGGGCAGACCCACGTCGGTGATCAGGAGGTCGTACTGCAGCACGCCGGACAGCAGGGCCATGGCTTCGGCGCCGGTGGCCGCCTGCATGACCTGAAAGCCCATGTCGTGCAGCAGCTCCACCACCAGCGAGCGCACCGTAGCGTCGTCCTCCACCACCAGCACCGAGTCGCGCCGGCGCGCCTGCGGCTGGGTGCTGAGTGCCGGGTGCGGCTCCTCATCGGCCTCCTGTTCGCTGCGCGGCAGGTACAGGTGCACGGTGGTGCCGCCCCCCTCGCGGCTTTCGATCTCCACCGCCCCGCCGGTCTGGCGCATGTAGCCGTAGATCATGGACAGGCCCAGGCCCGTGCCCAGACCGATGGGTTTGGTGGTGAAGAACGGGTCGAAGGCGCGCTCGATGACGTCGGCCGTCATGCCGGTGCCGGTGTCGGTCACGCTCACGCGCACATAGTCGCCCGCGGCCATGCCGCTGCGGCCCCGGGCCATGTCACGGCCGTCGCCCACGGTCTGGTTGCACACGGCCAGGCGCAGCGTGCCGCCGCCGGGCATGGCGTCGCGCGCGTTGATGGCCAGGTTGAGCACCGCGCTCTCCAGCTGGTGCAAGTCGGTGCGCACGTTCCACAGCCCCTCGGGCTGCGCATCGATCGTCAGGGTGACGTTCTCGCTGCAGCTGCTGCGCAGCATGGATTCGAGCCCTTGCAGCATGGCGGCCACATCGGTGGGGCGCACGTCCAGCGGCTGGCGCCGCGAGAACGCCAGTAGTCGCTGCGTGAGCGAGGCGGCGCGCCGGGCGGAGGCCAGCGCCGCGTCGATGTAGCGCTGTGCCTCCTCAGCGCGGCCCTGCTCCAGCCGCCGCTGCATCAGCTGCAGCGGCAGCACGATGCCCTGCAGCATGTTGTTAAAGTCGTGTGCGATGCCGCCCGTCAGCTGGCCGATAGCCTCCATCTTCTGGCCCTGGCGCAGGCGCTCCTGGGCCTCGCTGAGCTGCTCGCTGCGCTGGATCTCCTCGGTTTCGTCGCGCCCCACGGCGTGCAGGAAGCCGTTGGCCGCCACCACCGACCAGGCGATGTGACGCACCTGCCCGTCGCGGCGCAAAAAGCGCATGTGCACCTGCCGGCGGTAGGCCTCGGAGCGCAGCAGATTGCCCTCGGCGTCCAGCGCCGTGGTGTCGCCGTCAAACACAAAGGCGCGCACGTGCCGGCCCACGGTCTCCAGCTCGCTCCAGCCCAGGGCCTGCGTCCAGCCGGGGTTGGCGGCGACTATGACGCCGTCGAAGCGCGAAACGATCATCAGCGCGTCCGACAGCGCCCACAGGCGATCGCGGTCGGCGGTGCGCAGGGCAACCTCCTGCTCCAGCGAATTGGCCTCGGCGCGCAGCTGCTCCTGGGCGTGGTTGATCTGCGTGGTCTCCATGACGGTGGCGGCCCAGCCGCCCACCACGCCGCGCTCGTCCCGCACCGGGCTGAAGCAGAAGGTGAAGTAGGCCAGCTCGCTGTAGCCGTGCCGGGTCACGGTGAGCGGCATGTCCTGCATGAAGGTGGCCTCGCCCGCCATGGCCCGCGCGGCGATGCCGCCCACCACGGGCCAGGTCTCGTGCCAGACCTCGGGCATGGGCCGCCCCAGCGCCTCCGGCTTGTTCCCCAGGATGGGGCCGTAGGCGTCGTTGTAGAACATGGTCTGGTGCTCGCCCCAGACCAGGAACTTGGGGAAGTGCGAGGACAGCATGAAGTCCAGCACCACCCGCAACGCCAGCGGCCAGCCGTCGATGGGGCCCAGCGGGTGCGAGGCCCAGTCGAACGCGCGCACCTTGGCGCTCATCATCCCCGGGGCGTGGGGAAACTCGGACGGTTGGGGCAATGTGTCGGGCATGGAGCTTGTACGCGCGGCAAACGGCGCCGGCGTGTATACAAAAGAGTCTAGCGACGATTGCCGCGCATGCAAGCCTGCGGCCTGCCCGCTACACCTGGGCAGCGCTCCCTGCCTTAGCGCCGGTCGGCCAGCGCGTGGGCGATGGTGCCCAGGTCCACGTATTCCAGCTCGCTGCCCACGGGCACGCCGCGCGCCAGGCGCGTGACGCTGACGCCGCGGCGCTTGAGCGCCTCGCCGAGGGCATGGGCCGTGGCCTCGCCCTCGGCGGTGAAGCTGGTGGCCAGGATGACCTCCTGCACCACGCCGTCGCCCGCGCGCTCCAGCAGCTGCTGCACGCCGATGTCGCGCGGGCCCACGCCGTCCAGCGGCGACAGCCGGCCCATGAGCACGAAGTACAACCCCTTAAAGGCGCCGGTGCGCTCCATGGCCGCCTGGTCGGCAGGCGTCTCCACCACCAGCAGCCGGGAGGCATCGCGCCCCGGGTCCTGGCAGACCTCGCAGACTGCCGCCTCGGTAAAAGTGTGGCAGCGCGCGCAGTGGCGCACGTTTCCCGCCGCCTGCGCCAGCGCCTGCGACAGCACCTGCGCCCCGGCCCGGTCGTGCTGCAGCAGATGGAAGGCCATGCGCTGCGCCGACTTCTGCCCCACCCCAGGCAGCCGCCGCAGGGCCTGGATCAGCGCATCAAGCGAACTGGTGTCAGACATGGTTTCAAACCCGGTACGTTATGCAAAGCCACGCGCAAAACCGGCGCGCCCCAAGCCAGCAGACGCCGTGGATCCGGCTCCGCCGGTCCAGTGGCGTCGTCCCCCTTCCCAGCGCGCAGCGCGCCAGAGAAGGGGGAAGGCCCGAAGGGCCTCAGGGGGTTGTCCTTAGAACGGGAATTTCATGCCCGGCGGCAGCCCCGGCATGCCGGCGGTGATCTTGCCCATCTTCTCCTGCGAGGTCTCCTCGGCGCGGCGCACGGCGGCGTTGAAGGCGGCGGCCACCAGGTCTTCCAGCATGTCCTTGTCCTCGGCCAGCAGGCTGGGGTCGATGGTCACGCGCTTGACGTCGTGCTTGCAGGTCATCAGCACCTTGACCAGGCCGGCGCCGGCCTCGCCTTCGACCTCGATGTTGCCCAGCTCATCCTGTGCCTTCTTGAGGTTGTCCTGCATGGCCTGGGCCTGCTTCATCAGGCCGGCGAGCTGTCCCTTGTTGAACATGGTGGTTTTCCTTTGCTTTCTTGGTTGAACGGTTTCCCACTGGAGGGAAAAGCTGAAGACTGGCGCGCCCCGCAGGGCGTTGCGCTGCGCTATGCAGGCCGGATGCTGCCCGGCACGATTTTGGCCCCGAACTCGCGCACTAGCTCCTGCACGTAGGGGTCGGCGTGGACGATGGCCTCGGCGCGCCGCTGGCGCTCGGTGGCGGCGTGGGCGTTGCGCCGCGCCGGGCTGTCGCTGATGCGGCCCACCTCCACGCTGATCTGGCTGGCGCAGCCGGCAGCCTCCAGCGCGGCGCGCAGGCGCTCGTGCGCCGCGCCCTGGTTCAGCGATTCGCGCTCGATACGCAGCAGCCAGTGGTCGCCGTCGCGGGCGATCAGTTGCGACTGCAGCGCCAGCTCGCGCGGCAGCGCGGTGATGGCACCCTCATCGACCAGGCGCTGCACGGTGGCGTGCCAGACGTCGCCCTCCTCGGTGCGCACCAGCGGCTCGGATGCCGGCAGGCCGCCCGCGCCGCGCAGGGGCTGCGTGCGCGCGCCCGGCTCGGGGGCGGCACGCACCGGCACTGCTACGGTTTCAGTAGCTGCTTGCGCAACACTGGCGGGCGCTGGGGGCCTTTTTTGTGCAATTTCTTCGGGCGCCCGTACGGGCAGGCGCACGGCCGGATGCGGGTCGGCGGGCGGCGGTGCCTGGGGCGGCTCGGCCGCCGGTGCCGGGGCGGCAGGTGCAGGAGCGGACGGCATCTGCACAGACACCGCCGGCCGTGCCGGTGCCGGCACCACGCCGGTAGCCGGCTCAGCCAGCGCGGGGCTCAGAGTTTTTTTTTCAGCCGGGCCGGGCTGCGGCGTTGGCTGCCCTGGCTCGGGTGCGGGTTTGAAGGCCAGCAGCCGCAGCAGCGCCATGGTCAGCGCGGCGTACTCGTCCGGCGCCAGGCCCAATTCGGCGCGGCCGTGCAAGCAGATGCTGTAGAGCAGCTGCGTCTCGTCGGCCGGCAGCAGGGCGGCCAGGCGGGCGATCTCGGCGGCGTCCGGGTCGCTGGGGTCGGCCTGCTCGGCCATCTGCGGCACGGCCTGCAGCACCGCCATGCGCTGCAGCACGGCGCTCATCTCCTCCAGCGTGGAGGCAGCCGACAGGCCGTGCGTGCGCAGCACCTCGCACGTCTGCAGCACGGCGCCGCCGTCGGCGCGCGCGAGCGCGTCGATCAGCGCGAAGACGTGGCTGCGGTCCACGCTGCCCAGCATCTGGCGCACCGTGGACTCCTGCAGCTGCCCGCCGCCGAAGGCGATTGCCTGGTCGGTCAGCGACAGCGCATCGCGCATGGAGCCGCGGGCGGCGCGCGACAGCAGGCGCAGCGCCTGCGGCTCGGCGGCGATGCCCTCGGTGCCCAGCACGTGGCCCAGGTGCTCCAGCACGACCTCGGGCGCCATGGGCCGCAGGTTGAACTGCAGGCAGCGGCTGAGCACGGTGACCGGCACCTTCTGCGGATCGGTCGTGGCCAGCACGAACTTCAGGTATTCCGGCGGCTCCTCCAGCGTCTTGAGCATGGCGTTGAACGCCGTGTTCGTGAGCATGTGCACTTCGTCGATCATGAAGACCTTGAAGCGGCCCTGCACCGGTTTGTAGACGGCCTGCTCCAGCAGGCCCTGGACCTCGTCCACGCCACGGTTGGAGGCGGCGTCCAGCTCGGTGTAGTCGGGAAAGCGCCCGGCGTCGATGGCCGTGCAGGCCGGGCACACGCCGCAAGGCGTGGCGGTGATGCCACCCTGGCCGTCAGGCCCCTGGCAGTTCAGCGACTTGGCCAGGATGCGCGAGACGGTGGTCTTGCCCACGCCGCGCGTGCCGGTAAACAGGTAGGCGTGGTGCAGGCGCTGCTGGGTCAGCGCGTTGGTCAGCGCCTGCACCACGTGCTCCTGGCCCACCATCTCCGAGAAGGTCCTGGGACGGTATTTGCGAGCGAGCACGAGATACGACATGGGGTGCGATTCTATGTGTCCCGTCCCACGCTGCGGCCTTGCGGGCGCGGGTACAATCGGCGGTGACGGGCCTCCCCGCATGGGGAAGCGGCCAACCGGGTCAGGTGGGGAACCAAGCAGCCCTAACCGTGGAGCCAGTGCCGGGGGTAAGGCTCGTCACCTCTTTCTTCTCTCCTCATTCTCCCAAGCAGCCCCACGGGGCTTTGTCCGACAGACAGGCGCGCCAACCAGCGCCCGCCGCGTGTGGGAGTGCGTCCATACTTTGAGCCAGCCCATCGGCCACTCAACGTGTGAACGCCATGACTGCTCGCCCCACCCTCCCGCTGCCTGCCAGCCCGGTGCTGGCGATCATCGTTTTGGGCCTCTGCGCCAGCATGTCCACTCGGGCCGCCGAAGGCCTGGCCGGCAGCGCCGAGGCGCTGATGCAGCAGCCGGACGAGCTGCCACCCCCCGCCTTCACCCTGCGCAGCGAGGATGCGCCCGCATTTACTGAGCCCGCCGACCCTCGCCGCCAACCAGCCTCCCACTATGGCGAGGTGACGGGTTGGCTCACTCCGTCCAAGCCCGCCAGCGTAGGGCTGACGCTGGGCGTGCTATCCGCCAACCTGCCCGGAAGCGGCAGCCGGGCTGCACCCCTGGCCTATGACCTGGGCGTGCGCTGGCGCAGCCGGCTGGAGCAGCGGGTCCACCTAGACGTACAGGCCTGGACACGCACCCCGCAGCAGTTCGCCGCCTATGACGCCATGGGCATGATCTGGTCGCGCGAGCCTGCCAGCGTAGGCACGCGGCTGGAAGTGCAGTGGAAGCCCTCGCGCACCGGCGGCCTGGTGCCGGAGTTCGGCGCCATCGGCGTGCAGCTGCAGGGCGACGCCAAGCTGCTGCTGCGCGCCAAGCGCGGCGGGCCGATGCTCTATTACCGCGCCAAGTTCTGATCCGCCGCGGCTGCAAGCCAGCGCGCCGCGCCTTGCCCCGCCGCCAGGCCGGTGGCAAAGCAGGCGGTGAGCAGGTAGCCGCCGGTGGGCGCCTCCCAATCCAGCATCTCGCCGGCCACGAACACGCCCGGCAGCGGGCGCAGCATCAGCGCCTCGTCCAGCTGCTCGAAGCCCACGCCGCCGGCGGTGCTGATGCACTCGTCCAGCGGCCGGGGTGCCCCCACGGTGACGGGCAGGGCCTTGATGGCCTCGGCCAGCCGCGCGGCGTCCTGCACCCCCTCCTTGCCCAGCACCTCGTGCAGCAAGGCCATCTTGATGCCGCCCAGGCCCAGGCGGCCCTTGAGGTGGCTGCTCAGGCTGCGCGCGCCCCGCGGGTGGCGCACTTCGGCCAGCACCCGCTCGGGCGAATGGTCGGGCAGCAGGTCGAGGTGGAAGGTGGCATGGCCGTGCGCCGCGATCTCGTCGCGCAGCAGGCTGGAGACGGCGTAGACCAGGCTCCCCTCCACTCCGGTGGCTGTGGCGACGAACTCGCCGCGGCGCTGGAAGTGCCGCCCCTGCCCGTCGGTGAACGACAGCGCCACCGCCTTGAACGGCTGGCCCGCGAAGCGCTCGGCGAAATACGGCGACCAGCCCGGCCGCGCCGCGTCCTGGCGGCCCAGCAGCTCTCGCAAGAAATCGCGCCGCGTCTCGCCCGCGGGCGCCCGCGCGCCCAGCACGTCGAAGCCACAGTTGGCCGGGGCCAGCGGTGCGATGGCCACACCCTGGCTCTCCAGCAACGGCACCCAGGCACCGTCCGAGCCCAGCCGCGCCCAGCTGGCGCCGCCCAGGGCCAGCACCAGGGCGCGCGCCCGCACCATGGCCGGACCAGCGGGCGTGGCAAAGCGCAGCAACTGCGGCTCGCCCACCTGGGGCGCATGCGCCCAGCCCAGCCAGCGCTGACGCATGTGCAGCTGCACACCGGCCGCGCGCAGGCGCTGCAGCCAGGCACGCAGCAGCGGCGCGGCCTTCATGTCGGTCGGAAACACCCGGCCGGAGGTGCCCACGAAGGTCTCTACCCCCAGCTCCAGCGCCCAGTCGCGCAGCTGCTGCGGGCCGAAGGCCTGCACCAGGGGCGCCAGCGCCGCCTCGCGCTCGCCGTAGCGGGCCAGGAAAGGGGCGACCGGCTCGGAGTGCGTGAGGTTCAGTCCGCCCTTGCCGGCCAGCAGGAACTTGCGTCCGACCGAGGGCATGGCGTCGAACACATGGACGCGGCGCACGCCCGCAGAGGCAGCCGCCTCGGCCGCCATCAGCCCGGCGGGGCCGGCGCCGATCACGGCCAGGTCGCACACCAGCGTTTCGTCCTGCGGCATGCCCGGCAGGTGCGAGTTTGAAAGTTGGTCAGTCATCATTCAGTCATCAAAACAGCGCCGCCTGATGCGGCGCGCGCGTCACACCAGGCGCATCCAGCGCCACCAGCCGGCCATCGCCCGTCAGAAACGCCGCCCGCACCGGTTCGCCAGGCAGCAGCGCGTCCAGCGCCTCGCGGTAGCGCTGCATTTGGGCCACCAGGGATTGCTGGCTTTCGGGTTGCGCGGCGCTCTTGTAGTCCAGCACCCACCAGCGCGCGCCGTCCCGGGGCTGGCGCAGGCAGACCAGACGGTCCAGGCGCAGGCCCTGGCCCTGCCAGGTCAGCGGCACCTCGTTCATGGCCTGCTCGACGCAGGCCTCGTCCCAGGCCCACGCGCCCTCGCCCTGCAGGATGGCCCCCGCCAGGGCGGCGGCGCGTGCGGCAGCGTCCGGCGTGATGTCGAAGTCCCGCGCCAGGCGGGCCAGACGCTGCGCGTCCCAGCCGGCGGCTGCGCCGTGGCCACCGGCCTGCTCCAGCAGCTGGTGCATGGCCTCCCCTTGGCGCGACAGCGGCGTGCTCGCCGGCACGGCGCCAGGGCCGGCCGCCGGCGCCACATAGGCCGGCAGCACAGGCAGCACGATGGCAGCTCCCTCGTGTGCGTCGGCAGCGCCCTGCGCATCGGTCAGCACGGCGGGCTGCAGGTCGGGCAGCAGCCGGCTCCACCAGCTGTCCTGCGCGTGGCCGTCGGCCCTGGCCTGCACACACGACAGCGCCAGGGTGTGGCGGGCGCGGGTGGCGGCCACGTACAGGCTGTTGATCTCCTCGCGCTGGCGCTCAGCCAGCTCGGCGGCCAGCACGTCCTGCACGCTGGGCGGAGGGTTTTTCTCGCTGGCCAGAAAAACGAAGTGGCGCGGCACGGGGTGCTCGCCCGGCCAGTCCACCAGCGCGCCCATGGTCTCGGCGCGCTGGGCGCCGGCGTCGGTGTCCAGCAGCAGCACGGCGTCGGCCTCCAGGCCCTTGGCGCCGTGGATGGTGAGCAGGCGCACGGCCTCGCCGTCGACCCGGCCTGGGGCACGCGGGCCGGCGCGCTTCATGGCGCGCACGAAGGCGTAGGGCGTGAGATAGCGCCCGCCGCCCTCGTCCAGCGCGGCAGACAGCAGCGCGCGCAGGTGGGCCAGCACGCTGGCGCGCTGCGTGGCCGGCGCCGCCGCGGCGTAGCGCGCCAGCACGTCGGCGTGCTGGTAGATGGCCTGCAGCGCATCGTGCGGCGGCAGCGTGGCCACCCATTGCTGGTATAGAGCCAAATCGGCCCCTACGCCTTGCAGGTCCTGCGCCAGTAGCTCACTTTTTTGCAGCAGATCGAACCAGCTGCACGGCTCTTCTTCGGGGGCCTGCGCGGCCTGCTGGCGGCGCAGCAGGGCCAGGCGCACCAGGGCTTCGTCGGGCAGGCCGAACAGCGGCGACTTGAGCGCGCGCGCCAGGGCCAGGTCATGGCCGGGGGAGACCAGCGCGTCCAGCAGCGCCACCACGTCCTGCACCTCGGGGGCGTCGGCCAGCTGGGCTTTTTCCGGCTGCACGCAGGGAATGTGCAGGGCGCGCAACGCGTCCTGCATGGTGCCCAAGCGGTCGCGCTTGCGCGCTAGCACCATGATGTCCTGCGGCCGGGTGCCGGCGGCGATCTGCGCCGCCACCCATTGCGCGGCCTGGGCGCATTCGCGCATGCGCAGCGTCTCCTCGGCCTCGTGGCGGGCCTGGGTCAGGCTGTCGCGCCAGGGCAGGAGTTCGTCTTCCTGCGCGGCGGCGTCCCCACCACCGGCCCGGGCAGGCCGCGGGATGGGCGGTAGCTGCAGCAAGCTGCCAGCTTCCGTTGATTCGGTGGTGTGATCGCGGTAGCCGCTGTACAGCCGCGCTGCCTGGGCAGCCTGCATGACGCGGTTGACGCAGCCGATCACGCCCGCGGCGTTGCGCCGCGTGTGGTCGCAGGCCAGCAGGTCGCCGCCCAGGGCGTCCTGCACGAAGGCCTGCGCGGCGCGAAAGACCTGCGGCTCGGCCCGGCGGAAACGGTAGATGCTCTGCTTGGGGTCGCCCACGATGAACACGCTGGGCGCCTGCTGGCCCCCGCCCGCGCCGGCATAGCCCGACAGCCAGGCCTGCAGCGCCTGCCACTGCAGCGGGTTGGTGTCCTGGAATTCGTCGATCAGCAGGTGGCGCACCCGCGCGTCCAGGCGCTCCTGCACCCAGCCGGACAGCACCGGGTCGGACAGCAACACCAGCGCCGTGCGCTCCACGTCGTTCATGTCCACCCAGCCGCGTTCGCGCTTGAGCTGCGCGAACTCGGCGATCAACCGCCGTGCCAGCCGCGCCATCCGCTGCTGGTGCTGCCAGGCCTGGTGCTGACGCTGGGCGGCGCACAGGCGCTGCAGCTCGGCCTCGGCCGCGGCCGCGGCTTCGAACTTCTGCAGGTGGTTGGTCAGCCGGTCTTCCGCCGCGACGAACAGTGCCTTGCGCAGGGCCTGCAGCCGTGCCTGCGCATCCGGCAGCTCGAAGGCGGTGACGATGGCATCGGCCGCCTTGGGCGCGGTCTTGCCGCTTTGCGTGCCCAGATCGCGCGCCCAGGCCTGCCAGCGCGCGCGGGCCGCATCGCCGTCCAGCGCCTGGCTGGGCTGCTCCAGCCCGGCCAGCTCCGGGTAGTGCTGGCCGCAGTGCGGCACCGAGGCATCGACCACGCCGGACTCGTCGGCCAGGGCGAATTCCACGCGCTTGGCCAGCGCCGCCTCCAGCGCCTTGTGCGTCTGCGATCGACCGTGTTCGGCCACGCAGGCGCCGTAGTCGGCGCGCAGCTGCTCGTCCTGCGCCACGGCGCGCAGAAAGGGGCGCCAGACCTCGGCCACCGCATCGGCGTCGTCCTCCAGCAGCTCGTAGCCCGTGGGCAGGCCCTGCTGCTGCAGCACCGACAGCGGTGCCGTAGACAGCAGCGCGGCGAACCAGCTATGGAAAGTGCGGATCTGCAGCGGGCGGCCTGCGTCGAGCGTATGCTGATACAGTTTTTGTAGCTGCTCGCGCTTGTTCCATGCGGCTTGCGGGTCGATTCCCCTTGAAATCAGCTCTGCCGGCAATTCGTCCGCCGGGCGCGCGGCGAAGTCCTGCAGCCACTGCTGCAGCCGCTCGCGCATCTCGCCCGCGGCCTTCTTGGTGAAGGTGATGGCCAGGATCTCGTGCGGCGCGGCGCCCTCCAGCAGCGCCCGCAGCATGCGCGACACCAGCATCCAGGTCTTGCCCGCGCCGGCGCAGGCCTCCACCGCCACGCTGCGCCGCGGGTCACAGGCAATCGCATAAAACGCCTCGCGCGAGACGCTGCGGCCGTTCAATTCATAGGCGGCTTGCACAGTCATTTTTCTCGTCCAGTACGCCATGCAGCACCCACGCCCCACGCAACTGGCGCGACGCAGGCCAGCAGACGCCAAGCAATGGCCGCCCCGCAGCGAAGGCGTCGTCCCCCCCTCCCGGAGCGCGCAGCGCGTAGAGAGAGGGGGGAAGGCGCGCAGCGCCTCACGGGGGTGTCCCTGCTACTCATTCCAGAAGTCCTTGCGGCACAGGCCGCGCGCGGCGCACCAGTCGCACACGGCGCCCTCGCCCAGCGCCTGCAGGGGCGCGCCTTCGGCAATACGCGCCATGTCCTGCTCGATGGAGCGCAGCAGCTGCTGGTGCAGCTGCTGCAGGCCGTCCTGCTCGTACAGCCGGGTCTCGCCGCGCTCGCCCACGTTCAGGTAGGCGGCGCGCAGCGTGTGGCCCGGCGGCATGAGCGCGGCGTAGAAAGCCAATTGAATGTCCTCGCCGCCGGCGCCGATGCGCTCGCGGGTGCGCATGGCGTTTTCGCTCTTGTAGTCGATGATCAGGTGCACGGGCGGCTGCCCCGCGGGCTGGATCACGTCCACCCGGTCCAGCGTGCCGATCAGCTCGACGCCGCTGTCCAGCGGCTGGCGGGCGTGCAGCTCGGCGTGGGTGAAGGCACCACCCTCGCCGGCCTCGTAGCCGCTCAGCCAGCTCAGGTAGCCGTCGCGCAGCAGGGGCCAGCCGCTGGTCCAGGGCAGGAAGTCGCCACCCTCCAGGCGCAACTCGTGTGTGGCGCGCGCCGCGGCCTCGTCCATCAGCGCGACGCGCTCGGCGGCGCTGGCGGCCGTGCCCAGTCCTTCGTGGAAGTGCTGCAGCAGCCGGTGCAGCCAGGTGCCGAAGTCGCGCTTGTCCACCTGGCCGTCCAGCTCACCGTCTTCCTGCAAGCCCAGCTGGCGCAGCGCGAAGAAGCGGTAGGGGCAGTGCCGCAGGTCGGCATAGGCGGACGCAGACAGCCGCGCCAGCGGCAGCGCACGGCCGTCGGCCCGGGGCCGGGCCACGGGTGCGGCAGTGACGGCGCGCGGCACGCAGGCGTCCTGCCCCTGCCCAGCCACGTCCAACAGACGCAGCGCCTGCACCAGCGGGCTGGCCAGCAGCGGCTCGCTGCGCCCGTCGCCGGTGCGCCAGACCAGCTCCACATGCGGCAGACCCAGCGCGTACTGCCAGGCGGCGCGCTGGGCCTGGGCCAGCGCCTCGCGCGTGGGCAGGCCCAGGCCTTCGCGCTGCGCGGCTGTCCACGGGCCGGGCGGCTCGGGGGCGGCCTGCAGGCGCTTTTCATCGCAGCCGGGCACGACCAGCGCTGCGAAGGGCCGCGCCAGCAGCTGCGCCAGGGGCAGCACCACGACGGGCGCGCCTTCCGGGTATTCGGGGCGGTAGCGGGCGCTTTCCAGCACCTCGCCGGCCCAGCGGGTGAACTCGGCCAGGTTCAGGCGCCGGCCCGCACCGTCCACGGCATGCAGGTCGTCGCCCAGGCCGGGCGGCAGACGCAGCTCGGCCAGCACGCGCTCGCCGGCGGCGTCGGCCTGCAGGGCGTCCCAGGCGCCGCAGTCCTGCAGCAGCTGGCGCAGCGCCGCCAGCCAGGCGGCCAGCGGGCGCGCCGCCTGCAGCTGGCTGCGCCAGTGCTCGCACTGCGCGGCCAGCGCGGCCTCGAGCGGCAGGTGGGCGCTGCGCGCGGCCAGCTCGGCGGCGCCAGCGCTCCACTGGCGCGTGCCCTGGCGACGCAGCCAGCGCTCCAGCGCGCGCAGCGCCGATGCATCGGCGCCGGGGCAATGCTTAAGCCAGTCCAGCACCTCGTCGGCCGGCGCGTCCCAGGCACAGGCGCGCAGCAGCGCCATGAGCCGAGCGGCCGCCCGCGTGGTGGACAGCGTCCAACCGGACTCGTCCTGCACGCTGACGCCGGCAGCGTGCAGCAGGGCGCTGATGCGGCGGGTCAGCGCGCGGTCGGTGGCGGCCAGCGCTACTGGGGCGCGGCCGGCCGCCAGGTGGGTCAGCACGCAGGCGGCGGCGCGCTGGGCCTCGGCCTCGCCGTCGTCCACGGTGTGCAATGCGATGCGCGGCGCGTCGGCAACGGGCAGATGCAGGGAGGCGGACCAGCCGTCGTTACCCCAGTGCGCCAGCAGCGCGCGGGCCAGCGGATCGGGCTGCAGACCTTCCAATACCACCAGCAGCCGCGCTGCCTGGCGCGCCAACGGCGTGAACAGCACGTCGCCGGCGTGGCGCGAGGCCAGCACCCATTCCAGCGCGATGCGCGCGGCGGCCGCTTCGAAACGCAGCGCGGCGCCCTCGCCGCCGGCAGGCAGCAGCGCGCGCGCCGCCTCGCCCCACTGCGGGCGCTGGTCGGGCGCGACGGCGGCCACCGCGCTGGCCAGCTGGCCGGCCATCTCGAGCACCAATTGCGCCAGCATCTCGCGGTGCTCGGCCAGGCCGGCGCGCTCCAGCAAGGCGCGGGCGGTGATGGCGTCGCGCGCCCTCTCGCCCGTGTATTCGCTGGCGTGCGGCGCGGGGGCTGCGAACCGTCCCGCCCAGTTGCGCGTGGTTTCAAAACGCGGGGAGAAACCCTGGGAGTACAGGCGCTGCCACTGCCGGCCGGCCTGGGCCATGAGCTGGGCGTAGGGCACCAGCACCACCACGGCGCACAGGCGTACCCCACGCTCGGCGGCGAGAGCCTGCACGCGGGCGAACACCTCGCTCCAGCCCTGCGCCGGGCAATCGTCTGTCGCTATGACTGTCATAGCATCGGGGATACGGCCGCAGCGCCGCGCGGGGTTCGGGTTTCTGTCACAATGACCGGACTTTAAACGCAGCAGACAGCCCCAGACACGGGAAGGAACCGAAGGAAACGCCCATGGCCAGCGAACTCATCAAGCAACTCAGCGACGCCAGCTTCGACGCCGACGTGCTCAAGGCCAGCACCCCGGTGCTGGTGGATTACTGGGCCGAGTGGTGCGGTCCCTGCAAGATGATCGCACCCATCCTGGACGAGGTCGCCAGCGCCTACCAGGGCCGCCTGACGGTGGCCAAGATGAACGTGGACGACAACCGCGAGGTGCCGGCCAAGTTCGGCATCCGCGGCATCCCGACGCTGATGCTGTTCAAGGACGGCCAGCTGGCCGCCACCAAGGTGGGCGCGCTCAGCAAGGCGCAACTCACGGCCTTTATCGACCAGCAACTGGCCTGATATTCGCCGGCCCTGCCGGCACACCGCGGCTGCCTGGCGCAGCCGCTTTGTTTTGCCCCGTAGCCCAGGCCAGGCGCAACGCGCTGCAGGCCTGCGGGGATTTCCTGTCATAATTTGCACGCTGATCGCACCGCCGCACCACCCACAGTCGCGGCGGGCCCGGATCACCGGCTCGTCCTCCACGCCACGCTCCGTGGCACGCATGGAACGCAGCCCCTCCCACCCCAAGACACCTGTCCTCACTCCGCTCAAGGAGTCACTACATGCACCTCAACGAACTCAAGGCTTTGCACGTGTCCGAAGTGCTCAAGCAAGCCGAAGCGCTGGAGATCGAAAACGGCGGCCGGATGCGCAAGCAGGAGCTGATGTTCGCCATCATCAAGAAACGCGCCAAGGCGGGCGAACAGGTGTTCGCCGACGGTGTGCTGGAGATCCTGCCCGACGGCTTTGGCTTCCTGCGCAGCCCGGACACCAGCTACACCGCCAGCACCGACGACATCTACATCTCGCCCAGCCAGGTGCGCCGCTTCAACCTGCACACCGGCGACATGATCGAGGGCGAGGTGCGCATCCCCAAGGACGGCGAGCGCTACTTTGCCCTGACCAAGCTGGACAAGGTCAACGGCATGGCGCCCGAGCAGAACAAGCACAAGGTGATGTTCGAGAACTTGACGCCGCTGTTCCCCAAGGAGCAGATGAAGCTCGAGCGCGACATCAAGGGCGAAGAAAACATCACCGGCCGCATCATCGACATCATCGCCCCCATCGGCCGCGGCCAGCGCGCGCTGATCGTCGCCCCCCCGAAGAGCGGCAAGACGGTGATGATGCAGCACATCGCCCACGCCATCACCGCCAACAACCCGGACGTGCACCTGATGGTGCTGCTGGTGGACGAACGGCCCGAGGAAGTGACCGAGATGCAGCGCTCGGTCAAGGGCGAGATCATTGCCTCCACCTTCGACGAACCCGCGGCGCGCCACGTGCACGTGGCCGAGATGGTCATCGAGCGCGCCAAGCGTCTGGTCGAGCTGAAGAAGGACGTGGTGATCCTGCTGGACTCCATCACCCGCCTGGCCCGCGCCTACAACAACGTCGTGCCCTCCAGCGGCAAGGTGCTATCGGGCGGCGTGGACTCCAATGCGCTGCAGCGTCCCAAGCGTTTTTTCGGCGCGGCACGCAAGGTCGAGGAAGGCGGCTCGCTGACCATCATCGCCACGGCACTGGTGGACACCGGCAGCCGCATGGACGAGGTGATCTTCGAGGAATTCAAGGGCACGGGCAACAGCGAGGTGCACCTGAGCCGGCGCCTCTATGAAAAGCGCGTGTTCCCCGCCATCGAGATGAACAAGAGCGGCACGCGCCGCGAAGAGCTGCTGCTGCCGCCCGAGATCCTGCAAAAGACCCGCATCCTGCGCCAGTTCATGTACAACATGGACGAGATCGAGTCCATGGAGCTGATGATCAAGAAAATGAAGGAGACGAAGAACAACGTCGAATTCTTCGAGGCCATGCGCCGCGGCGGCTAAGGCACCCACGGCGGCATCGGGCCAGCGCACCACCATGCTCGACATCCTGCGCCGCCTGCTGGGGCGCTCGCGCCCAGCGCCCACGCCACCACCGCCGTCGCCCGAGCTGCGCAGCCGACAGCAGTTCGAAGCGCTGGACCGGCTGGCGCCCCTGGCCACGGCCAGCGCACCGGCGGCCACGCCCTCCTTCGTGCGCCGCGAGCCCGTGCTGGGCCGCGACGAGCGCATCGCCGGCTACACCTTCAATCTGCAGAACAACCTGCAGTCGCGCTTGCAGGGCAAGCAGGACCTGCGGCACAAGGTCTATGACGACGTCCTGCTGCGCAGCCTGGCGTCGCTGGGCATCCACAGCCTGCTGGGCCACCGCCTGGCCTTCGTCGGCCTGTCGCCGGTGTCGCTGGACAACCCGCTGCTGGACCGACTGCCCGCGCACAACAGCGTGCTGATGCTCAAACCCGGCCGCCAGCCGCTGCGGCCCGAGCTGCTGCTGCCCCGACTGGACGCCCTGCGCCAGGCGGGCTTTGCCATCGGCTGGGTACTGGACGCCCGCGCGCTGGCCGAGCATCCGGCCCTGGAGCAACTGGCCGCCCAGGGCGAGTACGTGCAGTTCCAGACCGCTGGAATGGATGGCCTGCAACTGGACGCGCTGCGCCAGTCCCTGCAGCGCCAGCACCCGCCCCAGGCGCCTGCCCTGCGGCTGATGGCGCAGGAGCTGCGCGCTTACGAGGAATTCCACCTGTGCTTCCGGATGGGATTCGACTACTTTCTGGGCGATTTCGTCACCCGCCGCGACGACTGGCACCCGCCCCAGAGCGAAACCAATCAGGCGCTTACCCTCAAGCTCTTGAACCTGCTGCGCGGCGATGAAGACCTGCGCAGCATTGCCCGGCAGATCACCACCGACCCGGTGATGACCTTCAAGCTGTTGCGCTACCTGAACTCGCCCGCCATGGGCCTGCGCGAGCCGGTGCTGACCATCGACTCGGCTCTGCAGCTGCTCGGGCGCGAACGCTGCTACCGATGGCTGTCGCTGCTGCTGTTTGACATCCGCCAGGCGGGTTTCCGCGAGCGGCTGCTGTCCGAGCAGGCCCTCACGCGGGCCTTTTTTCTGGAAGGCCTGGCCGGCCAGGGCCGTGTGCCCGACCGCCCGGACGAGCTGTTCCTGCAGGGTCTGTTTTCGATGCTCGACCTGCTGACCGGACAGAGCCTGCCCGCGCTGGCCCAGGCCGCCCGCCTGCCGGACGCCGTGCAGCAGGCACTGCTGGGCCAGCCGGGCATCTACGGCGATGCGCTGGCCCTGGCGCGCGCCCACGAAAACCCCGAGACCGAGGCGCTGGATGTGCCTGCCGCGGCCTGCGGCGTGGACGCGGCCCAGGTGCTGCGCCACGGTATCGAGGCGCTGGACAAGGCCTACGCCACGCTGGCACTGGGTCAGGCGTAGCCCCTCTTGGCGCCGCGCGGTATAATCGCGGGCTTTTCCTGTGCGGCAAGTACGCTGGATGTTTTGCGAAACAAGGGTTGTTTCCCATCCGGCACGGCTGCCGCCGCTGACTGCTGAGGCAAGACCATGAAAGAAGGCATCCACCCCACCTACCGCGAAGTGCTCTTCGTGGACCTGTCCAACGGCTTCAAGTTCGTGACGCGCTCGTGCGTGAACACGAAGGAAACCGACACCTTCGAGGGCAAGGAATACCCCCTGTACAAGCTGGACACGTCCTCCGAGTCGCACCCGTTCTACACCGGCACGCAAAAGTCCGTGGACAACATGGGCGGCCGCGTGGAGCGCTTCCGCAACCGCTTTGGCAAGAGCACCGCAGCCGCGAAGTAAGCACCGCAGGCAGGCTGCGGCAGCGCCCCGCGCGCGCCACAGCCCCCCCCACAAAGGCAGCCCGGCACGCCGCGCTGCCTTTTTTCTTGCTCGCGCCCTGCGCCGCGCGGCGCCTGACATGCGCGTTTTCCCCGCTATCCTCCAGCCGGTCGCGGCAGCCGCCGCCTTGTCCTGCCTCCAGCGTGAACCTGCCCTCCCCCGCCATCGTTGCCCGTAACGCCGTGCGCCCGCTACCGCGCTGGGCGCTGGCGCTGCTGTGCCTGGCCTACACCGTGGCCGGCTACCTGGGCCGCACGCCCTGGCGCGGCGAGGACATGACCGCCTTCGGCTACATGCGCGAACTGGCCCTGGGGCGCACGGACTGGTCCGCGCCGCTGCTGGCCGGCCTGCCGCCGGACACCGACGGCCTGCTGCCCTACTGGCTGGGCGCCTGGGCCATCCAGGGGCTGGACGGCTGGCTGCCAGCGGCCCTGGCCGCGCGCATGCCCTTCATGGCGCTGCTGGCCCTGACCTTTGCCGCGACCTGGTACGCCGTACGCGAGCTGGCGCGCAGTCCCGGCGCACAGCCGGTGGCCTTCGCCTTCGGCGGCGAGGCCAGCCCCGTGGACTACGCCCGCACCATGGCCGACGCGGCCCTGCTGGCCCTGATCGCCTGCCTGGGGCTGATGCAGTACTCGCACGAGACCACCAGCTACCTGACCCAGCTGGCCTGCAGCACCCTGGTATTCGCTGGCGGCGCGCTGCTGCCGGCGCGCCTGGCCTGGGGCGCTGCGGCGGCCGCCTCGGGCCTCGCCGGGCTGGTGCTGAGCGGCGCGCCGACCATGGCGGCGCTACTGGGCATGGGCAGCGCTTGGCTGGCGTGGCAAGCACTGCCGGCCACGCCGCGCCAGCGTACCGTGGGTACCGCCCTGCTGCTGGCGCTGACAGCGGCCGCCGCGCTGCTGGCCACGGCACTGGGGCTGTGGCGCTGGCGCGTCGTCAGCTATGAAGAGGCCAAGCAGTGGCAAAGCCTGGTGCGCCTTTTCATCTGGTTCACCTGGCCGGCCTGGCCGCTAGCGCTGTGGACCTGCTGGCGCTGGCGACAGCAGATCGCCAGCCGCGCCTGGCACCGCCACCTGTGGCTGCCGCTGTGGTTCGCACTAGTTTCGGCCGGCACGGCGCTGCTGACCCAGCCGGCCGACCGCGCCCTGCTGCTGGCCCTGCCGGCCCTGGCCACGCTGGCCGCGTTCGCCCTGCCCACGCTGCGCCGGGGCCTGGCGGCGCTCGTCGACTGGTTCACGCTGCTGTTCTTCAGCATCGGCGCCATCGCCGTGTGGGTGGTCTGGCTGGCGGTGCAGACCGGCGTGCCGGCCAAGCCGGCGGCCAATGTGGCACGGCTGGCGCCAGGCTACGTGCCGCAGTTCTCCATCGTGGCCTTCGCCGTGGCGGTAGCCGCCACGCTGGCCTGGGGCGCGCTGGTGTGGTGGCGCGCTGGGCGCCACCGCGCCGCGTTGTGGAAGAGCCTGGTGCTGCCCGCCACCGGCGCTACGCTGGGCTGGCTGCTGGTCATGACGCTGTGGCTCCCGCTCTTGGACTATGGCCGCAGCTTTGCGCCGCAGATCGCCGGTGTCTCCGCCGTGCTGGGGCCACAGCCGGGCTGCGTGTCCGGCCTGGACCTGAGCCGCGCGCAGCTGGCCGCCCTGTCCTACCACGGCGGCCTGGAGGTGGTGCCCGCTGCGCAGGCCGCCCGCTGCGACTGGCTGATCGCCGACGGCGACGCCCGCGCCCGCCTGGCCGCGGCCGGGCCGGCCGAGCGCTGGGAGCTGGTGGCCAGCGTGAGCCGTCCGACCGAGCGCAGCGACCGCCTGCTGGTGCTGCGCCGCGCCGTGCTGCCCGCCCCTGCAACCGACCACTGATGAGCGAGCTGTCCACCATCGCCCGGCACGCCCTGACGGTGCTGGCCGGGCAACTGGCCGTGATGGCCTTCGGCGTGACGGACACCATCGTCGCCGGGCGCCACTCGCAGGACTCGCTGGCGGCGCTGTCCATCGGCTCGGCGGTGTTCGTCAGCGTCTACGTGGCGCTGATGGGCGTGCTGCAGGCCCTGCTGCCGGTGTGGGCCGAGCAGCGCGGCGCCGGCCAGCACGGATCCATAGGCGCCAGCGTGCGCCAGTCGCTGTACCTGTGGCTGGCCGCCAGTGTGCTGGGCATGGCCGCGCTGCTGGCGCCCGGGCCCGTCCTGCGCGCCACCGACGTACCGCCCGAGCTGCGCGGCCTGGTTGCGGACTACCTGGCCATCCTGGCCTTCGGCCTGCCGCCGGCGCTGCTGTTTCGTATCTACGGCACGCTGAACCAGGCGCTGGGCTGGCCGCAGCTGGTCACCTGGTTGCAGCTGGGCTCGCTGGTCCTCAAGGTGCCGCTGTCCATCTGGTTCACCTTCGGCGGCGCCGGGCTTGAGCCTCAGGGCGTGGTCGGCTGCGCCTGGGCCACGCTGGCCGTGAACTACGCGCTGGCGCTTCTGGGCCTGTGGATGATGCGCCGCCAGCCCATGTACGCGCCACTGGCCCTGTGGCGGTGGCCCGAGCCGCCGCAGGGCGCGCAGCTGGCGCGCTTTCTACGGCTGGGCGTGCCGGCGGGGCTGGCGATCATGGTGGAGGTGACCTCTTTCACGCTGATGGCGCTGTTCGTCGCGCGCCAGGGCGTGCTGGCCTCGGCGGCGCACCAGATCGCGGGCAACCTGGCGGCCGTGCTGTACATGGTGCCGCTGTCGCTGGCCATTGCCACCAGCGCCCGCGCCAGCTTCTGGCGCGGTAGCGGGGACGAGGTCCAGGCAGCGGCCGCGGTCTGGAAGGGTTTTTGGCTTGCAGCGCTGATGGGTATTGCGCTGGCAGCTCTTCTTTTGATAGTACGAGGGCCGATGGCGGCGCTCTACTCCAGCGACGCCGCCGTGGTCGCGCTGACCACTGGCCTGCTGGCCTGGGTGGCGGCCTACCACGTGGCCGACGCGGTGCAGACGCTGTGCATCTTCGTGCTGCGCAGCTGGCACATCACGCTGGCGCCACTGCTGGTGTATGGCGTGATGCTGTGGGGCGCGGGCCTGGGCGGCGGCTACGCGCTGGCCTACCGCGGCGTGGCCGGCTTCGGGCCGCTGCACTCACCCGCGGCCTTCTGGATGGCCAGCGCGGCGGCCCTGGCCGGGGTGGCGCTGGCCTTCTGGGCGCTGCTGGCCTTCGTGCTCAGGGCGCAGTCCCGGCAGCGCTGATCGCTTGCGCGGCACGCAGCCGCGAAGCCGGGAACTCGACGCTGAACGTGGCCCCCTCGCCCAGCAGGCTGGCCACGCGCAGCACGGCGCCGTGGCGCTGCGCCACGTGCTTGACGATGGCCAGGCCCAGGCCGGTACCTCCGGTGTCGCGCGAGCGGCTGCGGTCCACGCGGTAGAAGCGCTCGGTGATGCGCGCCAGGTGCTCGGGCGCGATGCCCGGGCCGCTGTCGGTGACGGAAAAGCGCGCCCCGCCGCCCGGCTGCGCCTCCCAGCGGACGGTGATGGAGCCGCCTGCCGGCGTGTAGCGCACGGCGTTGTTGACCAGGTTGGCCAGGGCGCTGTGCAGCTCGGCGGCGCTGCCCGCGATCTCGCCGGCGGCCTCGGCCTGCGCCGCTTCGGGAAAGGTGATGTGGTGCGCCCGCCCGCCCTGCGCCAGGGCGGTCGACAGAGCCTGCGCCTCGTCCTGGCAGCGGCGCAGCAGCTCGCGCACGCTGACCCATTCGTGGCGGCCGGGCAGCGGGCTGCCCTCCAGGCGCGACAGGGTCAGCAGGTCCTGCACCAGGCGCTGCATGCGCTCGCCCTGGCGCGCCATCAGGCCCAGGTAGTGGGCGCGCTCGCCGGCGTCCAGCGGCAGGGTCTGCAGCGTCTCGACGAAGCCGATCAGCACGGTGAGCGGCGTGCGAATCTCGTGCGAGACGTTGGCCACGAAGTCGCGGCGCATGGCCTCGGCCTGCTCCAGTTGGGTGATGTCGCGCGACAGCAGCAGGCGCCGCCCGTCGCCATAGGGGTGCAGGTGCACGGCGATGCGCACCGGCCGCGAGGGGGTGCTGCCGCGCCCGGGCAGCACCACGCCCTGGGCGTAGTCGCCGCCGGCCAGGTAGGCGGTGAACTCGGGGTCGCGCACCAGGTTGCCGATGGACTGCAGCTCGTCGCGCGCGGCCTCCAGGCCGAAGTGCTCCTGCGCCATCTGGTTGCACCACTCGATGCGCCCGGCGGCGTCCAGCAGCGTCACGCCGTTGGGCGAGGCCTGCAGCGCGGCCAGGATCTCGTCCAACCGCGCCTGGCTGGCCTGCTCGCGCCGCTGGCCTTCGCGCAGCAGGCGGCGGGCGCGGTCCGCGGCCTCGCCCCAGGGGCCGGACAGGCGCGGTGCCTCGGCGGCCGCGCCGCCGCGCAGCCAGGCCAGCAGTCGCGCCGCGGCCCAGCTGTCCCCCGCCAGCCACAGGCAGGCGCCCAGGGCCGCTCCGGCCGCCGCACCCCAGGCGCGCGCCAGCCACCAGCCGAGCGCGGCGCCAGCCAGCTGGCACAGGATCAGGACGAACAGGCGCAGGAGCATGGCGGGATTCGCTATGGTTTAAGGAGCTGCTTGCGCTTGATGGAAGGCGGTTTCAGCATTGAAACGCATTGAAAACCTTGCTCTTCACGCGGCAGCAGCTATTGTTTTGGTAGTACTGCCGCATTCACGCCTGCGCATCGGGCGCGGCCTCGCCGGTCAGGCGATAGCCGGCGCCGCGCACGGTCTGCACCATGCGCCCGGCGCCGCCCAGGGCTTCGCGCAGACGCTTGATGTGCACGTCCACCGTGCGCTCCTCGATGAAGACGTGGTCGCCCCAGACCTTGTCCAGCAGCTGGGCGCGGCTGTGCACGCGCTCGGCGTGCTTCATGAGGTAGTGCAGCAGGCGAAATTCCGTCGGGCCGAGCTTCAAAGGCTCGTCCCGCCAGCTGACGCGGTGGGTGGAGGCGTCCAGCACCAGCGCGCCTATCGTCACGCTGTCGCTGAGCTGCTCGGGCGCGCGCCTGCGCAACACGGCGCGCATGCGCGCCAGCAGCTCCTGGGTGGAAAAGGGCTTGGTCACGTAGTCGTCGGCGCCGGCGTCCAGACCGGCGACCTTGTCGGGCTCGTCGCCGCGCGCCGTCAGCATCAGGATGGGCACGGCCTTGGTGCGGCTGTCGGCGCGCCAGCGGCGGGCCAGTTGCAGGCCGCTCATGCCGGGCAGCATCCAGTCCAGCAGGATGACGTCGGGCAGCACGGCGTCCAGCTCGCGCTGGGCGGCCTCGCCGTCTTCGGCCCAGACGGGTGCAAAACCGTTGTGGCGCAGGTTCACGGCGATGAGCTCGGCGATCGGCGGCTCGTCCTCGACGATGAGCACGCGGGGCAGTTTCTTCATGCGGCGGTAGGGCGGGTGCAGGGTGGACGCGTGGTGGATGGGCGGGCGCTCAGCCCAGCGCGGACTCGATCTCGTGCAGCGCGCGGTGGCGCACGTCGCGGCCTTCGACCAGGTAGATGATCAGCTCGGCCACGTTCTTGGAGTGATCGCCGATGCGCTCGATGGCCTTGGCCAGGAACAGCAGGTCCAGGCTGGGCGAGATCTTGCGCGGGTCTTCCATCATGTAGGTGACCAGCTTGCGCACGAAGCCGTCGAACTCCTCGTCGATCAGGTCGTCCTCCTTCAGGATGGCCAGCGCGGCGCGGGTGTCCAGCCGGGCGAAGGCGTCCAGCGCCTTGCGCAGCAGGCCCGAGGCCAGATCGGCCGCCACGCGCAGGTCGCTGGTGGGCAGGGCGCGGGCGGCGCCGCTGTCGATGATGGACAGGCACATGCGCGCCATGCGCGTGGCCTCGTCGCCCATGCGCTCCAGATTGGCCGTGGCCTTGGAAAAGGCCATCAAGAGGCGCAGGTCGCGCGCCGTGGGCTGGCGCCGGGCGATGATGGTGGTCAGCTCGTGATCGATCTCCACCTCCATGGCGTTCACGCGCTGCTCCAGCGTCTCGACCTCCTGCGCCGCCTCGGGGCTGAAGTGCGACAGCGCGTGGATGGCCTGGCGGATCTGCGACTCCACCAGCCCGCCCAGCTCCATGACGCGGGCGGAGATGGCGTTCAACTCGCTGTCGAACTGTGTGGAAAGATGCTTCTCGGTCATCCGAACCTTCCTGTGATGTAGTCCTCGGTCTCTTTGCGCTGGGGCTTGAAGAACATGGCCTCGGTCTCGCCGAACTCCACCAGGTCGCCCAGGTACATGTAAGCCGTGTAGTCGCTGCAGCGCGCGGCCTGCTGCATGTTGTGCGTGACGATGACCACCGTGTAGTCGTTCTTCAGCTCGGCGATCAGCTCCTCGATCTTGGCCGTGGAGATCGGGTCCAGCGCCGAGCAGGGCTCGTCCAGCAGCAGCACCTCGGGCTTGATGGCGATACCGCGGGCGATGCACAGGCGCTGCTGCTGCCCGCCCGACAGGCTGGCGCCGCTTTGGTGCAGCTTGTCCTTGACCTCGCCCCACAGCGCAGCCTTGCGCAGCGCCCATTCCACGCGCTCGTCCATGTCGGTGGCGTTCAGGCTCTCGAACAGCTTCACGCCGAAGGCGATGTTGTCGTAGATGGACATCGGGAACGGCGTGGGCTTTTGGAACACCATGCCCACCTTGGCGCGGATCAGCGCCACGTCTTCCTTGGCCGTCAGCAGGTCCTGCCCGTCCAGCAGGATCTGCCCTTCGGCGCGCTGCTCGGGGTACAGCTCGAACATGCGGTTGAAGGTGCGCAGCAGCGTGGACTTGCCGCAGCCGGACGGCCCGATGAAGGCCGTCACCTTGTTCTCCGGAATGTCCAGGTTGATGCTCTTGAGCGCATGGAAGCGCCCGTAATAGAAATTCAGGTCGCGCACGCTGAGCTTGGCTCGCGGGGGCTCAAAAGTCCGGGTGGAGGGCATGAAACTCTCGCTTCAGGGGTTTGCTCGTTGCGTTGCTACTACTTCTGCCGCGCCAGCACGCGCGCCAGGATGTTCAGGGCCAGCACGGCCAGCGTGATCAGGAACACCGCGGACCAGGCCAGCTGCTGCCAGTTCTCGTAGGGGCTCATGGCGAACTTGAAAATGGTCACCGGCAGGCTGGCCATGGGCTTGGACAGGTCGCCGTTCCAGAACTGGTTGTTTAGCGCGGTGAACAAGAGCGGCGCCGTCTCTCCGGCGATGCGCGCCACGGCCAGCAGCACGCCGGTGATGACGCCGGCACGCGCCGCGCGCAGCGTCACCAGGGTGATGACCTTCCACTTCGGCGTGCCCAGGGCGTAGGCCGCCTCACGCAGGCTGGCGGGCACCAGCACCAGCATGTTTTCGGTAGTGCGGATGACCACCGGGATGACGATCAGCGCCAGCGCCATGATGCCGGCCCAGGCGGAAAAGCTCTTGAAGCGCGCCACCACCACGGCGTAGACGAACAGACCGATGACGATGCTGGGCGCCGACAGCAGGATGTCGTTGACGAAGCGCGTGACGCTGGACAGCCAGCCGCGCGGGTCGTACTCGGCCAGGTAGACGCCGGCCATGATGCCGATGGGCGTGCCCACAAAGGTGGCCAGCAGCACCATGACAAAGGAGCCGAAGATGGCGTTGGCCAGGCCGCCGGCCTCGTTGGGCGGCGGCGTCATCTGGGTGAACAGGGCCACGCTCAGGCCGCCCAGGCCCAGGCGGACGGTCTCCCACAGGATCCAGATCAGCCAGAACACGCCGAAGGCCATGGCCAGCAGCGACAGCGCCAGGGCCACCTGGTTCACGCGCTTGCGCGCCGCGTAGCGCTGGGCGCGCACCTGGGCCAGGTCGGCGGCGGCGATCAGCCGTTGCGAGGTGCGAATCTCCGTGCGGGTGCTCATGCGCGTGCTCCTTCGCCCTTTTTCAGGCGGGCCAGCAGCAGTTTGGACAGCGACAGGACGATGAAGGTGATGAAGAACAGCACCAGCCCCAGGTAGATCAGCGAGGCCTGGTGCAGGCCTTCGCCAGCCTCGGCGAACTCGTTGGCCAGGGCCGAGGTGATGCTGTTGGCCGCGTCGAAGACCGACAGGGTGTTGAGCTGGTTCATGTTGCCGATGACGAAGGTGACGGCCATGGTCTCGCCCAGCGCGCGGCCCAGGCCCAGCATGATGCCGCCCAGCACGCCCGACTTGGTATAGGGCAGCACGACCTTCCAGACCACCTCCCAGGTGGTGGCGCCCAGTCCGTAGGCCGACTCCTTGAGCAGCGCCGGCGTGACCTCGAACACGTCGCGCATCACCGAGGCGATGAACGGGATGATCATGATCGCCAGGATGATGCCGGCCGACAGGATGCCGATGCCCACCGGCGGGCCCGACACCAGCGCGCCCAGGTAGGGCACACCGGCCAGCAGCGCCTGCAGCGGCTGCTGCACCCAGGCGGCCAGGATGGGGCCGAACACCATCAGGCCCCACATGCCGTAGACGATGGAGGGCACGGCCGCCAGCAGCTCGATGGCCGTGCCCAGCGGGCGCTTGAGCCAGGCGGGCGACAGCTCGGTCAGGAACAGCGCGATGCCGAAGCTGACTGGCACGGCGATCAGCAGGGCGATGAAGGACGTGGCCAGCGTGCCGTAGATCATGACCAGGCCGCCGTACTCGTTCTTGACCGGGTCCCAGACGCTGCTGGTCAGAAAACCCAGGCCGTAGGCCTGGATGGACGGCCAGGCGCCATGCACCAGCGAGGCCATGATGCCCAGCAGTAGCGCCAGCGTGACCAGCGCGGCGCCGCGCGCCAGCCAGCCGAAGATGCGGTCGACGAGCACGCTGGAAATCATGGCGCGGCGCGCAGGCGGGGTGCTTTGGGAAAGCCGGCGAGCCGCATCGAGCGGCGGCACCTGGGGGGCTGGCAGCATGGTGGACACGTCCGTTGCCTAGAGAGGGAGAAAAACAAGCCGGCTGGCCCGCCGGGCGAGGGGCGGGCCAGCGCGCCAGCTTACTTCAGGGAAACGGCCTGACCGGAGGCGTCCTTGATGTCGCCCCAGGACTTCATGATCACGCCCTTGACGCTCTCGGGCATGGCCACGTAGTCCAGGTCGGAGGCGGTCTTGTCACCGCTCTTGTAGGCCCACTCGAAAAACTTCAGCGCCGTGGCGGCTTGCACCGGCTTGTCCTGCTTCTTGTGCATCAGGATGAAGGTGGCCGAGGTGATGGGCCAGGCATCCTTGCCAGGTTGGTCGGTGAGGATCTGGTAGAAGCTCTTGGCCCAGTCGGCACCCGCGGCGGCGGCCTTGAAGGAGGCCTCGTCCGGCGAGACGAAGTTGCCCGCGCTGTTTTGCAGCTGCGCGTAGGTCAGCTTGTTTTGCTTGACGTAGGCGTACTCCACGTAGCCGATGGAATTGGGCAGGCGCGCCACGAAAGCGGCCACGCCCTCGTTGCCCTTGCCGCCCGCTCCGGTAGGCCAGTTCACGGCCGTGCCCTCGCCCACCTTGGACTTCCACTCGGCGTTGACCTTGGACAGGTAGTTGGTGAAGCCAAAGGTCGTGCCCGAGCCGTCGGCACGGCGCACCGGGGCGATCGTGGCGTCCGGCAGGTTCACGCCGGGGTTCAGCGCCTTGATGGCCGCGTCGCTCCACTTGGTGATCTTGCCCAGGTAGATGTCGCCGATGACCTGGCCGTTCAGCTTGAGCTGGCCGGGCTGCAGGCCCTGGATGTTGACCACCGGCACGATGCCGCCGATCACGGTGGGAAACTGCACCAGACCCTTGGCTGCCAGTTCCTCGTCCTTCAGGGGCGCGTCAGAGGCGCCGAAGTCCACCGTCTTGGCCTCGATCTGGCGCAGGCCGGCTCCCGAACCCACCGACTGGTAGTTGATCTTCACCCCGGTGGCCTTGTTGTAGTCGGCGGCCCACTTGGAATACAGCGGCGCAGGGAAGCTGGCACCGGCGCCCGTGGCTTCCTGCTGGGCCCAGGCGCTTGTGACAGCGCCCAACGCCACTACACCAGACACCAGAACCCGAATCGCGGAGAGTTTCATGGAAGAGACCTCTTGGTTGGAAAAATCGCTATGTCGGCAATGTAGGAGCCGTCTGTGACAGGTGCGTGACATACAGCGTGACGGTCACAAATACGTTTTCTCTCTTCGGAACGGGCGCCGCGTCCTTGTCACATGGCTGTCGCAGGCGCTGCTTAGTCTCCCGCCGCCGCCCATGACGGCGCACCGCACGGGAGAAAAAAACCATGTTCCGCCACCCCTCGTTCCAGTCCACCCTCACGGCCCCGGGCCGCCGCGCGCTGCTGCGTGCCGCGGGCGCCTGCGCCGCGGCCGGCGCCCTGCCCCGCGCGCTGGCCCAGGAGGGGCGCCCCATCGCCGTGGCGCAGATCGTCGACCTGTCGGCCCGCCATCAGGACGTGGGCCGCGACTTCCTGATCGGCTCGCGCGCCGCCTGGGCGGACCTCAATACCCGGGGCGGCCTGCGCGGCCAGCCGGTGCAGCATCTGGGGCTGGAGACCGACGGCTCGCCCGCCGCCATACAGGCCGCCTGGCAGGCGGCGCACCAGAATCCGGCCTGCGTCGCGCTCTCGGGCTGCGCCGGCGACAGCGCCGCCGCCGCCGTGGCGCAGCTGCAGGCGGGCGGCAGCACCCTGGCGCTGGCCGCGCCCTGGCTGCACCGCCAGTGGCAGGACGAGGGCGACACCGTGTTCAGCATCTTCCCCGGCTACCAGGCGCAGATCGGCCACGCCGTGCGTTCGCTGGCGGCGATGGGCGTGCAGCAGGCAGGTGTGGTCTTCGCCCATCCCGGCCTGCAACAGCAGCTGCAGGCCGGAGTGCTGCAGGCTGGCACGGCCATGGGGCTGCGCACCCAGGTGCTGACCGCCGCGCAGCGCCGCACCGCGCCGCCGGCCATCGTGCTGTTCGTGGGCGGCACGCCCGAGCTGCACGACTACGTGGCCCGGCTGGAGCTGCCGCGCGGGCGCCAGTGCTACGTGGTCGCCCTGGCCGACGTGAACCTGCAGGTGCTGGCCCAGTTGGGCGGCGCGCGGCACAACGTGCCGGTGATCGCCACCCAGCCGGTGCCTCTGGTCACCGCCGGCCTGCCCATAGTGCGCGCCTACCGCGAGGTGATGGGCCGGCTGTACGACGAGCCGCCCTCGCCCCAGGGCCTGGCGGGCTTCATCGCCGCACGCTACACGGCCGAGGTGCTGGCCTCGGTGGCCGGCCCCCTGACCCGCGCCAGCGCGCTGGCCGCCTTCAGGCAGCGCCGCGAGGTGCACCTGGGCGGCTACGTGGTGGCCTACCAGGGGCGGCGACCGGCCGGCGGACTGGTGACGCAGAGCATGCTGGCGGGGGACGGCCGCATCGTCGGCTGACGCCTACCCGCCCACCCGCGCGGCGGCAGGTACCATGCGGCCCCGCCAAAAGAACCGCGCAGCACGCGCACATCCATGCAAGACGGAACACTGCTTGCGGCCGTGGACCTGGGGTCCAACAGCTTTCGCCTCGAAATCGGCCGCCTCGACCACGGGTTCATCCACCGGGTCGAATACCGCAAGGAAACGGTCCGCCAGGGCGGCGACCTGGACGAGGAACGCAACCTCTCTGCCGATGCCATGCAGCGCGGCTGGGACTGCCTGGCGCGCTTTGCCGAGCGGCTGGCGGGCTTTGCGCCCGCCCGGGTGCGCGCCGTGGCCACGCAGACCCTGCGCGAGGCGCGCAACCGCGAGGAGTTCATCCGCCGCGGCGGCGAGATCCTGGGCTTTCCCATCGAGGTGGTCTCCGGCTCCGAGGAGGCACGGCTGATCTACCAGGGCGTCTCACGCCTGCTGCCGCAGTCGGACGAGCGGCGGCTGGTGGTGGACATCGGCGGGCGCTCGACCGAGCTGATCCTGGGGCGGCAGTTCACGGCCAGCGCCGTGGCCTCGTACCGCGTGGGGAGCGTGGCCTGGTCGGCGCGCTACTTTGCGGACGGCGCCTTCACGCGGGAGGCCTTCCAGGCTGCCGAGACCGCCGCCCGCGCCGTGCTGGACGAGGCGGCCCAGGCCTATCACGGCGGGCTGTGGGACGTGGCGTATGGCTCGTCCGGCACCATGGGCGCGGTGGGCACGGTGCTGGCCGCTGCAGGTCACGGCGAGGGCCGCATCACCCGCGACGGCCTGGACTGGCTGCACGAGCAGCTGCTGCGCGCCCGCCACGCCGACCGGGTGCGGCTGGACGGGCTGAAGGAAGACCGCCGCCCGGTCATCGGCGGCGGCGTGAGCATCGTGCGCGCCCTGTTCGATCTGCTGGGCCTGGAGGAGATCACCGTGGCCCAGGGCGCGCTGCGCCAGGGCGCGCTGTACGACCTGCTGGACCGCGACCAGCCCGGCGCCGACCTGCGCTCGGCCAGCGTGCAGGGCCTGGTGCAGCGCTTCGGCGTGGACGAGGCCCATGCCGCCCGCGTGTCGGCCCTGGCCAGCCGGCTGTTCGCGCAGGCCGCACCCGCCGGCAGCGAGGACGCGACGCGCCAGCTGCGGTGGGCGGCCCGGCTGCACGAGATCGGTTGCCGTATTTCGCACGACGGCTACCACCGTCACGGCGCCTACATCCTGGATCACGCCGACGCGGCAGGCTTTGCCCAGGCCGAGCTGCACGCCCTGAGCCAGCTGGTGCTGGGCCACCGCGGCAAGCTGCGCAAGCTGGAGGCCGCCCTCGCCGACCCGGTGCTGGCCCTGCAGCTGATGTGCCTGCGCACCGCCGTGGCCGTGTGCCACGCCCGCCGCGAGCCTGACGCCGAAGGGCTTGAGCTGCGCCTGCACGGCCGCTGCTGCACCGTGCGCACGCGCCCGGGCTGGGCCCAGGCCTATCCGCAGTCGGCCTACCTGCTGCGCGAGGAGGCGCAGGCCTGGCAGAAGACGCCCTGGGACTATTGCGCCGAGCTGGCGTGAATATGAATGAAAAGTGCCTCTAGCGCCCGCCAGTCAAGCGCTGGAAGCTATCAAAAGGATAGCCGGCTAGAGGAAGTCAGGCGACTGCACCACCATCAGCACAGTCTGCGCCACGTCCTGGCGCTGGCGCTGGCGCAGCCACCACACGGCGCCCTTGCGGATGGCGCAATCCGCCTCGCGCATGCCCAGCAGCCGCGCCGCCGTCTGGCCCAGCAGGGGCTGGTGGCCCACCACCAGCACGGCGCCGCGGGCACCCGGCCACTGCACCAGTTCCAGCAGTTCATCGGGATTGCCGCCGGGCAGCAGTTCGGCGCGCAGCTTGAACTTGCGGCCCAGTGCGCGGGCCGTCTGCTCGGTGCGCCGGGCGGGGCTGGCCAGCACACGCAGGCCCTCGGGCACCTGGCGGTCCAGCCAGGCAGCCATGCGCGCGGCCTGCTTTTCGCCGCGCGGCGTCAGGGCGCGCTGCAGGTCGTCCTCGCCGTCGCGTGCCTCGATCGCCTCGGCGTGGCGCCAGAGGATGAGATCCATCACAGATCCGCCGCGCCCCTGAGGGCCGGCGTGCGCGGCGCGTAGCGCGCCATCAGGGCGCCCTGCGCGCCGTGGCCGTCCAGAGCGCGGGGCGCGCGCGCATAGCTGCCGTCGCTGGCGAGCGTCCAGGCGTCGCGGTCATCGTGCAGGTAGGCCACCAGGCACTCGTCGATGATGCGCTGGCGCAGCTTGCCGTCGGTCACTGGCCAGGCGATTTCCACCCGGCGCAGCATGTTGCGGTTCATCCAGTCGGCGCTGGACAGGTAGACGTCCTCCTGCGCGCCGCTGCGAAAGTAAAACACCCGCGTGTGCTCCAGGAAGCGGCCGATGACCGAGCGCACGCGGATGTTGTCCGTCATGCCCGGCACCCCGGCCGGCAGCATGCAGGCGCCGCGCACGATCAGGTCCACACTGGCGCCGCGCCGGGCGGCGCGCACCAGCGCGGCGATCAGTGCCTCGTCGGTCAGTGCGTTCATCTTGGCCACGATGCGCCCATCCTGCCCGCGCTCGGCGGCCAGGCCGGCAGCGTCGATCTTTTCGATCATGCGCCGCTGCAGATCAAACGGGGCCAGCAGCAGGCGCTTGAGCCTGGGCACCCGGTTCTGGTTGGCCAGGTGGTCGAAGACCGCGTCCATGTCGGCCGTGACGTGCGGGTCGGCGGTCAGGTAGCTCAGATCGGTATACAGCCGCGCGGTGCGCGGGTTGTAGTTGCCGGTGGACAGGTGGCCGTAGCGGCGCAGGCCGCCGCCCTCGCGCCGGGTCACCAGCAGCATCTTGGCGTGGGTCTTCAGTCCCACCACGCCGTACACCACCTGCGCGCCGATGGACTCCAGCGCCTCGGCCCAGTTGATGTTGGCTTCCTCATCGAAGCGCGCCTTCAGCTCCACCACTGCCATGACCTCCTTGCCGCGGCGCACGGCCTCGCGCAGCAGCTCCATCTGCTCGGAGTCGGCTCCCGTGCGGTAGATGGTCTGCTTGATGGCCAGCACCTGCGGGTCGCCCACGGCCTCGCGCAGAAAGCCCAGCACGCCGTCGAAGCTCTCGAACGGCTGGTGGATGAGCAGGTCGCGCCGGCGCACCCGCGCCAGGATGCCGCCAGGCCGCGGCAGCTGCGCCGGCCAGGCCGGCCGCCAGGCGGGAAACAGCAGCGCCGTGTCGCCCACCAGGTCCACCAGCTGCCCCAGCCGCACCAGGTTGACGGGGCCGTGCACCCGATACAGGGCGGCCGCCGGCAGCGCGAACTGCGTCTGCAGAAAATCGGCCAGAAAAGCCGAGCAGCCGGCCGAGACCTCCAGCCGCACGGCCTGGCCGTAGTGGCGGTGCTGGAGGCCCTGGCGCAGCGCGGTACGCAGGTTGCGCACGTCCTCCTCGTCCACCGCCAGGTCAGAGTGGCGCGTGACGCGGAACTGCGAGAACTCCACCACCTGGCGGCCGGGGAAGAGGTCGGCCAGGTGGGTGCGGATGATGCTCGACAGGCTGACGAATTTGGTACCAGAGGGCGCCACCTTGGCCGGCAGTCGCATGACGCGCTGCAGGGCCCGGGGCACCTTGACGATGGCGATCTCGTTCTCGCGCCCGAAGGCGTCGCCGCCGCGCAGGCGCACGATGAAGTTCAGCGACTTGTTGGCCACCTGCGGGAAGGGGTGGGCCGGATCCAGACCCACGGGGATCAGCAGGGGCCGCACCTCGCGCGCGAAGTGCTCGCGCACCCAGCGCCGCTGCGCCGCCGTGCGCTCGCCGTGGGGCACGATGCGGATGCCGAGCGCCGCAAAGGCGGGCATCAGCGAGTCGTTGTACAGCGCGTACTGGCGCGCTACCAGCGCCTGGGCCTTGAGCGCCAGGGCCTCGAAGGAGTTGACGCCGTAGGCGCTTTTGGAACCGCCGTCAGGGGTCGCACCCAGGTGCGCGGCCGCCCGCACCTCGAAGAACTCGTCCAGATTGGACGAGACGATGCACAGGTAGCGCAGGCGCTCGAGCAGGGGTACATCCTCGCGCACGGCCCAGTCCAGCACACGCTCGTTGAAGGCCAGGATACTGTGGTCACGGTCCAGAAGGACCAGGCTGGCGCCACTGGCGCCTCCAGGCGGCAGCCCATTGCCCTGCCCGGCGTGTTCGTCGGAGGGCGAAGGCAGCAGCAGGGACATCATGACGCGAGCAGGGTGGGAGGCACGGGCGCCAGTATTGAAAGGCCTCGTGACATTTTCATGACAGGACCTGCCGCCGCCGGCCGCGCCTTTAGCCCTTGCAGCTACCAGCGACCATGTAACGTTGCTTGCGGATAAAGCAACACTTTGGTACAAATTGCACTTTCCGCCTCTTCTTTTGCGGAGCCTCCCCCAGTCCATGTCTTTTTTGCCTGACGCCCTGGCGCTGGAGCCAAGGCAGTCCTCCACGCTGGCCCTGCAGCGCATCCTGCGCGAGCAGCAGACGTTGCTGGACAGTGCGGGCGTCGGCATCGTCTTCATCCGCCACCGCGCGGTGGTGCGCTGCAATCAGCGCTACGCTGAGATCTTCGGCTTGCGCTCGCCTGATGATGCCGTTGGCCACAGCAGCGAGGGCATGCACCCCAGCCGAGACGCCTTCCGCGAGCTGGGGCGTGCCGCCTTCCCGACACTGGCCGAAGGCTTGGCCTATCGCACGGAGCGCCAGATGCGGCGCGCCAACGGCCGCCTGTTCTGGGCCCACCTGACCGGCCGACTGATCGACCCCGCCGACAGCGCGGAAGGCTCCATCTGGATCGTCGACGACATCGACGAGCAAAAGCGCGCACAGGCCGAGCTGAACGCTGCGGTGCGCGAAAAGCAGATGCTGTTCGACCACGCCATGGTCGGCATCGTGGTGCTGCGCGAACGCCACCTCGCCCGCTGCAACCGACACTTCGAACGCATCCTGGGCTACGAGCCGGGCGAACTGCTGGGCCTGAGTTCGCGCCACTGGTACCTGACCGAGGCGGACTGGCAGCGCGCAGGCGAGCAGTGCTACACCCCCATCAAGCACGGCCGCGACTTCGAGGGGGAGATGACACTGCGCACGAAGGACGGCCGCGCCGTGGTGTGCGAGGTGCGCAGTCGCGCCATCGACCCGCAGGACCTGTCGCAGGGCACGCTGTGGATCGTTCTGGATGTCAGTGAGCGGCTGCGCATCCAGGCACAACTGGCCCACATGCATAGTGCGCTGGAGCAGCAGGTACGCGACCGCACGCAGGAGCTGCGTGAAACCGTGGCCGACCTGCACCGCGAGATCGAGCAGCGCAAGTACGACCAGGAGCGCATCCACTGGATGGCGCACTACGACGCCCTCACCGGCCTGCCCAACCGCGTGCTGCTGGCCGAGCGCGGCCAGCAGGCCGTGCGCACGGCGCGCGAGAGTGGCAGCCCGCTGGCCGTGATGTTCCTGGACCTGGACAACTTCAAGCATGTCAACGATTCGCTGGGCCACCGCGCCGGCGACACCCTGCTGATGGAGATCGCCCATCGCCTGCGCGGTACCGTGCGCGACCGCGACACCGTGGCCCGCCTGGGTGGCGACGAGTTCGTGCTGCTGCTGGTGGGCGCCAACGCCCAGGGCGCCGCCCGTGTAGCCGCCAAAATGCAGGAGGCCGCACGCCAGCCACTGCAGCTGGGCCGCCATGAGCTGTGCATGTCGCCGTCCATGGGCATTGCCCTGTTTCCCGACCATGGCGAAGATTTCGACACGCTGATCCAGGCCGCCGACACGGCCATGTATCACGCCAAGGCCGAGGGCCGCAATGGCTACCGCTTCTTCTCACCGCGCATGCAGGCCCAGTCGGCCCGGGCCCTGACGCTGACCAACGCCCTGCGCCGGGCACTGGAGCGTCAGCAGCTGACGCTGCACTACCAGCCACAGATGTGCCTGACCACGGGCGCAATGTGCGGCGTGGAGGCGCTGCTGCGCTGGGACCACCCCGAGCTGGGCCCCATCGGCCCGGCCGAGTTCATCTCCATCGCCGAAGACAGCGGGCAGATCGTGGCCATCGGCGAGTGGGTGCTGCGCACGGCCTTGGCGCAGCTCAAGCGCTGGCAGGACCAGGGCCGTCCACCGCTGACCATGGCCGTGAACCTGTCGGCCGCGCAGTTCCGCCACCCGCAGCTGCCCGAACTCATCGCCCAGTTGCTGGCCGAGCACGGGCTGCCCGGCGACCGGCTGGAGCTGGAGCTGACCGAGAACGTGGCCGTGGGCGACCCCGGTGCCGCCGCGCAGATCATGGACCGGATGCACGCTCAGGGCGTGCGCCTGTCCGTGGACGACTTCGGCACGGGCTACTCGTCGCTCAGCCAGCTCAAGCGCTTTCGCATCCACCGGCTGAAGATCGACCAGTCCTTCGTACGCGACTTGGGCCACGACGGCAACGATCGCGCCATCGTCAGCGCCATCATCCGCATGGCCCAGGCCCTGGGAATGCGCACCACCGCAGAAGGTGTGGAAACGCCCGAACAACTGGCCTTTCTGCGCGAGCAGGGTTGCGAGGAGGCACAGGGATATCACTTCGCCAAACCGATGCCGGCAGCGGCGCTGGAGCAATCACTGGGGTTGGCTGCCTGTCACTGACACGCCACAAGACAAAAGGCGCTGCAACCTTGAAAGTTGCAGCGCCTTTGTTTATCTGGGGTATCTGGGGTGGCTGATGGGACTCGAACCCACGACAACAGGAATCACAATCCTGGACTCTACCAACTGAGCTACAGCCACCGTAGCCATGCATTATAGCGCGGCAAAAAGCCGATTTTAGGCAAAACGCATCAATTCGCCGATTCGCCCTACTCAGAAGGATTGGCGCTGGGGCGCGGGGCCTTGATCTGAACCTTGAAGTTCTGCTTGAGCACTTCGTAGTACGCAAGCGCTTCGGCCGTGGACCAGGTGCGTTCGTACTGCTGACGTTCCATGGTTTGGCGAGCGTCGTCCACGCCTTCTCGCGGCACGATGCGGTTGACCTTGAGCACGGCGTAGCCGTCCGGCCCCAGGTTCACGCCCACCCAGGCGGGCAGACCATCCACCGGCGCGTGCAACGCGGCATCCACGATGGCGCGCGCCTGGCCCTGGGGCTGTTCGCGCGAGACGATGACCGGCTGGCCGAGGCCCGAGGCGGCGCCAGCGTTTTCCTTCCAGGCGGCAAGCTTGGCCACACCTTCCTCGCGCGCCAGTTCGGCGGACTTGGAGGCCAGGTACAGCGTGCGGGCCTTGCCCTGCGCCTGGTCGAGCGGCAGCGTCATCGCGGGCTGGTAGGCGGTGACGCGACCGGCTGCCAAAGTGCTGGTGGCAATCTCCACGGCTTCGGTATTGCGCTTGCTCTGCAGCGATTCGGGCTGGAACAGCGCCTCCAGGAAGCGCGGGCTGGCCAGTGCGCCTTCGGCGCCGGGCGCAGGCTGGCGAGTCACCCCCGATGCGGTGCGCACCTGCAGGTGGAATTTCTCGGCCACGGCGGTCAGGCTGTCGGACTGCTCGTAGACCCCGTTGGCGAACGCTTCCGCGGCCTCGGCGAACTTGCGCTGCGCCTGTTGCTGCTTGAGCTCCGTTTCCAGCGACGCGCGCAACTCCTCGAAGCTGGGCTGGCGCGGCGTCTTGATGTCGGTCAGCTGGATGATGTGATAGCCGAAGTCGCTTTCCACCACATCGCTGATCTCGCCCTTCTTCAGGGCGAACACGGCGTCCTCGAACGGCTTGACCATGGCGCCACGACCGAAGAAGCCCAGGTCGCCGCCCTCGGGAGCCGATCCGGGGTCCTGCGAATTCTTCTTGGCCACTTCGGCGAAGCTGCCCGGGGCCTTGCGCACCTGAGCCAGCAGTTCCTCGGCGCGTGCCTTGGCCTTCTCGCGCTCGGCCGCCGGGGCGTCCTTGGTGGCGTTGATAAGGATGTGGCTGGCTCGGCGCTCTTCCTGGCCGGCCAGGCGGGCCAGGTTTTCTCTGTAATAGGTACGCAGGTCGTCCTCGCTCAGGGTGATGCCGGCCTTGACTGCGTCCATGTCCAGCACCACGTATTCCACCGTGGCCTGCTCGGCCTGCTGGAACTGTGCCGGGTGTTCCTGGTAGTAGGCCTGCACATCCGCGTCCGTCACCTTCACCTTGTTGGCGAAATCTGCCGCCTTGAAATGCGCCACCTGGATCTCGCGGCGCTGCAGCAGTGCGTCGAAGGCCAGGGCCGCGTCCGCCGGAGCAGGAGTGGCCGTGTTGATGACACTGCCCAGCACCTGGCTGATGGCCAGATCCTGGCGCATGCGCATTTCGAAGCCTTCGGGCGTCAGGCCCTGCGCACCCACCAGGGCGCGGTAGGCCTCTGCGTCCAGCGTGCCGTCGGCGCGCTTGAGGGCGGCGATCTGCGGGATGGCCTGCAGCTCGGCCGCCAGCCGCGCGTCGGAAGCCATGAGGTGCATCTTGCTGGCAGCGGCCTGCAGCACGCGGTCGCGCACCAGGCGCTCCAGCGTGGCGTAGCGCGCCTGGGGCGAATCCAGCAGCCGGCCGTCGATGCCCGGCGACTGGGCGCGCAGGCGGTCACTTTCCATGCGATGGGCGTTGTCCCACTCGTCCTGCGTGATGTCCTTGCCGTCGACGCGTGCCACCACCGGGCTGCCGCCGGTGAAGTAGTTGCTGTCGATGCCCACGAGGACGAACGAAGGAATGATCAGCAAGAACAGCAAGAGCATGACCAGCTTGGAGTGCTTGCGGATGGATTCGAACATGGTCGGTCAGTCTTTCAACGGCGAGGCAAAAACAAAAGGCGAACTCGCGTTCGCCTTGTGATTGATTTTTTCGGGGGATTCGGGTGGTGGGTGCTAACGGGGTCGAACCGCTGACCTACGCCTTGTAAGGGCGCCGCTCTACCAACTGAGCTAAGCACCCCCCTTCAATCTCAAATGTCAGTTCAGGGCATCCTTCAATGCCTTGCCCGGACGAAACTTCGGCACTTTAGCAGCCTTGATTTTAATCGTTGCTCCGGTACGCGGATTGCGGCCGGTGCGCGCTGCGCGCTTGCCCACCGCGAAGGTGCCGAAACCCACCAGCGACACCGTGCCGCCGCGCTTGAGCGTCTTCTTGACCGCGTCGATCGTCGACTCCAGCGCGCGTGCCGCGGCGGCCTTGGAGATGTCTGCATTGTTGGCAATGTGCTCAATCAATTCGGTCTTGTTCACAGGAAGCCTCTCGCGTAAACGGTAGGTGAAAAGGTTGGGTCTCTGGCGTCTTGGTCCGCCTTGGCGGCGCCGTGCGCTGCATCGGCAGAGGCGCGTGGCGAAGGGGATGTGACCGCTTGCAGCCTGTCGACGGCTGCGCAAGTGCAACGGCAAATTCTAGTCGCATTTACAGTCACCGCCGGGCTGTCTCGCAAACGCAAGCGCTAGGGCGCAGCCCGGATTGACAAGCCGGCCGGGCCGCTCAGCGCGACACGCGCGCGCGAATTTCAGGCAGGGCTTTTTGCAGGTAGTAAGCCATGGACCAGACGGTGAGCACCGCCGCCAGCCAGATCAGCCAGGTGCCCCACAGGCGCGTGTCCACGCCCAGCACGCGGGCGTCGTACAGCAGGAAGGGGATGGCCACCATCTGCACCGTGGTCTTGAGCTTGCCCAGCATGTGCACCGCCACGCTGCGGCTGGCGCCGATTTGCGCCATCCACTCGCGCAGGGCGCTGATGGCGATCTCGCGGCCGATGATGATGAGCGCCACGAACACGTCGGCGCGCTGCATGTGCACCAGCACCAGCAGCGAGGCGCAGACCAGGAACTTGTCGGCCACCGGGTCCAGGAAGGCGCCGAAGGCCGAGGTCTGGTTGAGCTTGCGCGCCAAAAAACCGTCCAGCCAGTCGGTAGCGGCGAACACGATGAACATCACCGTGGCCACCAGGTTGCAGGTTTCGGGCCTCAGCGGCAAATAGAACACCCCCACGATCAGCGGTATCGCGACGATGCGCGTCCAGGTCATGACGGTGGGGATGGTGAGAAACATGGAGCGCGATTGTGGCATGGGGGTTTTCCTGAGAAAGGCTCAGCGCAGCGCGCGGTAGATGTCCTCGGCCAGCGCCTGGGAGATGCCCTCCACCGTGGCCAGGTCCTGCACGCTGGCCTCCTGCACGCCGCGCACGCCACCGAAACGCTGCAGCAGACGGGCGCGCTTCTTCGGGCCCACGCCGGGGATGTCCTCCAACCGGCTGCCGCCCACGCGCACGCGGGCACGGGCCGCGCGCATGCCGGTGATGGCGAAGCGGTGCGCCTCGTCGCGGATCTGCGCCACCAGCATCAGCGCGGCCGAGTCGCGCCCCAGCCAGATCTTGGGCCGCCCGTCGGCGAAGACCAGCTCCTCCAGCCCCACCTTGCGGCCCTCGCCCTTCTCCACGCCGACGATGCGCGAGACGTCCAGGCCCAGCTGCGTGAACACCTCGCGCGCCATGCTGACCTGGCCCTTGCCGCCGTCCACCAGCACCAGGTCGGGCAGGCGCGCCTGGCGGTTGGTGACCTCGGCGCCGCCGGCCTCGCGCTGCGCCTCGGCCACGTGCGAGTAGCGCCGGGTGAGCACCTGGCGCATGGCGGCATAGTCGTCGCCGCCGGTGATGCCCTCGATCTTGTAGCGGCGGTACTCGCTGTTTTGCATCTTGTGGTGATGGAACACGACACACGACGCCTGCGTCGCCTCCCCAGCCGTGTGCGAGATGTCGAAGCACTCGATGGTCAGCTGATCCAGGCTCTCCAGCTCCAGGTCCAGCGCCTCGGCCAGCGCGCGGGTGCGCGCCTGCTGCGAGCCCTCCTCGGCCAGCAGCCGGGCCAGCTGCAGCTCGGCGCCGCGCTGGGCCATGTCCAGCCAGGCGCGGCGCTGCTCGCGCGGCTGCTGCACGGCCGTCACGCGCACGCCCGCCTGCTGGCCCAGGGCCAGCAGCAACTCGGGGTCCACCGGCTCGCTGACGATCAGCGTGGGCGGCACGGGCACGCCCAGGTAATGCTGGGCAATGAAGGCCGCCAGCACCTGCGCCGCCACGCCGTGCCCGTCCGGGCCCGGCTGCTGCGCCGCCTCGTCCTCGGCGTGATAGATAGCGGCGGCTTCCTCCACGTGCACGGGGAAGTAGGCGCGGTCGCCCAGGTGGCGGCCGCCGCGCACCATGGCCAGGTTGACGCAGGCGCGCCCGCCCTGCACGCGCACAGCCAGGATGTCCACGTCCTTGTCGCTCACCGTCTCGATGGCCTGCTGGTGCAGCACGCGCGACAGCGCCGTGATCTGGTTGCGCACCTCGGCCGCCTGCTCGAACTGCAATTGCTCCGAATACCCCAGCATGCGCTGCTCCAGCTGGGCCAGCAGCTCCTGCGTTTCGCCGCGCAGCATGGCCTCGGCGCTGGCCACGTCGCCGGCGTACGCCTCGGGCGTGACCAGCTGCACACAGGGGGCGGAGCAGCGCTTGATCTGATAGAGCAGGCAGGGCCGCGTGCGGTTGGCGAAGACCGTGTCCTCGCAGGTGCGCAGGCGAAACACCTTCTGCAGCAACTGGATGGTTTCCTTGACCGCCCAGGCCCCAGGATACGGCCCGAAGTAGCGGTGGCGCTTGTCCGTGCTGCCGCGGTAGTAGGCCATGCGCGGAAAGCGCTGGCCCGGGGCATCGCCCGTGCCGTCCTTGGGCGCGATGCCGGTGATCTTCAGATAGGGATAGCTCTTGTCGTCCCGAAACAGGATGTTGTACTTGGGCCCGAGCGACTTGATGAGGTTGTTTTCCAGCAGCAGCGCCTCGGCCTCGGAGCGCACCACCGTGGTCTCCAGCCGCGCGATGCGGCCCACCATGTGGCCGATGCGCGTGCCGCCGTGCTGCTTGGTGAAATAGCTGGAGACGCGCTTTTTCAGGTTGCGCGCCTTGCCCACGTACAAGAGCGTGTCCTGCGCGTCGAAGTAGCGGTACACCCCCGGAAGCGGGGGCAGCGCCGCCACCTGGGCCAGCAATTCATCGGAATGGGAAGCGGACATGACGCTATTGTGGTGGCAGCCGCGGCAGCTTCAAAAATAATAGCTGCCTGCGCTTGATGGACAAGGGCTGGAGGCCAAAAAGGCTCTCAATCCTGGGCGCGCGGCGGCACCAGCGGCGCAATGCGCCGGCGCGGCGTGGTCGGCTCCGCTTCCACCATGCGCGCGCTGCGTTCGTGCGCGCCCTGCACCAGCTCGCCGATCAGCGCCGCCTCGGGCAGGTTGCGCCGGTAGTGGCGCGGCATTTCCTTGTGCATGGCGGCGGTGTTCAGGCGCGCCGGGTTGAAGATGTGCCGGTAGTAGGTGAGCCACAGCGCCTCGCCGGCGTCGGGCGGCGGCGCGTCGGCGCGCTGCGCGCCCGGGCCCCGGTGCAGCTGGCAGCCGTCCCAGCGCACGCTGGCGTCCGGCGTCAGCAGGGCCCAGTGCATGTGCGTGAAGCGCCGCACGAAGAACGGCGCCGCCGCCTCGGCGATGTAGTGCCGGGGCTCGAACCAGGCGACGTGCACGGTCTGCCCCTGCCCATCCACCACCGGGCGAAAGCGCACGAAGGCGTGCATCTTGTGCAGGTCGCGCGCCACCGCGCGGGCCATGTGCCGCGCCTGCAGCCGGTCGGCGTCCAGCGGGTCGTGGCGCAGCGCGGGTTCGTGCAGCAGGCGCCACAACAGGCGGTACATCAGGGCAAAGCGCGCCGGGTCGCGGTGCAGCACCAGGTGCTGGCACAGACGCACGAAGCCTTCGGGCACGCGCGGGCCGACGACGGGTTGCGGCTGCGCGTGGGAGCGAGTGCCGCACCGGCCGGCGGCTGGCGGCAGCTCCGGGGCCGGCCCGGCACAGTCCCCAAACAGGTCGCACGCCGCGTCCTGCTCAGTGAACCACTGCACGTGCTGCGGCGGCACGCCGGCCTGCAGCAGCGCACGGGCAGCGTGGCGAAAGCCGTCCCAGTCCGTGGCGTGCGCCAGGGTGGCGGTGTGCAGGGTCATGCTGGGCGCTAGTCAAACAGGCCGCGCTGCACGGGCGGCGGGGCCAGACGGGCGGCCAGGTCGGCGGCCTCCAGCGCTCGGCCGGGGCGGTGGTCGGCGGCCTCGACGAAGGCCAGCACCTTCTTGAGCGGCACGTGCAGCCGCGCCAGGTCGGCGTGGCGCAGACGGCGCACGCGGCGCGCGGCCAGCAAACGGTCCACCGAGCCCACGCCCAGGCCGGGCACGCGCAGCAGCAGCTCGCGCGGGGCGGTGTTCACGTCGACCGGAAAGCGCTCGCGATGCGCCAGCGCCCAGGCCAGCTTGGGGTCCATGTCCAGCGCCAGCATGCCGCCCTGCGTGGGCGAGACGATCTCGCCGGGTGCGAAGCCGTAGTAGCGCATCAGCCAGTCGGCCTGGTACAGCCGGTGCTCGCGCAGCAGCGGCGGCGCCGCCAAAGGCAGGCCGCGCGACGCATCCGGAATGGGACTGAAGGCCGAGTAGTACACGCGCCGCAGACGGTGCAAGCCGTACAGACGGGCGCTGGTGTCCAAGATGGTGCGGTCGTCGGTGGCATCCGCGCCGACGATCATCTGCGTGCTCTGCCCGCCCGGGGCGAAGGCCGGCGGCCTCGCGCGCCGCGCAGGCCGCGCCGCGCCCAGCGACACGGCGGGCGCCCTCGCCTGCTCGCGCCGCGCCTGGCGCGCGTCCTCGATGTGCACGGCCATGCGCGCCATCGAGCGCCCGATGGCCGCGCCGTCCTTTTGCGGCGCCAGTGCCGCCAGGCCTGCGGGCGTCGGCAGCTCGATGTTGATGCTCAGGCGGTCGGCGAAGCGCCCGGCGCGCTCCAGCAGCTCGGGCGCGGCGTCGGGGATGGTCTTGAGGTGGATGTAGCCGCGAAAGTCGTGCTGCTCGCGCAGCACGCGCGCCACCTCCACCACCTGCTCCATGGTGTAGTCGGGGCTTCGGATGATGCCGCTGGACAGGAACAGCCCCTCGATGCAGTTGCGCCGGTAAAAATCCAGCGTCAGCCGCACCACCTCGTGCACCGCGAAGCGGGCGCGCGGCACGTTGCTGCTGACGCGGTTGACGCAGTACAGGCAGTCGTACTGGCAGTAGTTGGTCAGCAGCACCTTCAGCAGCGAGATGCAGCGCCCGTCCGGCGCATAGCTGTGGCAGATGCCCATGCCCTCGGTGGAGCCCATGCCGCGCCCGCCGACGGAGTCGCGCGGCGCCGCCCCGCTGGAGGCGCAGGAGGCGTCGTACTTGGCCGCGTCGGCCAGGATGGCGAGCTTGGATTGCAAATTCACTGTACGAATTTACAGGAAATCCAGCCCGCCTGCCACGCCACCTAGGCCTGGGGCGCGGGCCACTCACTATCAAAAAAAGAGCTGCCAGCGCTTGTCGGACAAGCGCTGGCAGCCTATTTGGCTCTTGGTCCGGGATCAACCCGGAAACGCCACCTTACTTACTCAGCTTCGATCTTCGAGCTCTTGATGACGCCCGCCCAATTGGCGTAGTCCGCCTTCACGCGCTCGGCCAGCTGCTGCGGGCCCTGGTAGTCGGCGCTGGCGCCCTGCTCCTGCGCCTTCTTGCGGAAGGCCGGGTCTTCCACCACCTTCTTCAGGTCGGCGGCCAGGCGGTCGACCACCGGCTGGGGCACGGCGGCGGGCGCGAATAGCGCGAACCACGAGGTGGCGTTCACGCCCGGATAGCCGGCCTCTGCGGTGGTGGGCGCGTCCGGCAGGCTGGGCAGGCGCTCCTTGCCGGTGACGGCCAGCACGCGCAGCTTGCCGGCCTGGATGTGCGGCATGAACGGCGGCGCGGTGCCAAACGTCAGGTCCACCTGCCCACCCAGCAGGTCCTGCAGCGCCGGGCCGGTGCCCTTGTAGGGCACGTGCACCATCTTCACGCCGCCCTGTTGTTCCAGCATGGCGCCTGTGACGTGCTGCAGCGAACCGTTGCCCGACGAGGCGTAGTTCAGCTTGCCCGGGTTGGCCTTGGCGTAGGCGATCAGCTCGGGCAGCGTCTTCACCGGCAGGTCGCCGCGCACCACGATGATCTGCGGCGCCGAGATCACGTTGGCGACGGGACGGAAGTCCTTCAGATCCCACTGCGGCGTCTTCATCAGGTGGGGCGAGATGACGTGGTAGCCCGAGTACTGCATCAGCAGCGTGTAGCCGTCGGCCTCGGCGCGCTTGACGATGGCAGCGGCGATGGCGCCGTTGCCGCCGCCCTTGTTGTCCACCACCACCGACTGGCCCAGCACGGGCGACAGCGCCTGCGCGACCATGCGCGCCGACAGGTCGGTGGTGCCGCCGGCCGCCGTGGGCACGACGAAGGTTACGGGCTTGGCCGGATAGGCCTGGGCGGCGGCGCCGCCGGCACAGGCCAGGGCAGCGGCACCCAGGCTGGCGAGCAGAAAGCGTTGGCGAGTCATGTGCATGGTGGATGTCTCCTCTTATGGATAGTGGTGATGTGAATGAAAAAAGGGAATAAGCAATTCAGGCAGCCGCGGCGCGTGCCAGTGCCCGCTCGCGGATGGCCGGCAGCTCGGCCGGCGGCGGGTGCAGGTCCAGCCGCTGGCCGGCCTTGGTGATCTGGCCGGGCACCTCGTGCCCGATCAGCGCCGGCAGACGCCGCGCCGTGTCCAGCAGCGCCGGCAGATCGATGCCGGTGTCATAGCCCATGAGCTGCAGCGCGTGCACCACCTCCTCGGTGCAGACGTTGCCCGACGCGCCCGGCGCGTACGGACAGCCACCCAGGCCACCCAGCGATGCGTCGAAGCGCGTGGCGCCCGCGTCGATGGCCGCTAGCACGTTGGCCAGGCCCAAGCCGCGCGTGTTGTGAAAGTGCAGCGTGAAAGCCCGCTGCGGCCAGCGCGCCAGCGCCGCTGCCACGATCTGCGCCACCTGCGTCGGGTAGGCCATGCCGGTGGTGTCGCACAGCGTGATGCCGGCCACCCCCATGTCGGCGAAGCGCTGCACCCAGGCAAGGGCTTCCTCCTGCGGCACGTCGCCCTCCATGGGGCAGCCGAAGACGCACGACAGCGACACATTCACCGGCACGCCCGCGCCTCGCGCCACAGCGATCACCTGCGACAGCGCCGTGAAGGACTGCGCCCGCGTCATGCGCAGGTTGGCCAGGTTGTGCGTCTCGCTCACCGACATGACCAGGTTCAGCTCGTCGGTGCCGGACTCGATGGCGCGCTCGGCCCCGCGCACGTTGGGCACCAGGGCGGTGTAGGTCACGCCGGGGCGGCGCGCGATCTCGCGCATCACGATCTCGGCGTCGCGCAGCGCGGGAATGGCCGTGGGCGAGGTGAACGAGGTCACCTCGATCTTGCGCACCCCCGCAGCCGACAGGGCGTCCACCAGGGCGATCTTGTCCTCGGTGGGCACGAACTGCGCCTCCATCTGCAGCCCGTCGCGCAGGCCCACGTCGCAGATCTCGATGCGCCGGCCGGCGCCGTTCCATACGTTGTTGGTCTTCACTGGATCACTCCCTTGGCGCGCAGCAGCGCGATCTGCTCGGCCGTCAGGCCGGCCTCGGCCAGCACCGCGTCGGTGTCATCGCCCAGGTTGGGCGCGCTGCTGCGCACGCGGCCCGGCGTGGCCGACAGCTTGGGCACGATGCCCGGCACCAGCAGTTCGTCGCCGTCGCGCGTGCGCTGCGTCAGCAGCATGTCGCGGGCGCGGTAGTGCGGGTCCTCGGCGATGTCGCGGGCGGTGTAGACCTTGCCGGCCGGCACGCGCGCCTGGCCCAGCAGCTGCATCACGTCGGCCACGGTGCGCTGCCGCGTCCAGGCGCCGATGGCGGCGTCGATCTCGGCCACGCGGGCCACGCGGCCGGCGTTGTCGGCCAGCTGCGGGTCGTCGCCCAGGTCTGCGCGGCCAATGGCGGCCATCAGGCGCTTGAAGATGCTGTCGCCGTTGCCGGCCACCAGCACCCAGCCGTCCTGGCAGGGGTAGGCGTTGCTGGGCGCGATGCCCGGCAGCGCGCTGCCCGCGGCCTCGCGCACGGCGCCGAAGGCGCTGTACTCGGGGATCAGGCTCTCCATGCAGTTGAACACCGCTTCGTGCAGCGCCACGTCGATCACCTGGCCGGCGCCGCCGTTCACCTTGCGGTGGTACAGCGCCATCATCACGCCGATGGCGCCGTGCAGCGCTGCCAGCGTGTCGCCGATGGACACGCCCACGCGCACCGGCACGCGCCCGGGCTCGGCCGTGAGATGGCGCAGCCCGCCCATGGCCTCGCCAATCACGCCGAAGCCCGGCAGGTCGCGGTACGGCCCGGTCTGGCCGTAGCCCGAAATGCGCAGGATGACCAGGCCCGGGTTGAGGGCATGCAGCGCCTCGGGCGACAGGCCCCAGCCCTCCAGCGTGCCGGGGCGGAAGTTCTCGATCAGCACGTCGGCCTCGGCCACCAGCTTGCGCACGATGTCCTGCGCCTCGGCCTGGCGCAGGTCCAGCGCCACCGATTTCTTGTTGCGCGACTGCACCTGCCACCACACCGAGGTGCCGTTCTTGAGCAGGCGCCAGTTGCGCAGCGGGTCGCCCGTGCCGGTGGCCTCGATCTTCACCACGTCGGCGCCGAACTCGCCCAGCGTCTTGCCGCAGAACGGTCCGGCGATGAGCTGCCCCATCTCGATCACGCGCACCCCGGCCAGGGCGGCGGGGGCGGCGGTGTCTTGCTTGCTCGTCATATGTCTCCTGCGATAGCCGCGCGCATGATGCGTGGCCGCACCGCGCGTGCAAAACGCTCAAGCGCGACGCTGCCATCGCAAAGCGGCATGGCAGGGCGTAAGGCATTGAACAGGCTCTAACATCGCCGCCCATGAAACTCGACCCGCTCTCGCTGCGCCTGTTCGTCGCGGTGATGGAGGAAAACGCCATCGCCCGCGCCGCCGCGCGTGAGCACATCGCCCCCTCGGCCGCCAGCCGCCGCCTGGCCGAGCTGGAGAGCGTGCTGCGCGTGGAGCTGTTCGCGCGCAGCAACCGCGGCACCGAGCCCACCGCCGCTGCCTATGCCCTGCTGCACCTGGCGCGGGGCGTGCTCAACGACCTGGATGGCATCGGTGCGCAGATGCGCGACTTTCGCGCCGGCGTGCGCGGGCACCTGCGCGTGGTGGCCAACATCTCGGCCATCACGCAGTTCCTGCCGGGCGAGCTGCAGCGCTTCATGGCCGCGCACCCGCAGGTGCAGGTGCAGCTGCAGGAGCAGATCAGCACCGCCGTGGCGCGCTCCGTGGCGGAGAACGCGGCCGACGTGGGCATCCTGCACCACGGCAGCTACGGCGAACGCGTGGAGCTGCTGCCCTGGCGCGAGGACGAGCTGGTGCTGATCGTGCCCGCCGGCCATGCCCTGGCGCGACGGCGCAGCGTGCGCCTGGCCGAGGCCCTGCCCTGGGACTTCGTCGGCATGCACCCGGGCAGCGCCATCAACCACCAGCTGACGCGCGCCGCGGCCGAGCTGGAGGCGCCTTTGAAGCTGCGCATGCAGGTCACCAGCTACGACGCGCTGTGCCTGATGGTGTCCGCCGGGCTGGGCGTGGCCGTGCTGCCGCGCGGCAGCGCGCAGCTGCTGCGCGGCACGCTGGCCATCCGCACCGTCACCCTGGCCGAGCCTTGGGCGCGGCGGCGCCTGTCGCTGTGCGTGCGCGCGGACGAATCGCTGTCCAGCGTGGCGCGGCTGTTCGTCGAACACCTGCGTGCCCCCGCCTCCGAGGACGGTGCATGAGCGGGCTGCGCTGGGACCTCTTCTGCCAGGTCATCGACAACTTCGGCGATATCGGCGTGTGCTGGCGCCTGGCCGCGCAGCTGGGCGCGCGCGGGCACACCGTGCGCCTGTGGACGGACGACACCAGCGCCCTGGCGTGGATGGCACCGCAGGGCGCGCCCGGCGTGCAGGTGCTGCCCTGGCCCGCGCAGGCACCGCAGGGCGGCCCGGGCGACGTGGTGGTGGAGGCCTTCGGCTGCGAGATTGCTCCCGCATTCATAGCTGCCATCGCAGATGCCACAAGGGCCAGGGCCCGAAAACCCGTGTGGATCAACCTGGAGTACCTGTCGGCCGAGGGCTATGTGGAGCGCTGCCACCAGCTGCCGTCGCCTCTGGGCACCGGCCCCGGCGCGGGGCTGACGCGCTGGTTCTTCTACCCCGGCTTCACGCCGCGCACCGGCGGCCTGCTGCGCGAGGCGGATCTGGCCGCGCGCCAGGGCGCCTTCGACCGCGGCGCCTGGCGCGCGCGCCACGGCATCGCGCCGGATGCGCTGGCCGTCTCGCTGTTTTGCTATGAACCACCGGCCCTCGCGCAGCTGGTGCGGCAGCTGGAGGGCCTGGCCGGCGCCCACCTGCTGGCCACGCCCGGCCGGGCCGCCGCGGCGCTGCACGCCGTGCTGGGCGCCGATTTGCATGAAATCGGCCTCAAACCCTTGCTAGACAAGCGCGGGCAGCTATCAGTTTCATACCTGCCGCCCCGCCCGCAATCCGCCTTCGACGAGATGCTGTGGGCCTGCGACCTGAACTTCGTGCGCGGGGAGGACTCGCTGGTGCGCGCCCTGTGGGCCGGCCAGCCCTTCGTATGGCACATCTATCCCCAGCACGACGACGCCCACCACGCCAAGCTGCACGCTTTTTTGGACTGGCTGCAGGCCCCCGCCTCGCTGCGCCAGGCGCACCTGGCCTGGAACGGCCTGGCAGCGCCCGCCGCCCTGCCCGCCTTGCAGCCCGCCACGCTGCAGGACTGGCGCGAATGCACCCTGGCGGCGCACAATCGCCTTATGCAGCAGCCGGATTTGTTGACACAACTGCTGGGTTTTGTTCAGCAGAAAAGTTAGAATCGCAGGCTTTGCGCCACTAACGATCGGCAGCTGCCCCTGGGTAGCGACGCCCCGCCGGCGCCCCCGCCGCGCACGCACCTGGCGCCGGGGTGGAAAAGGCAGCCCGCGCTGCCAGCCCGCCCTGCCCGACGGTGCAGCGGCCCACCCTTCACTACCCAGGCAACCAGCCATGAAAATCGCTCAAGAAATCCGCGCCGGCAACGTGATCATGCAGGGCAAGGACCCCATGATCGTCCTGAAGACCGAATACGCCCGCGGCGGCCGCGGCGCCGCCACCGTGCGCATGAAGCTCAAGGGCCTGCTCAACAACATGGGCACGGAAATCGTCTTCAAGGCCGACGACAAGATCGACAACGTCGTGCTGGACAAGAAGGAGTGCACCTACTCCTACTTCGCCGACCCGATGTACGTCTGGATGGACTCCGAATACAACCAGTACGAGGTGGAAGCCAGCAACATGGGCGACGCCATCAGCTACCTGGAAGATGGCATGACCGCCGAAGTGGTGTTCTACGACGGCAAGGCCATCTCGGTCGAGCTGCCCACCAGCGTCGAGCGCGAGATCACCTGGACCGAGCCGGCCGTCAAGGGCGACACCTCGGGCAAGGTGCTCAAGCCTGCCAAGATCGCCACCGGCTTCGAAGTGCCCGTGCCGCTGTTCGTGGACCAGGGCGACAAGATCGAAATCGACACCCGCACCGGCGAGTACCGCAAGCGCGTCTGATCGGGCTTCGGCCTCTCAGCAGCAAAAAGGCTTCCCTCGGGAAGCCTTTTTTCATGGTCTTTTTGCCCTCCAGCGCTTGACTGGCAAGCGCTGGCAGCTATCAAAACAGAAGCGCGCCAGTCAGACCGGCAGGCCCACCAGGTCGTGGCCCTGCGTGCCGACGATGCGGGCGCGAACGAACTCGCCGGCCTTGTAGGTCTTGCTGGCCTTCTCGGGCGGCAGCAGGTGCACCACGCCGTCGATCTCGGGTGCGTCGGCATAGGTGCGGGCTACGCCGCCCTTCTTGCCCAGGCCGACGGCCTTGTCGGCCAGCACCTGCATGGTGCTGCCCACGCGCTGCTGCAGGCGGGCGGTGGAGACCTCCTCGGCCACCGCCATGAAGCGCGCGCGGCGCTCCTCGCGCAGCTGCACGGGCAGCATGCCGGGCAGCTGGTTGGCCACGGCGCCCTGCACGTCGCTGTAGGCAAAGCAGCCGGCGCGGTCGATCCGCGCCTCGCGCACGAAATCCAGCAGGTGCTGGAATTCTTCTTCCGTCTCGCCCGGAAAGCCGGCGATGAAGGTGCTGCGGATGACCAGCTGCGGGCAGGCCTCGCGCCAGCGCTGGATGCGCTCCAGGTTCTTCTCGCCGCTGGCCGGGCGCTTCATGCGCTTGAGCACGTCGGGGTGGCTGTGCTGCAGCGGCACGTCCAGGTAGGGCAGCACCAGGCCCTCGTTCATCAGCGGAATCAGCTCGTCCACGCTGGGGTAGGGGTAGACGTAGTGCAGCCGCACCCAGGCGCCGTGGGGCTTAGCCAGCTCGCCCAGGGCCTGCACCAGCTCGTACAGGCGCGTGCGCACCGGCTTGCCGTCCCAGAAACCCGTGCGGTACTTCACGTCCACGCCGTACGCGGACGTGTCCTGGCTGACCACCAGCAGCTCCTTGACACCACCCTCGAACAACGCGCGCGCCTCCTTGAGCACGTCACCGATGGGCCGCGAGACCAGGTCGCCGCGCATGGACGGGATGATGCAGAAGGTGCAGCGGTGGTTGCAGCCCTCGCTGATCTTGAGATAGGCGTAGTGGCGCGGCGTGAGCTTGATGCCGGCCTCGCCGAAGGCGCCGGGCACGAGGTCGATGAACGGGTCGTGCGGCTTGGGCAGATGGCGGTGCACCACGTCCATCACCTCCTGCGCGGCGTGCGGGCCGGTTACGGCCAGCACGCTGGGGTGCACGTCCTGGATCAGCGTGCCGCCCTCCTTGCCCGCCTTGGCGCCCAGGCAGCCGGTGACGATGACGCGGCCGTTGCCGGCCAGGGCCTCGCCGATGGTGTCCAGGCTTTCCTTGACGGCATCGTCGATGAAGCCGCAGGTGTTGACGATGACCAGGTCCGCGCCCTCGAAGGACTTGGAGGTGCGGTAGCCCTCGGCCGACAGCTGGGTGAGGATGAGTTCGGAGTCGGTAAGGTTTTTCGGGCAGCCCAGGCTGGCGAAGGCGATCTTGGGCGCCTGCTCGGCAGTGGGGTGGGTAGGGGCGTGTGCTTCGCTCATCGCCCGCATTTTCCCAGGTTGCGCCCGGGCGGCGCTGCCGTGCGGCTTCTGCCCGGGCTTTTCTCAGCGCTTTTTCAGGCCGAACGCCTCCAGCATCTGCTCGGTCTGGCGCTGCATGTGCTCGTTCATCTGGGCGAAGGCGTTTTGCGACTGCTCTGCGTAGCTGCCCATCCAATTTTTCATGAGCGGCGAGTTCAGCTGCATGAACTGGGCCCACTTGTCCGGCGACATCCCCTGCGCCTGCTCGGCCAGGCGGGCCTGGGCCTCGCTGAACATCTGCACGTTCTTCTCCAGGTAGGCCCCCATGAAGCCCTGCATGGCGTGCCCGTAGAAGCGGATGATGTTGGCCAGCGCCGCCTCGCTGAACATGGGCGCGCCGCCGGCTTCTTCCTCCAGGATGATCTGCAGCAGGATGCTGCGCGTGAGGTCGTCGCCGGTCTTGGCGTCGCGCACCATCACGGGCTCGCCGTCGATGACCAGCTGCTTGACCTCGGCCAGCGTGATGTAGGTGGAGGTGTTGGTGTCGTACAGGCGCCGGTTGGGGTACTTCTTGATGATGCGCTCGCGCGGTGCGGCGGCGCCAGCGCTCGGGTCCTGGCTGGGGTCGGGGGTTTTTTCTGGCACCGGGGAATCCTCGCTGAGTCCGGCGGCGCGGGCCGCCGGGGTTTCGTATTGCAGTGCAGCAGATTCTAGGCAGCGCCCCCCGCCGCGGCGGCAGGAATACCCTACATGGAAGCCGCTGCCCGCGCCGCCTGGTCGTACATGCCCGAGAGCATGCGCAGCAGGCGCGCCAGCTCGCCGATGTCGCGGTTCAGGTCGTCGTGCGCATGCAGCGCGTCGATCAGGCAGGCCTCGCGGATGGCGCGGTAGCGCTCCACGTGGGCGCGGCCGGCCTCGGTGGGGGCATAGGTGACCTCCTTGCCGTTCTTGCTGGCGACCACCACGCCCAAAGCCTGCAGCTTCTTGAGCGAGTAGTTAACCACGTGGGTGTCCTCCACGTTCATGATGAAGCAGATGTCGGCCAGGCGCTTGTCGCGGGCGCGGTGCGTGACATGGTGCAACACCACCACGTCCAGCGGCGTCAGGTCGCGCAGCCCGGCGGCGGCCATGCAGTGCACCACCCAGCGGTGGAAGGCGTTGCCGGCCACGATCAGGCCGAACTCGAACTCGCTCATCTCCGCGCTGTGGGTGGACACCAGGTGCGAGGAGGAGACGATGGGCGCACGCGTCTCGCCGGCGGACGGGGCGGTCCGGCGGGCGGGTTTGGCGTTCTTGCCGGCTGCATTCATGGTCCGTCTCCCATGGAGTTGCGTGCCGGCATGCTAAGGCAGCAGCTCACAGGCATTCCTCTCCTTGTGACGATTTGCCAGCATTTTGTTGACATTCAGGTGAATCACCTAGGGCCAGGGCACCGGTGCACCGCTACATTGAACGGGCCCTGACCCCGGGCTGACGGACGACACCCACCTCACGGAGACACGAGATGCAGCGACGATATCTTGCAGCCCTGGCCGTTGCGCTAGCCGGCGCCTTCAGCACCCCCGCCCTGCTGGCGCAGACCAAGTGGGACATGGCCGCCGCCTACCCGGCGACCAACTTCCACACCGAGAACATGGCGCAGTTCATCAGCGACGTGGACAAGGCCTCGGGCGGCAAGCTCAAGATCACGCTGCATGCCAATGCCGCGCTGTTCAAGGCACCGGAGATCAAGCGCGCCGTGCAGGGCGGACAGGCGCAGCTGGGCGAGATTTTGCTGGTCAACTTCCAGAACGAGTGGCAGATCTTCGGCGTGGACGGCCTGCCCTTCCTGGCGGACAGCTACGACGCCTCCATGAAGCTGTACCAGGCGCAAAAGCCCTACCTGGAGAAAAAGCTCGCCGACCAGGGCATGGTGCTGCTGTACGCCGTGGCCTGGCCGCCGCAGGGCATCTACACCAAGAAGCCGGTCGAGACGGCCGCCGACTTGAAGGGCATCAAATGGCGCGCCTACAGCCCGGCCACCGCGCGCATCGCGGAACTGGTGGGCGCCCAGCCCGTGACGGTGCAGGCGGCGGAGTTCTCGCAGGCGCTGGCCACAGGCGTGGTGGAGTCGACCATGACCTCTGGCGCCACCGGCGTGGACAGCAAGCTCTACGAGCACCTGAAGTACTACTACGACACCCAGGCCTGGCTGCCCAAGAACGCCGTCATCATGAACAAGAAGGCCTTCGACGCGCTGGACAAACCCACCCAGGACGCAGTGCTCAAGGCCGCCGCCGAGGCCGAAAAGCGCGGCTGGACCGCCAGCCGCCGCGTGAACGACGACACCCTCGCCAAGCTCAAGGCCGAGGGCATGCAAGTGCTGCCTCCCAGCGCCCAGCTGAAGGCCGACATGGCCAAGGTGGGCGAAACCATGCTCAAGGAATGGCTGGACAAGGCCGGTCCCGACGGCAAGGCGCTGGTGGACGCCTACCGCAAGCAGTAAGCGCCAGCCGTCCCGACGATGCGCCGCCTGCTTGATCAGCTGTATGACAGCACCGCCTTTCTTGCCGCCGTATGCATGGTGGCGCTGCTGGGGGCAGTGCTGCTGTCCATCGCCGGGCGGCAGCTCAACTTCCACATCTCGGGCATCGACGCCTACGCCGGCTACCTGATGGCCGGCGCGGGTTTCCTCGCCCTGGCGCACACGCTCAAGCGCGGCGAGCACATTCGCGTCACGCTGGTGATCAGCAGCCTGCGCGGGCCCTGGCGCCGGGCGCTGGAGCTGTTCGCGCTGGCGCTGGGCACCCTGCTGGCGCTGCTGTTCGCCTGGTACAGCATCCGCCTGGCCTGGCAGTCGCACGAGTTCAACGACATCTCTACCGGCAACGACGCCACGCCGCTGTGGCTGCCGCAGCTGTGCATGGCGCTGGGCGCGGCCGTGATGGCTATCGCCTGCCTGGACGAGCTGGTGCTGGAGATGCGGGGCCGCCGCGTCCAGCCCCAGCCCGGCGAGGCGCTGCGCAACGAATAAAGCGGCCTGCCCACGGCAGGACCCAAAGACAACCAGAAAGAACCGTCCGCATGAGCGACCTCGCCATCACCGGCCTGCTGATCGCATCGCTGTTCCTGATCCTGGCCAGCGGCGTCTGGATCGGCCTGACCCTGTCGGGCGTGGCCTGGATCGGCATGCAGTTGTTCTCGTCGCGCCCGGCGGGCGACGCCATGGCGGTGACCATCTGGGGTTCGTCGTCGAGCTGGACGCTCACCGCCCTGCCCCTGTTCATCTGGATGGGCGAAATTCTGTTTCGCACCCGGCTGTCGCAGGACATGTTCCGGGGCCTGGCACCCTGGGTGCAGTCCTTGCCCGGGCGGCTGCTGCACACCAACGTGGTGGGCTGCACCATCTTCGCCGCCGTCTCCGGCTCCAGCGCAGCCACCTGCGCCACCATCGGCAAGATGACGCTGCCCGAGCTGACCCGCCGCGGCTACCCGGCCCACATGGTGGTCGGCACCCTGGCCGGGGCCAGCACGCTGGGCCTCTTGATTCCGCCGTCCATCATCATGATCGTCTACGGCGTGACGGCCGAGGTGTCCATCAGCCAGCTGTTCATCGCCGGCGTGCTGCCGGGCGTGCTGCTGGCGGCGCTGTTTTCCGGCTACATCATGCTGTGGGCGCTGCGCCATCCGGATCAGGTACCGCAGGCCGAGAACCGCATGTCGTTCATGCAAAAGCTCTCCGAGTCGCGCGCGCTGATCCCCGTGGTGCTGCTGATCGCCGCGGTGCTGGGTTCCATCTACACCGGACTGGCCACGGCCACGGAGGCCGCCGCCGTGGGCGTGGTCGGCTCGCTCGTGCTGTCGGCGGTGCAGGGCTCGCTGAACTGGGGAAGCTTTCGCGAATCGCTCATGGGCGCCACGCGGCTGTACTGCATGATCGCCCTGATCCTGGCCGGCGCCGCCTTCCTGACGCTGTCCATGGGCTACATCGGCCTGCCGCGGCACCTGGCGGAGTGGATCGCCTCGCTGGGCCTCACGCGTGCGCAGCTCATCGCGGCGCTGGCGGTGTTCTACATCGTGCTGGGGTGCTTTCTGGACGGCATCTCCATGGTGGTGTTGACCATGGGTGTGGTCATGCCCACCGTGCAGGCCGCCGGCATCGACCCGATCTGGTTCGGCATCTTCGTGGTGCTGGTGGTGGAGATGGCGCAGATCACGCCACCCGTGGGCTTCAACCTGTTCGTGCTGCAGGGCATGACGGGCCGCCACCTGCCCTGGATCGCCAAGGTGACCCTGCCCATGTTCCTGTTGATGTGCGTGGCGGTGACGCTGATCTACCTCTTCCCCGGCATCGCCACCTGGCTGCCGCAGCAGATGACCGTGCGCTGAGCCGGCACGCCCGCCACCCTCCTCTTCCTACAATCGCAGCCCATGCTGCAAGTTGCCGCCATCTGCATAGGCGCCTGCGCCGGCGCCCTGGCGCGCTGGCGCCTGGCGTTGTGGCTGAACACGCCCGGTGCCTTGCTGCCCTGGGGCACGCTGGCGGCCAACTTGGCCGGCGGCTACCTGGTCGGCCTGGCCCTGGCCCTGCTGCAGGCACTGCCGCAGCTGGACCCAGTGTGGCGGTTGATGGCCATAACCGGCTTTCTGGGGGCGCTGACCACCTTCTCCACCTTCTCGGCCGAGGTGCTGGGCCTGCTGCTGCAGGGCCGGCTGGGCCTGGCGCTCCTGGTGACGCTGCTGCACGTGGCAGGCTCGCTGATGGCGGCCTGGGCCGGGCTGCACAGTGGCGCCTGGCTCTTGCGCAGCCTTTGACCACTACCATTTTCATAGCTGCCACCGCTTGTCCAACAAGCGCTGGAGGCCGATTTCATTAAGATAACCCCATGGACGCCAATACCCAACTGCAGGACAGCCGCCTGGCCCACGCCTGGTCCGAGCTGCACAACTACGCCGTTTCCGGCAACCCGCTGCACGCCGATTCCTACCGCCTGGCCTTCGCCGACCCGGAATTCCTGCTGCGCCGCGAGACGCGCGGCATTCGCTTTCAGCTGGAGCTGCTCAAGCCCGACCTGGGCCAGACCGCCCAGGGTGTGGAAAACACCATCGTGGTGTATGGCAGCGCGCGCTTTCTCGCGCCCGAGGACGCCCAGCGCCTGCTGGAAGACGCGCGCGCCAGCGGCGACGAGCAGCGCATTGCCCTGGCCGAGCGCGCCGTGCGCAACGCCACCTACTACGACGCCGCCCGCCGCTTCGCCGCGCTGGTGGCCACCTTCAGCGAGGCGCGTCCTCTGCCTGAGCGCATGTACATCTGCACCGGCGGCGGCCCGGGCATCATGGAGGCCGCCAACCGCGGCGCCCATGAGGTCGGCGCGCCCAACGTGGGGCTGAACATCACGCTGCCGCACGAGCAAAGCGGCAACCGCTACATCACGCCGTCGCTGTCGTACAAGTTCCACTACTTCGCGATGCGCAAGATGCACTTCATGATGCGCGCCAAGGCGCTGGTGGTCTTCCCCGGCGGCTTCGGCACCATGGACGAGCTGTTCGAGGTGTTGACCCTGGTGCAGACCACCAAGGCCAAGCCCGTGCCCATCGTGCTGTTCGGCAGCGCCTTTTGGCGCGCGCTCATCAACTTCGATGTGATGCTGGAGCATGGCACCATCTCGCCGGCCGATCTGGAGCTGTTCCACATCACCGACGACCCGGCCGAGGCCTGGGACATCATCCGCACCTTCTACGGGCTGTAGAAAAAGCCGGCTTCAGGCCCGCAGCCGCAGGGCCATGCGCGAGCCCACGCCCACCAGGGCACCCACCACCCAGAACAGCCCACTCACGCCGATCACCGTACCCACGCTGCCAAACAGCAGCGGCATGGCGACGCTGGAGCCGTTGATGGCCATCACGCGCAAGCCCAGGGCCTCGCCGTGGCGGTGCGGCGGCGTGATCTGGTGCAGCAGGCTCATGACCATGGGCTGCACCGAACCCAGCGCCAGCCCCAGCAGCACCGAGCACGCACCCATCAGCAGCGCCGTGGGCATGAGCGGGTAGGCGCCGAACAGCACCGCCGCGGCCAGCATGGCGCCTGCCACCACGCTGGCCTCGCGCAGGTGCTTGGCTACCAGCGGGATCAGCACCCGCACCACGGCGGCGGCCACGGCGAAGGCCCCCAGGATGGTGCCGATGACGGAGGCCGACAGCCCGCGCTCGTGCCCCAGCAGCGGCACGACGAAGGTGTGCACGTCCCAGCACGAGGACAGCAGCCAGTTCACCAGCAGCAGCCGGCGAAAGCGCTCGTCGGCCAGCAGGTCCCAGGCGCTGGCGCGCGGCCCGCCCACCGGCGCCAGCACCGGCGGCAGCTCCTGCGTGCGGCGCACCAGCAGCCAGGTGAACAGCGGAAACAGCGCCATCAGCGCGAACGACGCGCGAAAGCCCGTCAGGCTGCCGGCCTCGCTGCCCGCATGGTCGATCAGCAGGCCGGCGCTGAACGGGCCGATGAAGTTGGAGACGGCCGGCCCGATGGCCAGCCAGCTGAACAGGCTGCGCAGCTGCGTGGCGTCGTGCGCGGCGCGGCCCACGTGGCGCTGCAGCGCGATGGTCGCCACCCCGGTGGCCCCGCCCGTGAGCAGTGCGCCCACGCACAGCATCGCGAACACCGGCAGCGCCAGCGCCGCAGCGGCGCCCAGGCTGGCGGCCACCACGGCCAGGCGCACCGGGCGCTTCAGGCCGTGGCGGTCGGCGTAGCGCCCGGCCGGCAGCGCCAGGAACACCTGGGACAGCGCGAACAGCGCCAGCAAAAAGCCCACCGCCGCCGGCCCATAGCCCTCGCGCAGGGCCAGCAGCGGCGCGGCCATGCGCAGGCCGGTCATGGCCGCGTGGATGCAGACCTGCGCCGCGATCAGCCGCGCCAGCGTGCGCAGTGTGGCGGGCTCGTCTTCCGTGGCCCCTGCCGGCGCCGGCGGCGGCGCCGTCATGCGGCGCCGCCTGGCGCCTGGTCACCCACCTCGTCGCCGGATTCGATCTCCAGCTCTTCCTGCGCCAGCGCGGCGGCGGCAGCAGCAGCGACGGCACCGTCGGCCTGCGGCGCGGGCAGCTCCTGCACGTCGCGCAGGCGGCGCTGGATGGCGCGCGTGCGCACGCCCACCTGCTCGAACTTCTTGGCCGCCGCGTCGATGGACTTGCGCGTGGCCTCCACCACGTCGCCGAACTTGGCGAACTCGGTCTTGACCTGGCCCAGCACGCCCCACACCTCGGAGGAGCGCTTCTCGATGGCCAGGGTCTTGAAGCCCATCTGCAGGCTATTGAGCATGGCCGCCAGGTTGGCCGGGCCGGTGATCATCACCCGGCACTCGTTTTGCACCGCCTCCACCAGGCCGGGCCGGCGCATGACCTCCGCGAACAGCCCCTCGGTGGGCAGGTACAGCACGGCGAAGTCGGTGGTGTAGGGCGGCGAGACGTACTTGGCCGAGATCTTGCGCGCCTCGAGGCGAATCGAGGTTTCGAAGGCATTGCCGGCCGACAGCAGCAGCGCCTTGTCGGCCGCGTCGTGCGCGTCCAGCAGGCGCTGGTAATGCTCCACCGGGTATTTGGAGTCGATGGGCAGCCATACCGGCTGCTCGTCCAGGCGGCCCGGCAGGCGGATGGCAAACTCCACCAGGTCCTCGCTGCCGGGCATGGTCTTGACGTTCTTGGCGTACTGCTCGGGCGTGAGTACGTTGTCGATGATCATGCCCAGCTGCAGCTCGCCCCAGGTGCCGCGCGTCTTCACGTTGGTCATGACGCGCTTCAAGTCGCCCACGCTGCCGGCCAGGGTCTGCATCTCGCCCAGGCCCTTGTGCACCTGCTCCAGCCGATCGCTGACCAGCTTGAAGGATTCGCCCAGGCGCTGCTCCAGCGTGGACTGCAGTTTCTCGTCCACCGTGCGGCGCATCTCCTCCAGCCGCACGGCGTTGTCGCTCTGGATGGCGGCCAGGCGCTCGTTGAGCGCGCCGCGCAGGGCTTCTGCGCTTTGCTGGCTGCTGGCGGCCAGCTCGCCCAGCTGGCGCGTGTTGCCGGCCAGCTGCTCCTTGAGCGCCAGCGCCATGGCCGACAGCTGGGTGTGGATGTCGCCCTTGAGCGAATCCAGCGTGCTGTGCGTGGACAGGCTTAAAGCATCGAAACGCTCCTGGATGCGCTGGCCGAAGAGTTGCGTGCTCTCGCCGATGGCCTCGCGCGACTTGGTGCTGCCGTCGGTCAGGGTGCGCGTGGTCTGCGCTAGCTCAGCGCGAAAGGACGCCAGCGCCTCCGACAGCTCCTTGCGGCCGGCGGCGGCGTCCTGGCGGGCCTGCGCCAGGCGCTCGTCCAGCAGCGACTGCGTGGCCTGGGCGAAGCCGCGCAGCTGCTGGTCCATGGCGGCCAGGGCGCCGTCGTTGCGCGCCACGGCCAGCTGGGTGGACTGCACGGCTGCTTCCAGGCTCCTCAGCTGCTGCAGCCATTCGGGAGGCAGCTGCACGCGCGCCGGGCGCAGCAGCAGCGCACCCAAAAGCAGGGCGATCAGCACCAGCAAGGCCAGTGCGGCGATCATTTCAAGGGCCATATGGGACTACTGTTTTGATAGCTTCCAGCGCTTGCCCAGCAAGGGCTGGAGGCCGTTTTTGCTTGCAATTATGGGGCCACCGCATTCACCGGCGTGAGGGCGCCGCGCCCGTCAAAGAAGGCGATCAGGTTGTCAGCTGCCAGGTTGGCCATGGCCAGGCGCGTGGCCACGGTGGCGCTGGCGATGTGCGGGGTGAGCACCACGTTGGGCACCTCCAGCAGCGCCGGGTGCACGCTGGGCTCACCCTCGAACACGTCCAGCCCGGCGGCGGCGATGCGCCGGTCCTTCAGCGCCTGGGCCAGCGCCGCGTCGTCGACGATGCCGCCGCGCGCGATGTTGATCAGCGTGGCCGTGGGCTTCATCTGTGCCAGCTCGGCCGCGCCGATGGAGTGGTGCGACTCGGGCGTGTAGGGCAGCACCAGCACCAGGTGGTCGGCGCGCGCCAGCAGCTCGTCCTTGGAGACGTATTGCGCCTTGCACTCGGCCTCCAGCTCGGGCGACAGGCGCGAACGGTTGTGGTAGATGACCTGCATGCCGAAGCCGTGCGCACCGCGCCGGGCCACGCCCTGGCCGATGCGACCCATGCCCAGGATGCCCAGGGTGCTGCCGTGCGCTTCGCTGCCGGCGAACATGTCATAGCTCCAGTTCTTCCACAGGCCGGCGCGCAGGTAATGCTCGGCTTCCGCCATGCGCCGGGCCGTGGCCATCAGCAGCGCAAAGCCGAAGTCGGCCGTGGTCTCGGTCAGCACGTCCGGCGTGTTGGTGCCCTGCACGCCGGCGGCCGTCATGGCGGCCACGTCGAAGTTGTTGTAACCCACGGCCATGTTGGCCACCACCTTCAGGCGCGGGCACGCGGCCAGGAGCTGCGCGTCGATGCGCTGGCTGCCGGTGGTCAGGGCGCCGTCCTTGTCCTGCAGCTGGGCGGCCAGCTCTTGCGGTGTCCACTGCACGTCGGCGTCGTTGGCCTGCACCTCAAAATGCTGGGACAGGCGCTGCACGACCTCCGGAAAGATCTTCCGGGCGATGAGGATGCGGGGCTTGGTCATGAGGGGGAATGCTCCTGGGCTGGCGGGCATGGCGCTCAGCGCAGCCAGATGAAGGTGATGACGACGAACAGCGGCACCAGGATGCCGACCGACCACAGCATGTAGCCGAAGAAGCTGGGCATCTTCACGCCGCGGTCCTCGGCAATCGCCTTGACCATCAGGTTGGGCGCGTTGCCGATGTAGGTGTTGGCGCCCATGAAGACCGAGCCGGCGGAGATCGCCGCCAGCGTGGCCGCGTGCGTCGTCATCATGGTCACCGGGTCGCCGCCGGCGGTGTTGAAGAACACCAGGTAGGTCGGCGCGTTGTCCAGGAAGGACGACAGCAGGCCCGAGGCCCAGAAGTACATGGCCGGGTCGGGCGAGCCATCGGCGCGCGTGACGGCGGACACGATGGCGCCGAAGGGCCCGTCCACGCCCGCCTTGAGCATGGCGATGACGGGGATGATGGTCAGGAAGATGCCGGCGAACAGCTTGGCCACCTCCTGCATGGGGCCCCAGTTGAACTGGTTGTCCTCGTGCACCTGGCGCGGCGTGAGGGCCAGCGACACCAGCGTGACCAGGACCAGCCCGGCGTCGCGCACCAGGCCCGGCAGGCCCACGGCGGTGCCGGCCACGTCCCATTGCACATCGGACTTCCACACGCCGCTCATCAGCACCAGCCCGACCACCACGGCCAGCAGCAGGAAGTTCACCTTGCCGTCGAAGCCGAAGCGGGCCGGCGGCGTGTCGGGCGTGGGGTCGACGGCCAGGCGCTCGCCGGGCTGGCGCCAGAACCAGCTGTCCAGCAGGAAGAACAGCACCAGCAGCACGCTCACCAGGAACAGCGTCTCCATCCAGATGTGCTGCATCGTCCAGAAGAAGTCCACGCCCTTGAGGAAGCCAAGGAACAACGGCGGGTCCCCCAGCGGCGTGAGCGAGCCGCCGGCGTTGGAGACGATGAAGATGAAGAACACCACCACGTGGGTGATGTGCTTGCGTCCGTCGTTGGCGCGGATCAGCGGGCGGATCAGCAGCATGGACGCGCCGGTCGTGCCCATGAAGCTGGCCAGCACCGCGCCGATGGCCAGCAGCCCGGCGTTCAGCGCCGCGCTGCCCTGCAGGTTGCCGCGGATGTAGATGCCGCCGGCCACGGTGAACAGTGCCCCCAGCAAGATGACGAAGGGCAGGTATTCGGCCAGCAGCGCATGCACGAAGCCGGCCCCCGCGGCCGCCGGCCCGAAGGCGGCGGCAAACGGCACGAGGAAGGCCAGGGACCACGCAGCCGTCACCTTGCCAAAGTGGTGGTGCCAGAAGTGCGGCGCCAGCAGCGGCAGCAGCGCGATCGACAGCAGCACACCGGCAAAAGGCACGCCCCACAGCACGGACAGGCGGGCGCCGTCAATGTCCGCGGCCGCGGCCAGGGCGGGCGCCAGGAAGAACGCGGACAGGGCCAGCGCGCGCAGGGGCTTCATGGATTTCATCTCCTTGGATCTCTCTCTGGTCGTTGTCCTGCCACCGCCCGGCCAGCGTGCGGCTGCAGGACGCTCACGCGCCTTCAGGCACGGATGGAATCTCGAACACCTGGCGCAGGTAGGCCAGGTATTTCTCGTCGTCGCACATGTTCTTGCCGGGCGCGTCCGACACCTTGGCCACCGGCTGGCCGTTGCAGCGCGTCATTTTGATGACGATCTGCAGCGGCTCGTAGCCCAGATCGTTGGTCAGGTTGGTGCCGATGCCGAAGGCCAGCTGGCACCGGCCATGGAACTGGCGATGCAGCTCCACGATGCGCGGCACCGTCAGGCCGTCGCTGAAGATCAGCGTCTTGGTGCGCGGGTCCACGCGGTTGTCGCGCAGGTGCTGCAGCATGCGCTCGCCCCAGGCGAACGGATCGCCCGAATCGTGGCGCGCACCGTCGAACAGCTTGCAGAAATACAGGTCGAAGTCGCGCAAAAAGGCGTTCATGCCGTACACGTCGGACAGCGCGATGCCGAGGTCGCCGCGGTATTCCTTGGCCCATACCTCGAAGCCAAAGACCTGCGTGTCGCGCAGGCGCGGGCCCAGCGCCTGGCAGGCCTGCAGGTATTCGTGCGCCATGGTGCCCAGGGGGGTCAGGCCCAGCTTCATGGCGAACAGCACGTTGCTGGTGCCGGCCAGCTGTTCGGGCGCGCGGGCGCGCAGCACGTGCAGGATTTCCTCGTGCCAGGCGCGCGAAAAGCGCCGGCGCGTGCCGTAATCGGCAATCTTCAGGCCTTCCAGGCCGGTCTGCTGCAGCTGCGCCATCTTCTCGTCCAGCCGGCGGCGGCCCTCCAGGTAGTCCGGCACGTTGTGCAGATGGCGGAAGTACACCTCGTTGACGATGGACAGCACCGGAATCTCGAACAGGATGGTGTGCAGCCAGGGCCCGGCGATGGTGATGTCGATCTCGCCCGAGGGCAGCGCGCTCACGCGGATGTACTTCTCGTTGAGGCGAAACAGCCCCAGGAAGTCCACGAAATCGCTTTTGATGAAGCGCAGCGAGCGCAGGTAGCTCAACTCCGCGTCCTGGAAGGACAGGCTGCACAGCGCGCGGATCTCGTCGCGGATCTCGCTCACGCAGGTCGCCAGCTGCACGCCGGGGTTGCGGCACTTGAAGCGGTACTCCACCTGCGCGCCGGGAAACTGATGCAGCACCACCTGCATCATGGTGAACTTGTACAGGTCGGTGTCGAGCAGGCTGGTGATGATCATGGAAGCAGACGCGGCGGCGCACCGGAGACGAGAACGCGCGCGGGAGAAAAAGAAAGGCACGAGGCTGGCGGCAGCGGCCCCGATTGTTGCACCAACGCCGCGACCCGTCCTGCGGGCACTAGCGAGGCGCCGGGGGCATCTGCAGGGCCTGAAGCACCTGCAAAAGGCGCTCTGGCAGCGGCCGCGGGCGGCGTTCCTGCCGGTCCACGTAGACATGGATGAAGTGGCCGCAGGCGGCGCTCAGGGCCTCGCCCTGGGCGAACAGGCCGACCTCGTAGCGCACGCTGCTGGTGCCCAGGCGCGCCACGCGCAGGCCGGCCTCCACCGTCTGCGGAAAGGCCAGCGGTGCGAAATAGTTGCACTGTGTCTCTATCACCAGGCCAATGGTGTCGCCGCCGTGGATGTCCAGCGCGCCCTGCTCTATCAGGTGGCCGTTCACCGCGGTATCGAACCACGAGTAGTAAACGACGTTGTTGACGTGGCCGTAGATGTCGTTGTCGGCCCAGCGCGAGCCGATGGTGCGAAAGGCGGCATAGGACGAGCGGTGCTGCGGCGCGGGCCGGGCTTGGCGGCCGTCCTGGGCGCTGGCGGATTGCGGAGCGTTCATGGGCGAACGATTGTGCCAGCCAGGCCGGCGCCCGGCCGCGGTACCGTTCAAACCTTGTTACGAAGTAAATTGCTGCACTGCAACAAAATTCTTGCAAGTTCGCCTCAGCATTGTAGAATTCGCCTTATGCTGCACTGCAACATGAGCAAGTGCCTTAGGGCCGGACAGCGCAGCCATCTCAACCCCGCCTCTTTTCGGGGGCATCTCACAGGAGAGAAGACATGACACTGACCCAAGACCAACTGCTCGCTTCCCACAAGGCCAACCTGGAAACCCTGTTCGGCCTGACCAGCAAGGCTTTCGAAGGCATGGAAAAGCTTGTGGAACTGAATGTGGCCGCCTCGCGCGCCGCTCTGACCGAAGCCGCGACCCACACCCAGGCCGTGCTGTCCGCCAAGGACGTGCAGCAGCTGCTGGCCCTGCAGGCCAGCCAGTTCCAGCCCCTGGCCGAAAAGGCCGTGGCCTACAGCCGCCACCTGTACGAGATCGCTTCGGGCACCGGCACCGAGTTCGGCAAGGCTTTTGAAGCGCAGGCTGCCCAGGTCCAGCAGAACGTCAGCAACTTCGTGGACACCGCCGTCAAGAATGCTCCCGCCGGCTCGGAGACTTCGGTTGCCGTGATCAAGAGCGCCGTCTCCGCCGCCAACAACGCTTTTGAGTCGGTGCAAAAAGCCGTCAAGCAGGCCAGCGACGTTGCCGAAGCCAACTTCAACGCCATGGCCACCAGCGCCAGCCGCGCCACGGCCGAAGTGGCCAGCACGCAACGCAAGCGCTGATCGCTGGACAATTCACAGGGTTTACCCGTATAATTGCACCTACCTGATCTGGCTCGCCAGATCCTCCAGTTGTCTCCTTGGATCCTCTCGAAACTCCGTTTCTGGATCCTTTCAAGCCCAGTCCTTGACTGGGCTTTTTTTTGCCCATTTTTTGCCTGCAGAGAGTCCCGCTCAGGCACCGGCTTTTTTGGGAACGATTCTCGTTTGCCTTATCATCCCGACGTTTCTATTTCGCAGAAAGAACCCCGGCCCATGTCCATCCGCCTCAAGACCCTGCTGCTCACCTGCGTCCTGGCTGCCGCCGGCACGGCCAGTGCGCAGGAGGAAAAGGTGCTCAACCTCTACTCCGCCCGCCACTACGCCACGGACGAGGCGCTGTACGAAGGCTTCACCAAGACCACCGGCATCAAGATCAACCGTGTGGACTCGGACGACGCCGGCATCATGGCGCGCCTGAAGGCCGAAGGCGCGGCCTCGCCCGCCGATGTCATCCTGCTGGTGGATGCCGCGCGCTTCTACCGCGGCGAGGTCGAGGGCCTGTTTCTGCCTGTGCGCTCGAAGCTGCTGGAAGACGTCATCCCGGCCAACCTGCGCGCCCAGCCGGCGCCGGATGGCGGCATCGCCTGGTTCGGCCTCTCCACGCGGGCCCGCGTCATCGTCTACAACAAGGCCAAGGTCAAGCCCGAGGACGTGGACACCTATGAAGAGCTGGGCGACCCCAAGAACCGCGACCGCCTGTGCATCCGCTCTGGCTCGCACCCCTACAACCTGAGCCTGTTCGGCGCCGTCATGGAGCACATGGGCGAGCAAAAGACCCAGGCCTGGCTCAAGGGCATGGTGGACAACATGGCACGCTGGCCCAAGGGCGGCGATACCGACCAGATCAAGGCCGTGGCCACGGGTGAGTGCGAAGTGGCCGTCACCAACAGCTACTACCTGGCGCGCATCATGCGTTCCGACAAGGCTGACGACAAAGCCATCATGCAGAAGGTGGGCGTGGTGTTCCCCAACCAGGAATCCTGGGGCACGCACCTGAACATCGCCGGTGGCGGCGTGGCGCGCCACGCCAAGCACAAGGACAATGCCGTCAAGTTCCTGGAATACCTCGCCAGCCCCGAGGCGCAGAACTACTTCGCCAACGCCAACAACGAGTGGCCTGCCGCCAAGGGCGTAGAACTGGAAAACCCGGCGCTGAAGGCAATGACGGGCGGCAAGCCCTTCAAGGCGGAAACCATCCCGATCGGCGCGGTAGGCGCCAACCAGGTCAAGGTGCAGCAAATGCTGGACCGCGTGGGCTTCCGCTGATCACCTACCCTGCTCTCCCAGATGCCCGGCTCTGCCGGGCATTTTTTTACCCATGCGTCGGTGATAATTGACGTTTACGTCAACGGCACCACAGGAGACAGCCACATGGACATCAAAGGCAAGGTATTCATCGTTACGGGCGGCGCATCCGGCCTGGGAGAAGGCACGGCACGCATGCTGGCGCAGGCCGGCGGCACGGTGGTCATCGCCGACATGCAGGCAGACAAGGGCGAGGCCGTGGCGCGCGAAATCGGTGGTGCCTTTGTGCGCTGCGACGTGAGCAGCGAGACCGACGGTCAGGCCGTGGTGGCCAAGGCCGTGTCGCTGGGCAAGCTGATGGGCCTGGTGAACTGCGCCGGCATTGCCCCGGCCGAGAAGACCGTGGGCAAGAACGGCGCCCACGCTCTGGCCACCTTCAGCAAGACCATCACGGTCAACCTGGTGGGCAGCTTCAACATGATCCGCCTGGCCGCCGAGGCCATGAGCAAGAACGAGCCCGAGGCCACAGGCGAGCGCGGCGTGATGATCTCCACCGCCAGCGTGGCTGCCTACGACGGGCAGATCGGCCAGGCGGCGTACGCGGCCTCCAAGGGCGGCGTGGTCGGCATGACGCTGCCCATCGCCCGTGACCTGGCACGCAACGGCATCCGCAACATGACCATCGCCCCCGGCATCTTCGGCACGCCCATGCTGTTCGGCATGCCGCAGGAGGTGCAGGACGCGCTGGCCGCTGGCGTGCCCTTCCCCAGCCGCCTGGGCACGCCCGAGGACTATGCCAAGCTGGTGCGTCACATCTTCGAGAACGACATGCTCAATGGCGAAGTGATCCGCCTGGACGGCGCCATCCGTCTGGCACCGAAGTGATATCGTTTCGATAGCACCTAACGCTTGACACGCCTGCGTTGCAGGCGTTTTTCATGCGCAATGCACAAGCACCAAACAAAACGGGCCACATCGTGCGATGTGGCCCGTTTGCTTGGAACCTATGGCGGAGTGGACGGGACTCGAACCCGCGACCCCCGGCGTGACAGGCCGGTATTCTAACCGACTGAACTACCACTCCGCGTCGGAGCTGCTTTGCGACTCAAATGAGTCCAAGTGCAGCCAAACTTGGCGACCCTACGGGGATTCGAACCCCGGTACCTACCGTGAAAGGGTAGTGTCCTAGGCCTCTAGACGATAGGGTCAAAACCTAAGAACTTGCGTTCAAAACAACCAGTGGTGGAGGTAAACGGGATCGAACCGATGACCTCTTGCATGCCATGCAAGCGCTCTCCCAGCTGAGCTATACCCCCGAAAACTTTGGCGGAGTGGACGGGACTCGAACCCGCGACCCCCGGCGTGACAGGCCGGTATTCTAACCGACTGAACTACCACTCCGCGTCGGAGCTGCTTTGCGACTCAAATGAGTCCAAGTGCAGCCAAACTTGGCGACCCTACGGGGATTCGAACCCCGGTACCTACCGTGAAAGGGTAGTGTCCTAGGCCTCTAGACGATAGGGTCAAAACCTAAGAACTTGCGTTCAAAACAACCAGTGGTGGAGGTAAACGGGATCGAACCGATGACCTCTTGCATGCCATGCAAGCGCTCTCCCAGCTGAGCTATACCCCCACTTAGATGATGTGACTCGTTTTCACTTGCCCGTCATCTGCTGAGCCTCGAATTATAGACAGGTTTTCAGAGGCTTTTCAAACGCGCGAGGATTTTTTCGCGGCCCAGCAGTTCCAGCACTGCATCCACCGACGGCGTGTGGGCCGTTCCCAGGGTCAACACGCGCACGGGCATGGCCAGCTGCGGCATCTTGGCGCCCTGCTCTTTCAGCACCTGCTTGATGGCGGCGGCGATCGACTCGCGATCCCACTGCACCGTTGCGATGGCGGCGGCGAAGGCCTGCAGCAGCGGGGCCGGGGCCTCCGTTAGGTGCTTGGCGGCGTCCTCGGGATTGCGCTCGATGGCGTCCACATAGAACAGCCGCACCCAGCCGGCCAAATCCACCAGGGTTTCGCAGCGGTCCTTGAACAGCGCGCAGATGCGGGGCAGGCGGTCGTCTTGGTCGAGCTGCTCGGCGCTCACACCGACCTGCAGCACGAAGGGGCGCACCAGCGCAGCCAGCTCGGCGTCGTCCAGGGCCTTCAAGTGCTGGGCGTTGACCCAGCGCAGCTTGGCCTCGTCAAACTGGCCGGCGCTGCGTCCCAGATGGTCCAGGCCAAACCATTCGAGGAATTGCGCGCGCGAGAAGATCTCGTCGTCGCCATGGCTCCAGCCCAGGCGGGCCAAATAGTTGACCATGGCGTCGGGCAGGTAGCCCTCGTCGCGGTACTGCGTGACGGCCTTGGCGCCATTGCGCTTGCTCATCTTCTCGCCCTGCTCGTTCAGCACGGTGGGCAGGTGGGCGAAGACCGGCACCTGCGCGCCCAGCGCTTCGAAGATGTGGATCTGGCGCGGCGTGTTGTTCACATGGTCGTCGCCACGGATGACGTGGGTGATGCCCATGTCGATGTCGTCCACGCAGACGCAGAAGTTGTACGTGGGCGTGCCGTCCGGGCGGGCGATGACCAGGTCGTCCAGCTCGCTGTTCTGGAACTCGATGCGGCCCTTGCACTTGTCGTCCCAGGCAACCACGCCACCCTGCGGCGTCTTGAAGCGCAGCACGGGCTTGACGCCCTCAGGGATGGGAGGCAGCACCTTGCCCGGCTCGGGCCGCCAGGTGCCGTCGTAGCGGGGCTTTTCCTTGGCGGCGGTTTGGCGCTCGCGCAGGGCGTCGAGTTCTTCCACGCTCATGTAGCAGGGATAGACGTGGCCGCTGGCTTGCAGCCGGGACAGCACTTCCTTGTAGCGGTCCATGCGCTGCATCTGGAAGAACGGACCTTCGTCGATGTCCAGCTGCAGCCACTGCATGCCTTCCAGGATCACGTCCACGGCGGCCTGGGTGGAGCGCTCCAGGTCGGTGTCCTCGATGCGCAGGATGAAGGTGCCGCCCTGCGAGCGCGCGAACGCCCAGGGGTACAGCGCCGAGCGGATGTTGCCCAGGTGGATGAAGCCCGTCGGCGACGGGGCGAAACGGGTGCGTACTTTGGTGTTCGTAGTCATGCGAGGGTGTCCAGTCCGCGGAGCAAATCCGCCTTCAGGTCGTCCAGGTGCTCCAGGCCCACGGAGATGCGGATCAGCCCCTGCCCGATGCCGGCAGCCTGGCGCTGCTCCTCGCTCAGGCGCCCGTGCGAGGTGCTGGCCGGGTGGGTGATGGTGGTCTTCACGTCGCCCAGGTTGGCGGTGATGGAGCACACGCGGGTGCTGTCGATGACGTGGAAGGCGTTGGCGCGCAGCTGCTCTGCCCCCTGCCCGACCACGTCGAACGCCAGCACCGGCCCGCCCAGCCCGCCCTGCTGGCGCATGGCGAGCTGGTGCTGCGGGTGGCTGGCCAGGCCCGAGTAATGCACGCGGGCGACCTTGGGATGCTGCTCCAGCCACCCGGCCAGCTCCAGCGCCGCAGCGCTTTGCGTGCGCACGCGCAGGCCCAGCGTCTCCAAGCCCTTGAGCACCACCCAGGCGTTGAACGGCGACAGATTCAGTCCCGCGCTGCGCATGAAGGTGCCCATGACCTTGTCCACCAGCGCCCGCGTGCCGCAGACGGCCCCGGACATGACGCGGCCCTGGCCCTCCAGGATCTTGGTGCCGGAATAGACCACCAGGTCGGCGCCCAGCAGCGCCGGGCGCTGCAGCACTGGCGAGCAAAAGCTGTTGTCCACCGCCAGCAGGATGCCGCGGGCGTGCGCAATGTTCGCTAGCGCGGCGATGTCGCACAGGTCGCCCAGCGGGTTGGTGGGCGTTTCGGCAAACAGCAGGCGCGTGTTGGGGCGGATGGCTGCTTCCCAGGCCTGCACGTCGGTCTGCGAGACGAAGGTCGTCTCCACTCCGAAGCGCGCCATCTCGCTGCCCAGCAGCTTCAGCGTGGAGCCGAACATGGACTGCGAGGCCACCACGTGGTCGCCGCTCTTGAGCACGGTGAGCGCCATCAGCAGGATAGCGGACATGCCGGTGCCCGTGGCCACGGCGCATTCCGTGCCCTCCATGGCGGCCAGGCGGCGCTCGAAGCTGGCGACCGTGGGGTTGGCGGTGCGGGTGTAGGTGTAGCCCGGCTCCTCGTTGGCGAAGCGGCGCGCGGCGCTGGCGCAGTCGGTCTGCACGAAGCTGCTGGTCAGGTAGAGCGCCTCGCTGTGCTCGCCGAAGTGGCTGCGGGCGACGGCCTCGCGCACGGCCAGGGTCTCGGGGTGCAGGCCCTCCGGCAGGGTGGATTCGGTCACGGTGGTGATCCTTGCATCAAAAACAATAGCTGCTTGTGCTTGATTGGTGAGGCTTTCAATGTAATTTCATATTGAAGCCCCTACAAATCAAGCGCCAGCTGCTCACTTTTCAGGAGCGCCACGCCGCCTCAGGCGACGTCCGCATTGGGCAGGGACAGGCGCGAAGTGTCCTGCTCATCCTCGTCACCGCCGCGGTTGCGCCCGGCGTTCAGCGCCGCCACGTCCTCATCGGAGATGTCGCCCGTGATGTAGCGGCCGTCGAAGCACGAGGCTTCGAAGCCCTGCACCTGCGGGTTGATGCGGCCCACGGCCTGCTTCATGGCCTCCACGTCCTGGTAGATCAGCGCGTCGGCGCCGATCCACTGGCGGATCTCCTCGACCGTGCGGCCGTGGGCGATCAGCTCCTCGGAGGTAGGCATGTCGATGCCGTACACGTTGGGGTAGCGTACGGGTGGCGCGGCGGAGGCGAGGTAGACCTTCGTGGCGCCGGCGTCGCGCGCCATCTGCACGATCTCCTTGGATGTCGTGCCGCGCACGATGGAATCGTCCACCAGCAGCACACGCTTGCCCTTGAATTCGCTGGCGATGGCGTTGAGCTTCTGGCGCACCGACTTCTTGCGCGTGGACTGCCCCGGCATGATGAAGGTGCGGCCCACGTAGCGGTTCTTCACGAAGCCCTCGCGGTACGGAATGCCCAGCAGCTGCGCCAGCTGCATGGCACTGGGGCGGCTGGATTCGGGCACCGGAATGATGGCGTCGATCTCGCTGGGCGGCACGGTGGAGACCACGCGCTTGGCCAGCGTCTCGCCCATGTTCAGGCGCGCCTGGTAGACCGAGATGCCGTCCATGACCGAGTCCGGCCGGGCCAGGTAGACGTATTCGAACATGCACGGCACCAGCTGGCTGGCGGCAGCGCACTGCTGGGTCTCGATGCGGCCATCGGGGTGCACGAAGATCGCCTCGCCTGGCGCCACGTCGCGCTCCAGATGGTGCAGCGTGCCCTCCAGGGCCACCGATTCGCTGGCCAGCATCACGGTGTTGCCGGGCCCGCGGCCCAGGCACAGCGGGCGGATGCCGAAGGGGTCGCGGAAGGCCAGCAGGCCGTAGCCGGCGATCAGGGCCACCACGGCGTAGGAGCCCTTCACGCGCTGGTGCACGGCGCGCACGGCGGCGAAGACGTCCTCGCTTTGCAACGGCGCGCCCCGGCTGGCGCGGGCCAGCTCGTGCGCCAGCACGTTCAGCAGCACCTCGGAGTCGCTCTCGGTGTTGGTGTGGCGGTGGTCGGTCTCGGCCAGTTCGCGGCGCAGCTGGCGTGCATTGGTCAGGTTGCCGTTGTGCACCATGACGATGCCGAACGGTGCGTTCACGTAAAACGGCTGGGCCTCTTCCTCGCTGGCGGCGTTGCCGGCCGTGGGGTAGCGCACCTGGCCCAGGCCCAGGCTGCCGGGCAGCGCCCGCATGTTGCGCGTGCGGAACACGTCGCGCACCATGCCCTTGGCCTTGTGCATGAAGAACTTGCGCCCTTCCTGGGTGACGATGCCGGCCGCGTCCTGGCCGCGGTGCTGCAGCAGCAGCAGCGCGTCGTAGATGAGCTGGTTCACGGGGTTGGCGCTGACCACGCCGACGATTCCACACATAGATGTTTCTCGCGCTGAAGTGAGAGTGTTGTGTTGCCAAAGGACCGCTTGTGGCCGCCCCGAATAAATTGTCCGCCTCGCCGCCTGCGCTACCAGGCCGGCACATGCCTTCCCATCGCCTGCGGCAGCGCCGGCTGCAGGCCTTGCAGGGCCAGCTGCAGCAGCGGCGCGCCCTGCGACTGGCGCCACCAGGGCGCGTCGCCCAGCTGCATCCAGCCCACCACCAGCGTCGCCGCCAGCAGCAGCACCAGGCCGCGCAGCACGCCGAACAGCGCGCCCAGCGCCCGGTCCGCCGGCCGCAGGCCCACGGCGTCGATCAGCTTCTTGATCAGCCAGGCCAGCAGCGAGCAGGCGAACACCGCCCCGACGAACACCAGCGCGAAGCCGGCCACGTGCCGCCAGGCCGCGTCCGGCTCGCCCATGGGCAGCCAGGCGCCGACGTCGGCCGCGAACCACTGCGCCGCAAAGAACGCCACCACCCAGCCGGCCAGCGACAGCAGCTCGAACACCAGCCCGCGCCACGCGCCGACGAGCAGCGAAGCGCCCAGCACCGCCACGAAGATCCAGTCCAGCGCCGCCATGGGCCGTCGTCGTTGTGCGTGTGCGTGAAAAAAGCCGCGTGGCGCGCGCGCCTACAGGGCCAGCACCGCGCCGGCCAGGCCGGCGCCCTTCACGCGCTCGGCCGCCTTGTCGGCCTCGGCGCGGCTGGCAAACGGCCCCACGCGCACGCGGGTGCGGCGCCCGTCCTTGGTGTCCACCGCCTGGGTATAGGTCTTCAGGCCCGAGCGCTCGAGCTTCTCGCGCACTTCGCGCGCCTTGTCGGCGTCGGCAAAGGCGCCCACCTGCACGATGAAGCGGCCGGCGGCCTCGACTGCCGGCGCGGCAGCGGCGGCCGGCGCTGTGGGCTGGCGCCCTTCGAGCAGCGCGCGGGCACGGGCCGCGTCATCGCTGCGTGCGGCGGGCTTGGGTTCGGCCTTAGGTTCGGGTTTGGGCTCAGGCTTGGGTTCCGGCTTCGGCTCGGCCTTGGGCTGCGGCTTGGGCTCAGGCTTCGCTTCCGGCTTGGGCTCGGGCTTGGACGTGGGTGCCGACTCTGAGGCGGCAGCGGGCTTGGGCGGGATGGCGGGCAGGAATTCCTCGCCCTCGCCCAGGCTGGCCGACGGGGCCTCGCGCGTCGCTGGCGCGGCCGGGTCTGCCGGTGCGGCCTGCGCCTCTTGCGGCACCACCAGAGGCGCGACCTTGTTGCGGTCGGGAATGTCGATGGCCACGTTCACCGGGATGGGGCGTGGCTGGGAGTCGAACAGCAGCGGAAAGCCCACCACGCCGGCCAGCACCAGCACGGCCGCCCCGATCAGGCGGTGGCGAGCGCGCCGACGCATGTCCTCCAGGCTCTCGGCCTGGGAGGTGCGTGAGGCGGAGGACGAGGAGGTGCGCTTGGCCGGCTTGGCCTTGTCGGCCGGGGCCTCGGGCTTGCCGGGCCAGCGGAACTTGAAAAATGCCATGGACAGGGAGAGAGGGACTTAAGAGCGTATCGACGATCTAAGCCCCCAGGTGCTTGGCCTGCAGGCGGGGCACCCCCTGCTGGAGCACGCCACCCACCGTATAGAAGGAGCCAAAGACCACGATTCTATCAGCCGGGACCGCCACTTCCATGGCGGCGGCCAGCGCCTGCAGCGGGCTGGCGTGAGTGCTGGTGGGCACCTCGCGCTTGGCGCCGGCGGCAATCTGCAGGGCGCCCCAGCGCTGCTGCAGCTGCTGCGCCTTCAGGGCGCGGGGCGTGTCCAGGTCGGTGAAGTACCAGCGGTCGATCAGCGGACCAACCTTGGCCAGCATGGGCCCCAGGTCCTTGTCCGCCATGGCGCCGAAGATGGCGTGCGTGGTGGGGAAGTAGCCCATGGCGTCCAGGTTGGCCGTAAGGGCCGCCACCGAATGCGGGTTGTGTGCCACGTCCAGTACCAGCGCGGGCTGGCCCGGCACGATCTGGAAGCGCCCGGGCAGCTCCACCAGCGCCAGGCCGGCGCGCACCGCCTGCGCGGTAATCGGCAGCTGCTCGCGCAGCGCCTCCAGCGCGGCCAGCGCGCCCGACGCGTTGAGCAGCTGGTTGGCTCCGCGCAGCGCCGGGTAGGCCAGGCCGGCGTAGCGCCGCCCGCGCCCGGCCCAGGCCCACTGCTGCTTGTCGCCGGTGTAGTTGAAATCCTGGCCGAAGCGCCACAGGTCGGCGCCGATCTCGCGGGCGCGGTCGATCACGCTGGCGGGCGGCACGGGGTCGCTGACGACCACCGGGCGGCCGGTGCGCATGATGCCGGCCTTTTCGCGGCCGATGCTCTCGCGGTCGGGGCCGAGGAACTCCACGTGGTCCACGTCCACGCTGGTGATCACGGCGCAGTCGGCGTCGATGACGTTGGTCGCGTCCAGCCGCCCGCCCAAGCCGACCTCCAGGATGGCCACGTCCAGCGGCGCCTGTCTCATCAGGCGCAGGATGGCCAGGGTGGTGAACTCGAAGTAGGTCAGCGAGACCTGGTCGCCGCCCTGCGTGCGGGCGCGCTCCACGGCCTCGAAATGCGGCGCCAGGGCGTCGGCGGACACGATCTCGCCGTGGATGCGGCAGCGCTCCTCGAAGTGCACCAGGTGCGGCGAGGTATAGACGCCCGGTCGGTAGCCAGCCTGCAGGCAGATGGCCTCCAGCATGGCGCAGGTCGAGCCCTTGCCGTTGGTGCCGGCCACGGTGATGACCGGGCACTTGAAGGCCAGCTGCAGCCGCCGGGCCACCTCGCCCACGCGCTCCAGGCCCATTTCGATGTTCTTGGGGTGCAGCTGCTCGCAGTGGTGCAGCCAGTCGGACAGGGTCTTGGCAGTGGCGGTTTGCATGGCGGGCGTGATTGTCGCCGAGCCGGGCATGGCCCATGATCGGCGGCCATGAGTACCCACACCGTCACCATCTACGGCATTCCCAACTGCGACACCGTGAAGAAGGCCCGCGCCTGGCTGGCCGAGCACGGCGTGCCGCACGCCTTCCACGACTTCAAGAAGCTCGGCGTGCCGCCGGACCGGCTGCAGCAATGGCTGCAGGCCGCCGGCCCCGAGCGCGTGCTCAACCGCCAGGGCACGACCTGGCGGCGGCTGGACGAGGCGGCCCAGGCGCGCGCCGCCGACCCGGCCGGCCTGGCCGCCCTGCTGGCCGAGCAGCCGTCCCTGATCAAGCGCCCGGTGGTCGAGTGGGGCGACGCCATCACGGTGGGCTTCAGCCCCCAGGCCTGGAGCGAGCGCCTGGCCACGCGATCCGCGGCTTGACCTCGCCCTTTACGCATCTTTACGCCTGGGCACAACGGGCTTGACGGGCTCGGGTGAAACTTCCTTCATCCCTGGCGCGTTATCTGCCGACCGAAAGGAGCTTTTCGCCCATGACCTTGACCAAGAAAACCCTCGTGCTCGCCGCCCTGGCGGCCAGCACCACGCTGGCCGCCCAGGCGCAGGAGATGGGCCGCGTGCTGTCCGCCACGCCCATCACGCAGCAAGTTGCTACGCCCCAGCAGGTCTGCGGCAACGAAACCATCTACAGCGGTGGCCGCGCCCCCAGCGGCGCCGGTGCCGTGCTGGGCGCCATTGCCGGCGGCGCGGCCGGCAACGCCATCGGCGGGGGCAGCGGCAGGGCCGCGGCCACGGCCATCGGGCTGATCGGCGGCGCAGTGCTGGGCAACAGCATCGAGGCCGGCCGCCCCGGCTACGAGAACGTGCAGCGCTGCACCACCGAGACCTACTACGACAACCGCGTGATCGGCTACGACGTGGTGTATGAATACGCCGGCCGCCAGTACAGCACCCGCACCCAGACCGACCCGGGCAGCTGGATCCCCCTGAGCGTGCAGCCCGCCGTCTCCGGCATGGCCCAGTCACCCTACCCTGGTCAGGCGCCCTACCCGGGCCAGGCGCCCGTCTATGGCGACGGCGGCCGCTACGTGCAGCCTGGCGTGGTGGTCGCCACCCAGCCCGGCCCGCCCGTGTACATGTCGCCGCCCGTCACCGTGATCGAGTACCGCGACACCTGGGGCAACCCCTATCGCCCGCCGCGCCACCACGGCGACCGCTATTGGCGCTGAACACGCACACATCGTGCGCACCTCATCCAGGGAGCTCTTCGGGGCTCCCTTTTTTTTGCCCGCCTAAAATCGCTGGTTTTGTCCACTCCCGGGCCCACCCTCTCATGACCACCCAGCAGCTAGCCGGCGCCACCGTCGCCACCCAGGCCAATGTCTACTTCGACGGCAAGTGCGTGAGCCACGGCCTGAGCTGGCCGGACGGCACGAAGAAGTCCGTGGGCGTCATCCTGCCGGCCACGCTCACCTTCAGCACCGGCGCGCCCGAGATCATGGAATGCGTGGGCGGCTCCTGCGAATACCAGCTCGACGGCTCCGACACCTGGGTGAAGGTGGGCGTGGGCGAGACGTTCAGCGTGCCCGGCAACTCCCGGTTCGACATCCGCGTGGCCGAGGTCTTCCATTACATCTGCCACTTCGGCTGATTCCCCTTTACCTCCTCTTCTGACTGCATCCGCCATGGCAACCATCCTGCAAAACCTCCCCGTCGGCCAGAAGGTCGGCATCGCCTTCTCCGGCGGCCTGGACACCAGCGCCGCGCTGCGCTGGATGAAGAACAAGGGCGCCCTGCCCTACGCCTACACGGCCAACCTGGGCCAGCCTGACGAGGAGGATTACGACGCCATCCCGCGCAAGGCCATGGAGTACGGCGCTGAAAAAGCCCGCCTGATCGACTGCCGCACCCAGCTGGCGCACGAGGGCGTGGCCGCCATCCAGGCCGGCGCCTTCCACGTCAGCACCGGCGGAGCCACCTACTTCAACACCACGCCGCTGGGCCGCGCCGTGACGGGCACCATGCTGGTGGCAGCCATGAAGGAGGACGACGTCCACATCTGGGGCGACGGCTCGACCTACAAGGGCAACGACATCGAGCGCTTCTACCGCTACGGCCTGCTCACCAACCCGCAGCTCAAGATCTACAAGCCCTGGCTGGACCAGGCCTTCATCGACGAGTTGGGCGGGCGCGCCGAGATGTCGGCCTTCATGACCCGCGAAGGCTTCGGCTACAAGATGAGCGCCGAGAAGGCCTACTCCACCGACAGCAACATGCTGGGCGCCACGCACGAGGCCAAGGACCTGGAGTTTCTGAACAGCGGCATCCGCATCGTCAACCCCATCATGGGCGTGGCCTTCTGGAAGCCCGAGGTCGAGGTCAAGGCCGAGGAGGTCTCCGTTACCTTCGAGGAAGGCCGCCCCGTGGCCCTGAACGGCCGCCGCATCGACGACCTGGTGGAGCTGTTCCTGGAGGCCAACCGCATCGGCGGCCGCCACGGCCTGGGCATGAGCGACCAGATCGAGAACCGCATCATCGAAGCCAAGAGCCGCGGCATCTACGAAGCCCCCGGCATGGCCCTGCTGCACATCGCCTACGAGCGCCTGGTGACCGGCATCCACAACGAGGACACCATCGAGCAGTACCGCGTGAACGGCCTCAAATTGGGCCGCCTGCTGTACCAGGGCCGCTGGTTCGACCCCCAGGCCATCATGCTGCGCGAGACCGCCCAGCGCTGGGTGGCGCGCGCCGTGACCGGCACCGTGACGCTGGAGCTGCGCCGTGGCAACGACTACTCGCTGCTGAACACCGACAGCCCCAACCTGACCTACGCGCCCGAGCGCCTGTCCATGGAAAAGGTGGAGGACGCCCCGTTCAGCCCGCTGGACCGCATCGGCCAGCTGACCATGCGCAACCTGGACATCTCCGACACCCGCGACAAGCTGGGCGTGTACGCCCGCGCCGGCCTGCTGTCGCTGGGCGGCAATGCGGCGCTGGCGCAGCTGGAAGGCGATTCCCTCACCAACGGCCAATAAGAGCCAAATAGGCCTCCAGCCCTTGCCAGGCAAGCGCCGGCCGCTATTGAAAGAAGAGCAACCGCCCGGCCCGCCAGCCGGGCGGTTTTGTTTTTACGATAGGCGCTTCGATCACTTTCAAGAGACAAGCGATGAGCGAACAACAACGCGTGGCCGTGGTGGTGGCCGGGGGCAGCGGCATGGGCGCCGCCGCGGCCAGGAAGCTGCACGAGGCGGGCTTTGCGCTGGGCATCCTGTCGTCCTCCGGCAAGGGCGAGGCGCTGGCGCACGAACTGGGCGGCGTGGGCGTGACCGGCTCCAACCAGAGCGTGGCCGACCTGCAGAGACTGGTGGATGCCGTGGTGCAGCGCTTCGGCCGCATCGACGTGCTGGTCAACGGCGCGGGCCACGGCCCCAAGGGTGCGCTGCTGGAGATCAGCGACGAGGACTGGATGCGCGGGCTGGAGGTCTACTTCCTGAACGTGGTGCGCGCCACACGGCTGGTGGCGCCACTCATGCAGCGGCAGGGCGGCGGCAGCATCATCAACATCTCCACGGCCTGGGCGTTCGAGCCGTCGGCGCTGTTTCCCACCTCGGCGGTGGCGCGCTCGGGCCTGGCGGCGTTCACCAAGATCTTCTGCGATGAGTACGGGGCGTACAACATCCGCATGAACAACGTGCTGCCCGGCTGGATCGACAGCCTGCCGCAAAAGGACGAGCGGCGCGCTGCCGTGCCCCTGCAGCGCTACGGCCGGGCCGAGGAGGTCGGCGCGACGGTGGCCTTCCTGGCCTCCGAGGGCGCGGCCTACATCACCGGCCAGAACATCCGCGTGGATGGCGGGCTGATGCGCAGCGTGTGATCAGCCGGCCGCCGCGGTGGGCACGCCGTCCTGCGCTCGCATGCTGCGCACGATGGCGGCCAGCACCACGCCGTAGGCGGGCACGAACAGCAGCAGGCTGACGGCCAGCTTGATGGCGTAGTCGACGGCGGCGATCTCCACCCAGTGGGCGGCCATGAAAGGGTCAGTGCTGCGCCAGAAGGCGATCGAGAAGAAAGCCGCCGTGTCCAGCGCCTGCCCGACCACCGAGGCCGCGGCCGGCGCCAGCCACCAGGCCCGGCTCTTCTGGCGGATGCGGTCGAAGACCTGGATGTCCAGCAGTTGCCCCAGCACATAGGCGGCAAAACTGGCAAACGCAATGCGGAACACGAAGGTGTTGAAGTCCTGCAGCGCGCCCCAGCCGTTGAAGCGCCCGTCATGGAACAGCACGCCCACCACGTACGAGGCCGCCAGCGCCGGCAGCATGGCCCGGGCGATCACGCGACGCGCCGGCGCTTTGCCGATCAGCCGCACCGTCAGGTCGGTGGCCAAAAAGATGAAGGGAAAGCTGAACGCCCCCCAGGTGCTGTGAAAGCCCAGCAGCATGACGGGCAGCTGCACCAGATAGTTGCTGGCGATGACGATGGCGATGTGCAGCGCCACCAGAAGGGCCAAGGGGGAGGAAGGCAGGCGCGCGTGCGCTGCCGCAGGGTAAGACATGGTGGTCCTTTTTGATGGATGGGGGCGAGGGAACCCATGGGCGGCCGGCGCTGGTGGCGGCCACGGCGAAAGCCAGCAATTCTAGGTCAGGCGTACTCCGCCTGCGGCGGCACCCGCCAGTCGATGGGGTCTTGCTGCAGCACCACGTCGATGTCCAGGCCCAGCACCACGCCCACCTCGCCGGGGAAGGAGCCAGCCATCTCGCGCTCGCCCATGCCCGCCCCGCGCGCCCGCGCCGCCCAGCTGGCCAGGTGCAGCACGCCGGCCAACGGCTCGTAGCTGGGGTTGTCCAGCGGCAGGGTGTGGTGGCGCACGGCGTCCACCACCACCTCGGGCAGCTGCCAGCGCTCGGCCAGGGCGGCGCTGACCTGGGCGTAGCTGTAGCCCAGCAGGTGCTGCTCCAGCCGGGCGCGACGCACCTGCAGCGGCCGCATCAGGGTGTTGATGGATTCCATGCGGCCCGGATCGGCGGTGTGCAGCACCAGCTCGCCCAGTCCGTGCAGCAGGCCGGCCGTGTAGGCCGCCAGCGGGCTGTGGTGCACCAGCCCGGCCAGCGAACGCGCCAGCTTGGCCGTGTGCACGCTGTAGCGCCAAAACTGCTGCAGATTCATGCCCGGCACCGAACCCGAGGTGGTGCCTACGGCCGATGACGCCACCAGCGCCCGCAGCGCGCCGGCGTCCAGCAAGGCCAGGGCCTCGGCCACGCCGGCAATCTGCCGGTGGGCGCCGTGCGCGGGGCGGTTGGCCTCCTCCAGCAGGCGCGCGGCCAGGGCGGGGTCGGTGGCGAAGAGCTGGTTGACGCGGCGCAGGTCGGGCTCGGGCGCCGCCAGCGCGCTCATCAACAGCGCCACCACGCGGGGCACGCTGGGCAGTGCCAGCGGCTGGGCGAGCAGGGTCGGCAGGTCCATCGGGGCCTCGGCGGCAGTCGGGGAAAGGCGCCGATTATGGGTGCGGCCGCGGCCCCGTCCGGCCTACTTGCGCTCGCCGCGCTGCAGGCGCTCGAAGGCCGAGGCCATGGCCGACTGCTGCGGCGCCTGCGGCCGGGCGGCGCCAGCAGCACGCGCCGGCTGGGCATAGCGGCCGTCCCGGCCCGCGCCCTCGAAACGGTTGCCCCGGCCAGCGCCGCCCCGGTCGCCGCCGCTGCCCTCGGGCTTCATGCTCAGGCTGATGCGCTTGCGGGCGGCGTCCACCTCCAGCACGCGCACCTTGACGATGTCGCCGGTCTTCACCACCTCGCGCGCGTCCTGCACAAACTTTGCACTCAGCTGGCTGACGTGGATCAGCCCGTCCTGGTGCACCCCCAGGTCCACGAAGGCACCGAACTGGGCCACGTTGCTCACCGTGCCCTCCAGCACCATGCCCTCCTTGAGGTCGGCGATGTCCAGCACGCCCTCGTTGAAGCGGGCCACGCGGAAGTCCGGCCGCGGGTCGCGCCCGGGCTTTTCCAGCTCGGCCAGGATGTCGCGCACCGTGATGGCGCCGAACTGCTCGCTGGCGAACTGCTCGGCCTTCAGGCCCTTGAGCACCTCGGTGCGGCCCATCAGCTCCTGCACCGGGCGGCCGGTGGCGGTGATGATCTGCTCGGCCAGCGGGTAGGTTTCGGGGTGCACGCCGGTCATGTCCAGCGGGTTGTCGCCGCCGCGGATGCGCAGGAAGCCCGCCGCCTGCTCGAAGGTCTTCGGGCCCAGGCCGCTCACCTCCAGCAGCTGCTTGCGGCTCTTGAACGCGCCGTGCGTCTCGCGCCAGCGCACCACCGAGCGCGCCACGCTGGCCGGCAAGCCGGACACGCGCGACAGCAGCGGCACGCTGGCCGTGTTCAGGTCCACGCCCACGCCGTTCACGCAGTCCTCGACCACGGCGTCCAGCGTGCGCGCCAGCTCGGCCTGGTTCACGTCGTGCTGGTACTGGCCCACGCCAATGGCCTTGGGCTCGATCTTGACCAGCTCGGCCAGCGGGTCCTGCAGCCGGCGGGCGATGGAGGCGGCGCCGCGCAGGCTCACGTCCACGTCGGGCATCTCCTGGCTGGCGTACTCGCTGGCGCTGTAGACCGAGGCGCCGGCCTCGCTCACCACTACTTTTTCGATAGCTGCCAGCGCTTGCCCCGCCTGGGTTTGCGCCGCTTTTTGGCACATTTTGATCAGTTCGCCTGCCAGCTTGTCGGTCTCGCGGCTGGCCGTGCCGTTGCCGATGGCGATCAGCTGCACGCCGTGCTTGTCCACCAGCCGCGCCAGCGTGTGCAGGCTGCCGTCCCAGTCGCGGCGGGGCTCGTGCGGGTAGACGGTGGCGGTCTCCACCAGGCGGCCGGTGGCGTCCACCACGGCCACCTTCACGCCGGTGCGGATGCCCGGGTCCAGTCCCATCACGGCGCGCGGGCCGGCGGGCGCGGCCAGCAGCAGGTCGCGCAGGTTGTCGGCGAAGACCTTGATGGCGACCTTCTCGGCCTCTTCGCGCAAGCGCGAGAACAGGTCGCGCTCGGTCGACAGGCTGAGCTTGACGCGCCAGGTCCAGGCCACGCACTTGCGGATCAGGTCGTCGCTCTTCCGGCCCTGGTGGCTCCAGCCCAGGTGCAGAGCGATGCGGCCCTCCGCCAGGCTGGGCTGGCCGGCCTCAGGCTCCTGCGGCTGCACCAGCTTGGCCTCCAGGATCTCCAGCGCCCGGCCGCGGAACACCGCCAGCGCGCGGTGCGAGGGCACGCGGCCGATGGGCTCGTCGTACTCGAAATAGTCACGGAACTTGGCGATCTCGGGGTCGTTCTCGTTCTTGCCGTCGACCTTCTTGCTGCGCAAGAGGCCCTCGGCCCACAGCCACTCGCGCAGCGACTGCACCAGGGCCGCGTCCTCGGCCCAGCGCTCGGACAGGATGTCGCGCACGCCATCCAGCACGGCGAAGGTGGTGGAAAAGTCCGGGCCGGGTTTGCCGTCGTCGAGCAGCGTTGCGGGCTGGCAGAAGGCTTGCGCCTCCTCGTGCGGGTCCAGCGTGGGGTCGGCAAACAGCTTTTCGGCCAGCGGCTCGATGCCGAATTCGCGGGCGATCTGGCCCTTGGTGCGGCGCTTTTGCTTGAACGGCAGGTAGATGTCCTCCAGCTCCTGCTTGGTGGCGGCCGCCGCGATCTGGGCGCGCAGGGCATCGGTCAGCTTGCCCTGCTCGTCGATGGCTTTGAGCACCGCGCCGCGGCGCTCATCCAGCTCGCGCAGGTAGGACAGGCGCGCCTCCAGCTCGCGCAGCTGCACGTCGTCCAGTCCGCCCGTGGCTTCCTTGCGGTAGCGGGCGATGAAGGGCACGGTGGCGCCGCCGTCGAGCAGCTCCACCGCTGCGCGCACCTGGGTTTCGGTGATTCGGATTTCTGCGGCCAACTGCCGGACGATCTGCTGCATGTGCCTGGAAAACGCTGGGAAAAAACGAAGCGCGGGAGTTTGCCACAGGGCCTTGCGGCGCCCTCCTGCAAGGCCGCGGGGGCGGCCACCATAATGTTTGCCGCCATGCCGACGCTGCCTTCTCCCCTGCGTACCGAATGCCCGCCCGGCGCGTGCATCTGCCAGCGGGACGCCCTGCTGCGCGACGGCGCCGAAGACGCGCTGCGCGTGCTGCTGCTCACGCGAGAGGAAGAAAACCGCCTGCTGCAGCGCCTGGAGAACGTCGCCAGCCTGGCCGAGCTGCGCCGCCTGCAGCGGCGCCTGCACGAGCAGCTGGGCGTGCGCCTGACGCTGGAGCCCGCCACCCAGGAGGTGCGCAGCCTGCGCGGCATCGCCATCGTGGTGCACGAGCAGCCCGGCCTGTGCCGCAAGACGCGCCAGTCCATCCCCGCTGCCATCCGCAAGGGGCTGGAGCAGCGCCCGCAGATCGCGTGGGCGCTGCTGGATGAAGGCGGCCTGTTCGCGGGGAATGCCTGACATGCAGGAAGACCTCTTCGGCGCCCCGCCCGCGCCGCCGGCCCCGGCCCCCAAGCCCAAGCCGGCCCCGGCCGCCGCGCGTCCCAAGGGCGTGCAGCCGGCCGTGCACGGCGACGAGTTGCGCGCCCTGGCGGCCCGGCTGCCGCCCACGCTGCGCCTGGGCACCTCGTCGTGGGGCTACCCCGGCTGGGATGGCCTGGTCTGGGACGGCAGCTACAGCGAGCAGACGCTGGCGCGCCAGGGCCTCACCGCCTATAGCCAGCACCCGCTGCTGCGCAGCGTGGGCATCGACCGCGGCTTCTACCGCCCCTTGAGCGCCAGCGACTTCGCGCGATACGCGGCGCAGGTGCCGGCCGACTTCCGCTTCGTGGTCAAGGCGCCCAGCATGGTCACCGACGCGCTGGTGCGCAGCGAGGACGGGCGTGGGCGCGAGGCCAACCCGGGTTTTCTGAACGGCGAGCTGGCCGCGCAGCACTTCACCCTGCCAGCGCTGGAGGGTCTGGGCGTGCGCACCGGCGCGCTGGTGTTCCAGCTCAGCCCCCTGCCCTGGCATTTGGTCGAGCGCCTGCCCGAGGTGCTGGAGCGCCTGCGTGCCCTGCTGGCCGCCCAGCCGGTGTTGGCAGGAGCGCCGGACGCCGTGCTGGCCGTGGAGGTGCGCAACGGCGAATGGATCTCGCCCGAGCACGCCGAGCACTTCGCCGACGTACTGAAGAGCACCGGCGCCACCTACTGCCTGGGCATGCACGCCCGCATGCCGCCGCTGTCCGAACAGCTGGCGCTGCTGAGGCGGCTCTGGCCCGGCCCGCTGGTGTGCCGCTGGAACCTGAACCCGGCGCACGGCGCGCACGGCTACGACCAGGCCGAGCGCCTGTACGCCCCCTACGACCGCATCCACGACCCGGCGCCCGAGGACCTGGCCCTGCTGGCGCGCACCCTGGCCGGGGTGTGCGGGCGCGGCGGGCAGAACGCCTTCGTCAGCATCAGCAACCACGCCGAGGGCAGCGCCCCGCTGACGGCGCAGCGGCTGGCGCAAGAGGTGGTGGACAGGCTGGCGTCCGACCCTGGGACGGCCCAGCGCGGCGCATGATGGGGCGCTGCATCCCTCCCACTTCACAGGCAGCCCCCATGAGCCGCAAGAAACATCACCACGCATCGCTGAACCGGACCCTGACCGGCCTGGCCATGGACGCGCCCTTCGTCATCGCCACCCGCGTGTCACGCATGTTCGACCCAGCCACCGCCCTGTCGCCGGCCGTCCAGGCGGAAAACCTGCGCATGGTCTGGGAGAAGCAGGCGGCCGCCTTCGAGGCCTGCAGTGCCCTGATGGCCGCCGGTGCCGTGCAACTGCAGCAAACCTGGCTGGGCCTGTGGATGGGCGCCCTACCCACGGCGCGCCCGCCCAGCGCTGCCAGCATGGCCAAGACGCTGGACAGCGCGCTGCAGCCCTTTCACCGCCGGGCACGCGCCAACGCGCGGCGGCTGCGCAGCGGCAAATAGCCCGCCACCACCTTGGCGTGCAGCAGAGGCAGGCACGGCACGTACACTACCAAATTAATAGCTGCCTGCGCTTGTATGACAAGGGCTGGAGGCTAATTTGACCTGAAACCGGCACAGCCGGCCGGCCTCAGTCCCGCGCGGCCTGCTTCACGCGCAGCGAGCTGGTCACGCCGGCCGCCAGTGCGCAGCCCGCGGCCACCATCAGCGCCAGCGTCTCGGCGCTGCCGTCCTGGCCCGGGCGCAGCGCGAAGATGGCCGCCAGGAGCACGGCGCCCAGGGTCTGGCCCGTCAGGCGCGCCGTGCCCAGCATGCCGCTGGCCGCGCCGCTCCTGTGCAGCGGGGCGGAGGTGACGATGGTGTGGTTGTTGGGCGACTGGAACAGCGCGAAGCCCGCGCCGCTGAGCGCCATGCGCCAGGCCACGTCCCACGGCGCCGGGTGCGCCGGCATCAGGGCCAGCGCCAGCAGCCCGGCCGCAAAGCACACCATGCCCACGCCGCCCAGCGCGCCGTCGGGGTAGCGGCCGATCAACCGGCCGGCCACGGGCGCGGTGAGCGCCGTGGCCAGCGGCCAGGCGGTGATGAGCAGCCCGGCCTCCATGTGGCTGCGGCCCTGGGCCTCCAGCAGCAGGAAGGGCAGCGCCAGAAAGCTCAGCATCTGCGCGCAGAACGCGCCCACCGACGAGGCCATGGACAGCGCGAACACGGGGATGCGCACCAGGTCGACGGGAAACAGCGGCGCCGCCCGTCCCCACTGGCGGCGCAGGTGCAGTGCGCCCACCGCCAGGCCGGCGGCCAGCAGCAGCCAGCCGGCGGCATGGCCGTCGCCGCGCGTGCCCAGCCGCGCCCCGCCCAGGAACAGCAGCGCGAACATGGCGCCGTTCAGCAGCACGTCCACCACCGAAAAGCGCGGCACCGCACCGCCCGCCGGCGGGTTGCCCGGCAGCGAGCGCCGCGCCTGGCGCCACACCAGCAGACCCAGTGGCAGGTTCATGGCGAACAGCCAGTGCCACGAGGCCAGCGACAGGATGGCCGCCGCCACCGACGGCCCGGCCATGGCGGCCGTGGCCACCACCAGCGAGTTGATGGCCATGCCGCGCCCCAGCAGCGCGCGCGGGTAGATCAGGCGCACCAGCGCCGCGTTCACCGCCATCACGCCCGACGCGCCCAGACCCTGCACCGCGCGCGCCGCGATCAGCGCTGGCATGGTGGGCGCCAGCATGGCCCCGAGCGAGGCCACGGTGAACACCGCCATGCCCGCCAGATACACGCGCCGGTAGCCCACACGCTCGCCCAGCGCCGCCAGCGGCAGCAGCGTGACCAGCGTGGCCAGCTGGTAGGCGTTGACCACCCAGATCGAATGCGCGGCGCTGGAGTGCAGCTCGCGCGCGATGCCCGGCAGCGCCAGGTTGACGATGCTGGTGTCCAGCACCGCCAGCGTCAGGCCCAGGATGATGGCCAGCATGGCCTGGCCGCGCGCGGGCTGCGCCAGGCCGTCACTTGTCATTTGATCTGCCGGGGCACTCTTTTCACCGCTCATGCGCACCCCTGCTGCGCCACGCGCCGGCTGCCCGCCGCGCCCAGCGTGGTCCAGGTCAGCAGCACGCCGATGAGCGCGCCCGTGGCCATGCCGACGACCATGGGCAGCGGCCGGTCGGAGGCGAACAGCCCCACCAGCCCCATGGCCGCCGCGCCGATCAGCATCTGCAGCGTGCCCATCAGCGCCGACGCCGTGCCGGCGATGGCGCCGTGCTCCTCCAGCGCCAGGACCGAGGTCGTCGGTATCACCAGCCCCATGAAGGCGCTGGCGATGAAGTACAGCCCCAGCAGCACCGCCAGCTGGTCGCCGCCCGCCAGGTAGAACGCCAGCAGCGCCGTCATGGTGATGCCTGCGCCCGAGGCCGCCGCCTTGACCACCGGCACCAGCCCGAAGCGCCGCCCCAGCCGCGCCGTGAACTGCGCGCTGGCAAAGAACGCCGCCGCATTGACCGAGAACGCCAGGCTGTACTGCACCGGCGACAGGCCGTAGTGGTTGATCAGCACGAAGGGCGAGCCGGCGAGATACACGAAAAAGCCCGCCATCGAGCAGCCGCCGATGCCCACCAGCCCCAGGTAGTGCCCGTCGCGCAGCAGCGCGCCGTAGCCGGCCAGCGCGCTGCCCAGGCTGCTGGCCACGCGCTGCGCGGCCGGGCGCGTCTCGTGCAGCGCGCGGTGCACCAACACCAGCCCGGCCAGCGCCGCCACGGCCACCACCCAGAACACGCCGCGCCAGCCCGCCAGGGCGATCACGGCGCTGCCGGCCAGCGGCGCCAGCAGCGGCGACACGCTGAACACCAGCATCAGCAGCGACATCAGGCGCGCCGCCTCGGTGCCGGTGTGCAGGTCGCGCACCACGGCGCGCGGCACCACCATGCCGGCGGCCGCGCCCAGGCCCTGCACGAAGCGCAGGGCGACCAGCGTGTGCACGTCGCTGGCCAGGGCGCAGCCCATGCTGGCCAGCAGCAACAAGCCGAGGCCGAAGTACAGCGGCGCCTTGCGCCCCGCCATGTCGGAGACCGGGCCGTAGGCCAGCTGTCCCACGCCCAGCGCCAGGAAGAAGGCCGTCAGGCTCCACTGCACGGCGCCCACGTCGGCGCTCAGGCTGGCGCCGATGGCCGGCAGCGCCGGCAGGTACATGTCGATGGCAAACGGGCCGATGGCCGAGAGCAGGCCCAGCACCAGGGCCATGCGGAAAAAGGGAGAAAAAGCCATCGGCCCGATTGTCGCGAGTCGCGCCCCGGCGCGCTGGCGCGCCACCGCATTTCCCCGAGACGGACCGGCCTGGTGGCGCTGATCCTGCGATCGCCCTGCGCAGCGATGGCCGAGAATGGCCGCACCATGCGCACGCCCGCCCTCATCCTCCTTCGCACGCTGCCCGCCCTGGCGCTGGGCTGCGCCGCCCTGGGCGCGCAGGCGGCGCCGGACGGCTGGAGCGTCTCGCCCGACGGCGCGTGGGTGGTGGACGAGCGCGCCCGCCTGGCCTGGGCGCGCTGCGCCGAAGGCATGCACTGGAACGGTGCCACCTGCACCGGCCGGCCCGCGCTGTTCACCTACGGCGAGGCCCAGGCGCGCGCCCGCCAGCGCGGCCAGGCCGAGGGCCTGCGCTGGCGCCTGCCGCGCGTGCCCGAGCTCAAGCGCCTGGTGGCGCAGCAGGACGCGCTGCTGCCCGCCGCGCCGCGCCAATGGCACTGGACGGGCACGGCCAGCGTGAACACCGCGCGTGTCAACCCCTATGCCTACGGCAACGTGGAGCGCGGCGGCGCGGGCGAAAGCCGGCTGTCAGCGTCCCAGGGCTGGGCCGTGGACATGGGCAGCGGCGACGCGCGCGGCGACGTGGGCCGGGGCACGCGGCTGCCCCTGCGCCTGGTGCGGCCCGCACCTTGAAATATCAGTCTTTTTGGCCTCTAGCGCTTACTGGATAAGCGCTGGCAGCTATTGATTCAATAGCAACTCAGCCGCGCAGCGCGGCCGCGTGGCGCGCCAGGGCTTCGATGCCGGCCCAGTCGCCCTCGGCCAGCAGCTTCGGGGGCGTCAGCCACGAGCCGCCCACGCAGGCCACGTTGGGCAGAGCCAGCAGCTGCGCCGCGTTGTCCGCCGAGACACCGCCCGTGGGGCAAAAGCGCACGTCGCCGAACGGGCCGTGCCAGGACTTGAGCAGCGGCACGCCGCCGGCCGCCATGGCCGGGAAGAACTTGAGCACGCGCAGGCCGTCCGCGCCGGCGGCCATGATCTCGCTGGCCGTGGCCACGCCGGGCAGCAGCGGCAGGCCGGCGTCGCGGCAGGCCTGGCCCAGCGCCGGCAGGTAGCCCGGGCTGACGATGAAGCGCGAGCCGGCGCGCGCGGCGGCCTGCACGTCGGCGGCCGTGCGCGCCGTGCCGGCGCCCACCACGGCAGCGGGCACGTCGCGGGCAATGGCCTCGATGCAGGCCAGCGCGGCGGGCGTGCGCAGCGTTACCTCCAGCATGCGGATGCCGCCTGCGACCAGCGCGCGTGCCATGGGCACGGCGTGGTGCGGCTCGTCCAGCACGATGACGGGGATGACGGCGGCGTCCTGCACCACGTCGTCGGCGGTCAGGGGGGCGGTGGGGTGGCTCATGCGGATCTCCTGGGCAAGGGTGCGCGCGGCCGGGGGGCCGGGCGGCACGCGGGATTTCAGGCGTTGGCGACGCGGCCGGCGGGCAGCCGGCCGGCCAGCGCGGACAGCAGATTGTCGGTGGCGAGCACGGCCATGGCTTGGCGCGTCTCGTGCGTGGCCGAGCCGGCGTGCGGCAGCGGCACCACCTGGGGGTGGGTGCGCAGGGGTGAATCCAGCGGCAGCGGCTCGGCCGCGAACACGTCCAGCCCGGCGGCGCGCAGGTGGCCACTGTCCAGGGCGGCCAGCAAGGCGACCTCATCGACGATGGCGCCGCGCGAGCCGTTGATGAAGATGGCGCCGGGCTTCATGGCGGCAAAGGCCGCCGCGTCCAGGCTGGCGCGGGTGTCCTCGGTCAGGGCCAGGGTGCAGACCACGAAATCCGCGCGGGCCAGCAACTCGTCGCGCGGCACGTGCCGGGCCAGGGGCGCCAGCGGACCCAGCGTCTCGGGTGGCACCGGTTGGCGGCTGTGGTAGAGCACCGGCATGCCGAAGCCCAGCGCCGCGCGCCGCGCCAGCGCCTGGCCGATGCGGCCCATGCCCAGGATGCCCACGGTCTTGCCGTGCACATCGTGGCCGTACAGCGACGGGCCGATGTTGCTCGTCCACTGCCCGCTGCGCACCAGCTGCGCCAGCTCGACGAGGCGCCGGCTGGTGGCCAGCAGCAGCGCGAAGATCAGGTCGGCTGTGGTCTCGGTCAGCACGCCCGGCGTGTGGCACAAGGCGATGCCGCGCCCGCGCAAATACGCGAGCGGGTAGTTGTCCACGCCCACGGAGATGCTGGAGACCACGCGCAGGTGCGGCGCGCGGTCCAGCAGCTCGGGCGTGAGCTGGTAGCTGGAGCCGATCAGGCCGTGTGCCGTGGGCAGCGCGGCCTCGAAGGCCGCCCGCTGCTCGGGCCGGCGCGGGTTGGCCATGGTGACGCGGTGCTGCGCCTGGATGCGCGCCAGCTGCTCGGGCGGCAGCTCGCGGAACACCAGCACGTGGGCGGGGCCCGGCATGGCGGTGGCCTGCATGCCCATCAGTAGCCGGCCGCCTGCAGTTCGGCGCGCGTGGGCAGGCCCTCGGAGTCGCCCAGCACCTGCACCTGGCGCGCGCCCAGCCAGCAGCCGCGGCGCACGGCCCGGTCCACGGCCAAGCCGTCCAGCAGGCCGCTGACCACGCCCACGGCAAAGGCGTCACCGGCACCCACGGTGTCCACCACCACGTCCACCGGGCAAGCGGGCACGTAGCCGGTGCCGGCGCGGGCGTCGTCGTAGTAGGCACCCTGCTCGCCCAGCTTCACGGCGACCAGCTGCGCGCCCTGCGCGCGGTAGAAGGCGGCGATGCCCTCGGGCGTGGCCTCGCCGGTCAGCAGCCGGCCCTCGGCCAGGCCCGGCAGCACCCAGTCGGCGCCCGCTGCCAGGGCGTTGATCTCGCGGCGCATGGTGGCCTCGCTCTCCCACAGCGTGGGGCGCAGGTTGGGGTCGAAGGAGATGGTGCTGCCCGCCTCGCGCGCGACCTGCAGCGTGCGCCGGGCCGTGGCCAGCGACGTGGGCGAGATGGCGGCGAACACGCCCGTGGCGTGCAGGTGGCGCGCGGCGCGCAGCCAGGGCTCGTCGATGTCGGCCGGCTGCATCAGGCTGGCGGCCGAGCCCTTGCGGTGGTATTCGATCTCGGGATCGCCGCCGCCGTCGACCCGGCCCTTGAACTGAAAGCCGGTCTTCTGCGCCGCATCCAGCACCACGTGATCGCAATTGACGCCCTCGCCACGCATCTGCCGCACCAGGTAGCGGCCCATGGAGTCGGCGCCCAGGCGGCTGGCCCAGTGCACGTCGAACCCTAGGCGCGACAGGCCGGTGGCCACGTTGATCTCGGCGCCGGCGATGCGCTTGGTAAAGCCCTCGGCATATTCCAGCGGGCCGGGCCGGTCGGCGATCAGCAGCAGCATGGCCTCGCCGAAGGTGGCGATGTCGTAGGTCTTCGCGTCAGGGGTGGTCATGGCGGACGGGCAAAAAGGTTTACACGCGGGTGGCGTGGCGCAACTGCTGCAGCGCCGTGCGTGTGAGGGCGGCCAGGTCGTCGGCGATCAGGGGGTATTCGATGGCGCGGGGCGCGTCCTGCGGCAGTGCGTCCAGCAGCGTGCGCCAGGGCGCGCTGGACTCGGCCAGCGGCACCGCGACCCACTTGCCGCGGTGCTGCACGCCCTTGGCGTGCACGTAGCCCACGCGCTCGCCCAGCTCACGCGCGGCCTGTAGCGGGCATTCGCCCACGTAGTGCCAGTTGCCCATGTCGAAGGTCATGGGCAGCACCAGCCCAGCCGCGTCGGCGGCGGCGAAGAAGCGCCGCAGCGCGCGCAGGCTGCCGGCCTGCGGGGTCTGGTCGTTCTCGATCAGCAGCGTGACGCCGGCCTGCTGCAGCGCCTGCGCCAGCGGGGCGAAGCCCAGGGCGGAGGCCTGCTCGCCCTGCGCGGCGAAGTGGCCGATGGACATCTTCAGCCACAGCGCGCCCAGCGTGCGCGTGGCGGCCAGGGCGTGGGCCAGGGCCGCGGCGTCCAGCTGGCCGTCGGCGGCAAACAGCGGGCGCGGGCAGGAATAGACGCTGCGCAGCGGCGTGCTGCGCAGCCACTCGGCCAGGGCGGGCAGCTCGGCGGCCGGGTCGGTCAACAGCTCTTCGCGCACCTCCACGCCCTGGGCGCCGGCCTCGTGGCACAGGCGGGCAAACCACAGCTGGCCGTGGCGGCACACCTCGGCGGCGCCGAAGGAGGTGAGCGAGACCAGCGCATCGGGCAGCGCGGCGGATTCGGGCAGGAAGGACATGCGAAGGGACAAGGAAAGTGAGAGGGGAGGCAACCCGCCGGCAACCCGCCGGCAACCCGCCGTCAGTGGTTGCTGAGGATCTGCCCCAGGAAGGCCTGGGTGCGCGGGTCGCGCGGGGCGGTGAAGAAATCGCGCGGCGCGCCCTGCTCCACGATGCGCCCTTCGGCCATGAAGATCACGCGGTCGGCCACGCTGCGGGCAAAGCCCATCTCGTGCGTCACGCACAGCATGGTCATGCCGTCCTCGGCCAGGCCGATCATGGTGTCCAGCACTTCCTTGACCATCTCCGGGTCCAGCGCGCTGGTGGGCTCGTCGAACAGCATGATGCGCGGCGACATGCACAGCGCACGGGCAATCGCCACGCGCTGCTGCTGGCCGCCCGACAGCTGGCTGGGGTACTTGTGCGCCTGCTCGGGAATGCGCACCCGCGTCAGGTAGTGCATGGCGCGCTCCTCGGCTTCGGCCTTGGACAGGCCGCGCGAGCGCATGGGCGCCAGCGTGCAGTTCTCCAGGATGGTCAGGTGCGGGAACAGGTTGAACTGCTGGAACACCATGCCCACCTCGCGGCGCACGCTGTCCACGTTGGGGCCGCCGGCTGTCAGGTCGATGCCGTCCACCAGCAGGCGGCCTTTTTGCACGCTCTCCAGCCGGTTGATGCAGCGGATCAGCGTGGACTTGCCCGAGCCCGAGGGCCCGCAGATCACGATGCGCTCGCCGGCCTTCACGTCCAGGTTGATGTCGGTGAGCACCTGGAACTGGCCGTACCACTTCTCCACACCCTGGAACTGGATGATGGGCTGCTCGGTGGTCGTATTCATGCAAAAAACTCCGTCATGCCTGGGGGTCCTGCCGGGCCGGCGCTCGGCCGGCCCTTGTCAAAGTCAGTCCAGCTTGGGCAGGTCGGCGCCCAGCCACTTCTTGTAGCGCTGGTTGAATTCGCCGCTGGCGATGTGCTTGTCGATGGCGGCGTTGATGGCGGCGGCCAGCGCGTCCTGGCCGGGGCGCAGGGCCACGGCCATGTTCTGCTGCAGCAGCGGGAACTTGTTCTCGAAGCGGCCGGCGGGGGCGCGCTGGGCGATCTGCGCGGCCACGGTGACGGAGCAGCCGATGGCGTCCACCTGGCCCGACAGCAGTGCCTGCATGGCCGAGGCGTCGTCGTCGAAGCGGCGGATCTGCGTGCCCTCGGGCGCCACCTTGGTCACCGCCACGTCCTGCGTGGAGGCGCGGGCCACGCCCACGCGCAGGCCCTTCAAGTCGGCCGGGCCGGTGATCTTGGTCTTGGCCTCGCCGTACAGCACGATGGAGGCGGCCGAGTACGGCTTGGAAAACAGCACCTGCTTGGCACGCTCGGGCGTGATGGCCAGCGAGGCGACCAGCGCGTCCACCTTGTTGGTCAGCAAGAAGGGGATGCGGTTGGGGCCGGTGACGGGCACGATCTCCAGCTCCACCCCCAGGTCCTTGGCCAGCAGGCGGGCCACGTCGGCGTCGTAGCCGTCGGGCTGGTTCTTGTCGTTCAGGATGCCGTAGGGCGGAAAGTCCACCAGCATGCCGACGACCAGCTTGCCCTTCTTGCGGATGTCCTCCACGGTCTGGGCCGAGGCAAAGGTGGGCAGCAGGCCGGCGGCAGCCATGGCGGCAGCGGCGGCGGTGAATTGGCGGCGGGTGAATGCCATGACGTGTCTCCTTCGGGGGTTGGGGTTGAAAGCAGGGGTGCCCGGGGCGGTAATGGGCGTCAGCGTGCGCCGGCGCGCAGGTTGCGCCGCTCCAGCCGGCCGGCCCACAGCGACAGCGGCCAGCACAGCACGAAGTACAGCGCCCCGACGGCGCCAAAGACCAGCAGCGGCTGGAAGGTGGCGTTGTTGATGATCTGCCCGGCGCGCGTGATCTCGGTGAAGCCGATGATGGCCGCCAGCGACGTGCCCTTGACGATCTGCACCAGGTAGCCCACGGTGGGCGGCACGGCGATCTTGAAGGCCTGGGGCAGCACGATGGCACGCATGCGCCAGTAGTAGCTCAGGCTCAGGGCGTGGGCAGCCTCCCACTGGCCGCGCGGCACGGCGTCGATGCAGCCGCGCCAGATCTCGCCCAGGAAGGCGCCGCTGTTGAGCGTGAGCGCCACAGCCGCGGCGATCAGCGGGTCGATCTCCAGCCCAAGCACGGGCGCGCCGAAGAACACCAAGAACAGCTGCAGCAGCAGCGGCGTGCCCTGGAAGACGCGGGTGAACAGCATCGCCACGTGGCGCAGCGCGGGCACGTCGGAGGTGCGCGCCAGCGCCACCAGCAGCCCCACCAGGGAGCCGCCGACGAAGGCCAGCACGGACAGCGTGATGGTCCACTTGGCTGCCTCGACGATGAACAGAAATTCGGCCCAGCCGAAGGTACGCATGGCGTGGTGCTCCTGGGGTTGTGCTTCAGCGACGGTCCGGGTAGTTCAGCCAGCGCTCATAAGCCAGGCGGAACAGCGCGGAGAACAGCAGCGACAGCAGCAGATAGATGACCGCCACGACGATGTAGACCTCGAAGCTGCGGAAGGTCTCGGACTGGATGTTGGCCGCCACCGAGGTCAGGTCGTCCGCCGAGATGACCGACACCACGGCCGAGCTGAGCATCAGCAGGATGAACTGGCTGGTCAGCGCCGGGTAGATGGTCTTGAGCGCGGGCTTGAGCACCACGAAGCGGAAAATCTGCCAGGCCTTGAGGTTCAGCGCCTGCGCCGCCTCGATCTGCCCGCGCGGCACGGCCTCAATGCCGGCGCGGATGATCTCCGTGGCGTAGGCGCCCAGGTTCACCACCATGGCCACCAGCGCGGCCGTGTAGGGCGGCCAGCGCAGCCCCACCGCCGGCAGCGCGAAGAAGAAGAAAAACAGCTGCACCAGAAAGGGCGTGTTTCGGATCAGCTCGATGTAGGCGTTGATCACCCAGCGCAGCGCCGCCGGCCCCGAGGTCTTGCCCCAGGCGCAGAACACCGCCACCACCAGCCCCAGCACCGTCGCCGTGAGCGACAGCTGCACGGTGACCAGGGTGCCGTGCAGCAGCGTGGGCCAGGCGGCGAAAACGGGGCCAAACTCGAACTGGTATTGCATGAGGGATGGAACGGTTGACGGCTCACTGAAACCGGTTTCATGATTCTAGAGCGCGTTGTCGCGGCGACGTGTACGGGGTTTACCCGATGCCGCCGCAACGCCTGCGCCCTGCCCCCGCCGCTACATTGCGGCGCCTGCCCTGTCTGCCGCCGCCCTGCCCGCCCGTCTGTCTGCCTGAACCTCCTCTGCCATGCACGAAGAAGAACCCCGCCCCGCCGCCCGCGCGCCCCGCCAGCGCACCACCATCAACGACGTGGCGCGCACCGCGGGTGTCTCCAAGGCCACCGTCTCGCGCTACGTGAACGGTGGCGACACCCTGCTGGCCCCGGAGACGGCCGCGCGCGTGGCGCGCGCCATGCAGCAGCTGGGCTACCACCCCAGCCCCATGGCCCAGTCGCTCAAGCACGGGCGCACGCGGCTCATCGGCCTGGCGGTGGCCGACATCACCAACCCGTTTTCCGTCGCCGTGATGCAGGGCGCCGAGCGCGCCTGCCAGGAGGCCGGCTACCTGCTGGTGCTGTTCAACCTGGGCAACGCCGCCGAGCGCGAGCGCGGCGTGCTGCGGGCGCTGCAGACCTCACAGCTGGACGGCCTGATCCTGAACCGCGCCACCGCCACCGGCCAGCTGCGCCAGCTGGCCCTGGACGCCGGCAAGCCCATCGTGCTGGTGGACCGCCGCCAGCCGGGGCTGGAGGCCGACTTCATCAGCGTGGACAACCGCGGCGCCATGGCGCTGCTGCTGGAGCACCTGGCCCGGCGCGGCTGGCGCCGCTTCGTGCTGGTGAGCGAACCCAGCGCCGGCGTCAGCTCGCGCATCGCGCGTCAGCAGGCCTTCCGCGACTGGCTGGCCCACCCGTTGGCGGGGCCAGAGGGCTGCACCGGCGTGCATCTGGAGATCCCCCGCGGCGCCCAGGAGGAATGCCGGCTGCAGCTGCAGCGCTGGCACGCGCAGCAGACGGCTGGGACGAAGAAACAAGGCGGAGCTGTGGACGGCGGCTGCGCCATCGTCACCGGCAACGCCGTCGCCACCCTGCTGGCCGCCAGCGCCGCCCGCGACCTGGGCTGGCAACTGGGCCGCGACGTGGGCTTTGCCGGTATCGACGAAACCGAGTGGACGGCGCTGATCGGCCCGGGTTTGACCACCATCGCGCAGCCTACCGACGAGCTGGGACGGGAGGCCGTGCGCTGTCTGCTGGAGCGGCTGGAGGGTGATACGCAGCCGGCGCGGACTATCGAGCTGCCGGGGCGGTTAGTGGAGCGGGCATCGTCTGCGGCTTGGGAAGGACGGTCGTAATCAGCCGAATGCAAAGCCGTGATTGCCTCATCGCTCACTTCATCAATCATGCAGACAGCGACCAACTAAATGCTTGAAGCTACACGCCAGCGTTTTGCCACCCTGCAAGACGAAGCTGCGCACGCCGGAGTGCGCCTGCGCCCGCCGCCACCCGAGCCGACCACCTGCTGCGGGCGAGGGTGCAACGGGTGCGTGTGGGAGGGGTTTTATGCGGCGGCGCAGTGGTGGTGTGAGGATGCGCAGGAGGTATTGGAGAAATTGAAAAAGACCCACCCGGCCGACAGATAAGAGCACTGAAGGCTTCCGACCCCTTGCAGCCGCTCGGATCTCGCCAGTCTATGTCTGCTTTTCAGTGTGAATTCAACCAATCGACGAGTCGCTTCCTGCGGACTGGCGGGCACCACACACTGAATTTAGGCCAAGAACTGCTGGTTCAGCGTAAACGACTTCACTACGCGCCCTGCGGGCTTTGGATTAGGCCCACATGCCTCCTGTTGAACTATGCGCGTTGAAGTCGAAAGGTAACGCTGCGGTATTTGTATGCCGGTGTGCCAGGGAATTATTCAAACAGCTCGGTTGAAAAGTGGAAGCCTGTCACCTTCCCTGCGGCAACGGTAGGATGGCTCAACGCTCTTTGTTCGGTTGCTTTCTTGCTTTTGCAAAGTGCTCGCAGAATGCTTTGAGGTCCCCCTCGGGGGCTACGTCACTACGCTCGCATCTCGCCAAAGCGCGTGTAATCCAGTGGGGCAGGACATCTTTACCGAGGATCAAAAATAATCCGCCATCCTCCACCGAAATTCTTTCTTTATGAACGCCTCCAGTTACCCACAGATGGTTCTCATCGATGGAGATCCTTGGCCTTCCAAAATATCGCTTTACCAATGGCAAGAAGTCTTCATCTCTGACGGGACCTTTGATTTTGTTATGAAATAGAATATGCGTGATTTCTCGATTATTGAATCCAAAGTAGTAGGTCACTGAAGAGAAAATTGGATGAGTAACATCAATTGACCAATAGTCCTCATTCTTCTTGTCTATTGGTACATCGAGAAAGGCTGCTTCTACTTCGGTTGGAGTGGACCCAATCCGTATAGTGTCCAACCCCTTTGGATAGCCACTCGGCAAAACAAATGGATTTTCTATGGTCGCCAGGCGGAATTTTTCGGAGATTTTCGTATTTTCATTCTCGATTTTCTGGACCGCCGCCCTTTCCTCAGAGAGCTTGAGGTCCAATCCCTCGATCTGTTTCTTTAAGCCGCCAATCTCTTCGCTTTTCGCATCGACCACTTTACGCAATTCCGCGATCTCAGATGAGAGGTGAGCCGTAAGTAGCGGGAAGACAACACCTCCCATTAAGGTCAGCGTCGCAGCTACGGCAATTGAAGCAACCACGACTGGATGGTCTCGCCAAGAACTTTCTGCTGCGTTCTCACGCACTTGGCTCGGCTTTCTCAACGAACTACGTTTCATTGTTACCATTGCCTCTTACGCCCTCGGAAATTTTGTGTTTAGAGGGGTTGACTGTGATGGTTTGTTCGGCCTTTAACCCCGCAATGCGGTAGTCATTTGCAAAAAACAATCCATCTCAATCGCCATTGCTTATCCCCTCAACCTCTCGTAATAATAATAAGCGAAAGTGCAGGTCACTCGTGCGTTTTGGGGCGCCAGGTTTAGGTGTTATGCTGCAACCTCATATCGAACTTCTACCAAAGTGTCAGTGCATGCTAACGCCAACCTCAAGGTATGCGTGATTGCTAGGAACGGGACCAACTAGCAAGCCTTCCGGCTGGGGTTTGGAGACTCCCGCTACACCCGCCTACAGCACGCTCTCAAACTTCCGGATACTTACAACCAACAACTGAGCCGACTCATGATCGACGATGTCGAATGTCGAATGTCGAATGTCGAATGTCGAATGTCGATCAGGCAGTCTGACGCAGTCGCTTGTGGGAATGCGTTCAAGGACCGCTCCTGGCCGAGAGCCGACGTTGCGAAGAAGGTGGGCCCGCACCCAATGCCAGCCCCTCTTCAAAAGTATCCCAACCTCGCGCGCCTTCTTCTAAAAAGATAGCTACCAGCGCTTATCCAGTAGGCGCTAGAGGCCAATTTGGCTTCGACTTAGCAAGCCCCTATCCCAACACCGCCGCACCCGCCGCCCAGCACACCCGCACACCCTGCGCGATAGTCACGACTTTTCCCCGTCAGCCCCATGACCACCCAGCCGCACAACACCTCCGCCAAGCCCTCCCGCACAGGCGGCCAAATCCTCGTCCAGCAACTCCTCCTGCACGGCGTCCAGCAGCTCTTCTGCGTCCCTGGCGAAAGCTACCTCGCCGTCCTCGACGCCCTGCACGACGCCAGCATTGCCGTCACCGTGTGCCGCCAAGAGGGCGGCGCGGCCATGATGGCCGAGGCGCAGGGCAAGCTGACCGGGCGGCCGGGGATTTGCTTCGTCACGCGCGGGCCGGGGGTGACGAATGCGTCGGCGGGCATCCACATTGCCCAGCAGGATTCGACGCCGCTGATCGTCTTCGTCGGCCAGGTGGCGCGCGGCGCGCTGGGGCGCGAGGCGTTCCAGGAGATCGACTACGGCGCCGTCTTCGGCACCATGGCCAAGTGGGTGGTGCAGATCGACGACGCCCGGCGCCTGCCCGAGCTGATGTCGCGCGCCTTCCACGTCGCCACCTCGGGCCGGCCCGGCCCGGTGGTGGTCGCCCTGCCCGAGGACATGCTGACCGACACCGTGCAGACGGCCGACGCCCTGCCCTACACCGTGCCCGAGACCTACCCCGGCGCCCCCGCGCTGCAGGAGCTGGCGGCGCGGCTGCAGGCGTCCGAGCGGCCGGTGGTCATTCTGGGCGGCAGCCGCTGGTCAGACCAGGCGGTGCGCGACGTGACGGCCTTCGCCGGCCCGTGGCAGCTGCCGGTGTACTGCTCGTTCCGCCGGCAGATGCTGTTTCCGGCCAGCCACGACAGCTACGCCGGCGACCTGGGCCTGGGCGCCAACCCGCAGCTGCTCGCGCGCATCCGCGCCAGCGACCTGGTGCTGCTGCTGGGCGGGCGGCTGTCCGAGGTGCCTTCGCAAGGCTACGAGCTGCTGGACATTCCCGTGCCCGCGCAGCCCCTGGTGCACGTGCATGCCGACGCGGATGAGCTGGGCCGGCTGTACCGCCCCGCGCAGGCCATCCACGCCACGCCGCAGGCCATGGCCGCGGCGCTGGCCGGCCTGCAGCCCCAGGGCGCGCCGCGTTGGGCCGCGCACACCCAGGCCGCCCGCGCCGAATACCTGGCCTGGAGCGACCCGGCCCCCATCTGCATCCCCGGCAGCCTGCAGATGGGCGCGGTGATGCAGCACCTGCGCGAGGTGCTGCCGGCTGACGCCATCTTCTGCAACGGCGCGGGCAACTTCGCCACCTGGGTGCACCGTTTCTGGCGCTTCACCACCTACGGCAGCCAGCTGGCGCCCACCTGCGGCTCGATGGGCTACGGCCTGCCGGCCGGCGTGGGGGCCAAGCGGCTGTGGCCCGAGCGCGAGGTGGTGGTCTTCGCCGGCGACGGCGACTTCCTGATGCACGGCCAGGAGTTCGCCACCGCCGTGCAGTACGGGCTGCCCCTCATCGTGGTGCTGCTGGACAACGCCATGTACGGCACCATCCGTATGCACCAGGAGCGCGAATACCCCGGCCGCATCAGCGCCACGCAGCTGAAGAACCCCGACTTCAAGGCCTACGCCCAGGCCTTCGGCGGGCACGGCGAGCGGGTGGAGCGCACGGAGGATTTCGCGCCGGCCCTGGCGCGGGCGCGGGCCAGCGGCCTGCCCAGCGTGCTGCACTGCCTGATCGATCCGCAGGCGATCACGCCCACGGGCACGCTGGACGGGATGCGCGCCGCAGCGCTGCAGCGGCTTCAAAAAGCATAGCTGCCAGCGCTTGACTGGCAAGGGTTTGAGGCCAAAAAGGCCTCAAACCCTGTGCGCGCTCAGCCCAGTTGCTCGACAGCCATGAAGCGCTCGCGCCAGTCTTCGAACGACAGATTGTCGGCCGCCTCGATGGCGCGCTGGTCGGCCAGGGATTGCTCGGCCAGGGCCAGGTAGCGCTGCTGCTGCGCCTCGGTCCAGGGCTGGGCCAGCAGCACGTCGCGCGAGGTGCGCGAGTGGTCCAGCGCGAAGGCGGTGAAGTCGCTCTCGTGCTGCTGCACCAGCTCGGACAGCACGTGCGCCGACGGCGTGGCGTCGGGGCTGGCCAGGGTGGCGCGGGCCGCCGCCAGGGCCTGGGCGTAGTCGCCACCGCCGTGGGCGGCGTCCAGCGCCTGGGCGATGGGCTCGCACTCGGCCAGCACCTGGTCGCCCCATTCCACCAGCGGCACCTGGGCGCCATTGCGCGACAGCATCAGCCCGGGCTCGCGCCCGCGCTCGGCCGTCAGCTGCTGGTTGTGCTTCAGCACGGCGATTTCCTCGGGCGTGTCCGGCGGGCTGTCGGTCAGCAGGCAGTGCAGCAAGAACACGTCCAGCAGGCGCATGGTCTGGGCCGTGATGCCCACGGGCACGAAGGGGTCCAGGTCCATCAGGCGCACCTCGACGTACTCCACGCCGCGCTCGCGCAGCGCGTGCAGCGGGCGCTCGCCGCTGTGCACGGTGCGCTTGGGGCGGATGGTGCCGTAGAACTCGTTTTCGATCTGCAGCAGGCTGGTGCCAAGCTGGTTGTAGTCGCCGCCCAGGCTGCGCAGGCCGATGGCCTCGTAAGCCGGATAGGGCTTGGTCAAGGCCTCGTGCAGCGAATCGGCATAGCCCTGCAGGCCGTTGTAGCTCACGCGCAGGCTGGCCTGGGCGTCGCTCTGGTAGCCCAGCCGGCCCATGCGCAGCGACGTGGCATGCGGCAGGTACAGGGCGCGGACGGCACCCCCGCCGGCGCTCTCCAGGGGCTGCAGGCTGTGCTGGCGCCCCTGCACGAAGCACGGGCACAGCGCGGGCGAGGCGCCGAACAGGAACAAAAGCACGAAGGCGTTGCGGCGGAAGTTGCGGATCAGCGCGAAGTACTCATCGCTGCCCACGCCCGGCAGCGACCAGTTGTAGTGGATGCCCGAGATGGTCTGCATGCGCCGGCCGTAGCGGTGGCCCAGGCCCATGCGGTAGACGCTCTTGGCGCGCCCGGCGTTGGAGCCGCCATAGCGGCCCAGGGGAATGGTCTCGTCCGGCGGCAGCTGGCAGGGCATGCTGGAGGCCCACATCAGCTCGCCCCCCGGCTGCTGCTGGGCCAGCACGCGGTGTGTGAACTGGTGCAGCTCGGTCAGCTCATCCAGGCACTGCTGCACCGTGCGGTGCGCGCCGGTGATCAGCTCCAGCTGCGACTCGCTGTAGTCGGTGGTGATGGCCGTGTGGGTCAGGGCCGAGCCCAGTGCCACCGGGTGCGGCGTGAGCGCAAGCTGGCCCGTGGGCAGCACGCGCAGCCCCTCCTTTTCGATGCCGCGGCGCATGCCGGTCAGGCGGTCTGCGCTCAGGGCAGCGATTCGCTGGTGCAGTGTGCTCATGGGGTGGGCGCGTTTGTTGTTGTGCGTTCCGTATGAAGGGGCCGGAACTTAGCACGCCCGGCAGTGCCCTGCCCGGTGGCTGGATCAAGCGCCGGTGCCGCGGCGGGGCACTGCCTGCAACCTCTGCCGGCACGCGCCGGGCGTGTCATATGCAATGCAGGCAATGCCCGGCCGGGCTGGCGGCCTGAAGGCAACTAGCGGGCGCCGTGCGCCGCCAGGGCGCGGCCCACCTCGTGCGTGCTCTGGGCGGCGCCGCTTTGCGGCACCTGCTCGTCGGCGCGGTCGGTCACCTCGTCCAGGCGGGCGGCCAGCTGCTCGGGCACGTCCGGGCCCACGCCCAGGTACACGCCCTGGGTCATGGTGATATGGGCGGCCTCGAAGGCGCCGGCGCCGGCGCACAGGATGGTGCGGGTGGGCGCGCTTTCGTGCGCCAGCACCAGCATGGCGGGCACCACGGCCTCGGGCTTCAAGGCGTCCAGCACTTGCTGGGGCATCAGGCCCTCGGTCATGCGGGTGGCGGCCGTGGGCGCCAGGGCGTTGACGTGGATGCCGTGCTTGGCGCCCTCGATGGCCAGGGTCTGCATCAGCCCCACCTGCGCCAGCTTGGCGGCGCCGTAGTTGGCCTGGCCGAAGTTGCCGTACAGGCCGGTGGAAGACGTGGTCATGACGATGCGCCCGTAGCCCTGCGCCTGCATGTGCGGCCAGACGGCCTTGGCACAGTAGGCGGCGCCCATCAGGTGCACCTGCACCACCAGGGCGAAGTCGGCCATGTCCATCTTGGCAAACGACTTGTCGCGCAGGATGCCAGCGTTGTTGACCAGGATGTCCACCCGGCCCCAGGCATCGACGGCCTGCTGCACCATGGCCAGCACGGCGTCGAAGTCGGTCACCGAGGCGTTGTTGGCCAGCGCCTCGCCGCCCGCGGCGCGGATCTCGTCGGCCACCGCCTGCGCGGCCGAGGCGCCCGAGCCGCTGCCGTCCACCGCGCCGCCCAGGTCGTTGACCAGCACCTTGGCGCCACGCGCGGCCAGCGCCAGCGCGTGCTGGCGCCCCAGGCCGCCGCCGGCACCGGTCACGATGGCCACACGGCCCGCAAAGTCGAGAGTCATGGATGAAGTCTCCTGTGGAATATCAAAAACAATAGCTTGCAGCGCTTGTCCTGCAAGCGCTGGAGGACGATTTTGCTGCAATGCAGCGAAGGATGCGGGCCGGGCGCTAGTAGCGCACCGGCGTGCTGTAGCGCGCGTCGCCGTGCCAGGCCCAGTAGGTGTCGACCAGCCGGCGCGTGACGGGGCCGACCTGGCCGTCGCCCACGGGCGCGCCGTCCACCCGCGTGACGGGCAGCACACCGCCGCCGGAGGTGGACAGAAACACCTCGCGCGCGCCGCGCAGCTCGGCGGCGGGCAGCGCGCGCTGCGCCAGGGGCAGGCCCAGCGCGGCGGCCATCTCAATCACCGTGCGGCGGGTGATGCCCTCCAGCACGCCTTCGGCCGGCGTGGCGATGCAGCCCTGCGCATCCACGCAGAAGACGTTGAAGCCCGGCCCCTCGACCACGTTGCCGGCGCCGTCGCTCAGCACCACGGTGTCAAAGCCCGCGTCCAGCGCGCCCAGCAGGCCCATGGTCAGGTCGTTCCAGTGGTAGTTCTTGGCGCGCGGGTCCACGCTGGTGGCGGGGATGCGCTGCACGTCGCTGACCTGCAGGTGCAGGCCGCGCCGGCGCTGCTCTTCGTTCGCGATCCACACGAAGGGCACGGCGAAGGCGTAGAACTGGTTGACCGCCTGGCGCGGGTCGCGCGAGCCCCAGGGCGGCTGGCCTCGCGTGACGATCATCTCCACATAGGAAGCACGGAGGCCGGACAGGCGCACGCACTGCTCCAGCACCTGGGCGATGGCCTGGGGCGACAGGCCGGCGTCCAGCCGGAAGCGCCGGCAGCTGGCCATGAAGCGCTCCAGGTGCGCGTCCAGTCGGAAGAAGGCGCCCTCCCACACCGTCACCACGTCGTAGGTGGCGTCCGAGCGCAGAAAGCCCCAGTCGGTGATCGGGATGCTGGCCTGGCCGATGGGCAGGTACTGGCCGCGAACGTAGGCGGCGCCTTGGGAGTAGTCGTGCTGGTCCATAGGCCGGCCATGTTCCCGGCCGCGGCCAGCGGGCGCAAGCCGGCCGGGGGTTATCCCTGAAGGCGTTGGACAATCGTGTGGATAACTGCGGAGCAGCGCTGTATGGGCCGCGCAAGTGCTTGATTTGCAATGAAAAGCACCGCACTGCCCGTTTTTTACGCAGTGCATGAACCGGTTATCCCAGCCGCCGTTGGACAATCATGGGGATAACTTCGGACAACCGCTGTACGGCGCGCGCAAGTGCTTGATCTGCAAGGCAACCGCCTGTACTGCCTGTTTTTTGGGCACACACGCCGGCCCGCTCAGGCGCCGGCGTTACTTCTGTTTTGATAGCTGCCAGCGCTTGCACAGTAAGCGCTGGAGCCGTTTTTTATCCATATTCATTCAGCGCACCATGACCCACCCCGCCACCCCGCCTTTCTTCATCGCCCGCGTGGGTGACGACGGCACGCAGTGCGACGCCTGGCCCGAGCAGCCGCTGCTGCTGTCGCTGGAGCAAGGCGGCATCGACTGGCCCAGCTCGTGCCGCAACGGCACGTGCCGCACCTGCATCGGCGTGCTGGAAAGCGGCGAGGTGCGCTACCGCGTGGACTGGCCGGGCCTGTCGCCCGAGGAGCGCGCGGAGGGCTGCGTGCTGCCCTGCGTGGCCTACCCGGCCAGCGACGTGACCCTGGCCGCCCCGGCGGTTTGAGGCGGGCGCTTAAAATCGCCCGCTTCGGGATCGACCGACGCATCCCATCTTCTCCTGCCGCGCGGCCCGCGCCTGCGGCAGCGACCCGTTCTTTGGTGGCACCGCGCCGGAGAACGCGCGCTGCCCGGGGCCCGGCCGCAAGGCGCCTGACGAGAGCCCTTCGCATGAACACCCCCCGCACGCCCGCCCCCATCTCGCCGGTTCACGACATCGTGGCCGAGCTGCGCGCCGGCCGCATGGTCATCCTGGTCGACGAGGAAGACCGCGAGAACGAGGGCGACCTGGTCCTGGCCGCCGACCACGTTACGCCCGAGGCCATCAACTTCATGGCCCGCTTCGGCCGCGGCCTGATCTGCCTGACGCTGACGCGCGAGCGCTGCGAGCTGCTCAAGCTGCCGCCCATGGTGGCGCGCAACGGCACCAAGATGGGCACGGCCTTCACCGTCTCCATCGAGGCGGCCGAGGGCGTGACCACCGGCATCAGCGCCGCCGACCGCGCCCGCACCGTGGCCGCCGCCGTGGCGCCCGGCGCCCAGGCCGGCGACCTGGTGCAGCCCGGCCACATCTTTCCGCTGCAGGCGGTGGACGGCGGCGTGCTGATGCGCGCCGGCCACACCGAGGCCGGCTGCGACCTGGCCGCCATGGCCGGCTGCAGCCCCTCGGCCGTGATTTGCGAGGTGATGAAGGACGACGGCACCATGGCCCGCCTGCCGGACCTGCAGCTGTTCGCCGCCGAGCACGGCATCAAGGTGGGCACGATTGCCGACCTGATCGAGTACCGCAGCCGCAACGAGTCGCTGGTGCAAAAGGTGGGCACGCGCAGCATGCAGACGGCGTTTGGCGAATTCACCGCCCACGCCTTCCGCGACGTGCCCAGCCAGGCCGTGCACCTGGCCCTGGTCAAGGGCCAGTGGCAGGCCGATGAATCGGTGCCGGTGCGCGTGCACGAGCCGCTGTCGGTGCTGGACGTGCTGGAGGTCGGGCGCAGCATGCATTCCTGGAGCCTGGACGCCAGCCTGCGCCACATCAGCGAGCACGGGCGCGGCGTGGCCGTGCTGCTCAACTGCAACGAGAGCGCCGACCAGCTGCTGGCCCAGTTCGAGGGCAGCGCCCGCGCCGCCCAGGCGCCCGAACGCGGCCGCATGGACCTGCGCACCTACGGCGTGGGCGCGCAGATCCTGCGCGAATGCGGCGTGGCGCGCATGCAGCTCATGGGCCAGCCGCGGCGCATGCCCAGCATGGCCGGCCACGGGCTGGAGATCACCGGCTACGTCGCCAACGCATAACCACGAACACGAACGAAAGAACAGCCATGTTTGACGCAGAAAAAGGAACGGCCCCGCAACTGAACGGCCAGGGCCTGCGCATCGGCATCGTCCAGGCGCGCTTCAACGAGAGCATCACCAACACCCTGGCCGCCGCCTGCCGCGCCGAGCTGCTGCGCCTAGGCGTGGCCGAGGACGACATCGAGCATGTGCTGGTGCCCGGCGCCCTGGAGGTGCCGCTGGCCCTGCAGGCCATGGCCCAGCGCGCCGAGGATGAGGAAGCCTCCGGCGAGCCGTTTGACGCGCTAATCGCCTTAGGGTGCATCATTCGCGGCGAGACCTACCACTTCGAGCTGGTGGCCAACGAGTCCGGCGCCGGCGTCACCCGCGTGGGGCTGGACTGGCACGTGCCGATTGCCAACGCCATCCTGACCACCGAGAACATGGAGCAGGCCATCGCCCGCCAAAGCGAAAAGGGCTCGGACGCCGCCCGTGTGGCCGTCGAGATGGCCCAGCTGCTGCGAGGCCTGGCATGAGCGGCAACACCCCGGACTCCAAACGCCCGCCGCGCCAGCCGCGCACCGGCACCACCAGCACGGGGGCGCGCAAAGCGGCCTCCAAGTCCACCCGCAGCCGCGCCCGCGAGTTCGCCCTGCAGGCGCTGTACCAGCACCTGGTGGGCGGCAACGACGCCGCCGCCGTAGACGCCTTCACGCGCGACCTGGCGGGCTTTCACAAGGCCGACTCGGCGCACTACGACGCACTCCTGCACGGCTGCATCGAAGGCGCGGCGCAGCTGGACGCGCTGATCGAACCCCACCTGGACCGCAAGCTCTCCGAGGTCTCGCCCATCGAGCACGCCGTGATGTGGATCGGCGCCTACGAGTTCCAGCACTGCCTGGACGTGCCCTGGCGCGTGGTCATCAACGAGTGCATCGAGCTGGCCAAGGAGTTCGGCGGCACCGACGGCCACCGCTGGGTCAACGGCGCCCTGGGCAACCTGGCGCCGCAGCTGCGCGCGGCCGAAGTGGCGGCGGACCGCGGCGCGCCGCCCGCCCCGACGCAGGACGGCGCCCAGGGCTGACCGGCGCGTTCACCCCGCTTTTTTTCTGCCGGCACTGCGGCAGGCTCACCAGGCAGCCTCTTTTTTTATGAAGTTCTCTACCCGCGCCGAGCGCATCGAACCGTTTTACGTGATGGAAGTGGCCAAGGCCGCGCAGCAGATGGCGCGCGAGGTGGCGGCCACGGCCGAGCCGATGATCTTCCTGAACATCGGCGAGCCGGACTTCACCGCCCCCCCGCTGGTGCAGGAGGCCGCCGAGCGCGCCATGCGCGCCGGCAGCACGCAGTACACCAACGCGCTGGGCTTGGACGCTCTGCGCGAGCGTATCAGCGGCTGGTATGCGCAGCGTTTCGGCATCGACGTGCCGGCGCGGCGCATCGTGGTGACGGCCGGCGCGTCCGCCGCGCTGCAGCTGGCCTGCCTGGCGCTGATCGAGGCCGGCGACGAGGTACTGATGCCCGATCCCAGCTACCCGTGCAACCGGCATTTCGTGAGCGCGGCGGAGGGCCGCGCGGTGCTGATCCCGACCACGGCGGAAGAACGCTTCCAGCTCAGCGCCGCCAAGGTCGAGGCGGCGTGGACCGACAAGACGCGCGGTGTGCTGCTGGCCTCGCCGTCCAACCCCACGGGCACGTCCATCGCGCCCGATGAGCTGCGCCGCATCCACGAGGTGGTGTGCGCGCGCGGCGGCATCACGCTGATCGACGAGATTTACCTGGGCCTGTCCTACGACGAGGCGTTCGGGCAGTCGGCGCTGGCCATCGGCGACGACATCATCAGCATCAACAGCTTCAGCAAGTACTTCAACATGACGGGCTGGCGCCTGGGCTGGATGGTGGTGCCCGAGGCCATGGTGCCGGTGGTCGAGCGGCTGGCGCAGAACCTGTTCATCTGCGCCTCCACCATCTCGCAGCACGCGGCGCTGGCCTGCTTCGAGCCGGACAGCATCTCCGAGTACGAGCGCCGCCGCGCCGAGTTCCGCGCCCGGCGCGACTTCTTCATTCCTGCCCTGCAGTCGCTGGGCCTGGATGTGCCGGTGGCGCCGGACGGCGCCTTCTACGCCTGGGCCGACTGCACGCAGGCGGCGCAAAAACTCGGCGTGCAGGGCAGCTGGGATTTCGCCTTCGAGCTGATGCGCCGCGCCCACCTGGCCATCACGCCCGGGCGCGACTTCGGCACGGCCGACACGCAGCGCTTCGTGCGCTTTTCCACGGCCAATTCGATGGCGCAGCTGCAGGAGTCGGTGGCCCGCCTGCGCGCGCTGATCGGCTGACGCGATGGCCTTCCGCTGGCCGGTGCGCATCTACTGGGAGGACACGGATGCCGGGGGCGTCGTGTTCTACGCCAACTACCTCAAGTTCTTCGAGCGCGCACGCACCGAGTGGCTGCGCTCGCTGGGCCTGTCGCAGCAGGCGCTGCGGGAACTCACGGGCGGGATGTTCGTCGTAACCGACGCGCGTGTGCGTTACCTGCGCCCGGCGCGGCTGGACGATGAACTGATTGTTACGGCGCAGCTCGCGGAAAGCGCGCGGGCATCCCTGACAATCGCGCAGCAGGCCCTGGCCCCGCAGGAGCCCGGCGCCGCCCACGGCCCGCTGCTGTGCGAAGGCTCCATCCGCATCGGCTGGGTGGACGCCGCCACGATGCGCCCGGCGCGCATCCCGCCTGCCGTATTGCAACGACTATCCGCATCATGAATTCCCAAGATATGTCCATCCTCAGCCTGGTGCTGGGCGCCAGCTGGGTCGTGCAGCTCGTCATGCTGCTGCTGCTGGGGGTCTCGGTGGCCAGCTGGGCGGCCATCTTCCGCAAGCTGTTTGCCTTGAAGCGCGTGCGCGCCCTGAACGACGAGTTCGAGCGCGAGTTCTGGTCGGGCACCAGCCTGAACGACCTGTACGCCTCGGCCGCACAGGACCCGGGGCGCGTCGGCCCCATGGAGCGCATCTTCGCCAGCGGCATGCGCGAGTTTCAAAAGCTGCGCGAGCGCCGCATCCTGGACGCCGGCACGCTGCTGGACGGCGCGCGCCGCGCCATGCGGGCGAGCTTCCAGCGCGAAATGGACGTGATCGAGTCCAGCCTGTCCTTCCTGGGCTCGGTGGCCTCGGTCAGCCCGTATGTGGGCCTGTTCGGCACGGTGTGGGGGATCATGCACGCCTTTACCGGCTTTGCCGGCATGGAGCAGGTGACGCTGGCGACCGTTGCCCCCGGCATCGCCGAGGCGCTGGTGGCCACCGCCATCGGCCTGTTCGCCGCCATTCCCGCCGTGATCGCCTACAACCGCTTCGCACGCGACATCGACCGCGTGGCCACGCACCAGGAGACCTTCATCGAGGAGTTCTCCAACATCCTGCAGCGCAACCTGGCGGCGCACCCCGCTGCCCAGGGCGCGCACTGAGAAGGAGCGCGGCATGCCCTCCATGGCCTCGCGCAGCGGCAGCCGCCGCCGCTCCATGAACGAGATCAACATGGTGCCCTTCATCGACGTGATGCTGGTGCTGCTCATCATCTTCATGGTGACGGCGCCCATGCTCACGCCCAGCTCGGTGAACGTGCCCTCCGTGGGCAAGGGCGCCAAGGTGCCCAAGACCCGCGCCGACGTGTTCGTGGACAAGGACGGCAGCATCCGCTTCAAGACCGACGGCAACGAGCGCCCCGTGGCGCTGCAGAACCTGGGCGCGACGGCCAGCAACTGGCTCAAGGACCAGCCCGAGGACACGCCCGTGCTGATCAGCGCGGACAAGTCCGTCCCCTATGACTCCGTGATGCAGGCCATGGCCGCGCTGCAGCGCGCCGGCGTGGCGCGCGTGGCCCTGGCGGTCAAGAGCGGTGGTTGACCCGCTGACGCCCCGCATGCAGGCCACCAACGACCGCGACCAGTTCGCCCCGCCGCGCCCGCCCGGGCGCTCGCGCGCCGTCGCGCTGGCGGTGCTGGCGCACCTGGCGCTCATCGGCGCACTGACCTGGGGTGTGCACTGGAAGGCCAGCGACGATGCCCCGGCCGTCGAGGCCGAGCTGTGGTCCGCCGTGCCCCAGCAGGCCGCGCCACGCGCGGTGGCGCCACCGCCACCCCCTCCGCCACCCCCGGCTCCGGCTCCAACACCGGCTCCGGCTCCAACACCGGCGCCAGCCCCCACCCCGGCACCGCCGCCGGCCCCGCCACCGCCCAAGGTGGCCGAGCCGCGCGAGGCCGACATCGCCCTGGAGCGCGAGAAAAAGCGCGCCGAGGAAGAGAAGAAGCGCCAGCAGCAGATCGCCGAGCGCGAGAAGCGTGAACGCGAGCGCAAGGAAGAGGAGCGTCGCGAGCGGCTGGAGCAGGAAAAGAAGGAGCGCGCGGCCCAGCAAAAGGCCGAGCGGGAGAAGACCGAGCGCGAGAAGGCGGAACGCGAAAAAGCCGAGCGTGAAAAAGCCGAGAAGGCCGAGAAGGAAAAGCAGGCCCGCGCCGAGCAGGAAAAGAAGAAAAAGGCCGCCGACGACAAGCGCCGCGCCGAGGCTGAAGAAAAGCGCGCCGAAGAGCTGCGCCAGGAGCAGCTGCGCCGCATCGCCGGCCTGGCCGGCGCCACCGGCGGCGAGACCGCCACCGGCACCGCGCAGCGCAGCAGCGGGCCGTCGGGCAGCTACGGCGGCAAGGTGGCGGCCAAGGTGCGGCCCAACATCGTCTACCCCGACGCGGTGGCGGGCAACCCGCGCGCCGAGGTCGAGGTGCGCGCCGCGCCGGACGGCACCATCGTCGGCGTGCGCGTTGTGCAGTCCAGCGGCAACAAGTCGTGGGACGAGGCCGTGGTGCGCGCCCTGCACAAGACCGAGACCCTGCCGCGCGACGTGGACGGGCGCGTGCCCTCCTCGCTGGTCATCGGCTTCCGGCCCAAGGACTGAGACGCCGGGGCGCGCTAGCAAAAAAAGAGCTGCCAGCGCTTGATTTGCAAGGGTTTGCGATGGTTTTCTATCGCAAACCCGCGCAGCTCAAGCGCTGGCAGCTATTCTTTTAAGAGCACCCAGCGGCGCCCGGAGTTTCAGCTGCGCTGCTCGATCAGCCGGTTGATGCGCAGCGCCGCCAGCGTGCAGACCACGCCCGACAGCAGGTACAGCGACACCGCCCCCAGCCCGAAGCGCGCCGACAGCCCCAGCGCCACCAGCGGCGCGAAGGCCGCGCCGAACAGCCAGGCCAGGTCCGACGACAGCGCCGCGCCGGTGTAGCGGTAGTGCGACGAGAAATTGGCCGTCACCGTGCCGGCCGACTGGCCGTACGACAGCCCCAGCAGCACGAAGCCCAGCAGCAGGAAGGTGTTGCTGCCCGCCACGCTGCCGTCCAGCAGCCAGGGCGCGGCCAGGCTGAACAGGCCGATCAGCACCGCCATGCCGCCCAGCAGGTTGCGCCGGCCGATGCGGTCGGCCAGCCGGCCCGACAGCATCACGGCGCAGGCCGCCAGGAAGGCGCCGGCGATCTGCACGCCCAGCACCTCGGTCATGCTGCGCTCGGAGTACAGCGAGATCCACGACAGCGGGAAGATGGTCACCACGTGGAACAGCGCAAAGCTGGCCAGCGCGGCAAAGGCGCCCAGGAAGACGTTGCCGCCCTCCTCGCGCATGAGCTGTGCGGCGCCGATGGGCTCCAGCTCTTTCTCCTCCAGCAGCTCGGCGTAGGACTGGCCTACCACCAGGCGCAGGCGGGCAAAGAGGGCCACCACGTTGATGGCGAAGGCCACGCAGAACGGGTAGCGCCAGCCCCAGGCCAGGAATTCCTCGCTGGTCAGCTGCCCGTACAGGTAGGCGAACAGCGAGGCCGCCAGCACGAAGCCCGCGGGCGCGCCCAGCTGGCCCACCATGGCGTACCAGCCGCGGCGCTCCTTCGGGGCCGCCATGGCCAGCAGGGACGGTAGGCCGTCCCACGAGCCGCCCAGAGCCACGCCCTGGCCGATGCGCAGCACGATGAGCGCGGCGATGGCGGCCACGCCGGCCGTCTCGTAGCCGGGCAGCAGGGCCATGCTGACCGTGCTGCTGCCCAGCAGGAACAGCGCCAGCGTCAGCTTGGTGCCGCGCCCCCAGCGCCGCTGCACGGCCATGAACAGCGCCGTGCCGAAGGGCCGCGCGATGAAGGCCAGCGAGAAGATGGCGAACGCCGCCAGCGTGCCCGCCAGCGGCGACAAGAAGGGAAACAGCAGCTGCGGAAACACCAGCACGCAGGCAATGCCGAAGACGAAGAAATCAAAGTACTCGGACGAGCGCCCGATGATCACGCCGACCGCGATCTCGGAGGGGGTCACGTCCTCGTCGGTGTGGGCCCGGGCCAGCGAGGCCTCGCTCTCGTGCCCGTAGACGGGCAATGCCATCGAACTGCTGCTGCTCATAGACGAAACGCTCCTTCTGACTGCCTGCATGGCGGTTGCGGCCGGGCGCCCGGGCGCCCCTTGATCCGCCTCAAGTGCGTTCTACACCCGCCAGGGGGCGCCAACAAGCGAACAGGCGCTCTTTGCATGGCCGGAGAAACCCGCATTTCGCCTTGTCCTGCATCAACATCAGGCTTTTTCCTCTTGCGCGGAGCGTCCTACATTGACCCTGGACAAAATGTCCAATCGACAAACGCGCTAGCAGTATTACATTGCCGGGAGTTCCGTAATCCGCGTTTTCCCGCATGCCCGTTCACACTCCAACACCCCGACGGCTGGCTTGGCCGGCGGCCGCGCTGGCCAGCCTGCTGCTGGCCGGCTGCAGCAAGGCCGTCGTGCTCAACCCGGCCGGCGACGTGGCCGCCCAGCAGGGCAACCTCGTCGTCACCGCCACGCTGCTGATGCTGATCATCATCGTGCCGGTCATCATCCTCATCCTGCTGTTCGCCTGGAAGTACCGCCACAGCAACCAGGACGCCGCCTACGAGCCCGACTGGCACCACTCCACCACGCTGGAGCTGATCATCTGGACCGTGCCCCTGATGATCATCATCGCCCTGGGGGCGCTGACCTGGATCGGCACGCACAAGCTCGACCCCTACCGCCCGCTGGACCGCATCGACGCCCAGCGCCCGCTGCCCGCAGGCGTCAAGCCGCTGGAGGTGCAGGTGGTGGCCATGGACTGGAAGTGGCTGTTCCTCTACCCCGAGCAGGGCATCGCCACCGTGAACGAGCTGGCCGCGCCGGTGGACCGGCCCATCCTGTTCAAGCTGACGGCCACCTCGACCATGAACGCCTTCTACGTGCCCGACCTGGCGGGGATGATCTACGCCATGCCCGGCATGCAGACCGAGCTGAACGCCGTCATCAACCAGCCGGGCGTGTTCCACGGCCTGGCCTCGCATTACAGCGGCCCGGGCTTCTCGGGCATGACGTTCAAGTTCCACGGCCTGTCGGACGAGGGCTTCGCTCAGTGGGTGGACAAGGCCCGCGCCGAGGGCAAGGCGCTGGACCAGGCCAGCTACCTGCAGCTGGCCCAGCCCAGCGAGCGCGACCCTGTGCAGCGCTTTGCCAGCGTGCAGGGCGGGCTGTACGACCGCATCCTGAACCGCTGCGTGGAGGACGGCCGCACCTGCATGCACGAGCAGATGGCCATGGACGCGCGCGCCGCCGCCGGCCTGCCGCGCGACATGTGCACCCCGGCCGATGCGCCGCAGATCGTCGCCGCGCTCGGCCTGCGCGCCAGCGACGCACCCTGACCCCCGAGATTCGACATGCCTGAACAAATGACTCCCAACCACTGGCTGCTGGGCCGCATCACGTGGGATTCCATCCCCATGGTGCACGAGCCCATCCTGCTGTGGACCTTCATCGCCGTGGTGCTGGGCGGCCTGGTGGTGCTGGCCGGCCTGAGCAAGTACCGCCTGTGGACACCGCTGTGGCGCGACTGGATCTGCTCCATCGACCACAAGAAGATCGGCATCATGTACATGATCCTCGGCCTGGTCATGTTCCTGCGCGGCTTCGCCGACGCGGTCATGATGCGGCTGCAGCAGTCCATGGCCTTCGGCGAGAGCATGGGCTACCTGCCGCCACACCACTACGACCAGATCTTCACCGCCCACGGCGTGATCATGATCTTCTTCGTGGCCATGCCCTTCGTCACCGGGCTGATGAACTACCTGGTGCCGCTGCAGATCGGCGCGCGCGACGTATCCTTCCCGTTCCTGAACAACTTCAGCTTCTGGATGACCACCGGCGGCGCCGTGCTGATCATGGTGTCGCTGTTCCTGGGCGAGTTCTCCACCTCCGGCTGGCTGGCGCTGTCCAACCTCGGGGCGCAAAGCCCCGGCGTGGGGCTGGACTACTACATCTGGGGCCTGCAGGTGGCGGGGGTGGGCACGACGCTGTCGGGCATCAACCTGATCGTCACCATCGTCAAGATGCGCGCGCCGGGCATGACGCTCATGAAGATGCCCATCTTCACCTGGACGGCCCTGTGCACCAACGCGCTGATCGTGGCGTCCTTCCCGGTGCTGACGGCCGCCCTGGTGCTGATGAGCCTGGACCGCTACCTGGGCACCAACTTCTTCACGAACGACCTGGGGGGCAACTCCATGCTGTACGTGAACCTGATCTGGATCTGGGGCCACCCGGAGGTCTACATCCTGGTGCTGCCGGCCTTCGGCGTGTTCTCCGAGATCGTGCCCACGTTCACGCGCAAGCGCCTGTTCGGCTACACCTCCATGGTCTACGCCACCGTGGTCATCACGCTGCTGTCGTACCTGGTGTGGCTGCACCACTTCTTCACCATGGGCTCGGGCGCCACGGTGAACACCTTCTTCGGCATCACGACGATGATCATCTCGATCCCGACGGGCGCCAAGATCTTCAACTGGCTGTTCACCATGTACAAGGGCCGCATCCGCTTCACGGTGCCCATGCTGTGGACCATCGGCTTCATGTGCACCTTCGCCATCGGCGGCATGACGGGCGTGCTGCTGGCCGTGCCGCCGGCGGACTTCGTGCTGCACAACTCGCTGTTCCTGATCGCCCACTTCCACAACGTGATCATCGGCGGCGTGGTGTTCGCGGTGTTCGCGGGCATCAACTACTGGTTCCCCAAGGCCTTCGGTTACCGCCTGGTCGAGTCCTGGGGCCGCGCCTCCTTCTGGTTCTGGCTGGTGGGCTTCTGGGTGGCGTTCCTGCCGCTGTACATCCTCGGCCTGATGGGCGTGACGCGCCGCGTGAACCACTTCGAGGACCCATCCCTGCAGATCTGGTTCGTGATCGCCGCCTTCGGCGCCGCGCTGATCGCCATCGGCATCGCCTGCTTCTTCGTGCAGCTGTTCGTCAGCTACCAGCGCAGGAGCGAGCTGCGCGACGTGACGGGCGACCCGTGGGACGCGCGCACGCTGGAGTGGGCCACCTCGTCGCCCCCGCCGCAGTACAACTTCGCCTTCACGCCCGTGGCCTATGAGATCGACGCCTGGTGGGACATGAAGAAGCACGGCTACCGCCGTCCGCTGTCGGGCTTCGCGCCCATCCACATGCCGGCCAACACCGGCGCCGGCTTCGTCATCGCCATGCTGTCCACGGTCTTCGGCTTCGCCATGGTCTGGCACATGTGGCCGCTGGCCATCGGCTCGCTGGCCGCCATCATCCTGGCCACCATCGTGCACACCTTCAACTACCAGCGCGATTACTACATCCCCGCGGCCGAAGTGGCCGCCGTGGAAGAGTCGCGCACCCAGCAACTGGCCGCCGCATCGCATGTCTGACGTCACCCTGAACCCCGCCGGCGGCGCTGCTGCTGCCGCCGCCGCGCCGCGCCAGTACCACCTGGCGCACGAGCCGCACCCGCAAAACGGCACCTCGCTGGGCTTTTGGCTGTACCTGATGAGCGACGTGCTCATCTTCGCGGCCCTGTTCGCCACCTATGGCGTGCTGGGTCGGGCCTATGCCGGCGGCCCCACGGGCGCCGAGCTGTTCGACCTGAAGCTGGTGGCCATCAACACGGCCTTCCTGCTGCTGTCGTCCATCACCTTCGGCTTCGCCATGCTGCAAAAGCAGGCGAAGAACGTGGGCGGCACGCTGCTGTGGCTGGCCGTCACCGGCGTGCTGGGCCTGGCCTTCCTGGGGGTGGAGCTGTACGAGTTCGCCCACCTCTTCCACGTCGGCGCCACGCCGCAGACCAGCGCCTTCCTGTCCGCGTTCTTCACGCTGGTGGGTACGCACGGCCTGCACGTGACCTTCGGCATCATCTGGCTCATCACGCTGATGATCCAGATCTCCAAGCATGGGCTGACCCCCGCCAACGTGCGCCGCGTCAACTGCCTGTCCATGTTCTGGCACTTCCTGGACGTGGTCTGGGTGGGCGTGTTCACCTTCGTGTACCTGATGGGAGTGCTGTAAGCATCATGAGCACACAACAACTTCATCCTGCCCACGGCGAGCACCACGACGAGCACCACGACGGCGACGACTTGCACGTCAGCATGTCCGACTATGTCAAGGGCTTCGTGCTGGCCGTCATCCTGACGGTCATTCCCTTCTGGCTGGTCATGGCCGGCGTCATCCAGGACCGTGCCACCCTGGTGGTGGTGCTGGGCGTGCTGGCCGCCGTGCAGATCGTCGTGCACATGGTGTATTTCCTGCACATGAACGGCAAGGTCCAGGGCGGCTGGACGCTGCTGTCCACCATCTTTGCCGTGATCTTCGTGGGCGTGACCATCGCCGGCACCCTGTGGGTCATGTTCCACATGAACGCCCACATGATGCCGGACCACGCCAACCCCATGGCCATGCAGCCTGCGGCCCCGCACGGCCACGCCGCCACGCCTTGACCGCACCACCCTCCAGCGCGACCCACGGCAGGCCGCGCTCCGCCTTCGTGCTGGCCCTGCTGGCGCTGGCAGGGGCCGGCCTGTTTGTATTGTTCGCCGCGCTGGGCTGGTGGCAGGCCGAGCGCCGCGTCTGGAAGCTGGCGCTGATCGAGCGGGTGGAGCAGCGTCTGCATGCCGCGCCCGCCGCCCTGCCCCCGCGCAGCCAGTGGCCGCAGGCCAGCGCCGCCGACCACGAGTACCTGCCCGTGCAGGTGCAGGGCCGCTGGCTGACCGCCAAGACGGTGTTGACCCAGGCCACCACCGAGCTGGGCTCCGGCTGGTGGGTGCTGACGCCTCTGGCAGTGGCGGGCGGCGGCCAGGTACTGGTCAACCGCGGCTTCATCCCCGACACGCTGCGCGCCCAATGGCCGGCACGCGACCCGTTGGCCCGGCAGGCCGAAGGCGCCCCCGCCCAGGTCACCGGTCTGCTGCGCATGAGCGAGCCCGGCGGCGGATTTCTGCGCCGCAACGCACCCGCCGAGGGCCGCTGGCATTCGCGCGACGTGGCCGCCATCGCCCAGGCCCAGGGGCTGGGCGATGCCGCACCCTTTTTCATCGACGCCGGCATTCCCGGCACGCGCCCCGCGGCGGCGCCCGCGGCCGGCAGCGACGGCCCCTGGCCGCGCCCGGGTCTGACCGTGGTGCAGTTCCACAACAGCCACCTGGTGTACGTCTTCACCTGGTGGGGCCTGGCGGCCATGGTGCTGGGCGCGGCCGTGCTTGTGGCACGCTACGAGCTTCGCGTGCGCGCCCGCCAGCCACGATGACCGAACGCCCCACTGCCTCTCCCGTCGCCCCCGGTCACAAGGCCCGCTCGGCCGACGCGGCCGCGGGACTGAAGAACCTGCACCAGCTCATCCAGCTGCGCTGGTTCGCCGTCATCGGCCAGGTCTTCACCATCGAGGTGGCGCACTACAGCCTGGCGCTGCGGCTGCCGCTGGCCGAGATGCTCATGGTGGTCGCCTGCCTGGCGGCCTACAACGCGATGAGCTGGCTGCGCTGGCGCCTGGGCCTGCGCGTGCGGCCGGTGGAGCTGCTGCTGGCCCTGCTGGTGGACGTGGCCGTGCTTACCGTGCAGCTGTACCTGAGCGGCGGCGCGGGCAACCCCTTCATCTTCCTGTACCTGCTGCAGGTCACCCTGGGCGCGGCGCTGCTGCGCAGCCGGCACGTGTGGACGCTGGTGGCCGTGACCACGCTGTGCGTGGCGCTGCTCACGCGCTTTCATCTGCCGCTGCCGCTGACCATCGACTTCTCGCGCGGCCTGGCCAGCCCCTATGTGCTGGGCCTGCTGGCGTGCTTCGTGCTGAACGCCGCGCTGGTAGCCGTGTTCATGAGCCGCATCGGGCGCAACCTGCGCCAGCGCGACGCGCGCCTGGCCGCCATCCGCCAGCGCGCCGCCGAGGAAGACCACGTGCTGCGCATGGGCCTGCTGGCCTCGGGCGCCGCGCACGAGCTGGGGACGCCGCTGTCCACGCTGGCCGTCATCCTGGGCGACTGGCAGCACGACCCGCAGCTGGCGCGTGATGCCCAACTGCAGCAGGACGTGGCCGAGATGCAGGCCCAGGTGCAGCGCTGCAAGGCCATCGTCAGCGGCATCCTGCTGTCGGCCGGCGAGGCGCGCGGCGAGGCCTCGGCGCAGACCACCGTCTGGCGCTTTCTCGACTCGCTGGTGGCCGAGTGGCGCGCCACCCGCTCCATGCCCGACTTCTTCTACGACAACCGCTTTGCGCCCGACCGCGCCATGGTGGCCGATGCCACGCTGGAGCAAATGGTGTTCAGCGTGCTGGACAATGCCCGCGAAGCCTCGCCCGACTGGGTAGGGCTGGCGGCCGAATCCTGCGGCGAAGGCGGCCAGACGCTGTGCATCACCGTGACCGACCGCGGCCCCGGCTTCGCCCCCGACATACTGCGCCAGCTGGGCAAGCCCTACCACTCCAGCAAGGGCCGCGCCGGCAGCGGCCTGGGCCTGTTCCTGGCGATGCAGGTGGCGCGCACCCTGGGCGGGCGGCTGCAGGCCGGCAACCTGCCCGGCGGCGGCGCCCGTGTCACCATCACGCTGCCGCTGGCCGCGGTTTCGATCTAGATTTGACAACCATGGACACCCCTGAGGACCGCCTGCTGCTGATCGTGGAGGACGACGAGGCCTTCGCGCGCACCCTGGCCCGCTCGTTCGAGCGGCGCGGCTGGCGCGTGCTGCACGCCGGCAGCCTGGCCGAGGTGCAGCAGCAGCTGGCCGAGCACCAGCCCAGCCACGCGGTGGTGGACCTGAAGCTGCGCGGCGAGGCCACCGGCCTGGCCTGCGTGCAGGCCCTGCACGCGGCCAGTGCCGACATGCTGATCGTCGTGCTCACCGGCTTCGCCAGCATCGCCACCGCCGTCGAGGCCATCAAGCTGGGCGCCTGCCAATACCTGGCCAAGCCGTCGAACACCGACGACATCGAAGCCGCCTTCGCCCGCACCGAAGGCGACACCGAGGTGGAGCTCACCAACCGCGCCAGCTCCATCAAGACGCTGGAGTGGGAGCGCATCCACGAGGTGCTGGCAGAGACCGGCTTCAACATCTCCGAGGCCGCGCGGCGGCTGGGCATGCACCGGCGCACCCTCACGCGCAAGCTGGACAAGCGGCGGGTTTAGCAGGCAAATTTGCCTCCAGCCCTTGCTGCATAAGCGCTGGCAGCTATTCTTTTCGTAGTACCGAAGGCCGTGGGGAATTAACCGCGCCGCACGCCGGCGCCGGCGCTTCGACGAAAATCGCGCCCCATGACCCTGAAAAGCCCCGAACTGCTGCTGCCCGCCGGCTCGCTGGACAAGATGCGCGCGGCGTATGACTTCGGCGCCGACGCCGTCTATGCCGGCCAGCCGCGCTACTCCTTGCGCGCGCGCAACAACGAATTCCGCATGGAGCAGATTGCCGAAGGCATCGCCGAGGCCCACGCGCGCGGCAAGAAGTTCTTCGTCACCAGCAACCTGATCGCGCACAACGACAAGGTGCGCACCTATCTGCGCGACATCGAGCCGGTCATCGCGTGCAAGCCCGACGCGTTCATCATGGCCGACCCGGGCCTGATCATGATGGTCAAGGAGAAGTGGCCCGAGACCGAGGTGCACCTCTCGGTGCAGGCCAACACCACCAACTGGGCGACGGTGAAGTTCTGGCAGAAGATGGGCGTGTCGCGCATCATCCTGTCGCGCGAGCTGAGCCTGGACGAGATCGAGAAGATCCGCCAGGAATGCCCGGACATGGAGCTGGAGGTGTTCGTGCACGGCGCGCTGTGCATCGCCTACTCGGGCCGCTGCCTGCTCAGCGGCTACTTCAATCGCCGCGACCCCAACCAGGGCACCTGCACCAACGCCTGCCGCTGGGAATACAAGACCCACGACGCGCAAGTGGACCCCAACACCGGCGAGGCGCTGGCCTCCGGCATGGACAAGGGTTTTGACTTCGCCCAGGCGCGCGAGGAGGCCGACAGCCAGTTCACCAGCACGGTCCCGGGCACGTGTGGCAGCGGCCTGCGCCACCCCAAGGCGGACCAGGTCTACCTGCTCGAGGAAATGGGCCGCCCCGGCGAGCACATGCCCATCATGGAGGACGAGCACGGCACCTACATCATGAACAGCAAGGACCTGCGCGCCGTGGAGCACGTGGAGCGGCTGGTCAAGATCGGCGTCGATTCGCTCAAGATCGAGGGCCGCACCAAGAGCCTGTACTACGTGGCGCGCACCGCCCAGGTCTACCGCCGCGCCATCGACGACGCGGTGGCCGGCCGGCCGTTCAACCCGCACCTGATCACCGACCTGGAAGGCCTGGCCAACCGCGGCTACACCGGCGGCCTGCTGGAGCGCCGCCCCGCCAACGACTACCAGAACTACGAGACCGGCAACAGCGTGCTGCAGCGCGCCCACTTCGTGGGCGAGGTGCGCGGCTTTGCGGACGGTATGGCCGAGGTGGAGACCAAGAACCGTTTCTCGGTCGGCGACACGCTGGAGATCATCCATCCCTCCGGCAACCGGCAGATCGAGTTGAAGGAAATGTTCAACCTCGACGGCGCACCGGTGCAGGTCGCCCAGGGCAGCCCCATCCGCGTGCGCATTCCGCTCGACGGCCCGGCCGAGGGCGCGCTAATCGCTCGCCTGCTCTGATTTGCGTAGCTGCCCGCGCAGGATAGAAGCCGAATTGACGGCAAAGCCCTGTTGAAAACCAGGCGCAGCAAGCGCTGGCAGCTATTGTTTTTGAAAAAAGGCCCTCCCGGGCCTTTCGTTTTTCCCTGTTTCCCATGACCTCTGTGAACCCCGAAGACATCATCGTCCTGCCCGAGCTGCAGGCCTACATCGACCCGCTCACCCCCGACGAAGACGAGGCGCTGGAACGCAGCCTGCTGGCCGAGGGCTGCCGCGACGCGCTGGTGCTGTGGGGCAACGTATTGGTGGACGGCCACAACCGCTACCGCCTGTGCACCCGCCACGGCCTGCCCTTCCAGACGGTGCAGAACACGCGCTTTCAGAACATGGAGGACGTGCACCTGTGGATGATCGACCAGCACCTGGGTCGGCGCAGTGTCTCCGAATTCCAGCGCGGCGTGCTGGCGCTGCGCAAGCGCGAGATCATCGCCAGCCGGCGCGCCGCTGCGGCCGCCGCGGTGGTGGCCGCCAAGGCCCAGCCCGCCGATGAAGAGGCGCCGTGGGAGGGCGAGGCCGACCCGGCCGTGACGCGCGCCCTGTCCAGCGTGCCGCGCGTGCCCGACGACGCCCTGGACACGCGCGAGGCGCTGGCCCGCGCGGCGCGGCTGACGGCCGCCCAGGTCAAGATGATCGAGGCCATCCACCACAGTGCCACGCCGGAGGTGGTGGCCGCCGTCAAGTCGGGCGAGCTGTCGCTGAACACCGCCGCCGTGGTCGCCAGCCTGCCGCAGGACGAGCAAAAGGCCGCCGCTGCCGGTGGCGCGCAGGAACTAAAACAGGCCGCGCGCCGCGTGCGCGAGTCCAAGAAGAAGCCCCGCGCCACGGCCGAGGCCGATGAGGCCGCAGCCACCACCCCACCTGCCGACGCCACGGCCCTGCAGGCGCGCGTGGCCGAGCTGGAGGCGGAGAACCAGCGCCTGCGCGAGCAGGTCAAGGCCCTGCAGGACCTGCTGGCCGAACACGGGGGCTGAGCCCTTCAAACTCCAGCCGCACCCCGTGCGCGCGCTGCAGCCGCAGCAGGTCTTCGGGCGTGTCCACATCGGTGGTGCAGCGCGCGTGGTCCATGGGCACCGCCAGCACCTGCTGCGGATGGGCCCGGCGCCACTCGCGCACGCCCAGGCCACCTTCGGTTCGCAGGATGGCGGTGCGCAAAGCCGGACCAAAGGCGATGGGGTGGCCGGGCTGGCCGTCGTGCCAGGGCACGGCCAGCTCCACACCGGCCGGCCGCGTGCGCCACGCTGCCTGTACGGCCTGCACGTCCTGCAGCTCCAGCAGCGGCTGGTCGCCCAGCAGCACCAGGATCTCGTCCACGTCGTCCCCCAGGGCCGCCAGGCCGCAGCGCAGCGAGCCGCCCGGGCCATCCTCCGGCGCGGGGTTCACGGCCAGAGAAACGCCGGGGCCGCACTGCTGCAGCGCGGCACGCAGCGCCGGTGCGTGGTGGCCCAGCACCACGGCGATGCGCTCCACGCCGGCCGCGCGCAGCAGACGCAGCTGGCGCAGCAGCAGCGGCTCGCCACCCCGGCGCAGCAGGCTCTTGGGGATCAGGCCCATGCGCCGGCCGGCGCCGGCCGCCATCACCACGGCGCCGCGCATCAGCCCACGATGCAGGACGAGCCGGCTGCCGCCAGGGCCTGGCTGTCCTTGACGTGCGCCACGTCCACACCGGGCGGCAGCGCCACGCCGTTCTTCACAGCCAGCACCTCGGCCATGATGCTCACGGCGATCTCGGGCGGGGTCTTGCTGCCGATGTAGATGCCCACCGGGCCGCGCAGGCGCGCCAGGCTCTCCTCGGTCTGCTCCAGGTAGTCAATCATGCGCTGGCGCCGCGCGGCGTTATTGCGCCGGCTGCCGATGGCGCCGATGTAGAAGGCCGGCGTCTGCAGCGCCTGCAACAGGGCCAGGTCGTCCAGCTTGGGGTCGTGCGTCAGGGCGATGACGCAGGTGCGCGCGTCCGGCTGCATGTCGGCCACGGTGTCGTCGGGCATGGTCGCCAGCAGCCGCGCCCCGGGCACGTCGAAGCTGCCCCGGTATTCCTCGCGCGGATCGCAGACGGTGACGGCAAAGCCGCAAAACAGCGCCATGGTGGCCAGGTATTCGCTCATCTGGCCGGCGCCGATGATGAGCATGCGGTACTCCGGCCCGAAGGTGTTGACCAGCTGCCCGGCGTCCATCGCCAGCTCGGCCGGCGCGTCGGCCGGCTCCAGCTGCACCTGGCCATCGGCCAGACGCACGCGCCGGTGCATCAGCCGGCCGCCGTCCAGCGCCTGCACCAGCTGCTGCAGCGCGCCGGCGTCGGGGTCGAACTCCAGCAGCAGCTCCAGCGTGCCCCCGCAGGGCAGGCCGAAGCGGTGCGCCTCGTCGGCGCTGACGCCGTACTTGACCAGGCGCGGCGGCTGGCTGCCCTGCGGCAGCGCGTCGGCAGCCTGCGGCTGGGTGTAGCGGGCGATCAGATCGTCCTCGATGCAGCCGCCCGAGACCGAACCCACCACCGCCCCGTCGGCGCAGAGCGCCATGATGGAGCCCACCGGCCGGGGCGACGAGCCCCAGGTGCGCACGACAGTGGCCAGCAGCGCGCCCCGCCCGGCCAGGCGCCAATCGCGCAGCGCGCGCAGCACGGTGACGTCGAGGTTTTCCATGGCGTGGCCCTTTCTTCCCGTCCTTCAGGCGTTCAGGATGCGGCGGACTCGCCGTCCTGCGCCGCGCCATCCTTGCCGCCGCCGGTCAGCTTGCCCCACATCTTTTTCAGGGCGCCGGGCTGCTCAGCCGGCGCCTCCTCCTCGGCCGGGCCGTGGCGGCGCTGCATTTCTTCCTCGAAGCGCTTGAAGAAACTCTCGGCCATGGACTTGGCCACGCCGTCGATCAGCCGCTGGCCGACCTGCGCGATCTTGCCGCCCACGCTGGCGTGCACGGTGTAGGCCAGCTCGCAGCCCTCGCCCTGCGGCGCCAGCGACACCTGGGCGCTGCCCTTGCCGAAGCCAGCGGCGCCGCCGTTGCCTTCAAAACGCAGGGTGTAGCTGCTGGGCGCCTGCACGTCCGCCAGCTCGATGGCGCCCTTGAAGCGCGCGGCCACCGGGCCGACCTTGATGGCGTTGACCAGCGCGTAGGCGCCCTCGCCTGTGGCCTCGATGCTCTCGCAGCCGGGGATGCAGGCCTGCAGCACCTGCGGGTCGTTCAGCGCGTCCCAGGCCTGCTGCTGGGTGACGGGGAGCTGGCGTGTGCCTTGCATGTCCATGGTGGGTCTCCTTTTCTTCTCGGTCTATCTGACGAGCGCCGCGATGGCCCGGGCCAGCTGCTCCAGCCGCGTGACGTCGTGCACGGCCAGCATGCCGTCGGCGGCCCGGTGCAGCGCCTGCGCGCCCTGCGCCAGTGGCGCGTAGCCGCCAAAGCGCAGCAGCGGGTTGAGCCACAGGATACGCCGCGCGTGGCGCTTGAGCCAGGCGAGCTCCTGCGCCAGCGTCTCGGGCGCGCCCGTGTCCAGCCCGTCGCTGACGATCAGCACCAGCGTGCGTCGGCCCACCAGGCGCCGCGCGTGCCGGGTGCGCAGCTCGGCCAGGCATTCGCCCAGGCGGGTGCCGCCGGCGTAGTCGCGGATGCTGCGGCCGGCCTGGGCCAGCATGGCGTCGGTGTCGGCCTGGGCGAAGGCGGGGGTCAGATCGGTCAAATGGGTGCCGAAGGCGAACGCGTCGCGGCGCAGCCGCACCCGGCGCCCGCCCAGGCTGACCTGCCGCGTGGCGGCATGCAAAAAGGCCAGCAGCAGCCGCGCATAGCGCTCCATGGAGCCGGACACATCCACCAGCAGCAGCAACGGCAGCGACTCGCGCCGGCGCTGGCGCCGCGCCAGGGCCAGCAGCTCGCCCCCGCTGCGCCCGGCCGCGTGCAGGCTGCGCGGCCAGTGCACGCGCGCGCCGCGGCTGCCGGCGCGCACGCGGCGCGCGGCCACCGTGGGCAGCGGCAGGGCGATGTCGCGCACCAGCCGCTCGACCAGCTGGTATTCGCTGGCGCTGAGCTGGTTGAAGTCGGCCGCTTTCAGGCGGGCCAGGGCGCTAGCGCTCATGGCAGCGTCCAGATCCATGGCCTGCGGGGCCGCGGCCGGTGTCTGGGCCTTGGGCGGGGCCAGCGCCTCGCGTACGCGCGGGCGCTCGGGCAGCGGCGCGGCGCAGCCATCGGCGCGCGGCAGCATCTGGGCCAGCAGCTTGTGCGCCAGCTGGGGGTCGCGGAAGAAGGAGTCGAACAGCTCGCGGAACACGCCGCGGTCCTGTTCGCGGCTGACCAGCACCGTCTCCAGCGCCGCGCCGACGTCTTCGCGCCGCGCTAGGCCGGTCAGGGCTAGGGCCTGTTGCGCCAGCGCCATGCGGGCGGCGTCCACCGGCACGCCGGCACGGCGCAGCGCGCGGCCGAAGGCGCCCAGGTTGGCCGCCAGCTTGCCGCGCCGGGCGTCGCCCAGCTGGGGCACGTGATGGCCTGATGCGGCTGTCTGCATGCACGCGTCCCTGCGCTCAAATCCCCTGGCCTGCAGCCTGCAGCACCTGTCCGGCCAGGGCGGGATCCAGGGCGGCCACATCGTCACGCTGCTTGAACAGGATGCCGGCGGTGTCGACGACGATCTCCGGGTCCAGCACCAGGGTGTCCAGCGCCACCAGGGCGCGCGCCCATTCCACCGTCTCGGCGATGCCCGGCGCGCGCTGGAAGTGCGCGCCCTGCGGGCCCGTGCGCAGCTGCTGCACGAAGGCGGTGACCTGGGCGCTGAGCGCCTCCGGGGCGTGCGGCACCAGCGCCCGCACGATGGCCAGTTCGCGCTCGCGGTCCGGGTAGTCCAGCCAGTGGTACAGGCAGCGCCGGCGTGTGGCCTCGCTCAGGTCGCGCGTGCGGTTGCTGGTCAGCAACGTGACGGGCGGCATGGCGGCGCGCACCGTGCCCAGCTCGGGGATGCTGACCTGGTACTCGCCCAGATATTCGAGCAGGAAGGCCTCGAAGGGCTCGTCGGCGCGGTCCACCTCGTCGATCAGCAGCACGGCGCCGGGCGCCGGCGCCTGCAGCGCCTGCAGCAGCGGGCGGCGCACCAGGTAGCGGGGCTGGTACAGCTCCTGCTCCAGCGCGTCGGTGGGGGCCGTGCCCTCGGCCGCGCGCAGGTGCAGCAGCTGGGCGGTGTAGTTCCACTCGTACAGGGCCTCGCGCTGCTCCATGCCGTCAAAGCACTGCAGTCGCAGCAGCTCGCGGCCCAGCACGGCCGCCAGCGCCTTGGCCAGCTCGGTCTTGCCCACGCCAGGCTCGCCCTCCAGCAGCAGCGGCCGGCCCAGGCGCAGCGCCAGGAACACCGCCGTGGCCAGGCGCCGGTCGGCAAAGTAGCCCACGCCCTGCAGTGCCGCCAGCAGCCCGTCGATGGAGTCGGTGGCGCCGAGAGAGCCGGGAGAGGCGGCTGCAGGAGCTGTGGGCATGGAAAGTACGCTATCAAATAAAGAGCTGCCAGCGCTTGTTGGGCGGGCGCTGGAGGCCAAAAAGACTATAAATCCAGTGCGTACCCATCGGTGCTGAACTTTGCAACCGGCACGCGCAAGGCCCGCGGACGCCGCGGATCTGGCTTCGCCAGTCCGCCTGCGTCGTCCCCTGCCCGCAGCGCAACGCGCTGCGAGAGCGGGGGGAAGGCGGCGTAGCCGCTCAGGGGGGTGTCACCATTTTTTCCACGGCGCGCTGTGCCATCACGCCGACCAGATGGGCACGGTAGGCGGCGCTGCCGTGCAGGTCGCCGGACATATGGGCCGCGTCCGTGGCCACGCCAGCGATGGCCTGCGGCGTGAAGCTGCCGGCCAGGGCCTGCTCCATCGCCGAGTGGCGGAACACGCCGTTGCCCCCGCCCGTGACGGCCACGCGCACGCTGCCATCGTCCATCTGCGCCACGAACACGCCGACCAGCGCGAAGCGCGAGGCGCTCTGGCGGAACTTGACGTAGGCGGCGCGCCGCGGGATGGGGAAATGGATGGCGGTGATCAGCTCGCCTTCGTCCAGCGCCGTGGCGAACAGGCCCTGGAAGAAGTCGTCGGCCGCGATCTGCCGCTGCGTGGTGTGCACCGTGGCGCCCAAACCCAGCACGGCGGCGGGATAGTCGGCGGCAGGGTCGTTGTTGGCCACCGAGCCGCCCAGCGTGCCGCGCGCACGCACTTGGCGGTCGCCGATGCCGGCGGCCAGCTGCGCCAGCGCGGGGATGGCCGATTGCACGTCCGCGCTTTCAGCCACCTGGTGGTGGCGCGTCATGGCGCCTATGGCCACGGCGTTGCCCTCGCGGCGGATGCCGGCCAGGTCGGCCACGCCGGCCAGGTCGATGACCTGCTCCGGCGCCGCCAGACGCAGCCGCATGGAGGGCAGCAGGGTCTGGCCGCCGGCCAGCAGCTGTCCGCCGGCGCGGGCCAGGCTTTGCGCCGCGTCGCGGCTGGTCGGGCGTTCATAGGTGAAGTCGTACATGTGTGCGTTCTCCCGTTCGGTCGGTCAGGCCTGGGCGGCCAGGATGGCCTGCCAGACGCGGTGCGGCGTGGCGGGCATGTCCAGGTCGCGCACGCCCAGGTCCATGAGCGCATCCAGCACGGCGTTCATGACGGCCGGCGGCGAGCCGATGGCCCCGGCCTCGCCGCAGCCCTTGCTGCCGATGGGGTTGTGCGTGCAGGGCGTGCACACGTGGCCCAGCGTGAACTGCGGGAAGTCGGACGCACGCGGCATGGTGTAGTCCATGTAGCTGCCGGTGAGCAGCTGGCCGGACTCCGGGTCGTACACGCCGTGCTCCATGAGCGCCTGGCCGATGCCCTGCACCAGCCCGCCGTGCACCTGGCCCTCGACGATCATCGGGTTGACGATGACGCCGAAGTCGTCCACGGCCGTGAAGCGGTCCACGCGCACCACGCCGGTCTGCGGGTCCACCTCCACCTCGCAGATGTAGGTGCCTGCCGGGTAGGTGAAGTTGGTGGGGTCGTAGAAGGCGGTCTCGTTCAGGCCGGGCTCGAGCTTGTCCAGCGGGTAGTTGTGCGGCACGTAGGCAGTGAGCGCCACCTGGGCGAAGGGCACCTTCTTGTCGGTGCCCTTGACCGTGAACTCGCCATTGGCGAACTCGATGTCCGCCTCGCCGGCTTCCATCAGGTGCGCCGCGATCTTCTTGGCCTTCGCCTCGATCTTGTCCAGCGCCTTCATGATGGCCGTGCCGCCCACCGACAGCGAGCGGCTGCCGTAGGTGCCCATGCCGAAGGGGACGCGGCCGGTGTCGCCGTGCACGATGTCCACCTGGGACGGGTCCAGCCCCAGGCGCGCGGCCACCAGCTGGGCAAAGGTGGTCTCGTGCCCCTGGCCGTGGCTGTGCGAGCCGGTGAACACCGTCACGCTGCCGGTGGGGTGCACACGCACTTCCCCAGCCTCGAACAGGCCGGCGCGCGCCCCCAGTGCCCCGGCGATGTTGGACGGCGCCAGGCCGCAGGCCTCGATGTAGCTGCTGTAGCCGATGCCGCGCCTCAAACCCTTGGCCTCACTGGCCTTCCTGCGCTCGTCGAAGCCGGCCACGTCGGCCAGCTGCTGCGCCTTGTCCATGCAGGCGTGGTAGTCGCCGGTGTCGTACTGCAGCGCCACCGGCGTCTGGTAGGGAAACTCGGTAATGAAGTTGCGCTTGCGGATCTCGTCCTGCGACAGGCCCAGCTCCCACGCGCAGCGGGTGACCAGGCGTTCGACCACATAGGTCGCCTCCGGCCGGCCGGCGCCGCGGTAGGCATCGACCGGCGCCGTGCTGGTGAACCAGCCGTCAACCTCCACGTAGATCTGCGGCGCGGTGTACTGCCCTGCCAGCAGCGTGCCATACAGGATGGTGGGCACACAGGAAGCGAAGGTGGACAGGTAGGCGCCCAGGTTGGCGTCGGTGTGCACCCGCATGGCCAGGAACTTGCCGTTCGCATCCATCGCCATCTCAGCGTGGGTGACGTGGTCGCGCCCGTGCGCATCGGACAAGAAGGCCTCGCTGCGCTCGGCCGTCCAGCGCACGGGGCAGCCCAGCTGGCGCGCGGCCCAGGTCAGGGCCACCTCTTCGGCGTACAGAAAGATCTTGGAGCCGAAGCCGCCGCCCACGTCCGGCGCGATGACGCGCACCTTGTGCTCGGGCAGCTGCAGCACGAAGGCCGTCATCAGGAGGCGCGCCACATGCGGGTTCTGGCTGGTGGTGTAGAGCACGTACTCGTCGGTGGCGCGGTTGTAGCTGGCGTTGGCCGCGCGCGGCTCGATGGCGTTGGGGATCAGCCGGTTGTTCACCAGGTCGATCCTGGTCACGTGCGCGGCGCCGGCAAAGGCGGCGTCCACCGCGCCCTTGTCGCCCAGCGTCCACTTGTAGCAGTGGTTGTCCGGCGCCTCCTGGTGCAGCGCAGGGCCGTCCTTGGCACGGCGCATGTCGATGACGGGGGCCAGCACCTCATAGTCCACCTCCACCGCCTCGGCGGCGTCCTTGGCCTGCTGCAGCGTGTCGGCCACCACCATGGCCACGTGGTCGCCCACGTAGCGCACCTTGTCGATGGCCAGCACCGGGTGCAGGGGCTCCTTCATGGGCGAGCCGTCGGGGTTGCTGATCAGCCAGCCGCAGGGCAGGCCGCCCATCTTTCCCTCCAGGTCGCGGCCCGTGAAGACGCGCGCCACGCCCGGCATGGCCGCGGCGGCGGCGGTGTCCACGCTGCGGATGACGGCGTGCGCGTGCGGCGAGCGCACGAACACCGCCACCTTCTGGTGGGGCTGCAGGATGTCGTCGGTGTAGTTGCCCACGCCGGTCAGAAAGCGCGCGTCTTCCTTGCGCTTCAGGGATTCGCCGATATGCGGCAGCTTGGCAAAGTCGCTGGCACCCATGGTGTGGCTCCTGGTGGCGCACGCCTTCAGGCGGCGGTGGTTTGCTGCTGCTGCGCTGTCTGCACGGCGCGCACGATGTTCTGGTAGCCGGTGCAGCGGCACAGGTTGCCGTCCAGCTGCTCGCGGATCTCGGCCTCGCCGGCCTGCGGGTGGCGCTCCAGCAGGTCCACCGTGCTCAGCACCATGCCGGGCGTGCAAAAGCCGCACTGCAGGCCGTGGCACTCCTTGAAGGCCGCCTGCACCGGGTGCAGCGTGCCGTCCTCCTGGGCCAGGCCTTCAATGGTGGTGATCTCGCAGCCCTGCATCTGCAGCGCCAGTGCGTTGCACGACTTGATGGCGCGGCCGTTGGCCAGCACCGTGCAGGCGCCGCACTGGGCGGTGTCGCAGCCCACGTGCGTACCCGTCAGGCGCAGCTGCTCGCGCAGCAGCTGCACCAGCAGCATGTTGGGCGGCACGTCCACGCTGACGGGCTGTCCGTTGACCTTGAGCTCCAGCTTCATCGCACGTTTCTCCTTGTCGTTGGTCGCAAACGGTGGGGTTTGCGTTGCATTCTTGAGACAGGGAGCGCACGAACATAGCTAGGTAAAACCCTCGGCAACGACCTTCCGGGTCAGGCCGCAGCCAGCCGCACGGCGCCGCGCGTGGCGCGCAGGCCCATCCACTGCAGGTCGGCCAGCAGCACGACCACCACGGCCTGCAGCGCCAGCCAGACCACGCCCCAGCGCGTCAGCGCCAGCCAGCCGCCAGTGGCAAGGGCCACGCAGCCGACCGCCCAGGCCAGGTTGCCCAGCGCCACCAGGCCGATCAGGGTGCGGTGCGCGCCCTGCCCGCGTGCCAGCCACGCCGCCACCAGGGCATAGGCCAGCAAGAACACGCCCGTGCCGCTGAGCAGGGCCTGCGGCAGGCCGGTCAGCGCGGCCAGCGGCCCGGCGGCGGCCAGCTGCAGGGCGCCCGTGGCGGCGCAGGAGGCGGCATCGAGCGCCATTACGCGAGGCAGGAAACGGGGAGAAGCGAAGAGGGACGAGGTCATGAAAAAACTCCTGTAGCCAAGGCCAATGCCGCCAGCCCTGTGCCAGCGGCTGGCCCCCATGATTGGGGCGCGGGTGCGCGCCGTCGATAACCCCGCAGGTCATTGCCGCCCTGCCCGGCCGGACCCTAGGATGCGTCGCATGACCGCCAGCCCTGCCCTCGCGCCCCCGCCCGCGCCGCCCGGCGCTCAGGCGCCTTTCGGCGCCCATCTGCGCCACTGGCGCAGCCACCGCCGCCTGAGCCAGCAGGACCTGGCGCTGCAGGCCGATGTCTCCACGCGCCACCTGAGCTATGTGGAGACCGGCCGCTCCCAGCCCAGCCGCGAGATGGTGCTGCGCCTGGCCGAGCGGCTGGACGTGCCGCTGCGCGAGCGCAATGCGCTGCTGGTGGCCGCCGGCTTCGCGCCGCTGTACCGCGCCCGCGCGCTCGACCACCCCGACCTGGCCGCCGCGCGCCAGGCCGTGGAGCAGGTGCTGCACGCCCATGAGCCCAACCCGGCCCTGGCCGTGGACCGCCACTGGCACCTGGTGGCGGCCAACGCCGCCGTGGCGCCGCTGCTGGCCGGCGTGGCGCCCCATCTGCTGGAGCCGCCCGTCAACGTGCTGCGCCTGAGCCTGCACCCCCAGGGCCTGGGCCGGCGCGTGGCCAATGCCGCGCAGTGGCGCGGCCACCTGCTGCACCGGCTGCAGCAGCAGTTCGCCGCCACGGCCGACGCGCAGCTGCAGGCGCTGCACGACGAGATCGCGGCCTACCCGCTCGCGCTCGCGGACGCCGGGCAGGGCCGCAGCGAACCGGCGCTGGCGGCTGGGGCCATCGCCATGCCGCTGCAGCTGCGCACCGATGAGGGGCTGCTGAACCTGATCAGCACCGTGACCCTGTTCGGCACGCCGGTGGACGTGACGCTGCAGGAGCTGGCCATCGAATCCTTCTTCCCCGCCGACGAGGCCACCCGGCAGGCGCTGCGGCGGCTGTGCGAGCGCGTGCAGCAATAGGCATCAAAAACGCCTCCAGCGCCCGCCAATCAAGCGCGAACAGCTATTGAAATAACAGCAAAAAAGAACAACCCCGCCGAACTCGCGTCCGGCGGGGTTGTGCCTTGGCGGGCGCCTGGCGCCCGCGCGCGTCAGCAGGCCATCAGGCCGTGGCGACGCCCCGGGCGACTTCCGCGTATTCCTCGATCTGGTCGAAGTTCATGTAGCGGTAGACGCTGGCCTTGTCGGCGTCGATCACGCCCATCTCGGCCAGGTACTCCTCCTTGGTGGGCAGCTTGCCCAGGCGCGAGGCGATGGCGGCCAGCTCGGCCGAGCCCAGGAACACGTTGGTGTTCTTGCCCAGGCGGTTGGGGAAGTTGCGGGTCGAGGTGGAGATCACCGTCGCGCCTTCGCGCACCTGCGCCTGGTTGCCCATGCACAACGAGCAGCCGGGCATTTCGGTGCGTGCGCCGGCCGTGCCGAAAGCGGCGTAGTGGCCTTCCTTGATCAGCTCGCTCTGGTCCATCTTGGTGGGCGGCGCGACCCACAGCTTGACGGGGATGTCGCGCTGGCCGCCCAGCAGCTTGGCGGCTGCGCGGAAGTGGCCGATATTGGTCATGCACGAGCCGATGAAGGCCTCGTCGATCGGGGTGCCGGCCACTTCGGACAGGAACTTGGCGTCGTCCGGGTCATTGGGGCAGCAGACGATGGGCTCCTTGATGTCCGCCAGGTCGATCTCGATCACGGCGGCGTATTCGGCGTCCTTATCGGCTTCGAGCAGCTCGGGCTTGGCCAGCCAGGCTTCGACCTTCTCGATGCGGCGCTGCAGCGTTTTCGCATCCTCATAGCCGTCGGCGATCATGTTCTTCATCAGCACGACGTTGGAGGTCAGGTACTCCTTGACCGGCTCGGGGTTGAGCTTGATCGTGCAGCCGGCGGCCGAGCGCTCGGCCGAGGCGTCGGACAGCTCGAAGGCCTGCTCCACCTTCAGGTCCGGCAGGCCCTCGATCTCGAGGATCTTGCCCGAGAAGATGTTCTTCTTGCCGGCCTTGGCCACGGTCAGCAGGCCGGCCTTGATGGCGTACAGCGGAATCGCGTGCACCAGGTCGCGCAGCGTCACGCCGGGCTGCATTTCGCCCTTGAAGCGCACCAGCACGGACTCGGGCATGTCCAGCGGCATCACGCCCGTGGCGGCGCCGAAGGCCACCAGACCGGAGCCGGCGGGGAAGCTGATGCCGATGGGGAAACGCGTGTGCGAGTCACCGCCCGTGCCCACGGTGTCGGGCAGCAGCAGGCGGTTCAGCCAGCTGTGGATCACGCCGTCGCCCGGGCGCAGGGCCACGCCGCCGCGGTTGCTGATGAACTGGGGCAGCTCGCGGTGCGTCTTCACGTCCACGGGTTTGGGATAGGCGGCCGTGTGGCAGAAGGACTGCATCACCATGTCGGCCGAGAAGCCCAGGCAGGCCAGGTCCTTCAGCTCGTCGCGCGTCATGGGGCCGGTGGTGTCCTGGCTGCCCACGGTGGTCATGCGCGGCTCGCAGTAGGTGCCGGGGCGCACCCCCTGGCCTTCCGGCAGGCCGACGGCGCGGCCGACCATCTTCTGCGCCAAGGTGAAGCCGGCCTTGGATTCGGCAGGCGCCTGGGGCAGGCGGAAGGCGGTCGACGCGGGCAGGCCCAGGGCCTCGCGCGCCTTGGCCGTGAGCGAGCGGCCGATGATCAGGTTGATGCGACCGCCGGCGCGCACTTCGTCCAGCAGCACGTCGCTCTTGAGCGCGAACTCGGCCACGGTCTCGCCGTTCTTGACGATCTTGCCGTCGTAGGGCAGCACGTCGATGACGTCACCCATTTCCAGCTTGGACACGTCCACTTCGATGGGCAGCGCGCCGGAGTCTTCCTGCGTGTTGAAGAAGATCGGGGCGATCTTGCCGCCCAGCGTGACGCCACCGAAGCGCTTGTTCGGCACGAAGGGAATGTCCTGGCCGGTGGCCCAGATCACGCTGTTGGTGGCCGACTTGCGGCTGGAGCCGGTGCCCACCACGTCGCCCACATAGGCCACCAGGTGGCCCTTGGCCTTCAGGTCCTCGATGAACTGCATGGGGCCGCGCTTGCCGTCTTCCTCGGGCTTGAAGGCCGCGTCGGGGCGGGTGTTCTTCAGCATCGCCAGGTAGTGCAGCGGGATGTCGGGACGGCTCCAGGCGTCGGGCGCGGGCGACAGGTCGTCGGTGTTGGTCTCGCCGGGCACCTTGAACACGGTGACGGTGATCTTCTTTTCGACCTCGGGGCGGCTGGTGAACCACTCGGCATCGGCCCAGCTTTGCATCACCTCGCGGGCCTTGGCATTGCCGGCCTTGGCTTTGGCGGCCACGTCGTTGAAGAAGTCGAACATCAGCAGCGTCTTCTTCAGCGCCTCCGCCGCCACGCCGGCCACTTCGGCGTCGTCCAGCAGCTCGATCAGCGGGTGCACGTTGTAGCCGCCGACCATGGTGCCCAGCAGCTCGGTGGCCTTGGCGCGCGAGATCAGGGCGACCTTGACATCGCCATGGGCCACGGCAGCCAGGAAAGAGGCCTTGACCTTGGCGGCGTCGTCCACGCCTGGCGGCACACGGTGCGTCAGCAGGTCGAGCAGGAAAGCGTCCTCGCCCTGCGCTTCGGGGCTTTGCGGGTTCTTGATCAGCTCGATCAGCTCGGCCGTCTGCTTGGCGTCGAGCGGCAGCGGGGGGATGCCCAGTGCGGCGCGCTCTGCCACGTGGTCGCGGTAGGCTTTCAACATGTCTTCGTTCTCCGGAGGATGGTGGACAGGGTTTTCGTTCAAGGTGGGGGTGACCGGGCGCAAGCCAAGCTGGCGCGCCGCCGCTGTGCGCGGCGCGCCAGCCGGGACTGCTGCCCGGTCAGGGTCGGGATGGGTGGCCGGTCAGCGGCTGCCTGCGGGGGTGTCGATCAGGCTGGGCGGTGGGTTCTTCTTGAAGCCTTCGGCCACGTCGAACTGCTGCGGGCTCATGCATTCGTCGGCCAGACGCTGGCCGAGCTTCTGGTTCATGAGCATGGACTTGTTGGCGATCTGCAGCCAGACGGCACCGGCGCGCACGTCCTCCAGGCGCACGGCGCCGGTGGAGGTGGCCACGGGCGTCATGCGGTACTTGAAGCCTTTGCCCTCGATGTTGAAGTGGCCCGGCGCCTGGGCGTCGGCCTCGATGTTCACGAAGGCGCCCAGTTCGCAGGGAATGCGGCCCGTGTGCACGCGCTCGGCGATGGCCAGTTCTTCGGGTGTGAGGGCAGCCTCGGCCGCGGCCAGCCCCGATGCCACCTGCTTGGCACCGTTGTGCAGCTGCTGGCGGCTGCTGGGCGGTGCGGCCTTGGCCACAGCGGCTGACTTTGCGGCCGGCTTGGCGGCGGGTTTGGCCGCAGGCTTGGCGGCGGCGGGCTTGGGCGCGCTGGCCTTCTTGGCCTCGGGCTTGGCCGCTGCGGGCTTGGCGGGGGCCGCGGTCTGCGACCAGGCCCAGGCGGGCGCCAGCAGTACGAGGGCGGAAGCGATCAGGGTCTTCATGGTGATTCCTGCGGCAAAACGGTGGTAGGCGGCGATCCGGCCGATCAATGCGGGGCCGACATTGTCGCCGCCCTGGAAAACCAGGCCCGGGCCGCGTCGGGTAGCGGCTGGCCGGTGTGGTGCGCACGCTCCAGTACCTGCCAAAAATAGCGGTAGCTGGCGCGGTCGTGCAGTACGCCCTCGTCCCCGATAGGGGCCCAGTCGGCGGCGACGGCAGCGGCGATGATGCGCGCGGCACGATCCACCTCTTGCTGCTGCGGCGCAAAGGCCGCGAGGATGGGACGGATTTGCGCCGGGTGGATGCTCCACATGCGCGTGTAGCCGAACTCGCGCGCGGCGCGGCCGGCGGCGGCCTGCATGGCGGCCATGTCGCTGAACTCGGTGACTACGCAATGCGCAGGCACCTTGCCGTGGGCATGGCAGGCGGCGGCAATCTCCAGCTTGGCACGCACCACCAGCGGGTGCTCGAACTGCCCCTGGGAGGACATGCCGGCAGCAGGAATGGCTCCGCCGTGCGCGGAGACGAAGTCCATCAGACCGAAGCTCAGGCTCTGGATGCGCGGGTGGGCGGCGATCTCGAAAGCCCGGTGCACGGCCGCGGGCGACTCGATCAGCGCGTGCAGCGGCAGGCTGGTCGCGCCGGCGGCCTGCAGCGCCCGCTCGGCGCGCAGCACGTCGTCCACCGATTCCACCTTGGGCAGCATGACGTGGCACAGCCGGTCGCCGGCCTGGCCGGCAATGATGTCGATGTCGGCGGCAAACGCCGGGTGGTCCACGGTGTGCACGCGAGCGGCCACGCGCGTGCCGGGCGCGGCTTCACGGGCCAGACGTGCCACCAGCTCGGCGTGCTCCCGCTCCTGGCCGACGGGAGCGCCGTCCTCGCAGTCCAGCGTCACGTCGAATACGCAGTGGCCGAACTCGCGCGCCATGTCCTGCTGCAGCTGCAGGCTCTTGCGCATGCGCGGCTCCACGCCGCTGTAGTGGTCGCACACTGGCAAGCTGCCCGCGGCGGCCTGCGCGCCCAGCAGGACCTGAGCCGGGTGGGCGGCGGTTTCGTTCTTATTCATGGCTGGCGCTGGGCGACGATGAACAGGCGAGGAAAGGCCAACAGGCGCCTGCCGTCGGCACGCGGGCCGTAGGCGGCGCCCACGCGGCGCTCATATTCGGCGATGAACTGCGGGCGCAGGGCCTCGGGCAGTGCCTCCACGAACGGCTTGAGGCCGGTCGCGCTCAGCCACAGGGTGATGGCGGCCGGCGACTCCATGACGTGCTGATACACGGTGTGCCAGACGTCGATGGCTGCCACCTGCAGGCCGGGCGCCGCCAGCAGGTCGTAGTAGGCCTGCGGCGCCAGGATGGGGGCGCGCACGCCGGCAGCATCGCCGAGGTGTGGTGCGAACTGGGGCAGGCCGGCCACCTCGCGCATCAGGCGGTGCGAGGGCTCTTGCAGGTTGTCCGGCATCTGGATGGCCAGCACGCCTCCCGGCGCCAGGGCCGCAAACAGCCTGGGAATCAACTGCTGGTGCTGGCCGACCCACTGCAGCGAGGCATTGGCGTAGATCAGGTCGTACGCAGGCTGCCCGGCGGGCGGGCTCCAGCTGGCGATGTCGGCGTGCGCGAAGGTGGCGCCGGGCAGGCGCTGGCGGGCGGCATCCAGCATGCCGGGCGAATGGTCTACGCCATGCACCTGCGCTCCCGCGAAGCGCTGCACCAGCAGCTCGGTGGAATTGCCCGGCCCGCAGCCCAGGTCCACCACATGGCGGGCCTGTGCCAGCGGCACGCGCGCCAGCAACTCGGCTGCGGGGCGCGTGCGCTCATCGGCGAAGCGCAGATACAGCGCCGGGTTCCAGTCCTGCATGGCCAGCTGTTGCTGTTGCGCTGGCTTACAGCAGGTGCTTGACGCCGTCCTGCTCGCCTTGCAGCTCGGCCAGGGTCTTGTCGATGCACTCCTGCGAGAAGGCGTCGATCTCCAGGCCTTCCACGATCTTGTATTCGCCGTTTTCCGTGGTCACGGGGAAGCCGAAGACGATGCCGGCAGGGATGCCGTATTCACCATTGGAAGGCACGCCCATGGTGACCCACTCGCCCTGGGTGCCCAGCGCCCAGTCGCGCATGTGGTCGATGGCGGCGTTGGCGGCGGATGCTGCCGACGACAGGCCGCGGGCGGCGATGATGGCGGCGCCGCGCTTGCCCACGGTGGGCAGGAACACGTCCTTGTTCCAGGCCTGGTCGTTGATCATGTCCTTCACGGACTTGCCGTCGACGGTGGCGAAGCGGTAGTCGGCGTACATCGTGGGCGAATGGTTGCCCCACACGGTCAGCTTGCGGATGTCGCCAACCTTGAAGCCGGCCTTGGCGGCCAGCTGCGAGGCAGCGCGGTTGTGGTCCAGGCGCAGCATGGCGGTGAAGTTCTTGGCCGGCAGGTCAGGGGCCGACTTCATGGCGATGTAGGCGTTGGTGTTGGCGGGGTTGCCCACCACCAGCACCTTGACGTTGCGCGAAGCCACGGCGTTCAGGGCCTTGCCCTGGGCCGTGAAGATCTGGGCGTTGGCGGCCAGCAGGTCGGCGCGCTCCATGCCGGGGCCACGCGGACGGGCGCCGACGAGCAGGGCGTAGTCGGTGTCCTTGAAGGCCTGCATGGGGTCGCTGTGGGCCTCGATGCCGGCCAGCAGGGGGAAGGCGCAGTCTTCCAGTTCCATGATCACGCCCTTGAGCGCGTTCTGGGCCTTCTCATCCGGAATCTCGAGCAGTTGCAGGATGACGGGCTGGTCCTTGCCCAGCATTTCGCCGGAAGCGATACGGAACAGCAGGGCGTAACCGATCTGGCCGGCTGCACCGGTAACTGCAACGCGGACGGGTTTCTTGCTCATGGGAAAAACTCCAGATGACAGACAGGGATGGGTGTGGTGCAAGGCAGCACCAGCGCCGGTCATCAGCAGCCTCGTGCCCCGCAAACAGCCAGCGATTTTACTGCCGAATCCGGCGCCCGGTCAATTTGTCTTATGTCTTATATAAGATTATGATGCCCCGTCCGCGCCGCGGTGCACGACACGTTTCCAGCCTTCCCCCACCCCCGCGACGATCGCCCCGCCCCCGCCGCAACCGATGTCCTCCATCCCCCCCTCCGCCGACGGCACCCCTGCCGCGGGCGTCACCTTGACACCGGCCTTCAGCCCTCTGTATCAGCAGATCAAGGGCCTGATCCTGCACAGCCTGCAGCATGGCGAATGGAAGCCCGGCGAAGCGATTCCCAGCGAGACCGAACTGGCAGCGCGCTTTCGCGTCAGCCAGGGCACGGTGAGAAAGGCCATCGACGAGCTGGCCGCCGAGAACCTGGTCATGCGCCGGCAGGGCAAGGGCACCTTCGTGGCCACCCATGCCGAGCGGCAGGTGCAATACCGCTTCCTCAAGCTGCAGCCCGACAACGGCGACGTGCGCGAAGAGGCCCCCGCCGAGCGCACCGTCGTGGAATGCCGGCGCGTGCGCGCCAGCGCCGAAGTGGCGCGCGCCCTGGCGTTGCGCACGGGCGATGCGGTGATGCAGGCCCGGCGCGTACTGTCGTTTTCCGGCGTGCCGACCATCCTGGAAGACATCTGGCTGCCCGGCCAGGCCTTCAAGGGCCTCACGGCCGAACAGATGGCTGGCTACCAAGGCCCCACCTACGCCATGTTCGAGCTTGATTTCGGCGTGCGCATGGTGCGCGCCGAAGAAAAACTACGCGCCGTGCTGCCCGACCCAGCGCAGGCGCAATGGCTGGCGGTAGACACATCCACACCGCTGCTGAGCGTGGAGCGGCTGGCCTACACCTACAACGACATTCCCATGGAGCTGCGGCGCGGCCTGTATCGCACCGACACCCATCACTATCACAACGAGCTGAGCTAATCCACCCGCATTTGCGGCATTGCGTACGCAGTCGCCGCAGCCCGGGGCTGCAGCATTGCAATAGAATTTTGGGCTGTCCGCCTGCGCCCGATTACAAAGCAGTTACATCCACGAAAGCACCCGCCATGACAGAGCTTGCCAAGAAGCGTCCCGAATTCCGCAACATCAACATCTTCCACGACGTGCGCACGTACCGCATGCCGCTGGCGGCGCTGGTGTCCATCCTGCACCGCATCAGCGGCATGATCATGTTCATCCTGCTGCCGTTCGTGATCTGGATGTTCGACACGTCGGTGTCCTCGGAATTCTCTTTCGCGCGCTTCACTTCGGCGTTCGCGGCGGGCGTGGGCTTCGTGCCCGGCTGGCTCGTCAAGCTGGTGGCGCTGGCCCTCATCTGGGCCTACCTGCACCACCTGATCGCCGGCCTGCGCCACGTGTGGATGGACGTCAGCCACTCGGCGGTGAACAAGGACTTCGGCCGCCAGTCGGCCGCCTTCACGCTGGTCGTGAGCATTGCCCTGACCCTGGTGCTGGGCGCCAAGCTCTTCGGCCTGTACTGAGCGGCCGACGCGCCACCTGCAACCCCTTTTTTGAAGAACAACGAGGAAACCCCATGGCTGTGACCTATGGCTCCAAGCGCAACGTCGTCGGTGCCCACTACGGCGTGCGCGACTGGATCGTGCAGCGCGCCACCGCTGTCATCATCACCCTGTTCACGCTGGCGCTGCTGGCGCAGGTGATCTTCTCTCACGGGCCCATTGGCTACGACACCTGGGCCGGCATCTTCAGCCGCCAGTGGATGAAAGTGCTGACCTTCGCGGTCATCGTCTCGCTCGCCTGGCACGCCTGGGTGGGCGTGCGCAACGTCTGGATGGACTACGTCAAGCCCGCCGGCATCCGCGTCACGCTTCATGTGCTGACCGCTGCCTGGCTGGTGGCCTGCGCCGGCTGGGGCGCGCAAGTGCTGTGGCGTCTGTGATCCCCTGGAAAGAAAGAAAACAATGAGCTACTCCAAAGCCAACATCACCAAGCGCAAGTTTGACGTCGTCATCGTGGGAGCCGGCGGCTCCGGCATGCGCGCCTCGCTGGAGCTGTCGCGCGCCGGCCTGAACGTGGCCTGCCTCTCCAAGGTCTTTCCCACCCGCTCGCACACCGTGGCTGCGCAGGGCGGCGTCTCTGCGTCGCTGGGCAACATGAGCGAGGACAACTGGCACTACCACTTCTACGACACCATCAAGGGTGGCGACTGGCTGAGCGACCAGGACGCCGTGGAATTCATGTGCCGCGAGGCGCCCAACGTGGTGATCGAGCTGGAGCACTTCGGCATGCCGTTCGACCGCAACCCCGACGGCACCATCTACCAGCGTCCCTTCGGCGGCCATACCGCCAACTACGGCGAGAAGCCCGTGCAGCGTGCCTGCGCCGCGGCCGACCGCACCGGCCACGCCATGCTGCACACGCTGTACCAGCAGAACGTGGCTTCGCGCACCAACTTCTTCGTGGAGTGGATGGCACTGGACCTGATCCGCAACAGCCAGGGCGACGTGGTCGGCGTGACAGCCATCGAACTGGAAACCGGCGACCTGTACGAGCTGCACGCCAAGGCCGTGCTGCTGGCTACCGGCGGCGCGGGCCGCATTTTCGCGGCCTCCACCAACGCCTTCATCAACACCGGCGACGGCCTCGGCATGGCCGCGCGCGCCGGCATCCCGTTGCAGGACCTGGAGTTCTGGCAGTTCCACCCCACCGGCGTGGCCGGCGCGGGCGTGCTGCTGACCGAGGGCTGCCGCGGCGAGGGCGCTATTTTGCTCAACAGCGAAGGCGAGCGCTTCATGGAGCGCTATGCCCCCACCTTGAAGGATCTGGCGCCGCGCGACTTCGTGTCCCGCTCCATGGATCAGGAAATCAAGGAAGGCCGTGGCTGCGGTCCCAACAAGGATTACATCCTGATGAAGCTGGACCACCTGGGCGCCGACACCATCCGCAAGCGCCTGCCCTCGGTGGAAGAGATCGGCCACAACTTCGCCAACGTGGACATCACCAAGGAGCCTATTCCCGTGGTGCCCACCATCCACTACCAGATGGGCGGCATCCCGACCAACATCCACGGCCAGGTCGTGACCTGGGACGGCGAGAAGAACAACGTGGTGAACGGCCTGTACGCCGTGGGCGAATGCGCCGCCGTGTCGGTGCACGGCGCCAACCGCCTGGGCACCAACTCGCTGCTGGACCTGCTGGTGTTCGGCAAGTCCGCCGGCAAGCACCTGGTGCAGTTCGTCAGCGGCCATGGCGAGCATCAGCCGGTCCCGGCCGATGCATCCGACCGCACGCTGGCGCGCCTGAACCAGCTGGACGATTCCAAGGAAGGGGTCTACGCGCAGGACATCGCCAATGAGATCCGCCAGACCATGCAGCAGCACGCCGGCGTGTTCCGCACACAAAAGAGCATGGACGAAGGCGTGGTCAAGATCAACGCCATCCGCGAGCGCGTGGCCGCCATCGGCCTGAAGGACAAGTCCAAGGTCTGGAACACTGCCCGCATGGAAGCCCTGGAGGTGGACAACCTGATCGAGGCCGCCCAGGCGACGATGACTTCCGCCGCCGCCCGCCACGAATGCCGCGGCGCCCACACGGTGGACGACTACGAGCACCCGGCCGACCACCCCGACTTCCCCCTGGGGCGCAACGACCGCGACTGGCTCAAGCACACGCTGTGGCACAGCGCGGGCAACAGCCTGACCTACAAGCCGGTCAACATGAAGCCTCTGAGCGTGGAAAGCATCCCGCCCAAGGTCCGCACGTTCTGATTCCGCCGTCGCAGCCCACGAGAGAACACACCATGCAACGCACTTTCAAGATCTACCGCTACGACCCGGACAAGGACGCCAAGCCCTACATGCAGACGCTGCAGGTGGAGCTGGACGGCCATGAGCGCATGCTGCTCGACGCCCTGATCAAGCTCAAGGCGCAGGACCCGTCTCTGTCGTTCCGCCGCTCCTGCCGCGAAGGCGTGTGCGGCTCGGACGCCATGAACATCAACGGCAAGAACGGCCTGGCCTGCCTGACCAACATGAAGACGCTCTCGGGCGACATCGTGCTCAAGCCCCTGCCCGGCCTGCCGGTGATCCGCGACCTGATCGTGGACATGACGCAGTTCTTCAAGCAGTACCACTCCATCAAGCCGTACCTGCAAAACGACGAGCCGGTCTCGCCCTTCAAGGAGCGGCTGCAGTCGCCCGAGGAGCGTGAGGAGCTCAACGGCCTGTACGAGTGCATCCTGTGCGCCAGCTGCTCCACCAGCTGCCCCAGCTTCTGGTGGAACCCGGACAAGTTCGTCGGCCCGGCCGGCCTGCTGCAAGCCTACCGCTTCATCGCCGACAGCCGCGACCAGGCTACCGAGGAGCGCCTGGACAACCTGCAGGATCCCTACCGCCTGTTCCGCTGCTACACCATCATGAACTGCGTGGACGTGTGCCCCAAGCACCTCAATCCCACGCGGGCCATCGGCAAGATCAAGGAACTGATGGCACGCCGTGCCATCTGATCCCCTCGCCGCCATGCAAGAAGAAGAGTCGTCAGCCCTGCTCGGCGAGCGCGAAGCGGCGGTGCTGCGCTGGCGCTGCCGGCGCGGCCTGGTCGAGAACGACCTGTTCATCGAGCGCTTTTTCGCCCGCCACGGCGACCGGCTCACGCTGGGCCAGGCGCGGGCGCTGACGGCGTTGATGGACCTGTCAGACAACGATCTGCTGGACCTGCTCATGGCCCGCAGCGAGCCGACCGGCGACATTGCCACCGACGAGGTGAAGGCCGTGCTCGCGCAGATGCGCGAGCGCTCCGCCTGACCGCACGCCCTCACCTGCACAACCCACCACCATGTCACAGGCCGCGGCGGGCAGCATGCCCGCTTGGCGCGGCTCCACGGTCAACCACCAAAAGGAAACTGGAAATGAAACTCGCAGACAACAAGGCGACGCTCTCGTTCAGCAACGGCAGCCCGAGCGTGGAGCTCCCCGTCTATCAGGGCTCCATCGGCCCGGATGTGGTGGACATCCGCAAGCTGTACGCGCAAACGGGCATGTTCACCTATGACCCGGGCTTCCTGTCCACGGCGTCGTGCCAGTCGTCCATCACCTACATCGACGGCGACAAGGGCGAGCTGCTGTACCGCGGCTACCCCATCGAGCAGCTGGCCACCAAGTGCGACTACCTGGACACCTGCTACCTGCTGCTCAACGGCGAGCTGCCGGGCGAGGCCCAGCGCGACGAGTTCCACCGCCTGGTGACCAAGCACACCATGGTGCACGAGCAGATGCAGTTCTTCCTGCGGGGCTTCCGCCGTGACGCGCACCCCATGGCCGTGCTGACCGGCCTGGTGGGCGCGATGTCGGCCTTCTACCACGACAGCACCGACATCAACAACCCGCAGCACCGCGAGATCGCCGCCATCCGCCTGATCTCCAAGATGCCCACGCTGGTGGCCATGGCCTACAAGTACGGCAAGGGCGAACCGTACATGTATCCGCGCAACGACCTGTCCTACGCGGGCAACTTCCTGCGCATGATGTTCGGCACGCCGTGCGAGACCTACAAGGTCAACCCGGTGATCGAGCGCGCGATGGACCGCATCTTCATCCTGCACGCCGACCACGAGCAGAACGCCTCCACCTCCACCGTGCGCCTGTGCGGCAGCTCGGGCACCAACCCGTTCGCGGCGATCGCGGCCGGCGTGGCCTGCCTGTGGGGCCCCGCCCACGGCGGCGCCAACGAGGCCTGCCTGAACATGCTGGAGCACATCCAGGCCAACGGCGGCGTGGCCAAGGTGGGCGAGTTCATGGAGCAGGTTAAGGACAAGAACAGCGGCGTCAAGCTGATGGGCTTCGGCCACCGCGTGTACAAGAACTACGACCCGCGCGCCAAGCTGATGCAGGAAACCTGCAACGAAGTGCTGGCCGAGCTGGGCCTGGAGAACGACCCCCTGTTCGCTCTGGCCAAGCAGGTCGAGAAGATCGCCCTGGAGGACGACTACTTCGTGCAGCGCAAGCTCTACCCGAACGTGGACTTCTACTCGGGCATCGTGCAGCGCGCCATCGGCATCCCGGTCAACCTGTTCACCGGCATCTTCGCGCTGGCCCGCACCGTGGGCTGGATCGCGCAGCTCAACGAGATGATCAGCGACCCCGAGTACAAGATCGGCCGTCCGCGCCAGCTGTTCGTGGGCTCGCCCCGCCGCGACGTGCCCGACCTGACGCAGCGCTGACCGGACGCACCGGCTTTGCAAGGGCCCCGGCCCTTGCCCCCCGGCCCGCAGGTGGATTGCCTGCGGGCTTTTTCGTTTTCGCAGCCCGTGGCCTACAGTCGGACGCACGGGTTTTCCCTCCAATCCCCCTACATACAACGAAAGGCCCCCCATGAAATCACGCGCCGCCGTCGCCTTTGCTGCCGGGCAACCGCTTGAAATCGTCGAGATCGACGTCGCACCGCCCCAGGCCGGCGAGGTGCTGGTGCGCATCACGCACACCGGCGTGTGCCACACCGACGCCTTCACCCTCTCCGGCGACGACCCGGAAGGGGTCTTTCCCGCCGTGCTGGGCCACGAAGGCGCGGGCATCGTGGTGGAGTGCGGCGAGGGCGTGACCAGCCTCAAACCCGGCGACCACGTCATCCCGCTGTACACCGCCGAATGCGGCGAATGCCTGTTTTGCAAGAGCGGCAAGACCAACCTGTGCGTGGCCGTGCGTGCCACGCAGGGCAAGGGCCTGATGCCCGACGGCACCACGCGCTTCAGCTACAACGGCCAGCCCATCTACCACTACATGGGCTGCTCCACGTTCTCCGAGTACACCGTGGTGGCCGAGGTCTCGCTGGCCAAGGTCAGCCCCGACGCCAACCCTGAGCAGGTCTGCCTGCTGGGCTGTGGCGTGACCACCGGCCTGGGCGCCGTGAAGAACACCGCCAAGGTGCAGCCGGGCGACAGCGTGGCCGTGTTCGGCCTGGGCGGCATCGGCCTGGCCGTGGTGCAGGGCGCAAAAATAGCCGGCGCCGGGCGCATCATCGCCATCGACACCAACCCGGCCAAGTTCGAGCTGGCCCGCACCTTCGGCGCCACCGACTGCGTGAATCCCAAGGACTACGACAAGCCCATCCAGCAGGTCATCGTGGAGATGACCGGCTGGGGCGTGGACCACAGCTTCGAGTGCATCGGCAACGTCAACGTGATGCGCGCGGCGCTGGAGTGCGCGCACCGCGGCTGGGGCCAGAGCGTGATCATCGGCGTGGCCGGCAGCGGGCAGGAGATCAGCACGCGGCCCTTCCAGCTCGTCACGGGGCGCAAGTGGCTGGGCACGGCGTTCGGCGGCGTCAAGGGCCGCAGCGAGCTGCCGGATATGGTCGAGGACGCCATGGCCGGGCGCATCCAGCTGGCGCCCTTCGTCACGCACACCATGCCCCTCACCGGCATCAACGAGGCCTTCGACCTGATGCACAAGGGCGAATCCATCCGCTCGGTGGTGCACTACGTCGACTGAGTCACTATCAAAACAGGAGCTGCCACTGCTTATCCACCCTTGTATTCAATAGGTTTTTATATTGAAACCAAGGTACAGCAAGCGCGAGCAGCTATGAAAAATGGAGCAACCCATGACCGCCACGCTTGAACTGCTCAGCACCCACGCCTGCTTTGGCGGCGAGCAGCGCTTTTACCGCCACGCCTCGGACGCAACCGGCCTGCCCATGCGCGTGTCCATCTACCTGCCGCCCAAGGCCCTGGCCGGCGCGCCCGTGCCGGCCGTGGTCTACCTGGCCGGGCTAACCTGCACCGAGGAGACCTTTCCGACGAAGGCCGCCGCCCAGCGCCTGGCCGCCGAGCTGGGCCTGGCCCTCATCTCGCCCGACACCAGCCCGCGCGGCGCCGATGTACCGGGCGAGGCCGACGCCTGGGACTTCGGCGTGGGCGCCGGCTTCTACCTGGACGCCACGCAAGCCCCCTGGTCCGCCCACTGGCGCATGGAAAGCTGGCTGATGGCCGAGCTACTGCCGGCCGTGGCCGACGAGCTGCCGATCGACGGCACGCGCCTGGGCCTGACCGGCCACAGCATGGGCGGCCACGGCGCGCTGACTCTGGCGCTGCGCCACCCCGGCCGCTTCAAGAGTCTGTCGGCCTTCGCCCCCATCTGCGCGCCCACGCGCTGCCCCTGGGGCGAGAAGGCCTTCACCGGCTACCTGGGCCCCGACCGCGCCGCCTGGGGCGCGCACGATGCGTCCGAACTGATGAGCGGCCAGCAGGCCGCGCCCTACCCGGCCGGCATCCTGGTCGACCAGGGCCTGGACGACAAATTCCTGGCCGAGCAGCTGCACCCGCACCTGCTGGAGGCCGCCTGCCAGGCCGTGGGCCAGCCCCTGACCCTGCGCCGCCACGAGGGCTATGACCACGGCTACTACTTCGTGCAGACCTTTATGGACGACCACCTGCGCCACCACGCGCGCCAGTTGCTGGGCAGCTGAAGGGCGGCCATTTCAGGGTGTTGCGGCCGGCGTACCTTCCGTGCGCTGCCGGCCGGTCGGGCGTTGAGCGCGTTCGCGCAGACCCAACGCGCCCGACGCACAGCATCTTTGACAGCCCCGGCTCTCAGAACAGCGCGCCCTGCCCGCGCGCCAAACCCGGCTGGTACTGCGACAGGTCCAGCTCAAAGCGCTCGCGGTTGAGGCCCAGCCGTGCGCAGGCCTTGTGAAAGCGCTGGCGCAGCAGCTCGCCCCAGATGCCCGTGCCGCTCATGCGCGTGGCGTGGCGGCTGTCGTAGCTCTTGCCGCGCTGGCGCGCCTGCGCATCGTCGATGCCGTGCAGGTCCTGGATGCGCGCCATGACGCGCGCGGCGCGGTCGGGGTAGTGCAGCTGCAGCCATTCGCGCATCAAGGGGTCCACCTCCCAGGGCAGGCGGATCACGGTGTAGAAGGCGCGCGTGGCGCCGGCCTCGCGCGCGGCGGCCAGCACCTGCTCCATGTCCTCGGTGATGAAGGGGATCTGCGGGGCCACGCTCACGCCCACCGGCACGCCCGCATCGGCCAACGCGCGCAGGGTGCGCAGGCGCCGGTGCGGCGCGGCGGCGCGCGGCTCCAGAATGCGGGCCAGCTTCGCGTCCAACGTGGTGATGGTGACGTAGACGGCGGCCAGCCGGTTGGCCGCCAGCGGGGCGATCAGGTCCAGATCGCGCTCCACCCCGCTGGACTTGGTGATCAGCGAAAAAGGGTGGCGCGCATCGCCCAGCACCTCGATCAGCGCGCGCGTCAGGCGCAATTCGCGCTCCACCGGCTGGTAGCAGTCGGTGGCCGAGCCGATGTTGATCACGCTCGGCTGGTGGCCGGGCCGCGCCAGCTCGGCGCGCAGCAGGGCGGCGACGTTGCGCTTGGCGATGATGCGCGTCTCGAAATCCAGCCCCGGCGACATGCCCAGGTAGCTGTGCGTGGCCCGGGCGTAGCAGTACACACAGCCGTGCTCGCAGCCGCGGTAGGGGTTGACCGAGTGCGAGAAGAAGATGTCGGGCGAGTCGTTGCGCGTCAGGGCACTGCGCGCGTCCTCCCAGATGACCTCCGTGCGCACGGGCAGAGGCGCGGCATCAGCGCCCTGCTCCAGCCCGGCCCAGCCGTCGTCGAAGGCCTCGCGCTGGTCCACGCTGAAGCGGTGCGCCAGGCGTCCGGCCACCCCCCGGCCCTTGACGGCCTGCGCCGGGATGCGGACGGCGGGAGCTTGCCCAGCACCATCGTGCTCATTGGGGAAGGGGTTGTGGCTCATGGCAATAACTGTACAAACATACAGATTTTGCCGCAATGCCCGCCTACGCCGTTTGGCCGCCCTTGGCAAGCCTGGCGCAATTCGCAGCGCGTCCGTATGAGATTGCTTGGCAAAGCGCAGGCCCGGCCGCACAATGGACGGCATCGCGCCCTCGGGTGCCCACCCACCGCTCTGGCCCGGACAACCCCGTTGCCCGGGCTTTTGTCCGTCTGGGTCGGGTCGCCGCGGCCGCCGCCGGGGGACTTTCTTTGTCCCTCCTACACGAACAAACAAACCGTCTCACGGAGCCTCATCATGCTGCGCAAGCCCGCCATCACCCTGTCGTCCCTGGACATGGAGCGCCTGGAAGCGCTGTTGGACAAGACCGCGGCGCCTTTCCCCGGCCGCGACCAGCTGGAGGCCGAGCTGGACCGCGCCGACGTGCTTGCCCCCAAGGACATGCCGCCCAACGTGGTGACCATGAACTCCACCGTGCAGTTCACCATCCTGGAGACCGGCAAGGCCAACACGCTGACCCTGGTTTATCCGCGCGAGATGGACGGCTCGGGCGACAAGGTCTCGGTCTTCGCGCCAGTGGGCATAGCCCTGCTGGGCCTGGCGGTGGGCGACGAATTCCAGATGCCCAGCCCGACCGGCCAGGTCACGGTGCGCGTGGACTCCATCACCTTCCAGCCCGAGAGCGCGGGCGAACTGCACCGCTGAAAACCGCTCCGCGGCCACCAGTGACAAGGCAGCCCGCGGGCTGCCTTTGTTTTTCCCTTTCAGCGCAGCGCGGCCAGCAGCGCCGTCGCCAGCCCCGCGCCCACCAGCCCCAGTTGCCAGCGCAGCGCCTTGTGCCAGGTGGGCACATGGCGCTCCACCCGCTGATACAGCACCCATCCGGCCAGCAGCGACAGCGCAAAGCCGGCCAGCAGGCCCAAAGCGGCAGCCGGCACCGAGTCCGGCCACAGGTTGCTCACCAGCGCATTGACCAGCAGGCACACGGCGAAGTGCACCAGGAAGACGGAGTACGAGATCTGCCCCAGCCAGCGCAGCGGCGCCACACCCTGCCAGCGCGCCACCGCCGGCAGGCGCATCAGCCCACCCAGGGCCAGCGCCGTGGCGCCCGCCAGTGCGATGCGGTCGCGCCAGTCGAGCAGCAGCGCCGCCGCCACCAGGGCGGCCATGGCCAGCAGCCAGCCGCGGGATTCGCTTTGCTCCGCATGCGCCGCCCACCAGGCCATCATGCCCAGCCCGTACGCGCCGAAGAAGTACAGCGCCCACACGTCCCAGTCCGCGTCGCGGTTGAAGACCAGCAGCGACGCGGCTGCCAGCACCGCCGCCAGCGCCTGGCCCGCGCGGGCGCGCAGCGCTGGCGGGACCATGGCGCGCACGCCGGCCAGCAGCAGCACGGTGAGCGCGAACAGCTGGAAGTCGATGGCCACGTACCACACGCCGGCCGACAACGACTCCTCGCCCGCTACGCCGTGCAGCAGCAGCGCGTGGGCCAGCAGTTGGGGCAGGTCCGGGTCGGGCGACACGGCCGGGTCGTCGAACCACGGCCGCACGGCCGCCGACGTGGCGATGACCACCACCAGCGCCACCGCATAAGGCACGACCAGGCGCACGAAACGCTGGCCGATCTTGGCCGCCGGCGCGCCAAAGCGCGCGCTGCCCTGCGGCGCCAGGCTGGCGGCGGCCAGGTAGCCGGCCAGTACCAGGAACACCTGCACGGCCATGCGCGCGTAGTCCACCAGCGCCGCCATCAGGCCCGGCACTGCCTGCGCCACCAGCTGCGGCAGCGGGCCGTAGAAGGCCAGGTGGTGGGCCACGATGGCGGCGCACGCCACGGCCTTGGTGCAGTCGATCAGCGCACTGCGCGAAGCGGAGGACATGGGGGTGGAAAGGGAAACGGGATCAAAAAAGCCGGCCCCTGAACAGGGGCCGGCTGGCCGTGCGGTTGCGGTCGGCGCGGTCCGCATTGTGCGCCTGCTGCACATTTTCTGCAGGCGGCTTGCGGGCGCCACGGGCGTGGCGCGCCGCGTCAGGCGGCGGTCAGCAGACGCTTGCGGGCGGCTTCGTATTCGCGGCGCAGGCGGGCCACCAGTTCGGCCGCGGGCACTACGGCGTCGATGGCGCCGATGCCCTGGCCGCAGCCCCAGATGTCCTTCCAGGCCTTGGCCGCTGCGCTGCCACCGAAGTTCATCTTGCTGGGGTCGGACTCGGGCAGCTTGTCCGGGTCCAGGCCGGCGGCGCGGATGGACGGCGCCAGGTAGTTGCCGTGCACGCCGGTGAACAGGTTGCTGTAGACGATGTCGTCGGAGTTGCACTCGACGATGGCCTGCTTGTAGGCCTCGCTGGCGCGCGCCTCTTCGGTGGCAATGAAGGCCGAGCCGATGTAGGCGAAGTCGGCCCCACAAGCCTGCGCAGCCAGCACCGCGCCGCCCGAGGCGATGGAGCCCGACAGCGCCAGCGGGCCGTCGAACCACTGGCGGATCTCCTGCACCAGCGCGAACGGGCTCTTCACGCCGGCATGGCCGCCGGCGCCGGCGGCCACGGCGATCAGGCCGTCGGCGCCCTTCTCGATGGCCTTGCGGGCGAACTTGTTGTTGATGATGTCGTGCAGCACCACGCCGCCCCAGCCGTGGACGGCCTGGTTCACGTCCTCGCGCGCGCCCAAGGACGTGATGATGATCGGCACCTTGTACTTGGCGCAGACCTGCATGTCGTGCTCCAGCCGGTCATTGCTCTTGTGCACGATCTGGTTGATGGCAAAGGGCGCTGCGGGGCGGTCGGGGTTCGCCTTGTCCCAGGCGGCCAGGGTTTCGGTGATCTCGGCCAGCCAGTCGTCCAGCTGCTCGGCCGGGCGCGCGTTGAGCGAGGGCATAGAGCCGACGATGCCGGCCTTGCACTGCTCGATGACGAGCTTGGGGTTGCTGATGATGAACAGCGGCGAGCCGATGACGGGCAACGTGGTTTTCTGCAGGGCTGCGGGCAGGGCCATGGGGGTGTCTCCAGAAGAAATTTTTAATGAAATACGGCTCCAGCGCTTATGCAGCAAGCGCTGGCAGCTATCTTTTCAAGAGCAGGTCAAAACGCTTCCAGCGGCAGCTGCATGACGCTGGCGCCGCCGTGCACGATCTCGTCGCGCAGCGCCGGGGCGCGCACCAGGATGTGCTCGGCATAGAAGCGCGCGGTGGCGACCTTGGCCTGCATGAAGGCCGCGTCCTGCCCCGTCGCGGCCAGGCGCTCGGCCACCAGCAGCGCGCGCGCCATCTGCCAGCCGGCCACCAGGTTGCCGGCCAGCATCAGGTAGGGCACGCTGCCGGCGAACACGGCGTTGGGGTCCTGCTTGGCGGCGCCGACGACGAAGTCCACCACTTCCAAAAAGGCCGTGCGCGCGGCGGTCAGGCGCTCGGCCATGGAGCGGGCGGCGTCGCTGGCGCTGGCGCGCAGCTCGCTCTCGGTTTTCTCGATCTGCGCGGCGATGGCACGGGCCGTGGCCCCGCCGTCGCGGCCGGTCTTGCGGCCCACCAGGTCATTGGCCTGGATGGCGGTCGTTCCCTCGTAGATGGGCAGGATGCGGGCGTCGCGGTAGTACTGGGCGGCGCCGGTCTCCTCGATGAAGCCCATACCGCCGTGCACCTGCACACCCAGGCTGGTCACTTCCAGGCTCATCTCGGTGGAGAAGCCCTTGACCAGCGGCACCATGAATTCATAGAAGGCGGCGTTGTCCTTGCGCACCTCGGCGTCCGCGTCGTGGTGCGCGGCGTCGTAGGCGGCAGCGGCCACGGTGGCCATCGCGCGGCAGCCCTCGGTGTAGGCGCGCATGGTCATCAGCATGCGGCGCACGTCGGGGTGGTGGATGATGGTGGCGCTGCCCTTGACCGAACCGTCGACCGGACGGCTTTGCACGCGCTCGCGGGCGTATTGCACGGCGTGCTGGTAGGCGCGCTCGGCCACGGCGATGCCCTGCACGCCCACGGCGTAGCGGGCGGCGTTCATCATGATGAACATGTACTCCAGGCCGCGGTTTTCCTCGCCGACCAGGTAGCCCACGGCGCCGCCATGGTCGCCGAACTGCAGCACCGCCGTGGGCGAGGCCTTGATGCCCAGCTTGTGTTCGATGGACACGCAGTGCGCGTCGTTGCGCGCGCCCAGCGAGCCGTCCGCGTTCACCAGGAACTTCGGCACCACGAACAGGCTGATGCCCTTCACGCCCTCGGGCGCGCCGGCCACGCGGGCCAGCACCAGGTGCACGATGTTCTCGGCCATGTCGTGCTCACCGTAGGTGATGAAGATCTTGGTGCCGAAGACCTTGTACGTGCCGTCACCTTGCGCCTCCGCGCGGGTGCGCACCAGCGCCAGGTCGCTGCCGGCCTGGGGCTCGGTCAGGTTCATGGTGCCGGTCCACTGGCCGGAGATCAGCTTTTCCAGGTAGGTGGCCTTCAACTCGTCGCTGCCGGCCGTCAGCAGCGCCTCGATGGCGCCGTCGGTCAGCAACGGGCACAGCGCGAAGCTGAGGTTGGCGCTGTTGAGCATTTCCACGCAGGCCGCGCCAATGGTCTTGGGCAGACCCTGGCCGCCGAAGCTGGCCGGGTGTTGCAGGCCCTGCCAGCCGCCCTGGGCGAACTGCGCAAAGGCGTCCTTGAAGCCGGGCGTGGTGGTGACCACGCCATCCTTCCACGACGAGGGGTTCTGGTCCCCCGGCACGTTCAGCGGCGCCACCACGCCCTCGTTGAAGCGGGCGCACTCCTCCAGCACGGCGGCGGCGGTGTCCAGGCCGGCGTCCTCGAAGCCGGGCATCTGCGCGACCTGCTCGATGTTCGCCAGGTGCTCGATGGCGAACAGCATGTCCTTGACGGGGGCGGTGTAACTCATGGGGTCCTCAACGACGCAAACGAATGCAGCAAAGTAGTCAAAAAAAAGGCATCGCAAGCGATGCCTTCACGCTCCGGGGCCGGCGTTACAGCGCCTTGACCAGCTCGGGCAGCGCCTCGAACAGGTCGGCCTCCAGGCCGTAGTCGGCCACCGAGAAGATGGGCGCCTCGGCATCCTTGTTGATGGCCACGATGACCTTGGAGTCCTTCATGCCGGCCAAATGCTGGATGGCGCCGGAGATGCCGACCGCGATGTACAGCTGGGGCGCGACGATCTTGCCCGTCTGGCCCACCTGCAGGTCGTTGGGTGCATAGCCGGCGTCCACTGCAGCGCGCGAAGCGCCGATGGCGGCGCCCAGCTTGTCAGCCAGGGGGGTGAGCACGCTCTGGAACTTCTCGGCGCTGCCCAGGGCGCGGCCGCCGGAGACGATGACCTTGGCGGCCGTGAGCTCGGGGCGGTCGCTCTTGGTGACCTCACGGCCCACGAAGCTGCTCTTGCCCGAGTCGCCCGCGGCCTGCACGGTCTCGACCTGCGCGCTGCCGCCGCTGGCGGCGGCGGCGTCAAAGCCCGTGCCGCGCACGGTGATGACCTTCACGCTGTCGCCGCTTTGTACCGTGGCGATGGCGTTGCCGGCGTAGATCGGGCGCTCGAAGGTGTCGGGGCTGACCACCTTGGTGATGTCGCTGATCTGGGCCACGTCCAGCTTGGCGGCCACGCGCGGAGCCACGTTCTTGCCGCTGGCGGTGGCGGGGAACAGGATGTGGCTGTAGCTGCCGGCCTGTGCCACGGCCAGCACCTGGGCGGCCAGGTTCTCGGCCAGACCGTCCTTCAGGGACGCGCCATCGGCGTGCAGCACCTTGGCCACGCCGGCGATCTGCGCAGCGGCCTGTGCGGCGGCGCCGGCGTTCTCGCCGGCCACCAGCACGTGCACATCGCCGCCACAGGCAGCGGCGGCGGTGACGACGTTGAGGGTGGCGGGCTTGAGCGACGCGTTGTCGTGTTCAGCAATAACGAGTGCAGTCATGGTGTGTCTCTATCCCTTGTAACTTCAGATGACCTTGGCTTCGTTGCGCAGCTTGTCCACCAGCGCGGCCACGTCGGCAACCTTGACGCCGGCGCCGCGCTTGGCGGGCTCGACCACCTTCAGCGTCTTCAGGCGCGGGGCGATGTCCACACCCAGGTCCTCGGGCTTGACGGTGTCCAGCTGCTTCTTCTTGGCCTTCATGATGTTGGGCAGCGTGACGTAGCGCGGCTCGTTCAGGCGCAGGTCGGTGGTAATCACGGCGGGAAGCTGCAGGGCGACGGTTTCCAGGCCGCCGTCCACTTCGCGCGTCACGCTCACCTTGCCGTCTGCGGCCTCGACCTTGCTGGCAAAGGTGGCCTGGGGCAGGTCCGCCAGGGCGGCGAGCATCTGGCCGGTCTGGTTGGAGTCATCGTCAATGGCCTGCTTGCCCAGGATGATGAGCTGGGGCTGCTCCTTGTCCACCAGTGCCTTGAGCAGCTTGGCCACGGCCAGGGGCTGCAGGTCGGCGTCGGCAGGGGTCTCCACCAGGATGGCGCGGTCGGCGCCGATGGCCATGGCGGTGCGCAGGGTTTCCTGGCACTGCGTGGGGCCGCAGGAGACGGCGATGATCTCGGTGGCGACGCCCTTTTCCTTCAGGCGTACGGCCTCTTCGACAGCGATCTCGTCAAAGGGGTTCATGCTCATCTTGACGTTGGCGATGTCCACCCCGCTGCCGTCCGATTTCACGCGGACTTTCACGTTGTAGTCCACCACGCGCTTGACAGGGACCAAGACCTTCATTGCTGCGGCTCCTTCGATGTTGATTGGATGATTGATTGACGTTGACGTAAACCGGACCATTCTATTGCGCAGCGCAGCATGAGGCCGCGAAGCAACTAAAACGAACGATCGTGCTTTTTCTGAATTATGCCAGCCTCGCCGCAGCGGGTCGAGCTCGGCGGGTCCGGCAGGCGACAGGCCAGGCGGCCGGGCTCAGCCGCCGTGCGCCGCCTTCCAGGCCGGCTGGCGCTTCTCGGCGAAGGCGCGGGCGCCTTCCTGCGCCGCGTCGTCCATCATGTTGGTGGCCATGGCCTGCCCGGCCAGCTGGTAGGCACCCTCCAGGCCCAGCTCGCGCTGCTGGTAGACCAGCGCCTTGCCCATGGCGACGGCCACGCGGGGCTTTTCCACGATGGACTGCACCAGCGCCTGGACTTCGGCATCGAGCCGACCCGGCGCCACCACGCGGTTGACCAGGCCCTGGTCCAGCGCCGTCTGCGCGTCGATGAAGTCGCCGGTCAGCAGCATCTCCATGGCACGCTTGGCCGGCACGTTGCGCACCAGCGGCACGCTGGGCGTGGCGCAGAACAGGCCGTAGTGGATGCCGCTGGTGGCAAAGCTGGCCTCGTGTGTCGCCACGGCCAAATCGCACTGCGCCACCAGCTGGCAGCCCGCGGCCGTGGCCATGCCGTGCACGCGGGCGATGACCGGCACGGCCAGCTTGTGGATGGACAGCATGACGCGGCTGCACTGGGCGAACAGCTGCTGGTACCAGGCCAGGTCGGGGTTGGCGGCCATGTCCTTGAGGTTGTGGCCGGCGCAAAACGCCTTGCCATTGGCGGCCAGCACCACGGCGCGGGCCTCGTCGTCGTGCGCCACCTCGTCAAGGGCGTGCTGCAGGGCGTCCAGCATCTCGCTGCCCAGGGCGTTGAAGCGCTTGGGGTCGTTCAGCGTCAGGGTGTAGACGCCACGCGCGTCGCGCTCGACCAGCACCAGTGCATCGGGGTTCGTCGTCATGTGTATTTACTCCTTTGAGGCGCTGCGCGTCATCATCACGCAGCGCGCGAATCTAGGCGCACCCCATGCCAGCAGGCGCCGTGGATCCGGCTTCGCCGGTCCAGTGGCGCCGTCCCCTTTCCAGCGCGCTGCAAGCGCGCGCCAGAGAAGAAGGAAGCCGCGCAGCGGCACAGGGGGTTGTCACAAGTCCGCCAATACGCGCAGGTGCGCCTCCACGCTGCGCGACAGCGGCCCCATCATGTAGCCGCCTTCCAGGCAGGACACGATGCGGTTTTTGGCAAAACGCCGCGCTACATCCTTGATGCGCATGGTGATCCAGGTGTAGTCCTGCTCGGTCAGGCCCAGCTGGCCCATGTCGTCGTCGCGGTGCGCATCAAAGCCGGCGCTGATGAAGATCATCTCGGGCTTGAAGGCCTCCAGGCGCGGCATCCAGATCATCTCGACGATGTCGCGCACGTCCATGCCTTTGGTGTAGGCCGGCACGGGCACGTTGAGCATGTTCTCGGCCGGGTGCTGGTCGCCGCTGAAAGGATAGAACGGGTGCTGAAAGATGCCCACCATCAGCACCCGCGGGTCGCCCGAGAGGATGTTCTCCGTGCCGTTGCCGTGGTGCACGTCGAAGTCGACGATGGCCACGCGCTTCAGGTGGTGGCGCTCCAACGCATATTTGGCAGCGATTGCCACGTTGTTGAAGAAGCAAAAGCCCATGGCCTTGCCCTTCTCGGCGTGGTGTCCGGGCGGGCGCACGCTGCAAAAGGCGTTCTCCAGTTCGCCGTCCACGACCGCGTCGGTGGCGGCCAGGGCCGCGCCCGCGGCGCGCAGCGCGGCCGTCCAGGTGTGGCGGTTCATGGCCGTGTCGGTGTCGATCTGCACGTGCGCCGGGCCGCCCGCCTCTTCTTCCTCGATCAGCCGATCGCTCATGCCGCGCAGCGAGGCGATGTACATGCGGTCGTGCGCCAGCTCGATGTCGGCCAGCGACGCCAGCGGCACGTCACGCCGCTCCAGCGCATCGGCCACGCCGCTGGCCAGCAGCCGGTCCTCGATGGCGTCCAGCCGCGCCGGGCACTCGGGGTGTCCCACGCCCATGTCGTGCAGCCAGAAGTCGCGATGGGAGTAATAGCCCGTCTTGCCCGCACTCATTGCTCTTGCCCCCAAATTTTTCGGATAACGTCGCGCCATGCATGCACAGCACCAAATCAAAGCGCTTCTGGACCAGCTTAACACGGTGATCGTGGGCAAAAACAGCCAGGTTCAGGACTGCGTGGCGTGCCTTTTGGCCGGCGGCCACCTGCTGATCGAGGACGTGCCGGGCGTGGGCAAGACCACGCTGGCGCACGCCCTGGCGCGCACCTTCGGACTGCAATTCGCCCGCGTGCAGTTCACCGCTGACCTGATGCCCAGCGACCTGACCGGCGTGTCGGTGTACGAGCGCGGCAGCCAGGCCTTCGCCTTCCACCCCGGCCCGGTCTTCACCCAGGTGCTGCTGGCCGACGAGATCAACCGCGCCAGCCCCAAGACGCAAAGCGCGCTGCTCGAAGCCATGGAAGAAAAGCAGGTCTCGGTCGAAGGCGCCACGCGCGCCCTGCCCGATCCCTTCTTCGTCATCGCCACGCAGAACCCGCACGACCAGCTGGGCACTTTCGCCCTGCCCGAGAGCCAGCTGGACCGCTTTTTGATGCGCATCTCCCTGGGCTACCCGGACCGCGCCGCCGAGCGCCTGCTGCTGGCCGGCAGCGACCGGCGCGACATGGTCGAGAGCCTGCAGCCACTTTTGATCGGCCCGCAGCTGGCGCAGTTGCAGCAGCGCGTGCTGGGCGTGCACGCGGCCGAGCCGCTGCTCAACTACGTGCAGGACCTGCTGGAGGCCACACGCTCGGGCCGCTGGTTCCTGCAGGGCCTGTCGCCGCGCGCCGGCATCGCCCTGATGCGCGCGGCCAAGGCGCAGGCGCTGATCGAGGGCCGCGACTACGTGGCGCCGGACGACGTGCAGGCCATCCTGCCCCAGACCGTGGCGCACCGCCTGGTGCCCGTGGGCGACGCCGGGCGCGGCGCCGTGGAGCAGGTGCGCGCCATGCTGCAGGCCGTGCCCCTGCCCTGATGGCCGGCCACACCGCCCCCACACCGCACGTCCCGCACGTCCCGCGCGGCCCGCTCGCCGCCCTGGCCGCGCGCTGGCGCCGCTGGTGGCTGGCCCGCCTGCACCGCACCGACACGCTGACGCTGACCCAGGGCAACATCTACATCCTGCCCACGGGCGCGGGTTGGGGGCTGGCCCTGACACTGCTGGTGCTGCTGATCGCCTCCATCAACTACCAGCTCAACCTGGGCTACCTGCTCACCTTTTTGCTGGCCGGCAGCGTGGCGGCCAGCGTGCACCTGAGCCACGGGACGCTGCGCGGCCTGTCGCTGCACCTGCTGGCGCCCGAGCCGCAGTTCCTGGGCACGGCGGCGGTGCTGCAGGTGCAGCTGCACAACCGCCGCCGCAGCCCGCGCCACGCCATCGCGCTGGCGGTGCACGGCAGCGGCCAGTGGGCCGTGGCCGACGTGCCGGCGGGTGGCAGCGCCACGCTGCAGGTGGCCTTCTCGCCCGCCCGGCGCGGCCTGCAGGACGTGCCGGTGCTCACGGCGCAGACCCTCTTCCCCCTGGGCACCTTCCGTGTCTGGACGCTGTGGCGGCCCGCCGCCCAGGTGCTGGTCTACCCGCGCCCGGAGCTGCCGGCCCCGCCCCTGCCGCCCGGCCAGCCGCAGGCCGGCGGCGGCGCCAGCGCCAGCGCGCGCGGCATGGGCGAGTTCGAGGGCGTGCGCGCCTATCAGCGCGGCGACCCGATGAAGCTGGTGGTCTGGAAGAAGGCCGCGCGCGCGCTGGCCACCGGCTCGGACGATCTGGTCAGCCGCGACACGCACCAGAGCCAGCGCCACGAGCTGTGGCTGGACGCCGCCGCCACCGGCCTGCCCGACCCGGAGGCGCGCGCCTCGCGCCTGGCCAGCTGGGTGCTGCAGGCCGACCGCCTGGGCCTGGACTACGGTCTGCGCGTGCCCGGCCAGGAGATCCGCCCGGCCCAGGGCGCCGCCCACCGCCGCCGCTGCCTGGAGGTGCTGGCGCTGTGCTGACCGTTATTTACATCAAATTAGCCTCCAACCATTGCCAGGCAAGCGCCAGCAGCTATCAATCAAATAGCACGATGCGGGGAGGCAGGCCATGAACGCCCGCGCCGCCCAGCTGCCGCGCGAGACGCGCGATACGCTGTTTTTGCTGCTGGTGGTCGCCTGCTGCCTAGCCCCGCTGGCCGCGCACATCCCCATCTGGGGCGTGGCCATGGCCGCTGCCCTGCTGGGCTGGCGCGCCTGGCTGGCCTGGCGCAGCCGGCCGCTGCCCGGGCGCTGGGTGACGGCCGTGCTGCTGGCCGCCACCGTGGCGCTGACGGCGGCCACGCACCGCACCGTGCTCGGCTATGAGGCCGGCGTGACCCTGATCACCATGCTGCTGGCCCTCAAGACGCTGGAGCTGCGCGCCCGGCGCGACGCCATGGTGGTGTTCTTCCTGGGCTTCTTCACGCTGCTGGCCAACTTCTTCTTCTCGCAGTCGCTGCCCACCGCCGCCGCCATGCTGCTGGCGCTGCTGGGCCTGCTGACGGCCCTGGTCAACGCCCACCTGCCGGTGGGCCGCCCGCCGCTGACGGCCAGCATGCGCATCGCCGCGCGCATGGCGCTGCTGGGCGCGCCCGTCATGGTGGCGCTGTTCCTGCTGTTTCCGCGCCTGGCACCGCTGTGGGGCGTGCCGGCGGATTCGGCCAGCGGGCGCAGCGGCCTGTCGGGCCAGATGAGCGTGGGCAGCGTGGCCGAACTGGCGCTGGACGACAGCGTGGCCTTTCGCGTGCGCTTTGACACGCCTGGCGGTGAGGCGCCGCCGCAAAGCGGCCTGTACTTCCGCGGGCCGGTGCTCAGCGCCTTCGACGGGCGCGACTGGTACGCCCTGCCCCAGGCCGAGGCACGTGGCCTGGTCCCGTGGGCGCACCCTACCCAGGCCGAGCTGCGCGTGCAGGGCGAGCCGCTGGCCTACGAGCTGACGCTGGAGACCTCGCGCCGCCCCTGGCTGCTGACGCTAGACGCCGTGCGCCAGCGCCCCGAAATGCCCGAGGGCTACGGCGCCGTGATGACACCCGAGCTGCAGTGGATGGCCAGCCGCCCCCCGACCAGCGTGCTGCGCTACCGCGCGCACAGCTACCTGGACTTCAGCCACGGCCCGCTGCAGGAAACGCGCGCGCTGAACACCTACCGCCAGCTGCCCGAGGGCTACGACCCGCGCACCCAGGCCCTGGCGCAGCAGATGCTGCAGCAGGCGGGCGGCGACCCCGCCGTACTGGTACAGGCCACACTGGCGCGCCTGCGCACCGGCGGCTACCGCTACACCCTGGAGCCGGGGGTGTACGGCACGCACACCGCCGACGAGTTCTGGTTCGACCGCAAGGAAGGTTTTTGCGAGCACATCGCCTCGGCCTTCGTGATCCTGCTGCGCGCGGCCGGCGTGCCGGCCCGCATCGTCACCGGCTACCAGGGCGGGCAGGTCAACAGCGTGGATGGCTACTGGACGGTGCGCCAAAGCGACGCCCACGCCTGGGCCGAGGTCTGGCTGCAAGGCCGCGGCTGGGTGCGCGTCGACCCCACCGGCTCGGTCGCCCCCGACCGCATCGGCCTGCCCCTGCGCCTGCAGGCGCCGCGCAGCGGCTTCGGCAATGCCATGGATCTGGTCATCAGCCCCACGGCGCTGCAGCGCCTGCGCGCCGTCTGGGAGGCGGTGGACAACCGCTGGAACCAGTGGGTGCTGAACTACACGCAGGGCCGGCAGATGGACCTGCTCAAGCGCCTGGGCGTGCGCTCGCCCAGTTGGCAGGACCTGGTGCAGCTGCTGGGCCTGCTCACCGCACTGGCCGCCGCCACAGGTGCCGCGTACGCTGCCTGGCAGCGCCACCGCCAGGACCCCTGGCAGCGCCTGCTGGCCAGCGCGCGCCAGCGCCTGGAGCGCGCCGGCCTGCCGCTGCCCGCCCACCTGCCCCCGCGCGGCATGGCCGAGGCGGCGCGTGCCCACTTCGGCGAAGCCGCCACGCCCGCCGCGCGCTGGCTGCTGCGTGTGGAGCAGGCGCGCTACGCCCGCCAGCCGGGCCGGGCGCTGGCGCAGCTGCAGCGCGAGCTGCGGCGGCTGGACTGGCCCCGGCGGCCGTGACCGCGGTCCCAAGCCGAGGCGCTATCGTTTGAATAGCTACTTGCGCAGCAGGGACGGGCGCTGGAGGCCTAAAACACTTGAATCGTCAGGGCCGCTGCATGCGGCAGCTTGAGGGTTGTGCCGCCTGCTCCGCCGCGATCTGGCGCACCACGCGAAAGCCGTAGCCCGAGCCTTCCACGTCGAACTCCACGCCCGGCGCGCCCAGGCGGTCCATCACGCCCACCACCAGCGTCTGCTGGAACTGGTGGTCCTGCGCGCGCATGCGCCCGCCCTGGCCGTGCAGGCTGACCTGGGCGCCCTCCAGCGCACGGGCCACGGCCGCGGCGTCGGTGCTGCCGGCACGCTCGATCGCCTGGGCCAGCGCCTCCACCATGAGCTGCATGCGCATGTGCACATAGTCGTCCTGGGGCTTGGGAAAGCGCTCGCGGAAGGACTGATAGAAGGCGCGGCTGCCGGCCGTGGGCACGTTGGGCAGCCAGTCGGCCACGGCCACCACGCGGCCCACGCCGGCGTCGCCCAGCGCCGCCGGGGCGCCCAGGGCGTTGCCGTAGAAGGTGTAGAACATGCCGTCGTAGCCCACCTCGCGCGCGGCCTTGACCAGCAGCGTCAGGTCATTGCCCCAGTTGCCCGTCACCACCGCCTGCGCGCCGCTGGCTTTGATCTTCACGGCGTAGGGCGCAAAGTCCTTGACCCGGCCCACGGGGTGCAGCTCGTCGCCGACGATGGCCACGTCCGGGCGCTGGGCGCCCAGCTGGCGCCGGGCCTCGCGCAGCGCGGCCTGGCCGAAGCTGTAGTCCTGCCCGATCAGGTAGACGCGCTGCAGCGCCTTGTCCTCGCGCATCACGTCCATCAGCGCGGCCATGCGCATGTCGGCGTGAGCATCGAAGCGGAAGTGCCAGAAGCTGCACTTCTCGTTGGTCAGGATGGGGTCGACGGCGGAGTAGTTCAGGAACAGCACGCGCTTGTCCGGCTCGCGCTGGTTGTGCTTGTTGACGGCCTCGATCAGCACCGCGGCGGTGGCCGAGGAATTGCCCTGCAGGATGACGCGGGCGCCATCGTCGATGGCCGCGCGCAGGGCCGACAGTGCCTCTTCGTTCTGGCCCTTGCTGTCGTAGCGCACCAGCTGCAGCGGCCGGCTGCCGCCAGCGGCTGCCGGAAGCGCCACACCACCGCGGCCATTCACGCGCTCGATGGCCCAGGCGATGTTGCGGAACACCGCCTCGCCCGTGTTGGCGAAACTGCCGGAGAGCGACTCCACCAGCGCCACCTTGATGGGAGCGCCGGCGGCTTGCGGCGCTGACGCATGGGCAAGCATCGGCGCAAGGACCGCAAAAGCCAGCGTGCAGGCAGCCAAGGCGGCACGGCGAGACAAGGAAATGAGAGTGTGCATGCGGCAAGAACGGAAATAGGGAATAACAAGCGCCAAGGCGTCTAACGCGGCAGCGGTGATTGTTGGCCCGGCCGGCACCGGAAGAAAGATTCGCGCCCACAGAAAGTGAGCACCAAAGAAATGACCGCAAATGTGGGCAACTAGTGCATTTTTTATAGAAAGATAGTTGTAGATGCATGTCGATACATGAAAGATCAAAGCACTGGCAGTCTCGCTTTATAACTTCACCCAAATTGCATTCAAAAGAGCTTAACTTTCTTCATTTTTTATTGTTAACGCGCAAAAATTGCACGCAGATGCGAGCAGAAATAAAAAAGCCAGGCACATGGCCTGGCTTGGGAAGTAAAACGGCAAGCGCCGGCGCCTACTGCGCTTGCTGCTCTATCGCTTCCCGTTCCTGCAGTGGCACGCTCTGCGCAGCGGTGGCCTGAGGGGCCGGCATCACCCGCACATAGCGCTCAAACAGCTGGAAGAAGCGTTCGTAGAACTGTGCGTCGGAGATGGTCTCGCTGCCCACCTTGACCAGGGTGTCGTCGGTGGCGCTGAAGGGCAGCGACACCGAGCCGATGCCACCCACCCCGAGCGAAGCGGAGTTGTTGACCTTCTTGATGACGTAGCGGTCCTGCAGCGCGCTGGCGAACGCCGAGGTGCGCTCATCCTGCACGCCTTCGGGAGCGCATACCACGCGCATCTCCACTTCGTAGTGGATGTCCGGATGCGGCTGGTAGTACTTGCGTCCGGCCACCAGTTCGCGCGTGGCCGTGTTCACCAGATAGCCCTGGCTCAGCAAAGCGCGTCGCGCCGCTTCGCAGGTGCGATCCTGCGAGGCGGCGATGTGGCGCATGTGCGTGTTGGAGCTGTCGAAGTCATTGGGCGTGAAGGACGTGCCGCTGCGCTCCAGCCCCGGCATGGTGTCGGACACGCTGCCGCAGCCGGCCACAAAGGCGGCGCAGGCCAGGGAAAGAAAGCGAAGCGGAAGGCGGAAGGTGGGCAGGAGCGGCATCGTGGCAACGCAACACGGAGGGCAGCCATCCATTGTGCAACGCGGCAAGGCCGGCAGCCGCGAAAACCCCATGGCCGGTCGTTTCACTATTGAAACAATAGCTTTCAGCGTTTGCTGGTCAATGGTTTGAAGCCGAAATCTCTTCCAGCGGCCAGCGCGGCTTGACGTCGAAGGCGTAGTCGCGCCGCAGCTGCGCCACCCCCGCCTGCAGGCGCATGGCGGCGGCCATGGCGATCATGGCGCCGTTGTCGGTGCACAGGTGCAGCTCCGGGTAGTGCACGCGCACGCCGCGCTGGGCACAGGCGGCGTCCAGCTGCTCGCGCAGCAGCCGGTTGGCGCCCACGCCACCGGCCACCACCACCCGCTGCAACCCGGTGGCGGCCAGGGCCGCCAGGGTCTTCTTGACCAGCACCTCGACAATGGCCGCCTGGGTGCTGGCGGCCAGGTCGGCGCGGCGCTCGGGCAGCGCGTCGCCCAGGCGCTGGGCCTGGGCGAGCACGGCGGTCTTTAGCCCGGCGAAGGAGAAATCCAGGTCGCCGCTGTGCAGCAGCGGGCGCGGCAGCTTGAAGGCGCGCGCGTCGCCCTCGCCGGCCAGGCGCGATAGCGCCGGCCCGCCGGGGTAGCCCAGCCCGAGCAGCTTGGCCGACTTGTCGAAGGCCTCGCCAGCCGCGTCGTCGATGGTCTCGCCCAGCAGCGCGTAGCGGCCCACGCCGTCCACGCGCATCAGCTGGGTATGGCCGCCGGAGACCAGCAGCGCGACGAAGGGAAACTGTGGCGGGTCGGCGCTCAGGAAGGGCGACAGCAGATGCCCCTCCAGGTGGTGCACGCCCATGGTGGGCCGGTCCAGCGCCGCGGCCAGGGCGCTGGCCACGCCGGCGCCCACCAGCAGGGCGCCGGCCAGGCCCGGCCCGCGCGTGTAGGCGACCACGTTCACCTGGTCCAGCGCCACGCCGGCCTCGCGCAGCACCGCGCCGGTCAGGGGCAGCACGCGGCGGATGTGGTCGCGGCTGGCCAGCTCGGGCACCACACCGCCATAGGCCTGGTGCATCTCGATCTGGCTGTGCAGCGCGTGCGCCAGCAGCTGCGGCGTCTGCCCGGGCGCGCCGGTGCGCACCAGGGCGACGCCGGTTTCGTCGCAGGAAGATTCAATACCCAGGATCAGCTCGCTCATGGCGGCGAGTGTAGTGGGCGGCCCCTGCCCCGCGCCGGGGCAGGGAGGACAGCGGGCGTGCCCCTACCAGCGGTCGGAGCGCATGCGCAGCTCCCAGCTGGCCTTGCGCAGCTCGTACACGCCGACGGCGCCGTAGCGCTGCTCGCCCGTCTCATCCCAGGTCATGGTGCCGGTCACGGGGGCGTAGCCGTTGATGCTGCGCAGCACCTTGGTGATGGCCGCCGGGTCGGCCGAGTTGGCCTTGCGGATGGCCTCGCTGACCACGTACATCGCGTCATACGTGTAGTGGCCGCCGTAGGCCGGGGGCTTTTGGTAGGCGGCGATGTACTTTTCCAGGAATTGGCGGCCGGTGGTGAATTCAGTCACGTCCAGCACGGGCGAGGTGGCGTAGATCTGCTCCACCATGTCCATGCCCTTGGCCATGTCGGCGGTCTTGACCAGGTCGCCACCCAGCAGGGCCATGCGGGTGTGGCCGATCTTTTTTAGCTCCTGCAGCAGCGCCAGGGCCTGGAAGTCGTTGAGCATGCAGACGAACACGCCGACCTGGGCCTCCTTCAGCTTGGCCGCCAGGTCCTTGAAGGCCACGGTCTTGTCGTCAAAGCTCTGGTGCAGGGCGACGTTCTTGTTGGCCTTCTTCAGCTCGGCGACGGCGCCGTCGGCCAGGCCCTTGCCGTACGGCGTGCCGTCATCGGCCACGGCGTAGGCCTTGGCGTCCAGCTGCGCGGCGGCGAAGGCCCCGATGGCGCGCGCCTGCAGCGCGTCGTTGGCGACGATGCGGAAGGTGGTGGGCAGCCCCAGCTGGGTGATCTTGGGGTTGGTGGAGATGATGAGCTGCGGCACGTTCTTGGCCGCGTACAGGGGCGCCGTCTCCAGGCTCACGCCGGAGTTGAGGTGGCCGATGACGGCGGACACCCCCGCCTCCAGCAGCTGCGCCGCTGCCGCCCGCCCGCCGGCGGCGTCGGCGCGGTCGTCCTGGGCAATGACCTCGAAGGTCACACGCTTGCCGTCCACCGAGTAGCCGGCCTTGTTCAGCTCGCTCACGGCCAGGCGTACGCCGTTGAGCAGGTCCTGGCCCAGCGCCGCCAGCGGCCCGGACAGGGGTTGCGCCACGCCGATCTTCACCACGTCCGGCACCTTGCTGCAGCCGGCCATCCAGGGGCTGAGGCCCAGGGCGGCGGCGCCGGCTGCGAACTGCCGGCGATTGATTTCAAGCTTCACGTGACCCTCCTTGTGTGTACACGTTGGTTTTGTGAGCGAATGTTAATCCAGAAGGCAAAAAAAATGCCACGGGATAAGCCCGGATAAGGCTCATCCCGTGGCGCTGGCGCCGGGTGCGGGGCTTCAGCGTGCGCCGGTGATGTATTGCTCCATCTGTTCGATGATGAATTGCTGGTGCGAGATCACGCTCTTGACCAGATCGCCGATGGACACCAGCCCGATCAGCCGGCCGCCCTCCACCACGGGCAGGTGGCGCAGGCGGTTTTCGGTCATCAGGGCCATGCACTGCTCCGTGCTGTGCGTGGGATGCACGAAGCGCACCGCGTGCGTCATCACCTCGCGCACCGGCGTGTCTCCCGAGGCACGGCCGTGCAGCACCACTTTGCGCGCGTAGTCGCGTTCGGTGAAGATGCCCACGATGTCGCCGCCCTCCATGACCATCAGCGCGCCGATGCCCTTGTCGGCCATGCGCTGCAGGGCCGTCAGCACGGTGTCGGACGGCGCCACGCTGTGCACCTGGGTGTCGGGTTTGGACTTGAGGATTTCGGCGACGGTTGTCATGGCAGCCTCCCAGGCGTAGTGGATGTATGGGCGCAGTGTCCGCCGAATCCGGGGCCGGGCGCAACCACAGTGCCCCGTGGCCACACGTTGTTACGAAAAACGGCCGCGGCGCCCGCCACACCTGCGCAGGCAGCTACTAATACAGGAGCATCCAGGCAGCTCAGCGGCGCCCGCCCAGCAGACTGCCGCCCAGCTTGAGGAGATCGCCCAGGTCCACGCGGCCGTTGCCGTCCTGGTCCAGCACCTGCGACAGCAGGTCGCCCGCAGGGGATCCGCTGCTGCGCGCACGGGCCTGTTCCTGCCCCAGCAGGCTGCCCAGGTCGCCCGCGCCCATGCCGCCGGCGCGCACGCGCTGCGCCAGGAAGGCCATGACGATGGGCGCCAGCAGGCCCAGCAGCTTGCCGGCCCCCTCGCCCAGGCCCGTGGCCTGGCCCAGCTGCGCCTCGGCCTGCGGGCGCTTGCCGCCCAGGATGTGGCCCAGGATGGCTGCGCCGTCGCCCCCCAGGCCTGCGCCGCCACCGCCACCGCCACCGCCACCGCCACCGCCACCGCCGCCGCCCAGCACCGAACCCAGCAGGCCGCCCAGGTCCAGGCCCCCGGCGGCGGGCTGCATGTGGTCGCGCTGCAGGGCGCCCAGCAGCGCCTGTGCGCCCTGGGGCTGCTCGGCGTTGCGGCCCATGGAGCCCAGCAGCAATGGCACGGCCATGGCGGCGGCGCTCTGCGCCTGTTCGGCGCCTATGCCCAACTGGGCGGCGATCTGCGCCAGGGGCGCACCCTGCAGTTGCTGCAGCAGCTGGTCGGCTAGCGGTTCGGAGGAAGAGGGGTTCATGGCGATGCCTTTCGGTGGTCCGGCCCGGCCGCAGTCAGCGCAGGCCCGAAAGGCCGATGGTAGGGCGCCGCGCCGCCCGCCTGCGCCCAGACGGCCACGGGGACACCAATGTTGACGATGGGCGGATGGATGGCGCTCCTGAAAGAAGAGCTGCCAGCGCTTTTCCCATAAGGGCTGGAGGCCTATTTGGCCGGTATTTCGCGGACGGCACGGCGCAGCGCCACGGCGTCCACCCTGGGAGCGGCGGCGCTGTCTTCCAGGCGGAACACCTGCACCGCCTCGGTCACGGTCTGGGCCTGCAGCTGCACTTGGCCCGCCAGCTCGGCACTGCGCTCGACCAGCGCGGCGTTGTGCTGGGTGATGGTGTCCAGCTGGGCCACCGCGGCGTTGATCTGCGAGATGCCGGCCAGCTGCTCGCTGGAGGCACCATCGATCTGCCCGATCAGCGTGCCCACCCGCTGCACCAGGGCCAGCGACTCCTGCATCGCCTGGCCGGCGCTGTCGCTGCGCCGCTGGCCTTCACCCACCTGGGCGACGGCGGCGTCGATCAGGGTGTGGATCTCGCGCGCCGCCTGCTGCGTGCGCTGCGACAGGGCTCGCACCTCGCCGGCCACCACGGCGAAGCCCCGCCCATGCTCGCCGGCACGGGCGGACTCCACCGCCGCGTTCAGCGCCAGGATGTTGGTCTGGAAGGCAATGCCATCGATCAGCTGGGTGATCTCGGCGATACGCCGCGAGGCCTGGTCGATCTGCTGCATGGTGTCGGCCACGCCGCCCACCGCCTGGCTGCTGCGCCCGGCCGCCGCCGTGGCGTGCGCGGCCAGGGCCGCCGCCTGGTGCGCGGCCTCGGCGGTGTGGCGTACCGTGCCGGTCATCTGCTCCATCGAGGCGGCCGTCTGCTGCAGGCTGCTGGCCTGGCTCTCCGTGCGCGCGGACAGGTCCTTGTTGCCCTGGGCGATGTGCCCGGCGGCCTGGCGCATCTTCTCGCTTTCCTGGCGCGCGTCGCGCACGATGGACAGCAGGTTCACGTTCAGCTGCTTCAGCGCCTTTTGCAGCTCGCCCACCAGATCGGCGCGTGTCTGCGCCGGCGGGTGCCCCAGGTCGCCGCCGGCCATGCGGTTGGCCGCCACCACCAACTGCGCCAGCGGCGCCACCACGGCGCGGCGCGCATAACCCAGCGCCAGCAGGGTCGCCGCGGCGCTCGCGGCCCAGGCCAGCAGCCGCATGGCCCAGCCCTGCCCGGCCGACAGAGCGCCAGCAGCCAGCCCCGCAAGCGCCACCGCCGCGAAGGCCAGGGCAAGGCGCCCGGTAAGCCCGGGCGCCAACCCGCGGCGCAGTCGCCCGGCCAGGGTATTGCGCTGCAGCCGGCCCTGGCGGAAGACGTGCACCAGGCGCCCGGCCTGGCGCTCGGCGCGCATGCGCGCATACAGCGCCTGCGCGGCGCGCACCTGGGCGTCGGCGGCCTCGGTGCGCACCGACATGTAGCCCACCGGCCGGCCCGCCTCCATGAGCGGCGTGACGTTGGCCATGACCCAGTAGTAGCTGCCGTCCTTGCGCCGGTTCTTGATGGGGGCCGACCAGGGCAGGCCACCCTGGATGGTGCGCCACATGTCCTCATAGGCCTGCTCGGGCATGTCGGGGTGGCGGATCATGTTGTGCGGCTGGCCCAGCAGCTCTTCGCGGGTGTAGCCGCTGACCTCGATGAACATCGGATTGCAGTACAGGATGCGACCCTTGAGATCGGTGGTGGACACCAGGGTCTGCCCAGGGGGAAACGGGTACTGGATATCGTGGACGGGCAGGTTGACGCGCATGGTGGCTCTTCGGTCAGAGAGGGCGGATGGCAGCGTATCCGCACTTTCCCGTCGCGTCGGCTGAGGCCGGCTGAAGGTTTTCCCACTTGCATGAATGGACAACACATGCTTACACCTGGGCATGCCGCGCCCTGCTAGGGAGCTGTCATGTAAAGAAGCATGAAGATCACTACCATCTGCATCGGTGTGCGGTGCCAGCATGCGAAAGTACGGGGCTGTGAGCCCCGTGCGGCCCCTGTCCTCCCCTTCGTTTTTTCGACGCCCCGCTCTTTCTTTTTTGAGAGCGCGGCCGTCCCGCCCTTGCGCTTGAGCTTCCATGACCACAGCGATCCGTGACCGCCTCCCTCCCCCTTCGGCCAACGGCTCGGCCCGGGCGCCGGCCATCGCAGCGCGCAGGGCAGGCGTGGCGCTGGCCTTGGCGGCGGCACTGCTTGGCTGCGGCGGTGGCGGCGGCAGCAATGGCGCGGCCCAGCCGGCCGCCCAGTTGCCCGAGGTCGGCGTGATCACCCTGCAGCCCGAGCGTCAGGTGGTGACCAACGAACTGCCCGGGCGCACCAGCGCCTGGCTGGCCGCCGAAATCCGCCCGCAGGTCGGTGGCATCGTGCAAAAGCGCCTTTTCACCGAAGGTGCGCAGGTCCAGGCAGGCCAGGTGCTGTATCAGCTTGACGCGGCCAGCTTCGAGGTCGCACTGTCCGCCGCCCGTGCCCAGCTGGAGCGCGCCCGCGCCAACCTGGGCACGGCCCAGACCAACGCCCGGCGCAACGCCGAGCTGGTGAAGATCGACGCCATCAGCCGGCAGGCCTATGACGACAGCCAGGCCGCGGTCACGCAGGCGCAGTCCGACGTGGCGGTGGCGCAGGCGGCCGTGCAGGCCGCGCAGATCAACCTGGGCTACACCCGCATCAAGTCGCCCATCGCCGGGCGCACCAGCACCTCCACCGTCACGCCCGGCGCCCTGGTCACGGCCAACCAGGCGGCGGCGCTGACCACCGTGACCCAGATCGATCCGCTGTACGTGGACGTGACGCAGTCCAGCACCGAGCTGCTGCGCCTGAAGAACGACCTGGCCAGCGGCCGCATCCAGCGCGCCGAGGGCGGCAAGAACGGCGAGGCGCGCGTGACGCTGCTGCTGGACGACGGCAGCCCCTACCCGCACGCCGGGCGGCTGCAGTTCAGCGGCGTGCAGGTCAACCCGGGCACCGGTGCCATCTTGCTGCGCGCCGTGGTGCCCAACCCCGACGGCGTGCTGATGCCTGGCATGTACGTGCGCGCCGTGCTGGAGGCCGGCGTGAACGAGCAGGCGCTGCTGGCGCCCCAGCAGTCCGTGCGGCGCGACCCGGCGGGCAACGCCAGCGTGCTGGTCGTGACGCCCGAGGACAAGGTGGAGACGCGGCGCATCGTCACCGGCGCGGCCGTGGGCAGCCGCTGGGAGGTGCTGTCCGGCCTGGCCGCCGGCGAGCGCGTGCTGGTGGACGGCGCGCAGCGCGTGCGCCCGGGCGACAGCGTCAAGCCCGTGCCCTGGGTGCCGCGCGCCGCGCCCGCGCCCGCGTCCGCCGCCCCGGCCGCCGCCGCTGCTTCCGCCGCCTCCACCGCCGGCTGATCCGCCATGGCCCAGTTCTTCATCAACCGCCCCGTCTTCGCGTGGGTGCTGGCCATCGTCATCATGCTGGCCGGCGCGCTGTCGATCTTCACGCTGCCGCTGGAGATGTACCCGGACATCGCCCCGCCGCGCGTGACCATCAACACCACCTACACCGGTGCCTCGGCCGAGACGGTGGAAAACTCGGTTACCCAGGTCATCGAACAGCAGCTCAAGGGCCTGGACAACCTGCTGTACATGCAGTCCACCAGCGACTCGGCCGGCCGCTCGCGCACCACGCTGACCTTCGCGCCCGGCGCCAACATCGACGTGGCCCAGGTGCAGGCGCAAAACAAGCTGCAGGGCGCCGTCAACCGCCTGCCCGAGGCGGTGAAAAGCCGCGGCGTGTTCGTGAACAAAGGCGGGCAGGACTACCTGGTCACCTACGTCTTCACCTCGCCCGATCCGCACGTATCGCAGGTGACCATCGGCGACTACCTGACCAGCAACGTGGTGGACGTGATTGCCCGCGTGGACGGCGTGGGCGACGTGACGGTGTTCGGCACCAACTACGCCATGCGCATCTGGATGGACCCGGCGCTGATGGAGAAGTACGCCCTGGTGCCCTCCGACCTGGTGGCGGCGCTGAACACGCAGAACGTGCAGGTCTCGGCCGGCCAGCTGGGCGCCCTGCCGGCCGTGCCGGGCCAGATGCTCAACGCCACGGTGACGGCGCGCTCCAAGCTGCAAACCGTGCAGGAGTTCCAGGACATCGTGCTCAAGGCGCAGAGCGACGGCTCGGTGGTCACCATGGCCGACGTGGCGCGCGTGGCGCTGGAGGCGGACAACCTCACCGTGCGCTCCATCCTGAACGGCCAGCCCGGCGCCGGCCTGGGGATCGTGCTGGCCGACGGCGCCAACGCCATGGCCGTGGCCGACGCGGTGGCGGCAAAGATTGCCGAGCTGGCGCCCTACTTCCCGGACGGCATCACCGGCTTCGTCAGCTCCGACACCACGCCCTTCGTGCGCGCCTCGCTGCACGAGGTGGTCAAGACCCTGGCCGAGGCCATGGTGCTGGTCACGCTGGTGATGTTTTTGTTCCTGCAGAACTTCCGCGCCACGCTGATCCCGGCCATCGCCGTGCCGGTGGTGCTGCTGGGCACGCTGGGCGTGCTCTCGGCCATGGGCTACTCCATCAACATGCTCACCATGTTCGCCCTGGTGCTGGCGATCGGCCTGCTGGTGGACGACGCCATCGTGGTGGTGGAGAACGTCGAGCGCGTGATGAGCGAGGAAGGCCTGCCCGCCAAGGAGGCCACGCGCAAGTCCATGGCCGAGATCACGCCAGCCCTGGTGGGCATCGGCCTCACGCTGTCGGCGGTGTTCGTGCCCATGGCTTTCTTCGCCGGATCGGTGGGCGTCATCTACCGCCAGTTCTCGGTGACCATCGTGGCGGCCATGGCGCTGTCGGTGCTGGTGGCGCTGACGCTGACGCCGGCGCTGTGCGCCTCGCTGCTGAGGCCCGTGGCCCACGGCCAGCACGGGCGCACGCCGCGTCCCGGCCCGCTGGGGCTGGTGGACCGCTTCTTCAACGGCTTCAACCGCCACTTCGACCGCAACGCCACACGCTACCAGGGCAGCGTGGGCCGGCTGCTGCGCCGCACCGGGCGCATGGCGGTGCTGTTCGGCGTGGTGCTGGCGGCGGTGGCCTTCATGTTCCGCACCCTGCCCACGTCCTTCCTGCCCAACGAGGACCAGGGCTTCGTGCGGGTCAACGTCACGCTGCCGTCCGGAGCGACCGACGCGCGCCTGGCCGACGTCATGGACCAGGTGCGGCTGTACTTCAAGGACCAGCCCGAGGTGTTCAGCACCAACGCCATCCTGGGCTTCAACGGCAACCAGAGCTCGGGCAGCATGTTCGTGCGCCTGACCTCGTGGGACGAGCGCCCGCTGCCGCACCAATCCGCCGAGGCCATCGCGCGCCAGGCCAACCGGGAGCTGGCCAGCATCCGCGACGCGCGCATCTTCGTCACGCTGCCGCCGCCGGTGCGCGGCCTGGGTTCCAGCGCCGGCATCAACTTCGTGCTGAAGGATCTGAACGGCCTGGGCCACGAGGCACTGATGAAGGCCAGGGACGACCTGATCGCCGCCGCGCGCGAGGTGCCGCAGCTGACCAACATGCGCACTACGGGCTTCGACGACACGTCTGAGCTGAAGGTCGAGGTGGACGACCGCAAGGCCGCCGCCCTGGGCGTGTCCACCGGCGACATCAACAGCGTGCTGTCCGCCGCGCTGGGCGGCAGCTACGTCAACGACTTCATCCACCAGGGCCGCGTCAAGCGCGTGTACATCCAGGGCGACGCGCCGTACCGCATGCTGCCCCAGGACATCGGTCAGTGGGCGGTGCGCAACAAGACCGGCGAGATGGTGCGTTTCGCCTCCTTCGCCACCACGCACTGGACCAGCGGCTCGCCCCAGCTCATGCGCTACAACGGCAGCCCGGCGCTGGAGATGGAGGCAGGCACCGCCCCTGGCGCCAGCTCCGGCGACGCCATGGCCGCCGTCGAGGCCATCATGGCCAAGATGCCACCTGGCATCGGCTTCGAGTGGACGGGTGCGTCGCTGCAGGAGCGCCAGTCCGGCTCGCAGGCGCCCCTGCTGTACGCTGTGTCCATCCTGTTCGTGTTCCTGTGCCTGGCCGCGCTGTACGAGAGCTGGAGCGTGCCGGTGTCGGTCATGCTGGCCGTGCCGCTGGGCGTGATCGGCGCATTGATCGCCACCTACACCCGCGGCATGGCCAACGACGTGTACTTCCAGGTGGGCCTGCTGACCACCGTGGGCCTGGCCTCCAAGAACGCCATCCTGATCGTCGAATTCGCCGTGCAGCTGCAAGAGCGCGGCCTGGGCCTGATCGATGCCACGGTGCAGGCCGTGCGCCTGCGCCTGCGGCCCATTTTGATGACCTCGCTGGCCTTCGGCTTCGGCGTGCTGCCGCTGGCCATCGGCACCGGCGCGGGCGCGGGCGGGCGCCAGGCCATCGGCACCGCCGTGCTGGGCGGCATGGTGTTTTCCACGCTGCTGGGCATCTTCTTCGTGCCGGTGTTCTTCCTGGTGGTGCGCCGGCTGTTCAGCCGCCGCGCGAGCGCCTCTGCCACGGAGGCCCACACCGCCACGCCATGACGACGATAACGACGACGATCCCGATGCTTCGCCCGCTTTTTCTCGCGCGCGCCCCGCTGGCCGCCGCGCCGCTGCTGCTGCTCAGCGCCTGCATGTCGCTGGCGCCGCCGCACGAGCTGCCGGCGCCGCCCGTGCCGGCTACGCTGGATGCCCCCGCGCCCGCAGAGGCCGCGCTGGCTCCTGAGCCCACCGGCCCCGCCTTCGTGCTGGACGCGCGTCTGCGCACGCTGCTGGGCATGGCGCTGGCGGACAACCGCGATCTGCGCGTCGCCGTGCTGGCCGTGGAGCGCGCCCGTGCGCAGTACGGCATCGCCCAGGCCGACCGCCTGCCCACGGTGACTGCCACGGGCAACGCCGCCCGCACCCGCACGGCCGACGACCTGACCACCGCCGGGCGCGGCAACGTCGCCGGCCAGTACAGCGCCAGCGTGGGCCTGGCGGCCTATGAGATCGACTTCTGGGGCCGCGTGCGCAACCTGAACGAGGCGGCGCTGCAGGAGTTCCTGCGCAGCCAGGACAGCCGCGACAGCGCACGCATCGCCATCGCCTCGGACGTCATGCTAGCCTGGCTGAACCTGGACGCCGATGCACGCCGCCTGCTGCTGGCACGCGCCACGCTGCGCGCGCGCCAGCAGCAGTTCGCGCTGACGCAGCGCACGCACGCGCTGGGCGCAGCCTCGGGCCTGACCCTGGCGCAGGTGCAGACCACGGTGGATGGCGCACGCGCCGACGTCGCCGCCTACCAGGCGCAGGTGGCGCGCGGGCGCAATGCCCTGGCGCTGCTGGTGGGCAGCGCAGTGCCGATCAACCTGCTTCCGCCCAACGTCGAGCCAGCGGTGCGCGAGCCCGCCGCGGCGCAGCCGCAGCCCCAGGGAACGGCGCCCGCAGGGGAGCCGCGCACCGCCGAGCCGCCAGCCACCGCCACCGCCCTGCCCTCCATCGCGCCCGGCCTGCCCTCCAGCGTGCTGCTGCGGCGGCCCGATGTGCGCGCGGCCGAGCGCTCGCTGGCGGCGGCCAGCGCCCAGATCGGCGTGGCGCGCGCGGCGTTCTTTCCGTCCATCAGCCTGACGGCCAGCGTGGGCACGGCCAGCAACGAGCTGTCCGGCCTGTTCGGCGCCGGCAACGGCACCTGGAGCTTCGCCCCGCAGATTCGCCTGCCCATCTTCGACGCCGGGCGCAACCGCGCCAACCTGCGCGTGGCCGAGGTGGCGCGCGAGACGGCCATCGCCCAGTACGAGCGCGCCATCCAGGCGGCGTTCCGCGACGTGGCGGACGCGCTGGCCGACCGGGCCACGCTCACCGAGCGGCTGGACGCCCAGCGCTCGCTGGTGGACGCCACCCAGCGCACGCTGGAGCTGTCGCAGGCGCGCTTTCGCCTCGGGGCCGACAGCTACCTGGCGGTGCTGGACGCCGAGCGCTCGCTGTACACCGCGCAGCAGGCGCTCATCGCACTGCAGCTGGCCGAGCAGGCCAACCGCGTGCAGCTGTACAAGGCGCTGGGCGGGCAGTGGCAAGGGGTCGCCACGCAGTAGCCCCGCCGGCGCGCCGGCCCGCGCGGCGCGCCTTTTGAAATGCAGCTTGCGCGCATCGGCGCCTGCCGCCGTGCGCGCACCGCAGCAGGCGCCAGCGCACGTGCTTGGGCGCCGGTGTGCACCATTGCAGTGCACCATGCACTGCCGACCTCACTATATTTTTCATAGCTGCTCGCGCTTGCTGTACAAGCGCTGCAGCCCTTTTTGCCTTGAATTTTCCGCGCTGGCACAGCCGTTGCAATAACAGGTTGGCAACCGGCGCGGCAGGCGCCGGCCCGATCCGCGACATGGGGCTACGCCCCTGGGAGATGCAAGGTGAAAAGAAACCGGCTGGTCATGGTGGGCAACGGCATGGCGGGGGTGCGCACGATCGAGGAGCTGCTCAAGGTCGCTCCCGATCTGTACGACATCACCATCTTCGGTGCCGAGCCGCACCCCAACTACAACCGCATCCTGCTGTCGCCGGTGCTGGCGGGCGAGCAGCAGCTGCCCGAGATCGTGCTCAACGACTGGGATTGGTACGAGCAGCACGGCATCACCCTGCATGCCGGCTGCACCGTGACACACGTGGACCGGCAGCGCCGCCTGGTACAGGCCACCCGCGCCAACGGACAGACCATCAGCGCGCCCTACGACCGCCTGGTGCTGGCCACCGGCTCCGTGCCCTTCATGCTGCCCATCCCGGGGGCGCAGCTGGACGGCGTGCTGGCGTACCGCGACATCGCCGACACGCAGGCCATGATCGACGCCGCCGCACACCAGCGGCACGCCGTGGTCATCGGCGGCGGCCTGCTCGGGCTGGAGGCGGCCAACGGCCTGATGCGGCGCGGCATGCAGGTCACCGTGGTGCATGCCGGCGAGTGGCTGATGGAGCGCCAGCTCGATGCCACGGCCGGCCGCATGCTGCAGGCCAGCCTGGCCGCGCGCGGCATGCGCTTTTTGATGCAGGCGCGCACCCAGGCGCTGCTGGACGACGGTGCCGGCCGCGTGTGCGCCGTGCGCTTCGAAGACGGCAGCGAGGTGCCCGCCGAGCTGGTGGTCATGTGCGTGGGCATTCGCCCCAACACGCAGCTGGCCGAGCGCATGCGCCTGCACGTGGACCGCGGCATCGTCGTGAACGACACGCTGCAGACCACCACCGACGCGCGCATCTACGCTGTGGGCGAGTGCGTGGCCCACCGGGGCGTGGCCTATGGCCTGGTGGCGCCGCTGTTCGAGCAGGGGCGGGTGGCGGCCAACCATCTGGCGGAGCTGGGCATCGGCCGCTACACGGGATCGCAGACCTCCACCAAGCTCAAGGTGACGGGCATCGATCTGTTTTCCGCCGGCGACTTCCAGGGCGGCGAGGGCACGGAGAGCCTGGTGCTGAGCGACCCCGGCAGCGGTCTGTACAAGAAGCTGGTGCTCAAGGACGGCAAGCTGGTGGGCGCCTGCCTGTATGGCAACGCGGTGGATGGCGGCTGGTACTTCCGGCTGCTGTGTGAAGGCAGGCCGGTGGGCGACATCCGCAACGCGCTGCTCTTTGGCCAAAGCAACATCGGCGAGGGCGGCCACGCCGGTCAGAGCCACGCCGCCAGCCTGCCGGACGACGCCGAGATCTGCGGCTGCAACGGCGTGACCAAGGGCACGATCTGCCGGGCCATCCGCGACAAGGGCCTGTTCACGCTGCAGGAGGTGCGTCGGCACACCAAGGCCAGCGCCAGCTGCGGCTCGTGCACCGGGCTGGTGCAGCAGATCCTGGTGGCCACGGTGGGTGGCGACCACTCGACCACACCCGCCGCGCAGCCGCTGTGCAACTGCACGCAGCACGGGCACCAGGCCGTGAGGGGAGCCATCCGCACGCACCGGCTGCTGAGCAAGGAAGAGGTCTTCGCCTTTCTCGAATGGAGCACCCCCGACGGCTGCCCCACCTGCCGCCCGGCCATCAACTACTACCTGATCAGCACCTGGCCCAAAGAGGCGCGGGACGACCCGCAAAGCCGCGCCATCAACGAGCGCAGCCACGCCAACATCCAAAAGGACGGCAGCTACAGCGTGGTGCCGCGCATGTGGGGCGGCGAGACCAGCGCGGCCGAGCTGCGCCGCATCGCGGACGTGGTGGACAAGTACCGCATCCCGGCCGTGAAGGTCACGGGCGGCCAGCGCATCGACCTGCTGGGCGTGAAGAAGGAGGACCTGCAGGCCGTGTGGCGCGACATCGGCATGCCCAGCGGCCACGCCTACGCCAAGGGCCTGCGCACGGTGAAGACCTGCGTGGGCAGCGAGTGGTGCCGCTTCGGCACGCAGGACAGCAGCCAGCTGGGCCGCGACCTGGAGCGCGCGCTGTGGCGCATGTACGCGCCGCACAAGGTCAAGCTGGCCGTCAGCGGCTGCCCGCGCAACTGCGCGGAAAGCGGCATCAAGGACGTGGGCGTGATCGGCGTGGACTCGGGCTGGGAGATCCACATCGCCGGCAACGGGGGCATCAAGACCGAGGTGGCGCACTTCTTCACCAAGGTCAAGACCGCGCAAGAGGTGCTGGAGGTCGCCGGCGCCTTCCTGCAGCTGTACCGCGAGGAAGGCTGGTACCTGGAGCGCACCACGCACTACGTGGCACGCGTGGGCCTGGAGCACGTCAAGCGCCAGGTGCTGCAGGACGCGGCGCACCGCCAGGCGCTGTGGCAGCGCCTGCAATTCGCGCTCGATGGCGAGCCCGACCCCTGGTTCGAAGGCGAGCAGGCCCAGGTGGACGCGCGCCAGTTCATCCCCATCGCCGTGGCCTGAAGGCCGGATTTCTTTCAATCAAAAACGCCTCCAGCGCATACCCACCAAGCGCTGGCAGCTACTGAAAGCATAGCAATGACGCACTGGACCTACATCTGCCGGATCGAGGACATCCCCCGCCAGGGCGCGCGCCGCGTGGCCCGGCCGCTGGGGCTGGAGGTAGCGCTGTTTCGCACCGCGGAGGACCGCATCTACGCCCTGCTGGACTGGAGCCCGTACCGGGGCGGCCCCCTGTCGCAGGGCCTGGTGTTCGGCACGGCCGTGGCCTGCCCGCTGCACGGCTGGACCATCGGCCTGGCCGACGGCCAGGCCCAGGCGCCCGACGAGGGCAGCACGCCGTGCTTTCGCGTGCGCACCGACGAGGACGGCGCCGTGCACCTGGATGCGCAGGAGCTGGCGCACCACGCCCTGGAGCCCAGGCGAGAGCGCGCCGGCCCGGCGTTGCGCGCCACCGCGGCGGCGGCGCTGACCGCGGCGGGCGCCGGCGCGCCCACCCTGTCGGCCTGAGCCGGCGCCGCACGCACCGCCTTCTTTCGCTTTCTTCCACGCAACCAGGAGCGCCCGCCATGGCCTATCTCTCCCCTGCCGAGTTCGTCACCAAGATGGTGGACACCGGCGAAGCCAAGATCCACATGTCCACGCGCGACACGCTGATCCGCGCCTTCATGGCCGGCGCCATCCTGGCGCTGGCGGCGGTGTTCGCCGTGACGGCCAGCGTCATGAGCGGCTCGGCGCTGGTGGGCGCCATCCTGTTCCCGGTGGGCGTGTGCATGCTCTACCTGCTGGGCTTCGATCTGCTCACGGGCGTGTTCATGCTCACCCCACTGGCATGGCTGGACCGGCGCCCCGGTGCCACCTGGCGCGCCATCGGGCGCAACTGGGCGCTGGTGTTTGCCGGCAACTTCCTGGGCGCGCTCACCGTGGCCTTCATGATGGCCTTCATCTTCACCTTCGGCTTTTCCGTGCCCCCGGGCGAGATCGGGGAAAAGATCGGGCACATCGGCGAGGCGCGCACGCTGGGCTACGCGCAGTACGGGCTGATGGGCTGGCTGACCATCTTCATGCGCGGCGTGCTGTGCAACTGGATGGTCTCCACCGGCGTGGTCGGCGCGATGATCTCCACCACCGTCGGCGGCAAGGTCATCGCCATGTGGATGCCCATCATGCTGTTCTTCGCCATGGGCTTCGAGCACTCGGTGGTGAACATGTTCCTGTTTCCGTCGGGGCTGATGATGGGCGGCAACTTCTCGGTGCTGGACTATCTTTTGTGGAACGAGATCCCGGTGGTTCTGGGCAACCTGCTGGGCGGCCTGGCCTTCACCGGCCTGACGCTCTACACCACGCACCTGCGCACTGCGCCGCAGCGCCTGCCCGGCTGAGACCCTGCCCTTCGCGGGGCCGGATAAGCCCATTCCTGCTAGGCATAAGACCTGCCCGAAAATTCCCGCTTTCGCCCTATCAGCATCGACCGCAGCATGGCCATCAGCCACTACATCAAGGAGATCGGGCGCGGCGCCCGTGGTGCCCGCGCGCTGGACCACGCGCAGGCGGCCGATCTGTTCGGCCAGCTGCTGGACGGGCGCGCGAGCGACCTGCAGGTGGGCGCCTTCTGCGTGGCCATGCGCGTCAAGGGCGAGACGGCCCAGGAGATGTGCGGCTTTCTCGATGCCGCGCAAGCCCGCATCGCCCGCGTGCCTGCCGCAGGTGGCGGCCTGCCGCTCATCGTGCTGCCCAGCTACAACGGCGCGCGCCGGCTGCCGGTGCTCACGCCGCTGCTGGCGCTGCTGCTGGCGCGCGAGGGACTGCCGGTGCTGCTGCACGGCATGCGCACCGAGGAGCGCCGCGTGCTGGCAGCCGACGTGCTGGAGGCGCTGGGCACGCCTGCGCTCGCAGCCATCGACAACGTGGCGCCAGGCACGGTCGCGCACGTGCCCACCGCCGCGCTGCACCCGGGCCTGGCCCGCCTGCTGGCGGTGCGCCAGGAGATCGGCCTGCGCACGCCGGCGCACAGCGTGGTCAAGCTGCTGGCACCGTGCGACGGTCCGGCGCTGGTGGTGTCCAGCTACACCCATGCCGAGTACTTCGAGCTCAGCAGCGCCGTGGCGCAGCAGCGCGCCATGCACCTGCTGCTGTCGCGCGGGCTGGAGGGCGAGGTGGTCGCCGACCCGCGCCGCCAGCCGCGCTACGACGGCTTCGTGGCCGGCCGGCACCGTCTGCTGGCCGAGCAGCAGCCCGGCACCGCCGCCACCGTGCCCGGCCTGCCCGAGGCCATCGACGTGGCCAGCACCGCGCGCTACACCCGCGCCGTGGTGGCCGGCGAACTGCCGGTGCCGCCGGCCATCGCCGAGCAGGTGCGGCACATCGCGCGGCTGGCGCACGATATTTCTCAGGAGACCACGGCATGACCGCGACCCCCACCACGCCAAAACAAGGCAGCTGCACCCTGGTCGGCGCCGGCCCGGGCGATCCGGAGCTGCTGACCGTCAAGGCCGCCCGTGCCATCGCTGCCGCCACGGTGCTGCTGGTGGACGACCTGGTCAGCGACGCCATCGTGGCCCTGGCCTCGCCGCAGGCGCGCATCGTGCGCGTGGGCAAGCGCGGGGGCTGCCGCAGCACGCCCCAGGCCTTCATCGAAAGGCTCATGGTCGCCGAGGTGCTGGCGGGCGAGACGGTGGTGCGCCTGAAGGGGGGCGACCCCTTCATCTTCGGACGCGGCGGCGAGGAGGTGGAGATGCTGCGCGCGGCCGGCATCGAGCCCATGGTGGTGAGCGGCATCACCGCTGGCCTGGCCGGCATGACGGCGCTGGGCGCGCCGCTGACGCACCGCGCGCATGCCCAGGGCGTGCTCTTCATCACCGGCCACCAGCAGCCGGGCAGCGGCGCCACGGACTGGCCGCTGCTGGCTGCCACGGCGCGCGACGCGCACCTGACCCTGGTCATCTACATGGGCATGGCCGGCTGCGCCCACATCCAGGCCGGCCTGTTGGCCGCGCTGCCGGCACACACCCCGGCGGTGGTGATCCAGCACGTCAGCCTGCCGCAGCAGCGCCACGCGCTGACCACCCTGGGCCAGCTGCACGCCACGGTGCAGCGTGAGCAGCTCGGCAGCCCCTCGGTCATCGTGGTCGGCGACGTGGTGCGCGGCGTGGCCGCGCTGGGGGAAGGCGGCGGCGCCATGCGGGCGGACGCCCCGCTTGACCAGGCGCAGATGTCGCGCTGAAAAGGGCGCGACGCGCGCCTGCACTGTCACGCGCGCGGCACGATTGCCGGGTTAGTCCTCAGCACGCGCGGGGTCATCGCAGAAACAATGCCGGCCGCACCCGCCCTCCACCACGACCGCTCGAGGAAGACCGCGTGACCCTTTTCATTCGCCCGCGCCGCCCTGCCCCCTCCCTGCCCAGTCGCCGCCGGGCGCTGCGCGGCCTTGCTGCCGGCGCCGTGGCCCTGGCGCTGCCGCCGCTGGCCCGCGCGCAGGGCACGCCGGCGGGCAAGGGCGAAATCCGCATCGGCCGCTCCACCGCCCTGTCGGGTCCGCTGGCGCCTTTTCTGGCGCCCATCCATGAAGGGCAGGAGGCGGCCCTGGCCGACCTGAACGAGCGCGGTGGCGTGGCCGGGCGCAAGGTGCGCCTGGTGACGCTGGACGACGGCTTCAACCCCCAGCGCACCCTGGCCAACGCCCGCTCGCTGATCGAAAGCGAGGGCGTGGTTGCCCTGTTCGGCCAGGCCGGCACCTCGCAGGTGCTGACGCTGCTGCCCTACCTGGCCCAGGCCCGCGTGCCGCTGGTGAGTGTCTACACCGGCAGCCCGGCGGTGCGCGCGGCCGGCAGCCCCTGGCTGTTCACCACCAGCGTCAGCTACGCCGACGAGCTGACCAAAATCGTGCGCAACCTGGTGGCCGTGCAGAGCACACGCATCGGCGTGGCCTTCGAGAACAACGACTTCGGCAAGCTCGCCCTGCCCCTGGTGGAGCAGGCAGCCGCCGCCGAGGGGGCCACGCTGGTGGGCAGCCAGCCCATGGACAGCAGCGGCAGCGATGCGGCCGCCGCCGCCCGCGCCCTGCATGCGCTGAAGCCCCAGGCCGTGATCATGGTGGCGGCCGGGCCGTCCGTGGTGGCCTACGTGCGCGCCCACCGCGCGCAGATGGGCGTACCGGTGTACACGCTGTCGCTGGGCGCGGGCGAGCAGGTCATCAAGGCGTTGGGCGACGACGCCCGGGGCCTGGCCGTGGCGCGCGCCACACCTTCGCCGCTGCGCACCAGTCTGGCCGTCACGCGCGAGTTCCAGGCGTCCATGAAGCGCCGCGGGCTGGAGCCGAGCTACGACCGCTATGTCGGCTACCTGGATATGCGCGTGCTCGCCGAAGGCCTGCGCGCCGCCGGCCCCGGCGTGACCGGCCCCAGCCTGGTGCAGGCCATGGAGGGCCTGGGCCGGCTGGACCTGGGCGGGCACGCCTACCAGTTCAGCGCGCAGAACCACCACGGCTCCAGCTTCGTGGACATCGCCGTGATCGGCCCCGGCGGACAGTACCTGCGCTAGCCGCCGGCCCGGCACGCGCGGCGGCTGGGGGAGAATCGCCGGCTTTGCCCTCCCGCTCCGCCCTGTCCGTGCCCTCTTCCTCCTCCAGCTTTGATGCCGTCATCGTCGGCGCCGGTGCCGCCGGCCTGTTTTGCGCCGCGCAGGCGGGCCAGCGCGGCCTGAAGGTGCTGTTGATCGACCACGCGCCGCGCGTGGCCGAGAAGATCCGCATCTCCGGCGGCGGGCGCTGCAACTTCACCAACCGCGACCTGGACCTGCACGCGCCGCAGCGCCACTTCGTGGGTGGCAATCCGCAGTTCGCCCGCTCCGCCCTGTCACGCTACACGCCGGCGCACTTCATCGCGCTGGTCCAGCGCCACGGCATCGCTTTCCATGAAAAGCACAAGGGCCAGCTGTTTTGCGACCGCTCGGCCGAGGACCTGATCGCCATGCTGCTGGCCGAATGCGCCGATGGCGGCGTGCAGCGTTGGCAGCCCTGCGGCGTGAAAAATATAGTCTTTTCGGCCTCCAGCCCAGGCGGGGCAAGCGCTGGAAGCTATCAAATCGATACCGACCGGGGACGCGTGGAGGCGCGCAGCCTGGTCGTCGCCACGGGCGGACTGTCCATCCCCAAGATCGGCGCGACGGATTTTGGCTACCGGCTGGCGCAGCAGTTCGGCCTGCCGCTGGTGGAACGTCGCCCCGGCCTGGTGCCGCTGACCTTCGACGGCGAAGCCTGGGCGCCCTACGCCCAGCTGGCCGGCCTGGCGCTGCCGGTGGAGATCAGCACCGGCAGCAAGAAGTCGCGCACCAGCTTCCACGAGGATCTGCTGTTCACCCACCGCGGCCTGTCCGGCCCGGCGGTGCTGCAGATCTCCAGCTACTGGCGGCCCGGCACGCCGCTGGCCATCAACCTGGCGCCGGGCACCGACATGCACCAGGCGCTGGCGCAGGCCAAGGCGCGCTCGTCGCGCAAGCTCATCGCCAACGAGCTGGCCGCCCTGGTGCCCGCCCGCCTGGCCGACGCCTGGGCCGGTCGCAGCGCCGACTGGCAGCGCCCCGTGAACGAGGCCGCCGACAAGGCCCTGGCCCGCCTGGCCGAGCAGCTGGCGCGCTGGGAGCTGACGCCCAGCGGCACCGAGGGCTACAAGAAGGCCGAGGTGACGCTGGGCGGCGTGGACACGCGCGCCCTGTCGCAGCACACCCTGGAGGCCAAGTCCCAGCCCGGGCTGTACTTCATCGGCGAGGTGGTGGATGTGACGGGCTGGCTGGGTGGCTACAACTTCCAGTGGGCCTGGGCCAGCGCGCACGCCTGCGCGCAGGCGCTGCCGGCTGGCTGAGCGCACCGCGCCACCCTGGCCGGCTTCAGGCCGCGCCCGCCTCCACCACGTCCTGCCAGCGCGCCAGGCCCAGCCAATCGCGCAGCACCCGCGCGCCCGGCGGCGTGATCTGCAGCGCGCGCGAGCCCGGCAGGCGGCGCAGCCAGCCGCTGTCCAGGCAGTGTGCGCACAGCAGCGTGCCCAGGCGGCCGGCCAGGTGCGGGCGCCGCTCGCTCCAGTCCAGGCACGGGCGGCAGGCCGGGCGCCGCGCCGCGGGCAGCTCGGGCAGCGCCAGCCCCAGCGGCTGCAGCAGCGCCGCGGCGCGCCCGGTGACGCGTCCGCCGTCCTCGCCGTCGAAGGCGATGGCGCCCTCGTGCAGCAGGTGAGCGGCAATCGCCACGCCCAGGCGCCCCGCCAGGTGGTCGTAGCACGTGCGCGCGGTGCGCAGCGCGGCGTCGCGCGGGCCCGTCACCACGGCGCGGTGCGCCCCGGAGGCCGGGGTGGCCAGCTGCATCAGGCCTTCGAGCATGCGCGCCACCTCGGGCGAGGCCAGGCGGTGGTAGCGATGGCGGCCCTGACGCTCCAGCGCCAGCAGCTGCGCCTCCACCAGCAGACCCAGGTGCCGGCTGGCCGTGGCGGGCGACACGCGCGCCGCCTCGGCCAGCTCGCGCGCGGTCAGCGCCCGCCCGTCCATCAGGGCCAGCAACATGGCGGTGCGGGCCGGCTCGCCCACCAGGGCGGCGACGTGGGCGAGCCGGTTGGTGTTCATGGCGCCAGTGTGCCGCAGGCCGCGGCGCGCACGCTTCGCTCCCGAGCGAAGCATCGGCCGCCCGGCGCCGCGCACCATGGCGGGCATCAACCACCACCGGAGCCCGACCGCCATGACCGTCACCTGCTTCATCCGCTACGAGATCGACCCGTTCCAGCGCGAGGCTTTCCGCGCCTATGCCCAGGCCTGGGGCCGCATCATTCCGCGCTGCGGCGGCCACCTGGTCGGCTACTTCCTGCCCAGCGAGGGCACGAACTACGAGGCCTGGGGCCTGATCGCCTTCGACAGCTTGGCCGCCTACGAGGCCTACCGCGCCCGCCTGCGCAGCGACCCCGAAGGCCGCGCCAACTTCGAGCGGGCGCAGCAGCAGCGTTTCATCGTGCGCGAGCAGCGCACCTTCACCGAGGTGGTGGACGGCACTTTCGCCCGCGCCGCCCTGCAGCCATGATCGCCGTCATCTTCGAGGTGCAGCCCGCCGCCGGTCGGCTCCAGACCTACCTGGACACGGCCGCCGATCTGCGCGCGCAGCTGGAGGCCATCGACGGCTTCCTCTCCGTGGAGCGCTTCGAGAGCCTGTCCACACCGGGCAAGCTGCTGTCGCTGAGCTTCTGGCGCGACGAAGCGGCCGTAGCGCGCTGGCGCACGCTGCCCGAGCACCGCGCGGCCCAGGCCGCAGGCCGCGCGAGCGTGTTCGCCGGCTACCGCCTGCGCGTGGCGGCCGTGCTGCGCGACTACGGCCTGCGCGAGCGCGACGAGGCGCCGGCCGATTCGCGCACGGCCCACGCGGCGGGAGCGGGCTAGCAACAGCGCGGCGGCCGCCTGCTCTCTCCCACACGGGAAACGCTATAATTTCGGGCTTTGCTGGCAAACGCCCGTCGGCCAATACTAGTTAGAGACGGGCACACCCGCCGTGCAAGGCTGCCGGGCCCGATCTTCCCGGCCGCCCTCTGACGGCAAAATTTTGGACACATTAGCTAATGACCACCATCCGTGTAAAAGAGAACGAACCCTTTGACGTGGCCCTGCGCCGCTTCAAGCGCACCATCGAAAAGCTGGGCCTGCTGACCGACCTGCGCGCCCGCGAGTTCTACGAGAAGCCCACCGCCGAGCGCAAGCGCAAGAAGGCCGCCGCCGTCAAGCGCCACTACAAGCGCGTGCGCAGCATGCAGCTGCCCAAGAAGCTGTACTAAGCACCGCTTCGGCGCCGTCCTTCACAGGAATCGCCCACAAAACCCGCGCTAGGGACGCCGAGCGCGGGTTTTTTGTTTTTTACCGAAAGCCACAGACATGAGCCTCAAGGACCAGATCACCGAAGACATGAAGACCGCCATGCGCGCCAAGGACAGCGAGCGCCTGGGCACCATCCGCCTGCTGCAGGCGGCGATGAAGCAAAAGGAAGTGGACGAGCGCATCGTGCTGGACGACGCGGCCGTCGTCGCCATCGTCGACAAGCTCATCAAGCAGCGCAAGGATTCCATCACCGCCTTTGAAGGCGCGGGTCGCCAGGACTTGGCCGACAAGGAAAAGGCCGAGCTGGCCGTGCTGGCCGCCTACCTGCCCGAGCGCATGTCTGAGGCCGAGGTGCAGCAGGCCGTTCAGGCCATCGTGGCCGAGCTGGGCGCCGCCGGGCCCGGCGACATGGGCAAGGTCATGGGCGCGGTCAAGGCGCGCCTGGCGGGCAAGGCCGACATGGGCCTGGTGTCGGCCGCGGTGAAGGCCGCGCTGGCCCGCTGACGCTCTCTTATTCATAGCTGCTGGCGCTTTTCAGGCAACGACTTCAGATCGTTTCGAACCTGAAACGCTTATGAAACAAGCGCTGGTAGCTCATCTATCCATAGCAAACGACCCAGGAGACAAACCCATGCCACAGCCCTTCCAGATCGCAGTACTCGCCGGCGACGGCATCGGCCGCGAGGTCATGCCCGAAGGCCTGCGGGCCGTGCAGGCCGCCGCCGAGCGCTTCGGCATCGCGCTGGAGCTGCACACCTTCGACTGGGCGCACTGCGACTACTACGCCCAGCACGGAAAAATGATGCCCGACGACTGGAAGGCGCAGCTGTCCGGCATGGACGCCCTCTTCTTCGGCGCCGTGGGCTGGCCGGCCACGGTGCCGGACCACGTTTCGCTGTGGGGCTCGCTGCTGAAGTTCCGCCGCGAATTCGATCAGTACATCAACCTGCGCCCCGTGCGCCTGTTCGAGGGCGTGCCCTGCCCGCTGGCCGGCCGCAAGCCCGGTGACATCGACTACGTGGTGGTGCGCGAGAACACCGAGGGCGAATACACGTCGCTGGGCGGCGTGATGTACGAAGGCACGGACCGCGAGATCGTCATCCAGGAATCAGTCTATTCGCGCCACGGCGCCGAACGGCTGCTCAAGTTCGCCTTTGATCTGGCCGCCAGTCGCCCGCGCAAGCACGTGACCCTGGCCACCAAGAGCAACGGCATCGCCATCAGCATGCCCTGGTGGGATGCGCGCGCCGACGAGGTGGCGCGTCAGTACCCGGGCGTGGCGCTGGACAAGCAGCACATCGACATCCTGGCCGCGCGCTTCGTGCTGCAGCCCGGGCGCTTCGACGTGGTGGCGGCCACCAACCTGTTCGGCGACATCCTGTCCGACCTCGGGCCGGCCACCACGGGCACCATCGGTCTGGCGCCTTCGGCCAATCTGAACCCGCAGCGCAACTTTCCGAGCCTGTTCGAGCCGGTGCACGGCTCGGCGCCGGACATCTACGGCAAGGGCATCGCCAACCCGATTGCCATGATCTGGTCAGGCGCGCTGATGCTGGACTTCCTGACCCGGGGCGAAGGGGCCGGGCGCGCCGCGCACGACGCCATCGTGGCGGCCATCGAAGAGGTGATCCGCAGCGGCCCGCGCACGCCCGACCTGGGCGGCAGCGCCAGCACCGCCGAGGTGGGCCAGGCGGTGGCCGCCGCCATCAGCCGGGGCTGAGCGGGCGCGGCGGCGCCGGCGGACGCGTCAGAGGGAGTATTTGGCGCAGTCGAGGGGCCGCTCGTCCGTGGGCACCGGGCAGCGGTTCATCTCGAAGGGCGAGAGCGCCAGTAGCGTGGTGAGCGCGCTGGAGGCCATGATGATGGCCCAGAAGGCGAAGAAGGCCAGCGTGTAGATGCCTTCGCGCGACACCTGCAACGGCTGGTCGAACCAGTACAGTGTCCCCGGATCGACGAACGCGAACACGACCATCTCCATCACGCCCGCCATCAAAAAGGCGGGCCAGGCGATCCACATCATCCGTTGCATCAGCATTCGAGAGCCTCCTTGCGATGGATCAAAGCCTAGCACCGCGAATGTGCCGTGCAAAGGTGGCTCACCCGAAGTTGTGTCGGACCTGGGCGCGTTTACCTCCGCCTGCTCCCGCTCAGCGCGGCTGGTCCTTCTCCGGCGTGGCAGCGTGGTTGCGACCCTTGACGGCCGGCTGCATGCTGGCCTGGGGGTTGTCGCTGTTCAGGGTTTTATTGATGTCCAGGCCGCGCTGGTAGTAGTCCTCGGCGATGACCGGGTCGGGGTCGTGCACCGCCAGCCACAGCGTGAAAAAACCGGCCACGACGACGATGGCCGGCCCGGCAATGATCAGCCAGACGTGGCCGTACTTCCACCAGGGCTTGGACTGTGGGGGTTGCTCGGGCGCGGCGGAGGGAGACGAAGAGATGGACATGATTTCTCGAAGTTTTTTCAGGCCCCGGCAGCGGGGCCGCAAGGGCCGGGGCGGCGCACGGCCGCCCCAGAGGCCGCGTCATCAGCGCGGCACGAGGAAGGCCGATTTCTCCGAGACCTGGGCGCCGGTTTCCTCGGCGCGGATGTCGAAGTACACGGTGTGCGAGCCCGGCTGCGCCGAGCCGTAAGGGATGTGCAGGCGCACAGACACCCAGCGCGAGTCGGCCGCGTCGATCTCCACCTGCGGCTCGGAGGCCAGCTCCAACCCCTCCAGCCCGCGCGCGCCGATGGTGTAGTGCTGCGGTTTTTCGGTGGCGTTCATGATCTGCAGCCGGTAGACGTTCTCCAGCTTGCCCCCGGCCACGATGCGCGACAGCGCCGCGCGGTCGCGCACGATGTCGACCTTGAAGGGCGTGCGCACCACTAGGCTGGCCAGCATGCCCAGGCACAGCGCCACCAGCACGCCGCTGTACAGCAGCACGCGGGGACGGAACACCCGCTTGATCATCTGCGACTGGGTCCAGTGATTGGCCACGCCGTTTTGCGTGGAGAACCGGATCAGCCCGCGCGGGTACTTCATCTTGTCCATGACGGTGTTGCACGCGTCCACACACAAGCCGCAGCCGATGCACTCGTACTGCAGGCCGTTGCGGATGTCGATCCCCGTGGGGCAGACCTGCACGCACAGCGTGCAGTCGATGCAGTCGCCCAGGCCCTTTTCCTTGTGATCGATGTTCTTATTGCGCGGCCCGCGCGGCTCGCCGCGCTCGGGGTCGTAGGTCACGACCATGGTGTCCTTGTCGAACATCGCGCTCTGGAAACGCGCGTAGGGACACATGTACTTGCACACCTGCTCGCGCAGGAAGCCGGCATTACCGTAGGTGGCGAAGCCGTAGAACACCACCCAGAACAGCTGCCAGGAGCCTTGCAGCGCCATCAGCTCGCCACCCAGCTGGCGGATGGGAACGAAGTAGCCTACGAAGGTGAAACCCGTCCAGAAGGACACGGCGATCCACACGGCCTGCTTGAGCGTCTTCTTCCAGATCTTCTCGAACGTCCAGGAGCCGTTGTCCAGGCGCATGCGGGCGCTGCGGTCGCCCTCGATCTTGTGCTCGATCCACATGAAGATCTCGGTATAGACCGTCTGCGGGCAGGCAAAGCCGCACCACAGCCGCCCTGCCACCGCCGTGAACAGGAACAGCGACAGCGCCGAGATGATGAGCAGGCCCGTCAGGTAGATGAAATCCTGCGGGTACAGCACCAGCCCGAAGATGTAGAAGCGCCGCGCGCCCAGATCGAACAGCACCATCTGCCGCTCGCCCCACTGCAGCCACGGCAGGCCGTAAAAGACCAGCTGCGTGAGATACACCATGGCCCAGCGCCAGCGCGCGAACAGCCCGCTGATGGAGCGCGGATAGATCTTCTTTTGCGCCTCGTACAGCGAGATCATCTCGCCCTGCGAGCTGTCCTGCGCGGCAGGCACGATGGGAATGATCTTCTTGCGGGGTTGGCCGTCGTCTGGCTTCATGGACGCTATCTCTGCAGGGCAAGCAGGGCGTCAGTTCCCTGGCTTGCGGAAACGAAAAAGGGCCGGCGCCCCGCCACAGCGGGTGCGCCGGCCTGGCGGCAGGCCGTCAGCGGGCGGCGGCCTTGTTGGACAGGCCCCAGACGTAGGCCGTCAGCACGTTGATCTGCGCATCAGTCAGCTTGTCCTTCTGCGCCGGCATTTCATTGGTTTTGCCGTTGTTGATGATATTCACGATGGCGGCTTCGCCCCAGCCGTGCAGCCAGATGTCGTCGGTCAGGTTGGGCGCGCCCAGGGCCGGGTTGCCCTTGCCGTCCATGCCGTGGCAGGCGGCGCAGGCCGTGAACTTGGACTTGCCCAGCGACGCCTTCAGCGAGTCGTGCGGGCTGCCCGACAGACTCAGCACATAGTGGGCCACATTGCGCACGTCCTCGGACGAACCCACGGCGGCAGCCATCGGCGGCATGACGCCCACGCGCCCGTCCTTGATGGTCTGGTGGATGTTGTCAGTGGTGCCGCCGTGCAGCCAGTCACCGTCCGTCAGGTTGGGAAAGCCCTTGCTGCCGCGTGCGTCGGAGCCGTGGCACTGGGCACAGTTGTTCATGAACAGGCGGTCACCGATTGCCATGGCGGCCGGGTCGCCGGCCAGCTCCTCGGTCTTCATGCTGGCAAAGCGGGCGTAGATGGGCTCCAGCTCGGTCTGTGCCTTGCTGACTTCCGCGCGGTACTCGTCCAGCTGCGTCCAGCCCAGCTGGCCCTTATAGGTGCCCAGGCCGGGATAGGCGATCAGGTAGCCGGCGCCGAAGACCAGCGTCAGCACGAACAGCCACATCCACCAGCGCGGCATGGGGTTGTTCATCTCCGTCAGGTCTTCGTCCCAGACGTGTCCGGTGGTGTTGTCGGCCGCCGACTCGATCTTCTTGCGCGAGGTCAGCCACAGCAGCAGGCCGCAGCCGACGACGCCGGCAATCGTGATGCCGGCCACATAGAGGGACCAGAAATTACTGGTGAAATCGCTCATGGGTTATCTCTCTTGTTGTGTTTGCCGAGTCCCTCAGTCCTCGGCGAAGGGCAGCTGCGCCGCCTCGTCGAAGCGGCTCTGGTTGCTGCGCCGCCAGGCCCAGAACCAGATGCCCAGGAAGCACGCGAGCGAAGCCAGCGTGGCCACGATGCGCATGGTGGTGATGTCCATGACTTGCTTTCCTTTGTTGCTTCGCTGGCTTCAGCGCAGCGCGCGGCCCAGCACCTGCAGGTAGGCCACGACGGCGTCCATCTCGGTCTTGCCCTTGACGTCGGCGCTCGCCTTGGCGATCTCGTCGTCGCTGTAGGGCACGCCCACGGTACGCAGCGCCTTCATGTGGCGCGGCATGGCCTCGGCGTCCACCAGGTTCTTTTCCAGCCAGGGGTAGGCCGGCATGTTGGACTCGGGCACCACGTCGCGCGGGTTGTTCAGGTGGATGCGATGCCACTCGTCGCTGTACTTGCCGCCCACGCGGTGCAGGTCCGGGCCGGTGCGCTTGGAACCCCACTGGAAGGGGTGGTCGTAGACGAACTCGCCGGCCACCGAGTAGTGGCCATAGCGCAGCGTCTCGGCGCGGAAGGGGCGGATCATCTGCGAGTGGCAGTTGTAGCAGCCCTCGCGCACGTAGACGTCGCGCCCGGCCAGTTGCAGCGCGGTGTAGGGCTTGAGGCCCTGCACGGCCTCGGTCGTGGACTTCTGGAAGAACAGCGGCACGATCTCCACCAGGCCGCCGATGGCGACCACGATGAGGATCAGCACGATCATCAGGAAGTTGCTGGTCTCGACCTTCTCGTGCGTGAAGCCGGTGCTTTTATTCGTGTTGGACATGGTTCAAGGCTCCTCGGCGCTCAGGCGTGCGCAGCGTTCACGGCGGGGATGGGCAGGCGGACGGAGCGGCCCGAGATGGCGGTCACCCAGACGTTCCAGGCCATGATGCACATGCCGGTCAGGTACAGCACGCCGCCGGCGAAGCGGATGGCGTAGAAGGGATAGGTGGCCTTCACGCTCTCGACGAAGGTGTAGGTCAGCGTGCCGTCGGCATTCACCGCGCGCCACATCAGGCCCTGCATCACGCCAGCGATCCACATGGCGGCGATGTACAGCACGATGCCGATGGTGGCCAGCCAGAAGTGCAGCTCGATGGCCTTGATGGAGTGCATCTTCTCCTTGCCGAACAGGCGCGGCACCAGGTAGTAGAGCGAACCCATGGTGATCAGGCCGACCCAGCCCAGGGCGCCGGCGTGCACGTGGCCCACCGTCCAGTCGGTGTAGTGGCTCAGGGCGTTGACGGTCTTGATGGACATCATCGGGCCCTCGAACGTGGACATGCCGTAGAACGACAGCGACACGATCAGGAAGCGCAGGATGGGGTCGTCGCGCAGCTTGTGCCAGGCACCCGACAGGGTCATGATGCCGTTGATCATCCCGCCCCAGCTGGGCGCCAGCAGGATCAGCGAGAACACCATGCCCACGGACTGCGTCCAGTCGGGCAGCGCGGTGTAGTGCAGGTGGTGCGGGCCGGCCCACATATAGGTGAAGATCAGCGCCCAGAAGTGCACGATGGACAAGCGGTAGCTGTACACCGGGCGGCCGGCCTGCTTGGGGATGAAGTAGTACATCATGCCCAGGAAGCCCGTGGTCAGGTAAAAGCCCACCGCGTTATGGCCGTACCACCACTGCACCATGGCGTCCTGCACACCGGCGTAGGCCGAGTAGCTCTTCATGAAGCCGGCCGGGATGGCGGCGCTGTTGACGATGTGCAGCAGGGCCACGGCGATGATGAAGGCGCCGAAGAACCAGTTGGCCACGTAGATGTGCCGGACCTTGCGCGTGCCGATGGTGCCGAAGAACACGATGGCATAGGACACCCACACGGCGGCGATCAGGATGTCGATGGGCCACTCCAGCTCGGCGTATTCCTTGCCCGAGGTGTAGCCCAGAGGCAGGCTGATGGCGGCGGCCACGATGACCAGCTGCCAGCCCCAGAAGGTGAAGGCGGCCAGCTTGGGCAGGAACAGCCGGGTTTGGCAGGTGCGCTGCACCACCCAGTAGCTGGTGGCGAAGAGGCCGCAGCCGCCGAAGGCGAAGATGACCGCGTTGGTGTGCAGCGGTCGCAGGCGTCCGTAGCTCAGCCACGGGATGCCGAAGTTCAGTTCAGGCCAGGTCAGCTGGGCGGCGATGAACACCCCCACCAGCATGCCGACCACCCCCCACACGACCGACATGATCGTGAATTGGCGCACGACGGTGTCGTCGTAATGCGCTACTTTCGTATTTGCAGTTTCCATCGGAGACCTCTTGTAATTGCGGCAAAAGTGTTAACCAGACAGCTGGTATGGGATTTGACCCGGGTCAACCATCCCTCAATATGCGTTCACCTTCCTGCTCCACGTTCTCGAACTGGCCGCGATACACGGCCCACCACAGCCCGGCCAGTACAAACAGCACCAGCACGACGGACAGCGGGATCAGGAGGTAAAGAATGTCCATTCAGGCCATCTCCAACGGAATGGGCGCCGGCTGCGGCGCGTCAGAGGGTATTGCGAGGGCGCGGGCATTGCCTTGATCGCGGGCCAGGCGGGCGGCATTGGCCACCACCAGCAGCGAGCTGAGTGCCATGCCCAAGCCGGCCAGCCAGGGCGGCATGAGCCCGGCAATGGCCAGTGGCACGCCCAGGGCGTTGTAGCCGGCCGCCCACCACAGGTTCTGGCGCACGATGCGCAAGGTGCGGCGCGACAGCGTCAGGGTCTGGGCGACCAAGCCAAGATTGTCGCCCATAACCACGAGATCGGACTTTGACTGGGCCAGGGGCACGGCCCGCCCGAAGGCAAACGACACGTGAGCGCCGGCCAGCACCGGGCCGTCGTTCAACCCGTCGCCCACCATGGCCACGCGGTGGCCGGCCTGCTGCAGCGCTCGCAGGCGTTCCAGCTTGTCCTGAGGCGTGCAGTCGCCCTGGGCGGTGTCGATGCCCGCACGGGCGGCCACGCGCTGCACGGCGCCGCCGCGGTCGCCCGACAGCAGCTGCACCGCCACGCCGGCCTGCTGCAGCTGCCGAACCACGGCCACGGCCTCGGGGCGCAGCTCCTCCGCGAAGGCAAAGCGCGCCAGCTCGATCACTTCTTCGCCACGCTGCAGCGACAGCGCGGCCTGCTGGCCCTCTCCCTGCGGGGCCAGGCGCGCATGCGCGGGCGAGCCCAGGCGCAGCGTGCCGGCCAGCGGCCCCTGCACGGCGGCGACGAGGCCGGCGCCGCCGATCTCCTGCACCTCGCCCAGCGACCAACCGGTCAGGTCAGCGCCACCCGCGGCCGCCACGGCGCGCGAGACCGGGTGCAGCGAATGGCGCGCCAGCAACGCCGCCAGGCCTAGCACGTCGTCGCGCGCCAGGCCGGCCTGCGTCGCCACGTGCGCCTCCTGCAAGGACAGGCCGTCGCGCGTCAGCGTGCCGGTCTTGTCGAACACCACCGTGTCTACACCCGCCAGCGTCTCCAGCGCCTGCAGGTTGCGTACCAGCACGCCACGGCGCGCCAGGGTGCCGGCGGCGGTGAGCATGGCCACTGGCGTGGCCAGCGACAGCGCGCAGGGGCACGTGACGACCAGCACGGCCACGGCCACCATCAGTGCGTGGCTGGGGTCGGTGGGCCACCACCAGGCGGCGGCCAGAGCGGCCGCCAGCAGCACGCCGATGAGGAACGGCCGGGCGATGCGATCGGCCAGCTGCGCCAGGCGCGGCTTTTGCAGCGAGGCGCTTTCCATCAGCGCGACGATCTGGCCGAAGCGCGTGTCCTCGCCCAGCGACTGCACGCGCACCTGCACGGCGGCGCGCAGGTTGTAGCTGCCGGCCGTCACGGCCGCACCCTGGGGCTTGTCCACGGCGGTGGATTCGCCCGTCAGCAGCGCCTCGTCGGCCTGGGTGCTGCCGGCGACGATGCAGCCGTCGGCCGGGAAGGCCTCGCCCGGCAGCACGCGCACCACGTCGCCCACCCGCAGGCGCCGCGTGGCCACGCGGGTGAAGCCACCCTTCTCCCCGTCCAGCCGCTCCACGCTGTCGGGCAGGCGGTTCATCACTGCCTCCAGAGCGCCGGCGGTGCGATCGCGCAGGCGCAGCTCCAGCCAGCGGCCGGTGAGCAGGAAGAACACGAACATGGTCAGCGAGTCGTAGTACACCTCGTGCCCGAACGGCCCGGTCGGGTCGAAGGTGCCCAGCATGCTGACGACGAAGGTGATCAGCATGCCCGCAGCCACCGGCAGGTCCATGCTGACGCGGCGCTGGCGGATGTCGCGCAGCGCGCTGGAGAAGAACGGCCCGCAGGCGAACAGCACCACCGGCAGGCTGATGACCCAGGAGGCCCAGCGCAGCAGCTGCTCCATCTCCATGCTCAGGTCGCCGGGCATGGCCTGGTAGGCGGGCCAGGCGTACATCATGACCTGCATCATGCAAAAGCCGGCCACCAGCCAGCGCCACAGGGCGCGGCGGTGCTCGCGCACGCGGTGCTCGCGCGCCAGCGCATCCATGGCCGGCATGGCCTGGTACCCGGCGCGACCCACGGCCCGCATCCAGTCGGAAGGCAGCACCTGGCCCGGCTGCCAGACCACGCGGGCGCGGCAGGTGGCGGCGCTGACGTCGGCCTCCAACACGCCGGGCACGCGGCGCAGCGCTTCCTCGATGGTCAGCGCGCAGGCGGCGCAGTGCATGCCGCCCAGCACCACGTGCGACTCCCAGGCCGTGTCCTGCGGCGCGGCGCCGGCTGCGCCTGCGCCGTGCGGGCGGCCGAAGGCGGACCACTCCTGCGGATCGTCCAGCAGGGCCAGGGCCTGCGGTTCGGGCGCGGCATCGGCCACGGCGGACGCTCCAGCGTCTGCATACGGGCCGGATGAGGGAATTGACATGAGGCAAAGATTACCCGCCTCGCGTGACAGGCTCATTGACTTGAATCAAGATTGCAGGGGCCAGCCATCCTATGCTCGAAGCACACCAAGGCCAAATCAATCACCCACAAACGAGGAGCCACTCCATGTACCAGCGCATCCTGATTGCCACCGACGGATCCGAACTGTCCGAAAAAGCCGTGCAAAGCGGTCTGGAGCTGGCCCGCCTGTGCGGCGCCTCGGCGGTGGCCCTGAAAGTCGTGCCGCGCTACCCGCGCAGCTACTTCGAGGGCGGCGCCGCGGTCGACCCGGCCGAGATCAAGCGCGTGGAGGCGCAGTGGAGCGAGGCGGCGCTGGCCATGGTGACGGCCATCAAGACCCGCGCGAAGGCCGATGGCGTGATCGTCAAGCCGGTGGTGGTCAAGTCCGACCTGATCGCCGAGGCGGTGATCGCCGCCGCCAAGAAGCACGACTGCGACCTGATCGTCATGGCCTCACACGGGCGCAAGGGCATCAAGCGGCTGCTGCTGGGCAGCGAGACGCAGCACGTACTGACGCACTCGCACATTCCGGTGCTGGTGCTGCGTTAAGGGTCAAATTGGCCTCCAGCGCTTATCCATCAAGCGCCGGCAGCTCCTCTTTCAATAGCAAAACGGGCCCGGGAGCCCGTTTTTCCTCTCCGCCGCAGGCGGGCGTTCAGGCGAACAGCCCCCGGTACTGCTCGCGCAGCAGGTTCTTCTGCACCTTGCCCATGGCGTTGCGCGGCAGTTCGGCGGCGATGAAGCAGCGCTTGGGCACCTTGTAGTTGGCCAGCTGGGTCTTCAGCGCCTCCAGGATGGCATCGGCCTGCGGCTGCGCGCCGGGGCGCGGCACGACGACGGCCACGCCCACCTCGCCGAAGTCCGGGTGCGGCACGCCGACCACGGCGCTCTCGGCCACGCCGGGCAGTTCGTTGATGGCGCCCTCCACCTCGGCCGGGTAGACGTTGTAACCGCCGCTGATGATCAGGTCCTTGCTGCGCCCGACGATGGTGACGTAGCCCTGCGCGTCCTGCAGGCCCACGTCGCCGGTGCGGAACCACCCGTCCGCCGTGAACTCCTCGGCCGTCTTCTCGGGCATGCGCCAGTAGCCCTTGAACACGCCGGGCCCGCGTACCTGGATGTGGCCGGTCTCACCTGCAGACAGCGGCGCGCCCTGCTCGTCCACCACACGCAGGCCTACGCCCGGCAGCGGAAAGCCCACGGTGCCGCCGCGGCGCTCGTTGCGCCCTTCATAGCGGGCATCGGCCTGGTAGGGGTTGGACGTCAGCATGATGGTCTCGCTCATGCCGTAGCGCTCCAGGATGGTGTGGCCGGTGCGCTCCTGCCACAGGCGGAAGGTCTCGATCAGCAGCGGCGCCGAGCCGGAGATGAACAGGCGCATGTGCCGCGCCGCCTCGCGCGTCAGGCCGGCTTCGGCCAGCAGGCGCACGTACAGCGTGGGCACGCCCATGAAGACGGTGGCGCGCGGCAGGGCCTCGACCACGGCGCGCGGCTCGAACCGGGGCAGCCAGATCATCTTGCTGCCGTTGATCAGGGCGCCGTGGATGGCCACGAACAGGCCGTGCACGTGGAAAATGGGCAAGGCGTGGATCAGCACGTCGCCGCCCTCCTCGGGCGTCCTCCAGCCCCAGTAGCCCTTGAGCATCAGCGCGTTGGACAGCAGGTTGCCGTGCGTCAGCATGGCACCCTTGCTGCGGCCGGTGGTGCCGCTGGTGTAGAGGATGGCGGCCACGTCGTCGGCTGCGCGCGCGACCGGCAGGTGCGTGTCGCCGAAGTGCACGGCGCGCTCCAGCAGGCTGCCCGTGCGGTCGTCGCCCAGGGTGAAGACGTGGCCTGTGCCGGCCACAAAGGCGATGCGCGAGACCCAGCCGAAGTTGCCCGGCGTGCACACCACCACGGCCGGCTCGGCGTTGCCGATGAAGTACTCGATCTCGGCGCTCTTGTAGGCGGTGTTCAGCGGCAGGTACACGTGGCCGGCGCGCAGGGTGGCCATGTACAGGACCAGCGCCTCCACCGACTTCTCGACCTGCACGGCGATGCGGCTGCCCGGCGGCAGCTGCAGCGAGGCCAGCAGGTTGGCCATGCGGGCGCTGGCGTGCTCCAGGTCGCGCCAGCTATAGGCGAGGGGACGGCCATCGGGCGCCACGGCCTCGATGGCGACGGCGTCCAGGTCGGCAGGAAAGGCGGCGCGCAGGGCGGCAAACAGGTTCTGGCTGGGCGGCGAAAGGGTGTCCGGCATGGCTGGCGGTCGGTGAATCAGTCGATCAAACAAACAATCCATCAGAAAACGGGCTTGCGCTTGGCCAGAAAGGCGCCGACGCCCTCGCGGTGCTCGGCGCTGCTGGCATAGGCATAAGGGTCGGCCGCTACCTTTTCGATAGCTGCCACCGCTTGACTGGCGGTCGCTGGAGCCATTTTTGACTCGCGCCAGGCGCGCAGCGTCTGCTTGTTCAGGCGGGCCGCCTGCGGAGCCAGTGCGGCGATGCGCCGGGCGCTGGCCAGGGCCTGCTCGCGCACGTCCTGCGGCGCCGCCACGCGGCTCAGGAAGCCGGCGCGCACCATCTCTTCGGCGCCGAAGGTGGCCGCCTCCAGCAGCATCTGCCGGGCGATGGTCTCGCCCACGGCGCCCGCCACCAGGGCCGCCTCACGCGGCGCCATGGGAAAGCCCAAGCGCGCGATGGGCGCGCCGAAGCGCGCGTCGGCGGCGGCAATGCGCACGTCGCAGCAGCTGGCGATCTCCACCCCCGCGCCCATGCAGGCGCCGGCGATGGCGGCGACGATGGGCACGTCGCAGGCCAGCATGGCGCCCAGGCCGCCCCAGACGTCGCCTTCGTGAAAGTCGCGCAGCTGCTGCGCGTCGAAACGGAAATCGGGGTATTCGGAGATGTCGCCGCCGGCGCAGAACGCGCCGCCCTCGCCCTCGATCAGCACGCAGCGCAGGTCGGCGCGCGCCTGCGCGTCCTCGAACACCGTGCGCAACTGGCGCCACATGGCGCGGGTCATGGCGTTCAGCCGGCCGTCGTGGCGCAGCACCACGCGCAGGATGCCCGGCTCCTCCTGGGTTGCGGCGACGGCCGCCACACGTGTGTCGCCCGCCACGCCGCTCAGCCCTTGCACAGGCCGTCGATCTCGCTGGACACGGGGATGCGCCCCTCGGCCAGCTGCGCGCGGTGGCGGTCCAGGCGCTTGAGGTCGTACAGGTAGTTGACCATCAGGCCGAAGGACTGCTTCACGCCCTTGGCCGACGGGTCGCCGGCCCAGTTCAGCCGCTCCACGCGCGCGCCGTTGCCCAGGTGGAAGCGCGCCACCGCGTCCAGCGGGCGGCCGTCCTTCGTCTCGCGCCCCAGGTACAGGGCGGCGCAGCGGGTGACGAACTGGCGCACCGGCGACTTCGGCGTCAGCTGCAGCCCGCCGTCGGCCGCGACGGCGATCACCTGGGCGATCTCGGGTTCGCCCGGGGCCTGCAGCGCGCGGGCCAGCTCGGCGCGCTCCTTGGCAGGCAGCTGGGCCAGCTGCGCAGCGCCCTGCTTGGCGAGCCAGGAGCGAAAGCCGGGGATGGGCGAGAGCGTGGCGAAGGTGCGCAGGCGGGGGAATTCCTCGGTCAGCGTCTCCACCACGTGCTTGATGAGCGAGTCGCCGAAGCTCACGCCGCGCAGGCCCACCTGCGTGTTGCTGATGGAGTAGAAGATGGCGGTGGTGGCGCGCTTCAGATCAGCGGGCGCGGCGTCTTCGTCCAGCAGCGGCGTGACGCTGTCGGACATGGCGTCCACCAGCGCCACCTCCACAAAGATCAGCGGTTCATCGGGCAGACGCGGATGGAAGAAACCGTAGCAGCGCCGGTCGCTGTCCAGCCGGTTCTTCAGGTCGGCCCAGCTCTTGATGTCGTGCACCGCCTCGTACTTGATGAGCTTTTCCAGCAGCGACGCGGGCGAATCCCATGACAGGCGCCTGAGCTGCAGGAAGGCCACGTCGAACCAGGTGGAGAACAGCTGCTCCAGCTCCGCGTCCAGCGGCAGCAGGCGCCGGTCGGCCTTGAGTTGCGGCAGCAGCTCGGCGCGCAGGTCCACCAGGAAGCGCATGCCTTGCGGGAACACGGCAAAGCGCTGAAGCAGCCGCGTGCGCGGCGAGACCAGGGCGCGGCGCAGGTGGGCCTCGGCCTGCGGCGCGTCCTGCGTGCCGGCGGCCTCGCTGTAGCGCTGCTGGGCGGACTGCACCTGCGAGGCGTCAGGGGCGAACTGCTCGCACATCAGCAACCACAGGTCGCGCCGCTCCTCGGGCGCGGCGGCGGCATACCAGTCGGCCACCGCCTGGGCCCGGCGGCCGGCCTCGATCTCACTCACGCGCGGCGCCACCACTTCCTGCAGGTCCGTCAGCACCCGGCGCAGCGCCCGCGGAGCCAGTGCTTCGCTGCCGCGGCGCAGCGTGGCCTGCAGGCGCTCGTGCGTGCTGCGCTCGGGCGGCGCGGGCTTGTCACCCTTTTCCGCCCGCAGGCTGCCGACCTTGCGCGAGATCCAGGAGGACGAGGAAGACGGCGAAGCAGAGGAATCGGGGGTGGTGGCGGAAGCGGTCATCGTTCCTTCAAGGGGTGGGTGGATGGGAATGGATGGCGATTGAAATATCAAAAATCATAGCTGCCAGCGCTTATTTGGCAAGGGCTGGAGGCCATTTTGGCTATATATGCGCCGGCCGGGGCTGGCGCTGCGCGCCCAGCCACAGCGCCACGCCGGCGACCACCATGGGCACGCACAGCCACTGACCCATGGACAGGCCCAGGCCCAGCAGGCCCAGGAAGGCGTCGGGCTCGCGGAAATACTCGGCCGTGAAACGCAGCACGCCATAGCCCACCAGGAAGGCGCCGGCCACCTCGCCGCGCTTGCGCGGGCGGCGGGCATACAGCCACAGCAGCACGAACAGCAGCAGGCCTTCGAGCAAAAACTGGTAGATCTGCGAGGGGTGGCGCGCCAGCATCGAGCCGCTTTGCGGAAACACCATGCCCCAGGGCAGGTCCGGCGGCGCAAAACGCCCCCACAGCTCGCCGTTGATGAAGTTACCGATGCGCCCCGCCGCCAGCCCCGTGGGCACGCAGGGGGCGACGAAGTCCGCCACCTCCAGCCACGGCCGGCGGCGCGAGTGGGCGAACCACAGCATGGCGCCGATCACGCCCAGCAGCCCGCCGTGAAAGCTCATGCCGCCCTGCCAGATGGCGAAGATCTCCAGCGGGTGCGCCGCGTAGTAGCCCGGCTTGTAGAACAGGCAGTAGCCCAGGCGCCCGCCCACCACCACGCCCAGCACGCCCAGAAACAGGATGTCCTCCACGTCCTTTCGGGTCCAGCCCTGGGCGGCATAGGGCACGTGGCGCAGGCGCAGCGTGCCCAGCAGCATGAACAGGGCAAAGGCGGCCAGGTAGGTCAGGCCATACCAGTGGATGGCCAGGGGCCCGATCTGCAGGGCCACGGGGTCGATCTGCGGGTACATCAGCATGGCGGGCATTGTGACGCAGCGCATTGGCACCCCGAGCCGCGCGGGCGATACTCCGGCCATCACCTCCGCCCTTTTTTCCAGAAGAAGATCCCACCATGCAAGGCCACCCCGACGTCATCGCCTGCCTCGTAGCGCTGCTGCGCGGCGAACTGGCCGCGCGCGACCAGTACTTCATCCACTCGCGCCAGTACGAGGACCAGGGCTTCATGCGCCTGTACGAGCGCATCGACCACGAGATGCAGGAGGAAACGCAGCACGCCGACGCCATCCTGCGCCGCATCCTGATGCTGGAGGGCCGTCCGGACATGCGCCCCGAGCCCTTCACGCCGGGCGAGACGGTGCCGGACATGCTGCGCATCGACCTGGAGACGGAGTACCGCGTGCGCGCCAACCTGAGGGAGGCCATCGCCCTGTGCGAACGCCAGCGCGACTACGTCACCCGCGACCTGCTGCTGGCCCAACTGCGCGACACCGAGGAAGACCACGCCTACTGGCTGGAAAAGCAGCTTTCGTTGATCGAGCAGGTGGGCTTGCAGAACTATCTGCAAAGCCAGATGGGCGCAGGCGCCGATCCAAGCTAAAACAGCCCCAAACACCCGCCAGGCAAGCGCTGGCAGCTCACATTTTTGATATACGGGGGGCGCAGGCACAGCGTTCCACCGATGCAACGCTGAAACCTGCCGCCCGCCCCTACCCGGTCACTCCGGCGGCCCCATCTGCAAGTCATGTGCCTTGGCGGCCTGCCCGCCGCTTGCATCCAATGAGGAGCCCATGACCATGCTGCGAACCGTCCAATCCGTTCACAACGCCCCGCCCCGCCACTGGGTGGGCGACGGCTTTCCCGTGCGCTCGCTGTTCAGCTACGGCGACCACGGCCGCGCGCTGTCGCCGTTTCTGTTGCTGGACCACGCCGGCCCGCACCACTTCGAGCCCGCCGCCCGGCCGCGCGGCGTGGGCGTGCACCCGCACCGCGGCTTCGAGACCGTGACCATCGTCTACCAGGGCGAGGTGGCGCACCGCGACTCCACCGGCGCCGGCGGCACCATCGGCCCCGGCGACGTGCAGTGGATGACGGCCGCCTCGGGCATCCTGCACGAGGAGTTCCACTCCGAGGCCTTCACCGCCCGCGGCGGGCCGCTGGAGATGGTGCAGCTGTGGGTCAACCTGCCTGCCAAGGACAAGCAGGCCGCGCCCGGCTACCAGACGCTGCTGGCCGGCGACATCCCGTCGGTGCAGCTGCCCGGCGGCGCCGGCCAGGTGCGCCTGATCGCCGGCGCGCTGCAGGGCGCCAGCGGCCCGGCACGCACCTTCACGCCGCTGCAGGTGTGGGACGCGCGCCTGTCCGCCGGCGCCCAGGCACGGCTGCCGGTCACGTCCGGCCACACGCTGGCGCTGGTGGTGCTGCATGGCGCGGTGCGGGTGGGCGACGAGTCTGCCAGCGCCGGCCAGTTGGTGCAGCTGGGCCGCGAGGGCGACGAGGTGCTGATCGAGGCCGTCAACGGCCCCGCCACGCTGCTGTGGCTATCGGGCGAGCCGATCAACGAGCCGGTCGTGGGCTACGGCCCGTTCGTGATGAATACCCGCGCCGAGATCGAGCAGGCCGTGGACGACCTGCGCAGCGGCCGCTTCGGCGGCATGCGCGCGACAGGCGCCGCCGCGCACTGAATCAACGGCAGCGGGGCGCCTCAGCCGCCGCGCGGCTGCACGTAGACCATGGTGGCCTGCATCATGGCCACCACCTTGGGCTCGGCTGCGCCGGCGGCGTAGGCCAGCACCTCGCCGGTTACCACCGCCAGCTGCCGCCCAGCGTTGGCCACCCGGCCCACGGCGACGAAGCGCTCGCCGATGGCCGGGCGCAGGAAGTTGGTCTTGAACTCGGCCGTCACCACCTCGCAGTTCTCGGGCCCGCGCGTCAGCGCAGCGTAGCCGCAGGCGCTGTCCACGACGCTGGTGATGGCACCGGCGTGCACGTAGCCGTGCTGCTGGGACAAGGCGGCGGCAAAGGGCAGCTCGATGCGCACTTCGCCGTCTTCCACGAGGATCAGACGCGCGCCCAGCGTGGCCATCAGGCCCTGGGCGTCGAAACTGGTGGCGATGCGCTGGTGCAGGTCGTTCATGGTCGCATTTTTTACAGGCAGGGGTCAGGTGAGATTCAGTCCGCCGTCCAGCAACAGGACTTCTCCCGTCAGGTAGTCGCTGGCGGCCAGCAGGGCGACGGCCTGGGCAATATCCTGGGGCTGCGCGGCGCGGCGCAGGGGCGCACGCTCGCGCCACAGGGCCTGCGCCTGCGTCCAGTCGGCCGTCAGCGGCGTATCGACCAGGCCCGGCGCCACGGCATTCACGCGGATGCGCGGCGCCAGTGACACGGCCAGCAGCCGCGTCACGTGGTTCAGCGCCGCCTTGGTGGCGGCATACGGGATGGACGCGCCCTTGGGCCGCACGCCTGCGTGCGAGCTGACGTTGATGACGCAGCCGGCCCGGCCACGCTCGGCCGCCGCCTCCAGCGCGGTGCGCGCCTCTGCCACCAGGCGGAACGGGGCCACCACGTTGACCTCGTGCAGCGCGTGCCAGAGGTCCGGCGTGGCGGCGAACAGGTCGTCGTGCGGCACCACGCGGCTGATGCCGGCGTTGTTCACCAGCACGTCCAGCCGGCCCCAGGCGGCCACGGCTTCGCGCACCAGGCGCACACGGTCCGCATCCACCGCCAGGTCGGCCTGGATGTAGACCGCGCGGCCCAGCTCGGCGGCCAGTGCCTGGCCGGCCTGCGCGGAACTGCGGGAATGCACGATGACCGCGTAGCCCTCGCCCGCCAGGCGCCGCGCGACGGCTGCGCCGATGCCCGACGTCGACCCCGTGACCAGGGCAACGGGCGCAGAGGCGCTCAATCGAGCAGCGACAGGTCGCGCACGGCGCCCTTGTCGGCGCTGGTCACCAGCTTGGCGTAGGCCTTCAGCGCCGCGGACACCTTGCGCGGGCGCGGCTCGGCCGGCTTCCAGCCCCGGGCGTCCTGCTCGGCGCGTCGGCGCTCCAGTTCCTCGTCGCTGACCAGCACGTTGATGGTGCGGCCCGGGATGTCGATGCGGATGCGGTCGCCGTTTCTCACCAGGCCGATGGCGCCACCCGAGGCCGCCTCGGGCGAGACGTGGCCGATGGACAGGCCCGAAGTGCCGCCGGAAAAGCGCCCGTCGGTCAACAGCGCGCAGGCCTTGCCCAGGCCCTTGGACTTCAGGTAGCTGGTCGGATAGAGCATCTCCTGCATGCCGGGGCCGCCCTTGGGACCTTCGTAGCGGATGACGACCACGTCGCCAGGCTGCACCTGATCGCCCAGGATGTGTTCCACGGCATCGTCCTGCGATTCGACGACGTGCGCCGGACCTTCAAACACCAGGATGGATTCGTCCACGCCCGCTGTTTTCACCACGCAGCCATCCACCGCAATGTTGCCATGCAGCACGGCCAGGCCGCCTTCCTTGCTGTAGGCGTGGTCGTAGCTGCGGATGCAGCCGTGCTCGCGATCCAGGTCCAGGCTGGGCCAGCGCGCGTCTTGGCTGAAGGCCACCTGCGTGGGGATGCCGCCGGGGCCGGCCAGGTACAGGCGCCGCACGGCCTCGTCCTGCGTGCGCGTGATGTCCCACTGCTCCAGCGCCTCGCCCAGGGTGGGCGCATGCACCGTGGGCACGTCGGTGTGCAGCTTGCCGGCGCGGTCCAGCTCGCCCAGGATGGCCATGATGCCGCCGGCGCGGTGCACATCCTCGATGTGGTACTTGTCGGTATTGGGCGCCACCTTGCACAGCTGCGGCACCTGCAGCGACATGCGGTCGATGTCCTTCATGGTGAAGGCGATCTCCGCCTCCTGCGCGATGGCCAGCAGGTGCAGGATGGTGTTGGTGGAGCCGCCCATGGCGATGTCCAGCGTGATGGCGTTCTCGAACGCCGGCAGGCCCACCGAGCGCGGCAGGATGCGCTCGTCATCCTGCTCGTAGTACTGGCGCGCCAGTTCCACGATGCGGCGGCCGGCGCGCTTGAACAGCTCTTCGCGGTCGGCGTGCGTGGCCAGCAGCGTGCCATTGCCCGGCAGCGACAGGCCCAGGGCCTCGGTCAGGCAGTTCATGGAGTTGGCGGTGAACATGCCCGAGCACGAGCCGCAGGTCGGGCAGGCCGAGCGCTCGACCTCGGCCACGTCGGCGTCGCTGACCTTGTCGTCGGCGGCCATGACCATGGCGTCCACCAGGTCCAGCTTCTTGGTGAAGCTCACCGTGGCCTGGCCCGGCACGGCCAGCTTGGCCTTGCCGGCCTCCATGGGGCCGCCGGAGACGAAGATCACCGGAATGTTCAGCCGCATGGCGGCCATCAGCATGCCAGGGGTGATCTTGTCGCAGTTGGAGATGCAGACCATGGCGTCTGCGCAGTGCGCGTTCACCATGTATTCGACGCTGTCGGCGATGATCTCGCGGCTGGGCAGCGAGTACAGCATGCCGTCATGGCCCATGGCAATGCCGTCGTCCACGGCGATGGTGTTGAACTCCTTGGCCACGCCGCCGGCGGCCTCGATCTCGCGCGCCACCAGCTGGCCCAAGTCCTTCAGGTGCACGTGGCCCGGCACGAACTGCGTGAACGAGTTGACCACCGCAATGATGGGCTTGGCGAAGTCGGCATCCTTCATGCCGGTGGCGCGCCACAGCGCGCGTGCGCCCGCCATGTTGCGGCCGGCGGTGGAGGTTTTGGAACGGTATTCGGGCATCGTGGGACCTGCGCGGGAAAAGAGAAAAAGGGGAACGGCGTATTCGCTGGTGTGGAGTGAAGCAAGCAGTCCGGCCTGTCGCGCCGGCATGACCGGCCTGGACAGGCGACGCGCCTCGTGGGCTGCGCCGCGCGCCAGTACCGCGGGTCGATAGCAATTCATTATGTCGCAGCCCCAACCGCCGCACCGGCCTGCGGGAAAGGGCCCGCGCGGGCATACTTGGCGCCCCGTTCCAGCCCGCCGCCGCCCGTGTCCGTCCTGCCGCACCCCCAGCCTTCCGCCCAGCAACCCATCGGCGTATTCGACAGCGGCATCGGCGGCCTGAGCGTGCTGGCCGCACTGCGCCGCGAGCTGCCGCACGAGCGCTTCGTCTACCTGGCCGACAGCGGCTGCGCACCCTATGGCGAAAAGGGCGACGCCTACGTCACCGCGCGCTCGCTGGCCATCGCCCGCTGGCTGCTGGCGCGCCATGGCATCAAGGCCCTGGTGGTGGCCTGCAACACGGCCACGGCCGCCGCGGTGGAAGCCCTGCGTGCGGAGCTGCCCGGCCTGCCCGTGATTGGGGTGGAGCCCGCCCTGAAACCCGCCGCCGCCCTGACGCGCACCGGCCACGTCGGCGTGCTTGCCACGCGGGGCACGGTGCACAGCGGGCGCTTCGCGCGCCTGCGCGGCGCGCACGAGGGACGGGAGGTGCGGTTCTCCGTGCAGGCCTGCGACGGGCTGGCCCATGCCATCGAGCAAAGCACCGATGCCGAGCCCGCCCCGGCCGCCGCGGCCCAGGCCCGCACCGCCGCCCTGTGCGCGCGCTACGTGCAAGCGCTGGGCCGCTTCGGCAGCGAGCCGGGCGCTATCGACACGCTGGTGCTGGGCTGCACCCACTATGTGTTCGCGCGCGAGCAGTTGCGCAGTCTGGTCGGCCCGCAGGTGCAACTGATAGACACCGGCGAGGCCGTGGCGCGGCAGACGCGGCGCATGCTGGAAGCCACCAACACGTTGGCGCCGGATGCACCGCGCGATGAACCCGCGGCCCTGCTGTTCACCACCGGCGTCCTGCCCGCGCTGCAGGCTGCGGCCGGACGCTGGCTGGGCCTGCCGCCGCAGGCCTGCACACTTCTGCCAGAGTTATAAAGAAAAACGGGCCCTAAGGCCCGTCCATCAAGCGCTGGCAGCTATTTTTTCAATAGCACGCGCAATGCCTCCTATCACTCAGTGCAAGTGGCGCGGACGGCGCCCGCCGCCATGTCCGCTGCCGCCCGCACCGCCGGTGCCGCGCGGCGGCTTGCCGATCTCCAGCGAGCTGACCAGCGCGTCGAAGCGCTCGGAGAACAGCTTGTCGATCTCGCCCACCACGCCGCCCAGTTCTGCGCCGTCGAAGTGGCGCTCCATGAGATTCACCACGTCCTGCACCAGCAGGTCGCGCTGCACCTGCATGATGGCCGCAGGCGTGGGGCCGACGAACAGCATTAGGAAGTCGTCGCGCGATTCGTCCTCGTCCTCGGCCTCTTCCTCGTCGAACTCGGCGTCGTAGAAGGTCACCTCGATGGCGGCGCCCTGCTCGGCCAGTTCGTTCAGGCTCATGCACATGTCGTCCAGCGACTGGCGGAAGTCCTCATCGCCGCGCACCGTCCAGCACATTTGCAGCACGCGCTCCTTGGGGTCGAACTGGATGCCGGGCTCGTCCTCATAGGCGCTCTCGGCGCCATCGGCCAGCGAACGGGCGCCAGCGTAGGTCCACAAGGGTTTGAGGGCGTCCTGCAACTGGTTGAAGTCCACGTCGGGGCGCAGCTGCACTTGGCCATGCACGTGGATCTCGAAAGGCGCGTTGTAGTCTGACATGCGAAATCTCCCTGGTGCCCCGGGCCGGGGTCGAACCGGCACGCCCCTTTGCAGGAAAGCGGCGGATTTTAAGTCCGCAGTGTCTACCAATTTCACCACCGGGGCGCTGGCCGGCATGGCCGGCCGGCTGAGGGCCAGCGTAACCGCGCCGGCGCCTGCATGCAATGGCTGCCAGACCGCATTGCGGGGTATGGCAACGGCCTGGATGCGACCAATAAAAAAGGGAAGCCGAGGCTTCCCTTGCGAAATATGGAGCGGGAAATCGGTCTCGAACCGACGACCTCAACCTTGGCAAGGTTGCGCTCTACCAACTGAGCTATTCCCGCATTGTTCTTTCCTGCTACAGCACTTTCGCGCTGCATTTCGGAAAGAAAGAAATTCTAGCACTTTTTCCAACCTTCACCGCGAAGTGCAAACGTTTTTGCTACCTCAGGGTGAACAAGGCTGGAGGCGCGGGCCGGAGTCGAACCGGCCTCAACGGATTTGCAATCCGACGCATAACCGCTTTGCTACCGCGCCAAACCTTTTTCTTCGAAAAAAAGGGGAGCCTTGGCACCCCTTTTTTCAAGAATCTGGAGCGGGAAATCGGTCTCGAACCGACGACCTCAACCTTGGCAAGGTTGCGCTCTACCAACTGAGCTATTCCCGCATTTATCGAAGCCTCACATTGTACAACGTTTGGTGTCGATGAGAGAAGTTTAACGCATTTTTTGGCCCGCGCCGGCAAATGCGTCAAATTCTTCGCCGTCAGTGCGGCGCGGCGCCCGCGCCCGCGACATGTGCGCTCTGGGCCGCGCGCTGCGCGGCCTGGGCCGCCACCTCTTCGTCGGTCAGGGGCTCGGGGCTGCGCTCCAGCGCGACGTCCAGCACTTTGTCGATCCACTTGACGGGCACTATCTCCAGGCCGCTCTTCACGTTGTCCGGTATGTCCTGCAGGTCCTTGACGTTCTCCTCGGGGATCAGCACCGTCTTGATGCCCCCGCGCAACGCCGCCAGCAGCTTTTCCTTCAAACCGCCGATGGCAGTCACTTCACCGCGCAGCGTGATCTCCCCGGTCATGGCCACGTCCGCACGCACGGGAATGCCGGTGAGCGCCGAGACGATGGCCGTCGTCATGGCCGCGCCCGCGCTTGGGCCATCCTTCGGCGTGGCGCCGTCAGGCACGTGGATGTGCAGATCGCGCTTTTCAAAGGCCTCGTCCTTGATGCCGAGCATGCGTGCGCGGCTGCGCACCACCGTACGCGCGGCCTCCACCGACTCCTTCATCACGTCCCCCAGCGAGCCGGTGCGGGTGATCTGGCCCTTGCCGGGCATGGTCGCCACTTCGATGGTCAGCAGGTCGCCGCCCACTTCTGTCCAGGCCAGGCCCACCACCTGCCCGACCTGGTTGTCATGCTCGGCGCGGCCATAGGTGTATTTGCGTACGCCCAGGTAGTCGTGCAGATTCTCCGGCGTGACCTCCACCGGCCCGTTGGTCTGCTTGAGCTGCACGGCCTTGACGACCTTGCGGCATATCTTGGACAGCTCGCGCTCCAGCGAACGCACGCCGGCCTCGCGGGTGTAGTAACGCACGATGTCGCGCACCGTGGGCTCGGTTACCGTCAGCTCGCCGTCCCGCACGCCGTTGTTTTCCATCTGCTTGGGCAGCAGGTATTTGAGGGCAATGTTGGTCTTCTCGTCTTCGGTATACCCCGACAGACGGATGACCTCCATGCGGTCCAGCAGCGCGGGCGGGATGTTCATGGAGTTGGACGTGGCCACGAACATCACGTCAGACAGGTCGAAGTCCACCTCCACGTAGTGGTCGCCGAACTTGTGGTTCTGCTCGGGGTCCAGCACCTCCAGCAGCGCGCTGGAGGGGTCACCCCGGAAGTCGGTGCCCAGCTTGTCGATTTCGTCCAGCAGGAACAGCGGATTGCGCGTGCCGACCTTGTTCAGGTTCTGCAGCACCTTGCCCGGCATGGCGCCGATGTAGGTGCGGCGGTGGCCGCGGATCTCCGCCTCGTCGCGCATGCCGCCCAGGGCCATGCGCACGTACTTGCGCCCCGTGGCCTTGGCGATCGACTGCCCCAGCGAGGTCTTGCCCACGCCAGGCGGCCCGACCAGGCACAGGATGGGCGCCTTGAGCTTGTCCACGCGCTGTTGCACGGCAAGGTATTCGAGGATGCGGTCCTTGACCTTCTCCAGCCCGTAGTGGTCTTCGTTCAGCACCTCTTCGGCCAGCGCCAAGTCGTGGCGCACCTTGGTCTTCTTGCTCCAGGGCAGGCCCACCAGCGTGTCGATGTAGTTGCGCACCACGGTCGCCTCGGCGGACATGGGCGACATGAGCTTGAGCTTCTTGAGTTCGCTCTCGGCCTTCTTGCGCGCCTCGGCAGGCATCTTGGCGGCCTTGATCTTTTTCTCGATCTCCTCGATGTCGGCGCCCTCGTCGCCTTCGCCCAGTTCCTTCTGGATGGCCTTGACCTGCTCGTTCAGGTAGAAGTCGCGCTGGTTCTTCTCCATCTGGCGCTTGACGCGGCCGCGGATGCGCTTGTCCACGTTGAGGATGTCCACCTCGCGCTCGAGTTGCCCGAACAGGTTCTCCAGCCGCTCGCGCACGTTGCCAAGGCCCAGCACGGATTGCTTGTTCTCCAGCTTCAGCGGCAGGTGGGCGGCGATGGTGTCGGCCAGCCGGCCGGCATCATCGATGCTGGCAATCGACGTGAGGATCTCGGACGGGATCTTCTTGTTGAGCTTGACGTACTGGTCGAACTGCTGCATCACGGCGCGGCGCAGCGCCTCCACCTCGCTGGTGTCACCCTCTTCCTGCGATTCGGGCAGCAGCGGGCGCACGGTGGCGGTGAAGTGGCTATCGTTCTCCAGCACGGCCACCACGGCTGCGCGCTGCTGGCCCTCCACCAGCACCTTCACCGTACCGTCGGGCAACTTGAGCATCTGCAGGATGGTGGAGATGCAGCCGACCTCAAACATGTCGGCTACCTGAGGCTCGTCCTTGGAGGCGGCCTTCTGGGCCACCAGCATGATGCGGCGGTCGCCTTCCATGGCCTGTTCCAGCGCCTTGATGCTCTTGGCACGGCCGACGAACAGCGGAATCACCATGTGGGGGAAGACCACCACGTCGCGCAGGGGCAGCAGCGGCAGGTCGATGGGCGTGTCAGGCAGGGGCGTGTGTCCGGACATGGGCAATCCTTGAAAAGCTCCATGGAATATGGTCCATGGGCGGGTTATTTCAACCGGTGCGGCTTGCGCGCCGGGCTCGACCGGTTGCTGCCCGCTTTGGCGCAGCCGGTGCTCAGGCGGTTTTGGCGGCCTCGCGGTAGACCAGCAGCGGCGCCTTGCTTTCCTCGATCGTGGCCTCATCCACGACCACCTTCTCCACGTTGGTAGCGGTAGGCAGGTCGAACATCGTGCCGATGAGCGCGTGCTCCAGGATGGAGCGCAGGCCGCGAGCGCCGGTCTTGCGTGCAATCGCCTTGCGTGCGATGGCCTTGAGCGCCGCCGGGCGGATTTCCAGGTCCACGCCCTCCATGGCCAGCAGCTTGCTGTACTGCTTTACCAGAGCGTTCTTGGGCTCGGTGAGGATCTGCACCAGCGCATCCTCGTCCAGCTCGGCCAGCGCCGTAACCACCGGCATGCGGCCCACCAGCTCGGGAATTAGGCCGAACTTGATCAGGTCCTCGGGCTCGATGTCCTGGAACATCTCGGTCAGCGAGCGCTGCGACTTGGCTCGCACCGTGGCGCCGAAGCCGATGCCCGAGGCCTCGGTGCGCGCCTCGATGACCTTCTCCAGCCCTGCAAACGCCCCGCCGCAGATGAACAGGATGTTGGTTGTGTCGATCTGCAGAAAGTCCTGATTGGGGTGCTTGCGCCCGCCCTGCGGCGGCACGCTGGCCATGGTGCCCTCGATGAGCTTGAGCAGGGCCTGCTGCACACCCTCGCCCGACACGTCACGGGTAATGCTGGGGTTGTCGGACTTGCGAGAGATCTTGTCGATCTCGTCGATGTAGACGATGCCACGCTGGGCGCGCTCCACTTCATAGTTGCAGCTTTGCAGCAGCTTCTGGACGATGTTTTCCACGTCCTCGCCGACGTAGCCGGCCTCGGTCAGCGTGGTGGCATCGGCCATGACGAAGGGCACGTCCAGCTGGCGCGCCAGGGTCTGTGCCAGCAGCGTCTTGCCCGAGCCGGTGGGGCCGATGAGCAGGATGTTGCTCTTGGACAGCTCCACCTCGTCCTTGCCGGCCTTTTCCTTGTGGCGCAGGCGCTTGTAGTGGTTGTAGACGGCCACGGCCAACGTGCGCTTGGCCTTTTCCTGGCCGATGACGTAGTTGTCCAGGTTGGCCTTGATCTCCGACGGGGAAGGCAGGTCGCCGCGTGCATCCTGCCCCGTCTCGCCCGTAGGCAACTCGTCACGGATGATCTCGTTGCACAGGTCAATGCATTCGTCGCAGATGAAGACGGAGGGGCCGGCGATCAGCTTCTTCACCTCGTGCTGGCTCTTGCCGCAAAAGGAGCAGTACAGGGTTTTCTCGCCGGAGGAGCCTTTTTTCTCGGCCATGGATGCAGTTGCCTTAGATCAAAACAGTTGTCAAGGATGATAACGAAATAAAAAAGGCGCTTCCCGTGTGGGAAACGCCGTTTTCAGCAGCCGCCGGACAGCGGCTTTTGCTCAGGGGCGCTTGGCGATCACCTGGTCGACGATGCCGTAGTCCTTGGCTTCGTCGGCGGTCATGAAGTAGTCGCGCTCAGTGTCGGTCTTGACCTTTTCCAGCGACTGTCCGGTGCGCTCGGCCAGGATACGGTTCATCTGCTCCTTGGTGCGCAGGATGTCGCGGGCATGGATCTCGATGTCGGTGGCCTGGCCGCGCGCCCCGCCCAGCACCTGGTGGATCATGATCTTGGAGTTGGGCAACGAGAAACGCTTGCCCTTGGCGCCAGCGGCCAGCAGGAAGGCGCCCATGCTGGCGGCAAAACCGCAGCACAGTGTGGACACGTCGGGCTTGATGAACTGCATGGTGTCGTAGATCGCCATGCCGGCCGTCACGCTGCCGCCCGGGGAGTTGATGTAGAACGAGATGTCCTTGTCCGGGTTCTCGCTTTCCAGGAACAGCAGCTGCGCCACCACCAGGTTGGCGGTCTGGTCGTTGACCTCACCCACCAGGAAGATCACGCGCTCCTTGAGCAGGCGCGAATAAATGTCGTAGGACCGCTCGCCGCGGCCCGACTGCTCGATGACCATGGGAATCATGCCCAGGGCCTGGGTGTCCAGTGCGCTCATGTGTTGCTTTCTCCGTTGCGGTACAGATTCACCAAAGGAAATGGGGCTTGCGCCGCAAAGCACAAGCCCCGCAAGGCCGCTGCCAGCGGCAGGCTGACGACGCGAGCCTCAGGCCGGCTGGCCGCCCATCAGTTCGTCGAAGGACACGGCCTTCTCCGTCACCTTGGCCTTGCCCAGGACGAAGTCCGTGACGTTGTTCTCGACCACCACGGCCTCGACCTCGCCCAGACGGTTGCGGTCGCTGAAGTACCAGCGCACCACGTCCTCGGGCTTTTCGTAGCTGGCAGCCAGCTCGTCCACGTGGGCCTTGAGCTGCTCGGGCTTGGCCTGCAGTTCGTTGGCGCGGACCAGCTCGGCCACCACCAGGCCCAGGCGCACGCGGCGCTCGGCCTGCGGGCGGAAGATGTCGTCGGGGATCTCAGCCTTGTCGGCGTCCTTGATGCCGCGCTGCTTCAGGTCGGCGCGGGCGGCGTCACGCAGACGCTCGATCTCGCCTTGCACGGCGGCGTTGGGCAGGTCCAGCTCGGCCTTGGACAGCAGCGCCTCCATGGCAGCCTGCTTGTTGCGCGCCAGCAGGCGGAACTTGACCTCGCGCTCCAGGTTCTTCTTGATGTCGGCGCGCAGGCCCTCGACCGTGCCGGCCTCGATGCCCAGCGACTTGGCCAGCTGCTCATTCACTTCGGGCAGGTGAGCGGCTTCGATGTTCTTCACGGTGACCATGAAGTCGGCCGTCTTGCCGGCCACGTCCTTGCCGTGGTAGTCCTCGGGGAAGGCCAGCGGGAAGGTTTTGCTCTCGCCCACCTTCATGCCGCGCACGGCATCCTCGAACTCCTTGAGCATCTGGCCTTCGCCGACCAGGAACTGGAAGTCCTCGGCCTTGCCGCCGGCAAAGGGTTCACCGTCGATCTTGCCCTCGAAGTCCACCGTCACGCGGTCGCCGTCCTCGGCAGGCGTGCCCTTGGCGCGCTGGGCGAAGGTGCGGCGCTGCTTGCGCAGGATGTCCACGGTCTTGTCGATGGCCTCGTCGGTCACCTCGGCAGACAGCTTCTCCACCTCGGCGTCTGCCAGGTCGCCAATCTTCACTTCGGGGAAGACCTCGAACACGGCGTCAAAGGAGACCTCGCCCTCGGGCGCGCCTTCCTTTTCGGTGATGCGCGGCTGGCCAGCCACACGCAGCTGCGCCTCGTTGGCGGCCTGCGAGAAGGCCTGGCCGACCTTGTCGTTGAGCACCTCGTACTGCACCGAGTAGCCGTAGCGCTGCTGCACCACGCTCATCGGCACCTTGCCGGGGCGAAAGCCGTCCATCTTCACGGTGCGCGCCAGGCGCTTCAGGCGCGCGTCGACTTCGTTCTGGATGGAGGCAAGGGGCAGGTTCAGCGTGATCTTGCGCTCGAGCTTGTCAAGGGTTTCAACGTTTACGGCCATGGTGTTTCCTGGTGTCGGAGGCAGGGGGTCGTGACAGCGAGCCGCGCTGGCGGTGGGCTGCGTGCGTCAGTGTCACGTTGGTGCGCGGGGGGGGACTCGAACCCCCACACCATTGCTGGCGTCAGGACCTAAACCTGGTGCGTCTACCAATTTCGCCACCCGCGCGGTTCTTTTCGTGCCACCAGGCTGCGCCATTGCCGCAAGCCCGGTGAAACTGGTCAAACGGCGGATTTTACCCTGACGCCGGCAGCCCGCCGCCAGTTTCAGGCCTGGCCGCCTCCTCTTCGGTGGGCCGGCGCACGCGGAACCAGGCCGCGTACATGGCCGGCAGGGCCAGCAGTGTGAGCACCGTCGCCACGATCAGCCCGCCCATGATGGCCACCGCCATGGGGCCCCAGAACACACTGCGCGACAGCGGCACCATGGCCAGCACGGCCGCCGCCGCCGTCAGCGCGATGGGGCGCAGCCGGCGCACGGCCGCATCGGCGATCGCATCCCAGGCGGGCACGCCGGCGGCCCGGTCCAGCTCGATCTGGTCCACCAGAATGACCGAGTTGCGCTGAATCATGCCCATCAGCGCCACCACGCCCAGGAGCGCGACGAAGCCGAAGGGCCGGTTCAGCAGCAGCAGTGCCGCCGCCACCCCGGCGATGCCCAGCGGCCCGGTGAGGAACACCAGCATCGAGCGGCTGAAGCTGTGCAGCTGCAGCATGAGCAGCGTGAAGACCAGGAACAGCATCAGCGGCACACCGGCCACGATGGCGCTCGAACCCTTGCTGCTTTCCTCCACCGCGCCGGCGACGTCGATGCGCGTGTCGCCCTGGCCCTGCGCGCGCCAGTGCTGCTCCAGCTCGCGCAGCTGCGGCAGCAGCTCGGCCGTGACGGTGGCGCCCTGCAGGCCCTCGACCACGTCGCCCTGCACGGTGATGGCGTAGTTGCGCCCGTAGCGCCACATCACGCCCGGCTCCCAGGCCAGCTGCGCGCGGGCGATCTGCGCCAGCGGGATGGAGCGACCCGAGGCCGTGGCCACGTACACGCCTTCGATGCCGGACGCGCCCTCGCCCTGCCCCGGCGCCTGGCGCAGCACGATGTCGATCAGCCGGTCGCCCTCGCGGTACTGGCCCACGGTGGTGCCCGTGAACTGCGTGCGCGTGGCCTGGGCAATCGCCTGGCTGGACACGCCCAGGGCGCGCGCCTTGTCCTGGTCCACCTCCAGCCGCAGGGCTTTCACGGATTCGTTCCAGTTGTCGTTCACGCCGCGCATGTGGCTATTGCCGCGCAGTACGGCCTTGACCTCCTCGGCGTGCAGGCGCAGCTGCTGCGGGTCGCTGCCGACCACGCGGAACTGCACCGGATAGGGCACGGGCGGCCCGTTGGGCAGCAGCTTGACGCGGGCGCGCGCCTCGGGCACCTCCTGCGCCAGCAGCTCCGGCAGGCGCTGGCGCAGCAGCTCGCGCTGGTGCAGGTCCTGCGCCAGCACGATGAACTGCGAAACGTTGGACTGCGGGAACACCTGGTCCAGCGGCAGATAAAAGCGCGGTGTGCCCGAGCCCACCCAGGTGGCCACGCTCTGCACGCCGTCCAGCCGCATCAGTGCGCTTTCCGCACGGCGCGTGACATCCTCGTTGGCGGACAGCGGCGTACCTTCGGGGAACCACAGCTCCACCATGACCTCGGGCCGGCTCGAATCGGGGAAGAACTGCTGCTGCACCCGTCCCATGCCCACCAGGCCCAGCGCGAAGATGGCCAGCGTGGCGCCTATCGTCAGCCAGCGGTGCTCCACGCACCAGTGCACCGCGCGGCGAAAGCGGTTGTAGAACGGTGTGTCGAACAGCTCGTGCGGCGGTGCATCCGGGTCGTGCGGCTTCACCTTCAGGATCAGCGTGCCCAGGTAGGGCACGAAATACACCGACACGATCCACGACAGCACCAGCGCGATGACGGTGACGGCGAAGATGGCGAACGTGTATTCGCCCGTCACCGACTTAGCGATGCCGATGGGCAGAAAGCCCGCCGCCGTGATCAGCGTGCCCGTCAGCATGGGCTTGGCCGTCAGCTCGTAGGCAAATGTCGCGGCACGCGGCTTGTCGTAGCCCTCCTCCATCTTGCGCACCATCATCTCCACGGCAATGATGGCGTCGTCCACCATCAGGCCCAGGGCGATGATGAGCGAGCCCAGCGACACCTTGTGCAGCCCGATGCCCAGGTAGTGCATGGCCAGGAAGGTCACGGCCAGCACCAGCGGGATGGTGATGGCCACCACCAGCCCCGGGCGCCAGTCCACGTACCAGCCGAAACGCCCGCCCTTGTGCAGCCCCAGCGACACGAAGCTCACCGCCAGCACGATGACCACCGCCTCGATCAGCACCTTCACGAACTCGTTGACCGACGCGGCCACCGACGCCGGCTGGTCCTGCACCTGCGCCAGCTCCACGCCGGCGGGCAGGCGCGCCTGGATGCCGTCCACGGCCGCGCGCAGCGCCTTGCCCATGGCGATGATGTCGCCGCCCCGGGCCATGGAGATGCCCAGAGCCACCACCTCATGGCCCTGGAAGCGCACCTTGACCGACGGCGGATCGACGTAGCCGCGCCGCACCTCGGCGATGTCGGACAGGCGCAGTTGGGCGTTGGACTGCGCGCCGCGGATCGGCATAGCGCGCAGCTGCTCCACGCTGGTGAACTGCCCGCCCACGCGTACCTGCACCACGTCGTGCGGAGAATCGATCTGGCCGGCGCCCTCCACCGCGTTCTGGCCGGCCAGCTGCTGCAGCACGGTGTTCATGCCCAGGCCCAGCTGGGCCAGACGCTGCTGCGAAACCTCGACCCAGATGCGCTCGTCCTGCACGCCGAACAGCTCCACCTTGGCCACGTCCTTGACGCGCAGCAACTGCTGGCGCACGTCGTCGGCGAAGTCCTTCAGCTCGGCCGGCGTGAAGCCCTCGCCTGACAGCGCGTAGATCACGCCGTACACGTCGCCGAACTCGTCGTTGAAGAACGGCCCCTGCACGCCTGCCGGAAGCTGCCAGCGCATGTCGCCGATCTTCTTGCGCACCTGGTACCAGACCTGGGCCACCTCGGCCGGTTTGCTGGAGTCCTTGATCTCGAAAATGATCTGCGACTCGCCCGGCTTGCTGTAGCTGCGGATGCGGTCGGCGTAGGGCACCTCCTGCAGCGTGCGTTCCAGCTTGTCGGTGACCTGCTCGGCCACCTGCTGCGCCGTGGCGCCGGGCCAGTAGGTGCGCACCACCATGGCGCGGAAGGTGAACGGCGGGTCCTCGTCCTGCCCCAGCTGGAAGTAGGCGGCCACGCCCAGCAGCATCAGCACCACCATCAGGTAGCGCGTCAGCGCGGCGTGCTCCAGCGCCCAGCGCGAGAGGTTGAAGCCCTGGTTGCGGGCGGGCTGCGGCGCGGCGTTCATGTCGGGCGCCCCGCTTTCAGCGCGCGGCCGGGGCCGTGGCACCGTCCGCTGCTTCGCTATTGATAGCTGCTGACGATTGCCCTGCCTGGGCTGGAGCCGATTTTGGCTTGTAAACGGACACCTTCTGCCCCGGCGCCAGCACGTGCACGCCGGCGGCCACCACCTGCATGCCGGGCTCCAGCCCCTGGCTGATCAGGGCGTCGCCGCCCTGCAGGCCCTGCACCTGCACCGCCTGCGAGCGCACCGTGGCGCTGGCCGGGTCGTAGACCCACACGGCGGTCTGGCCCGCGTCCTGGCGCAGCGCGCTGCTGGGCAGGTGCACCAGCCGCGCCACGCCCGCCGGCGCACCCTGTGCGGCCTCGTCGGCCAGCGTGACCTGCACCGTCGCGCCCAGCGGGGGCGGCTCGCCGCCCTCCAGCGCCACCTTGACCAGGAAGGTGCGCGTCACCGGGTCGGCACTGGCCGCCACTTCGCGCACGCGCGCGGCCAGCGGCGCGCCGCCGGCCCAGGCGGCCACCTGCACGGCCTGGCCGACGCGCACGCCGGCCACGCGATCCTCGGGCACGGCAAACACCGCGTCGCGCGCGCCGTCGCGGGCGATGCGCACCACGGGGGTGCCGGCGGCCACCACTTGGCCGGCCTCGGCGTCCACGCTGGTGATCACTCCAGGCGCGTCGGCCAGCAGGCGCGTGTAGCCGGCCTGGTTGCCCTGCGCGGCCAGCTGCGCCTGGGCCTGGGCCAGCTGCGCCTGGGCCGACTTGAGGGCGGCCTCGCGCCGGTCCAGCTCGGCGCCGCTGATGAAGTTCTGCGCCCGCAGGCGCGAAAAGCGCTCCAAGTCCGCCGCCGCCAGGTCGCGCTGCGTGGTCGCGGCGCTGACCTGGGCGCGGGCCGCCTGGGCGGCCAGCTCGTAGTCGCGCGCATCCAGTTCGGCCAGCAGCTGGCCGGCACGCACGTGCTGGCCGGCCTCCACCGGGCGCTGCACGATCTTGCCGGCCACGCGGAAGGACAGGCGCGACTCCACCCGCGCCCGCACCTCGCCCGCGTACTCATGCTGTGCCTGCACTGCCTGCGAACCCACGGTCACCAGCTTCACGGCGCGCAGCGGCTCGGGCGGCGGCGCCGGGCGCGAGCAGCCGGCCAGCGCCAGCACCGCGGCGCCCGCGGCCGCGGCACGGCCGACCCACAAAAAAACCCCGGGCTGGGGCGAGGGCGAAGGCCGTGCGGCTGCACCCGAGGAGCGCAGGAGGAAATCAGGAAAAGGCATGGTGGACAGCCCGGGGCTGGTTACTGACTGACTGGTTAGTAAATTTTGGAAGAGGCAGCCCGGGCCTGTCAAGCACGACAATCGCGGCCGTGAACTCCCCAGCCCCCCGCGCCGCGGCCGCACCCGCCCTGCCGCCGCCCGTCACGCATTACGAGAACTTCCCCGTCGCCTCGCTGCTGTGCCCGCCGGCGCTGCGGCCTCCCATTGCGGCCATCTACGCCTTTGCCCGCACCGCCGACGATCTGGCCGACGAGGGCACGGCCAGCGCCACGCAGCGCCTGGCGGACCTGCAGGCCTACCGCGAGCAGCTGCACGCCGCGGCGGCCGGCCAGCCCCCTGCGCCGCGCTGGGCCTTTGTTTTCGCCCCCCTGGCGGCCGTGCTGCGCAGCCATGCCCTGCCTGTGCAGCTGCTGGACGACCTGCTTTGCGCCTTCGAGCAGGACGTGGCCATGACCGAGGCCGGCGCCACCCACGCCGATCGCGCGTCCCTGCTGCGCTACTGCGCCCTGTCGGCCAACCCGGTGGGCCGGCTGCTGCTGCACCTGTACGGCGTGCACGACGACGGCGCGCTGGCGCACAGCGACGCCATCTGCAGCGCGCTGCAGCTCATCAACTTCTGGCAGGACCTGAGCGTGGACCTGCCGCGTGGGCGCCACTACCTGGCCGACGCCGACTGCGCCGCCCACGGCGTGGCGCGCGCCGACCTGGCCGCGCTGCGCCGCACGCCGCACAGCGACGCCCTGGTCCTGGACTGCGCCGCCTGGGCGCGCGCGCTGATGCTGGAGGGGGCGCCGCTGGTCCATCGCCTGCCCGGGCGCGCCGGCTGGGAGCTGCGGCTGGTGGTGCAGGGCGGCCTGCGCATCCTGGACAAGGTGCAGGCCCTGGGCGGCGCCAGCCTGGTGCGGCGCCCGCGCCTGCATGCCGGCGACTGGCTGCTGATGCTGGCGCGCGCGGTGCGCATGTAGAAGGCGCTCACCTATTCATAGCTGCCGGCGCTTGTTCCACAAGCGCTGGAGGCCTTTTTGGCCATTAATCGCAAGGCCGCCGGCGCTGCGCCCCGCCATGGGACAATCCACGCCCACATGACCCCCGAGCAGTACGTCCAGCAAAAGGCTGCCGCCTCCGGCAGCAGCTTTTATTACGCCTTTCTCTTCCTGCCGCGCGAGCGGCGCGCGGCCATCACGGCGTTCTACGCCTTCTGCCGCGAGGTGGACGACGTGGTGGACGAGGTCACCGACCCCGGCGTGGCCGACGCCAAGCTGTCGTGGTGGAGCGGCGAGATCGCCAAGGCCTTCGCCGGCACGCCCACCCACCCGGTGACGCTGGCGCTGGCCCCGCACATCCAGCCCTTTGGCCTGCGCCAGGAGCAGCTGCAGGCCGTTATCGAAGGCTGCCGCATGGACCTGACACAGACGCGCTACCTGGACTTTGCCGGCCTGGCGCGCTACTGCCACCTGGTGGCCGGCGTGGTGGGCGAGGTCGCGGCCCGCATCTTCGGCCAGACCGAAGCCGCCACCACCCAGTACGCACACAAGCTGGGCCTGGCCTTCCAGCTCACCAACATCATCCGCGACGTGGGCGAGGACGCCCTGCGCGGGCGCATCTACCTGCCGATCAGCGAGCTGCAGCAGTTCGACGTGAAGGCGCACGAGATCACGCAGCGCCAGTACTCCGAGCGCTTCACGGCGCTGATGCGCTTTCAGGCGCAGCGCGCGCACCAGCTCTACGACGAGGCCCTCGCCCTGCTTCCTGCGGCCGACCGGCGCGCGCAAAAGCCCGGGCTGATGATGGCCAGCATCTACCGCACGCTGCTGCGCGAGATCGAGGCCGACGGCTTTCAGGTGCTGCACCAGCGCACCAGCCTCACCCCGCTGCGCAAGCTGTGGCTGGCGTGGAAGGTGCAGGCGTTGGGCAAGCTGTGACACACCCCCCTGAAGGTGTGAAGCACCCCCCTGAGCGGCTGCGCCGCTTCCCCCCTCTTTGTCCGCGCTGCGCGCGGGAGGGGGGACGACGGCAGCGCTGCGGGGCGGCCCTTGCGCGCCGTCCGCTGGCAAAGACGCGCCCGCCGCACAGGGCACATGATCCCTTCGACCTGCTGGGAGCGGCATGAAGGTCGCCGTCATCGGCGCTGGCTGGGGCGGCATGGCCGCGGCCGTGCATGCGGCGCAGGCCGGGCATCGGGTCACCGTGCTGGAGGCCGCGCGCACGCTGGGCGGGCGGGCGCGGGCCGTGCCGGCCACGCTGGCGGACGGCAGCCAGGTGCTGCTGGACAACGGCCAGCACATCCTCATCGGCGCCTACGCCGCCTGCCTGGCGCTGATGCGCACGGTGGGGGTGAACACGGGCGCGGCGCTGCTGCGCATGCCGCTGGCGCTGCGCTTTCCCGACGGCAGCGGCATCGCCCTGCCCGACGCTGCCCCGCCCTGGGACGCGCTGGCCGGCATCGCCCGCGCGCGCGGCTGGAGCCTGGGCGAGCGCCTGGGCCTGCTGCGGCGCGCGGCGCGCTGGCAGCTGGCCGGCTTTTCCTGCCCGCCCGGGCACAGCGTGGCCGATTTGTGCATCGGCCTGCCGCAGCGGCTGGTGCAGGAATTCATCGATCCGCTGTGCGTGTCGGCGCTGAACACACCGGCGCAGCAAGCTTGTGGCCAGACCTTTCTGCGCGTGGTGCGAGACAGCCTGTTCGCCGGGCGCGGGGGCTCGCACCTGCTGCTGCCGCGCACCGACCTGGGCGCCCTGCTGCCCGAGCCCGCCGCCGCCTGGCTGCGCGCGCGCGGCCACGCCGTGCACACCGGCCGGCGCGTGCAGGCGCTGCAGCGCGACGCGAGCAGCCCGGGCTGGTGGGTCGATGGCGAGCCTTTCGACGCCGTGTTGCTGGCCACCAGCAGCACCGAGGCCGCGCGCCTGGTGGGGGACGCCAGCGCCTTCGCACACGAGCACGCCGCGCTGCAGCGCTGGGCCACGCTGGCGCGCCAGCTGGCCTTCGGCGCGATTGCCACCGTCTATGCCGAGCAGCCCGGCGCGTCCGGCCCGCTGCTGGCCTCGCCCATGCTGGCGCTGCGCGCCGGGCCCGGACGCCCGGCGCAGTTCGCTTTCGACCGCGGCCAGTTGGGGGGGCCGGCCGGGCTGCTGGCCTTCGTCATCAGCGCCCACCAGGGGGAACGCGCCGCGCTGGAATCCGCCGTGCTGGCCCAAGCCGCGCAGGACATGGCCCTGCCCGGCCTGCGCCTCGTGCAGACCGTGGTGGAAAAGCGGGCCACCTTTGTCTGCAGCCCCGGCCTGCAGCGCCCGCCGCTGCAGGTGGCGCAGGGCCTGCTGTGCTGCGCGGACTATGTCGCCGGGCCCTACCCGGCGACGCTGGAGGGCGCCGTGCTGCACGGCGCCGCGGCGGCGCAGGCACTGGGCCGGCAGGGTTGAAGCCCTTGCACGGCCGCGCCGATGGGCTACGGCCAGGCGATCCATCCCGACCGGGCGCCGCAGGCGACACGCCCCCCGAAACGGGCTATGGCTTGAGCAGCATGGACGGCGGCGGGCGCATGGCCTCGGGGCGCTGCAGCACATCGGCCAGGGTCAGCATCTCCATGCCGGTGTGGTGCCAAAAACGCTCCAGCGGCTCGGTGCGTGCCAGCAGCAGGCGCTGCACCAGCGGCTGCATGGCCGTCTCGGCCGGCGGGGCCAGCAGCACGTAGCGCGCGTCCACCGCATCCGACTCGTTGGCCGCGGCCTCGCTGATGCGCGCCACCCAGTCCAGCGCGGTGAGCGCGTCCAGCACGGGTTCGAGGTGCAGCACGTCCACGCGCAGCCGCCAGGCCAGCTGCACGGCCGTCAGGCCGTGGTCCGGCTCCTGGCGCGCGGCGTGCAGCTGCTGCAGCACCTCCACCGCCAACTGGAACAGCCAGCCCTGCCCGCCCACGGGGCGCGCCACGCCGGCCAGCAGGCTGGGCAGGTAGGCGGCCACCACCGCGCCCAGCAGCACCACCACCCAGGCCACGTAGATCCACAGCAGCAGGATGGGCAGCGTGGCAAAGGTGCCGTACAGCACCGAATAAGTGGGCACCGAGGCCAGGTACAGCACCAGCACGTTCTTGGCCAGCGAGATGCCCGCCGCCACGAACACCCCGCCGGCCCAGGCGTGGCGCCAGTGCACGTGCGTGTTGGGCACATAGTGGTAGAGCGCCGCCATGCCGCTGGTCAGCACCAGGAACTCGATGCCGTCGAACAGCAACCGCGCCCCGCCGGGCAGGGCCTCGCCCAGGCCGCGCGAGGCGGCCGAGGCCACGGCGCTGGTCAGCGCCAGGCTGCCACCCAGCACCAGCGGGCCCAGCGTCAGCACGGCCCAGTAGATCAGCACCCGCTGGCCCAGCGGGCGCAGGCGGCGCACGCGCCAGATGTTGTTGAGCGTGCGGTCGATGGTCAAAACCAGCGCCAGCGCCGTCAACGTGAGGATGGAAAAGCCCACCGCCCCCAGCCGGCTGGCCTGGGCGGCGAACTGGGTGATGTAGTCCAGCACCTGGCGCGAGATGGTGGCGGGGATCAGGCTGTCCATCAGCCAGCGCTCCAGCCCGCGCTGCATGGTGCCGAAGATGGGGAACGCGGTGAACACCGCCAGCGCCACCGTCATGAAGGGCACCAGCGCCAGCAGCGTGGTGAAGGTCAGGCTACTGGCCGTCAAGCCCAGACGATCCTCGCGGTAGCGCTCGCGCAGAGTGTGCGCGGTGGTGCGCCAGGGAAATTGCGACAGTTGCAGCAGCCATGCCTCCAGGCGCTGCACGGCGGACTGTAGGGTCAACGGCATGGCCGATATGATGCCAGCCCCATGCCCGCGTCCGCCCCTTTGTCCCCCGCACAGCCGGCCGCCGACGTGGCCGCCACCCGCTGGCTGGCCGTGGCCAGCCTGCTGGGCCTGATCGTGCTGAGCCTGGCCTGGGAGCTGTGGCTGGCGCCGCTGCGCCCGGGCGGCTCGTGGCTGGCGCTCAAGTGCCTGCCGCTGGCCCTGCCGCTGGCCGGGCTGCTCAAGCGGCGCATGTACACCTACCGCTGGGTCAGCCTGCTGGTGTGGCTGTACTTCACCGAAGGCGTGGTGCGCGCCTGGAGCGACGCCGCGCCCGGCCGCTGGCTGGCGCTGGCCGAGGTGGGCCTGTGCCTGCTGCTCTTCGTTGCCTGCGCGCTGCACGTGCGGCTGCGCCAGCGCGCCGCGCGCGCCGCCGCCCTGGCCGCCTGAGGGCCTCTCTGCTGGAATCCACGACATGACCGCTGCCCTGCTCGACACCCTGCGCCAGATCGTCGGCGCCGCCCACGTGCTGACCGATGGCGACCTGGCGGCCTATGAGCAGGACTGGCGCCGGCGCCAGCGCGGCCGCGCGCTGGCCGTGGTGCGCCCGGCCAGCACGGCCGAGGTGGCTGCCGTGGTGCGCGCCTGCGCCGCCGCCGGCACATCGATCGTCCCGCAGGGCGGCAACACCGGCCTGTCGGTGGGCAGCACGCCGGACGCCAGCGGCACCCAGGTGGTGCTGAGCCTGGCGCGCATGAACCGGGTGCGCGGCATCGACGCGGACAACCTCAGCATGACGGTGGAGGCCGGCTGCGTCCTGCAATCGGTGCAGCAGGCCGCCGCCCAGGCGGGCCTGCTGTTTCCGCTGTCGCTGGCGGCCGAGGGCAGCTGCACCATCGGCGGCAACCTGGCCACCAACGCCGGCGGCACGCAGGTGCTGCGCTATGGCAATGCGCGCGAGCTGTGCCTGGGCCTGGAGGTGGTCACGCCCCAGGGCGAGGTGTGGGACGGGCTGTCGGGCCTGAGGAAAGACAACACCGGCTACGACCTGCGCGACCTGCTGGTTGGCAGCGAAGGCACGCTGGGCATCATCACCGCCGCCACGCTCAAGCTGCACGCGCAGCCGGTGGCGCGGCTCACCGCCTGGGCAGCCGTGCCGTCCATGCAGGCCGCCGTGCAGCTGCTGGGCCTGGCGCACCGCCACCTGGGCGCCGGGTTGACGGGCTTCGAGGCCATGGGGCAGTTCGCCCTGTCGCTGGTGGTGCGGCATATGCCGCAGCTGCGCGTGCCGTTCGCCGGCCTGGAGGGCGCGCCCTGGTGCGTGCTGCTGGAAAACAGCGACAGCGAGTCGGAGGAGCACGCCCGCGCGCGCTTTGAGCACCTGATGGAGCTGGCCTTCGAGGACGGCTGCGTGCTGGACGCCGTGGTGGCCGAAAGCATCGCCCAGGCACGCGAGCTGTGGCACGTGCGCGAGAGCATCCCCCTGGCCCAGGCGCAGGAGGGGCTGAACATCAAGCACGACATCTCCGTGGCCGCCTCGCGCATCCCTGAGTTCGTCGCGCACACCGATGCGCTGCTGGCGCGCGAGGTGCCGGGCGCGCGCCTGGTCACCTTCGGCCACCTGGGCGACGGCAACCTGCACTACAACGTGCAGGCGCCCGAGGGCGGTGACGCCGCCGCCTTTCTGCGCGAGCAGGAGCCGCGCGTCAACGCGCTGGTCTACGACGCCGTGGCGGCGCACGGCGGCTCGTTCTCCGCCGAGCACGGCGTGGGCGCGCTCAAGGCCGGGACGCTGGTGCGCTACAAGTCACCCGTGGCGCTGGGCATGATGCGGGCCATCAAGCAGGCGCTGGACCCGCAGGGCATCATGAACCCGGGCTGCGTGCTATTGAAAGAATAGCTGTTAGCGCTTTTCCAACAAGGGTTAGAGCCGTTTTTGACCATTATTCCTGCGGGACATCGTCCCGCTGCCCCATCCCCATGACCAGCCCCCCCGTCCGCACCCAGTACGAAGACTTCATGCGCCACGTGTTCGAGCACGGTTGTCCCAAGGGCGACCGCACCGGCACCGGCACGCGCAGCGTCTTCGGCCACCAGATGCGTTTCGACCTGCGCGAGGGCTTTCCGCTCGTCACCACCAAGAAGGTGCACTGGAAGAGCATCGCGCTGGAGCTGCTGTGGTTTTTGCGCGGAGACAGCAACGTGCGCTGGCTGCAGGAGCGCGGCGTGACCATCTGGGACGAGTGGGCGCGCGCGGACGGCGAGCTGGGCCCCGTCTACGGCGTGCAGTGGCGCAGCTGGCCGACGCCGGGCGGCGGCCACATCGACCAGATCGCCCAGGTCATCGACACCCTCAAGGCCAACCCCGACTCGCGCCGCATCATCGTCAGCGCCTGGAACGTGGCCGAGCTGGACCAGATGGCCCTGATGCCCTGCCACGCGCTGTTCCAGTTCTATGTGGCCGAGGGGCGGCTGTCGTGCCAGCTGTACCAGCGCAGCGCCGACATCTTCCTGGGCGTGCCCTTCAACATCGCCAGCTACGCGCTGCTGACGCACATGGTGGCGCAGCAGTGCGATTTGGAGGTGGGCGACTTCATCTGGACCGGCGGCGACTGCCACATCTACGACAACCACGTCGAGCAGGTGCGCACCCAGCTGGCGCGCACGCCCTACCCGTTCCCGCAGCTGCACATCAAGCGCCGACCGGCGTCGGTCTTCGAATACGAGTACGACGACTTCGAGATCTTGGGCTACGAACACCACCCGGCCATCAGGGCGCCGGTGGCCGTCTGACACCATGGAAATCGCCCTCATCTACGCCCGCGCCGCCAACGGCGCCATCGGCCAGGGCGGCACCATGCCCTGGCACCTGCCCGAAGACCTGGCGCACTTCAAGGCGCTGACCCAGGGCGGCCCGGTCATCATGGGCCGCAAGACCTGGGACTCGCTGCCCCCGCGCTTTCGTCCCCTGCCCGGGCGCGCCAACATCGTCGTCACGCGCCAGGGCGACTGGCAAGCCGACGGCGCGCGGCGCGCGGCCAGCCTGGACGAGGCGCTGGACATGGCCCGGCGCGAGGGCGCGCCCACCGCCTGGGTCATCGGCGGCGCCCAGTTGTTCGACCTGGCGCTGCCCCTGGCCAGCCGGGTGGAGGCCACCGAGATCGAGCGCGACTTTGGCGGCGACACCTTCGTGCAGCCGCTGGGCAGCGACTGGCTGGAGGCCGCTCGCAGCCGGCACGTCAGCGCCCAGGGCCTGCCTTTCAGCTTCGTGCGCTACCAGCGCCGCGGCACCTGAAGCACTCTTTTTTTGATAGCTGCCAGCGCTTGATCAGCAAGGGCTAGAGGCCAAAAACATGCAAAGAATCGCCACCTGGAACGTCAACTCCCTGTCCGTGCGCCTGCCCCAGGTGCTGGAATGGCTGCAGGCCAACCCCGTGGATGCGCTCGCCCTGCAGGAGCTCAAGCTGGTGGACGAAAAATTCCCGCACGAGGCCTTCAACGCCCTGGGCTACCAGGCCGTCAGCTTCGGCCAGCGGACATACAACGGCGTGGCCATCGTCAGCCGCGCGCCGCTGCGCGACGTGGTGCGCAACATCCCCGGGCACGACGACGAGCAGGCGCGCGTGATCGCCGCCACGCTGGACCTGCCCGGCGGGCCGCTGCGCCTGGTCAACGGCTACTTCGTGAACGGGCAGGCGCCGGACAGCGACAAGTTCACCTACAAGATGGGCTGGCTGGACGCGCTGCGCGCCTGGCTGCAAGGCGAACTGGCACAGCACCCCCGCTTGGCGCTGGTGGGCGACTTCAACATCGCGCCGGAAGACCGCGACTCCTTCGACCCGGTGGGCCTGGCCGGCACCATCCACCACACGGAGGAAGAGCGCGCCCATTTCCGCGCGCTGCTGGAGTTGGGCCTGACGGACGCCTTCCGCCTGTTCGAGCAGCCGGACAAGACCTTTTCCTGGTGGGACTACCGCATGCTGGGCTTTCAGAAGAACCGTGGCCTGCGCATCGACCACATCCTCGTCAGCGACGCCCTGCGCCCGCAGGTGACGGCCTGCCACGTGGACCGCGCGCCGCGCAAGAACAAGCAGCCCAGCGACCATGCCCCGGTGGTGGCGACGCTGGGCGGCTGACGGCCTCAACTCCCCCCAGGCGCAGAAAAACCAGCCCCGTCGGGGCTGGTTTTATCATGGGCGCTTCAGCGCTTTGGCGCTGTAGCAGGCGCTTACGAAGCAGCCTGATAACGGTCGCGCAGGGCCTTCACCTCGTCGTGGTTGCGCTGCACGCCCTGGGCCTGGCGCTCCACCAGCGCGCGCACGTCGGCCGGCAGCGTGGCCTTCAGGGCCTTGCGGTAGCGGGCCACGGCGGCGTCCTCGCCGCGCTCGCACTCGTTCAGCACGGCCTTGTCGTCATTGGTGCTGAGCGCCGTCTTGACCGACACCCAGCCGCGGTGCAGCGCGCCGCTGACCGTGCCGCCCGAGGACGGCTCGCCGCCGCGGGCACGGATCTCGCGCTCCAGCTCGGCCGCGGCGCTGGCGCACTCGCTGGCGTGGCGCTGCAGGATCTGCTTGAGCTCAGGGCTGTCGGCCCGCTCGGCGGAGGTGCGAAAGCCATATTCACCATCGCGGCTGCACTCCAGCAGGTCGTCCAGCACGTCCACCACGTCATCGTTGCTCACGGTGTCGGTGACGGGCGTGTTGGGGTTGTTGCCGGTGATGGGCATGGTGGTGGCACCGGTGGCCACGTTGCGGCGGGCGCGCTCCCAGGCGGCCTGTGTGGCCGGGCGGGCGTGCTCCCATTCCAGCGAGCTGGTGCCGCGGCGCGTGCCCCAGTCACGGGACAGCTCGGGTTCGACGGCGGCGAAGTCGCCTTCGTAGCGGCCTGCCGAGCTCCAGCCCAGCTCATAGGCGGGGCGGTACTCGTCATAGGTGCGGCCAGCCTGGTAGTAGGGCTCGCGTTCGTAGCTTTCGCGCCAGTAGGCGTCCTCGGCCGTGGGGTTCACCGACTCGGCCGCAGCCTTGCCAGCCAGGCCGCCGACGATGGCGCCGGCCACGCCGCCCACTGCCGCGCCGATGGGCCCACCGAACGAGCCCGCCGCAGCGCCGGCAACGGCGCCTCCGGCGGCGCCCACGCCGGTCCCCACGGGGTGGGCACCCGGCTCATTGGTCAGGGGGTCGCGGTTGGCATCCTTGAAATCCGACATGTGTTTGACTCCGGTTGGTTGAACAATGAAATTCATTGTCAAAGCCGGGTTGCGGCGGTCGGGTCAGCAGGCGGATCGGCGGGTTGTAGGACGCCTGCTGTCGCAAGCGGTAAGCCAGGCGCATACGTTTAGCTCATCTATTGATAGCTGCCAGCGCTTGCCAGACAAGGGCTGGAGCCCTTTTCGGCTTGCTTAGTCCTGCGTGTCGTCGTTCTCGTCTTCGCCCGCCGGCCGCAGCTTGCGCGCCAGCGTGTTGCGACCCACGCCCAGGCGCTGCGCCGCCTCGGCCCGCCGGCCCTGGGTCAGCGACAGGGCGGCGCCGATCAGTGCCGACTCGAAGCGGCGCGCCAGCTGGTCCCACACCTGCGTCTGGCCGTCCCGCATGCGCTGCACGGCCTCAGCTGCCAGGGCCTGCTCCCAGCCATCGGGGGCGCTACTGGCCGCCGGCTGCAGCAGCTGGGGCGGCAGATCGGCGGCAGCGATGCGCTGGGCCGGCGCCATGACGGCCAGCCAGTGGCAGACGTTTTGCAGCTGGCGCACATTGCCGGGAAAGTCGAAGCGTTCCAGCCGGGCCAGGGCGTCGGGCTGCAGCTGCTTGGGCGCCACGCCCAGCTGGCGCGCGCTGTGCGCCAGGAAGTGGCGCGCCAGCGCCGGAATGTCCTCGCGCCGCTCGCGCAGCGGCGGCAGCTGCAGGCGAATCACGTTCAGGCGGTGCAGCAGGTCTTCGCGGAAGGTGCCGGCGCGCACGCGCTGCTCCAGGTCCTGGTGCGTGGCGGCGACGATGCGCACCCGCGCGCGCACGGCGCTGTGTCCGCCCACGCGGTAGAACTGGCCGTCCGAGAGCACGCGCAGCAGCCGCGTCTGCAGCTCCAGCGGCATGTCGCCGATCTCGTCGAGGAACAGCGTGCCACCCTCGGCCTGCTCGAAGTGCCCGCGCCGCTGGGTTGCCGCGCCGGTGAAGGCGCCGCGCTCGTGGCCGAACAGTTCGCTCTCCAGCAGCTCGCGCGGAATGGCGGCGGTGTTGATGGCCACGAACGGCCCCGCCGCCACGGGCGAATGCCGGTGCAGGGCGCGCGCCACGAGTTCCTTGCCGGTACCCGATTCGCCTGTCACGAGCACGGTGGCCGTGCTCTGCGACAGCCGGCCGATGGCGCGGAACACCTCCTGCATGGCCGGGGCCTGGCCCAGCATCTCGGGCGCGGCAGACTGCGCCGGCTCGGGCGGCAGCGTGGCCGCACGCTCGTGCAACGCACGGCGCACCAGGGCCACGGCGTGCGTCACGTCGAAGGGCTTGGGCAGATATTCGAAGGCGCCGCCCTGGAACACGGCCACGGCACTGTCCAGGTCCGAATACGCCGTCATCACGATGACCGGCAGGCCGCTCTGGCGCTCGCGCAGCCGGGCCAGCAGCTCCAGTCCGCTCATGCCGGGCATGCGGATGTCGGTTAGCAGCACCCGCGGCAACTGCCCGGCCGCGTCGTCCAGCGCGGCCAGGACATCGGCGGCGGCCTCGAAGCTGCGCGTGTCCAGCCCTTCGCGCGCCAGCGCGCGCTCCAGCACGAAGCGGATGGAGGGGTCGTCATCCACGATCCAGACAGGCGCCATGGCTTTTCTTGAGGAGGTGTGGAGGTGTGTTTATGAAGAAGTGGCCAGCGGCAGCACCACGCCGAAGCGCGTGCAGCCGGGCCGGCTTTCGCATTCGATGATGCCGCCGTGGCGCTGCACGAAGGCCTGGGCCAGCGTCAGCCCCAGGCCCGTGCCCTCGGCGCGGCCAGTGACCAGGGGCACGAAGATGCGTTCCTGCAGATGAGGCGGCACGCCGGGCCCGTTGTCCACCACGTCCAGCAGCAGCGCCAGCCGGTGGCGCTGGCGCCCCAGGGTGAGCTGGCGCGCCACGCGGGTGCGCAGCTCGATGCGGGCGTCGCCAGCCGCAATGCGCGCCTGCAGCGCCTGCGCGGCGTTGCGCACGATGTTCAACACGACCTGCACCAGCTGGTCGCGGTCGCCGCGCAGCTCGGGGATGGAGGCATCGTAGTCGCGCACCACCTCCAGGCCGCGCGGGTGCTCGGCCAGCACCAGGTCGCGCACGTGCTCGCAGACTTCGTGAATGTTCACGTCGGCCATGTGCTGGGGATGGCGGTGTGGCTCCAGCAGACGGTCCACCAGAGATTGCAGGCGGTCGGCCTCGCGAATGATGACGCGGGTGTAGTCGGCCAGGGCGGGGGCGGGCAGCTCCAGCTCCAGCAGCTGGGCTGCGCCGCGGATGCCGCCCAGCGGGTTGCGGATCTCGTGCGCCAGGTTGCGGATCAGCTCCTTGTGCGTCTCGCCCTGTGCGCGCAGCTGCTCCTCGCGCTCGTGCCGGGCCTGGGCGTACAACGGCCACAGCTCCAGCAGCACGCCGCCCGTGGGCTCGTGCAGGCTGGCTGTGGCCTGCACGGGCAGCAGCTGGCCGCGCGCGCCATGCAGTTCGACGGTGAAGTGCAGCGCGGCAAAATCCTGCGCGCGCACGCCGGCCAGGGCCTGGCGCAGCGGCGCGGGGTCGGCCAGCAGCGGGCAGAAGTCGGCCCCGCGCAGCGCGCGGCGCGACAGCCCCAGGGCGTCTTCCAGCGCGGCGTTGACGAAAAGGGTGGTGCCGTCCGGCGCCAGCACGGCGACCAGGGTGCGCACCCAGTCCAGCGGCTGGTAGGGTTCGGCGGCGCGGACCTGCGCCGGGGCGGGGGTGTTTGGCTGCTGCGCGATGGTGCCCTGCCCCTGCCGGCGCTGCCGGCTATTTGTTCAGGCGCGCCAGTTCGCGCTTGATGCCGGCCACGTCGGCTTCGGCGCGTGTCACCGAGGCTTTCAGCTCGGCCGTGCGCTCGATGTAGCCCTGCGGGTTGCGCAGCTCCAGCGCCGTGCGCTGGGGCGAGCCGTCGTTGTATTCGGTGCGCAGTTCGGCCAGCCGCGCCTCGGCCTTGCGCAGTTCGGACTCCAGGATGGCGCGGGCGTCCGAGTCGCGAGCGCGCTGGTCGGCGGCGTTGACGCGCGGCGCATTGGCCGGCGACGCCGCGGCCGCGCCGCCCGAGGGCGCTGCGGCGGGCGCGGCGGCCGAGGCCGGGCGCGACCCCTGCAGCACGGTGACGTTGCCGCCCTCCACCAGGCGGCAGCCGCGCTCCTTGGCCTGGCTGGCGTTGTTGGTGTATTCGTTGCCGCAGCGGTAGATGCGGTCCTGGGCCCAGGCGGGCGTCAGCGCCGCACAGGCCAGGGTCATCAGGATCAGGGTGTGCTTCATGGAAAGAGTGGTCCTCGCTGGGCCCGTGCCACCAAATGGAGGGCACGGGCACGTTGCGGGCGAGTATCCCCTAATCACATTCCGCCGCAAAAAACCGCCTTATAGCGAGTAGTACATGTCGTACTCGACCGGATGGGGCGCCATGCGGAAGCGCTGCACCTCGGCCATCTTGAGTTCGATGTAGGCGTCCAGCATGCCATCGGAGAACACGCCGCCCTTGGTCAGGAAGGCGCGGCCCTTGTCCAGCGCTTCCAGCGCCTGGTCCAGGCTGTGGCAGACGGTGGGCACCAGCTTGTCCTCTTCGGGCGGCAGGTGGTACAGGTCCTTGGTGGCGGCCTCACCCGGGTGGATCTTGTTTTCCACGCCGTCCAAGCCGGCCATCATCAGCGCCGCAAAGCCCAGGTAGGGGTTCATCAGCGGATCGGGGAAGCGCGCCTCGATGCGCCGGCCCTTGGGGTTGGCCACGTAGGGGATGCGGATGGAGGCCGAGCGGTTGCGCGAGCTGTAGGCCAGCTTGACCGGCGCCTCGAAGCCGGGCACTAGTCGCTTGTAGCTGTTGGTGCCGGGGTTGGTGATGGCGTTGAGCGCGCGAGCGTGCTTGATGATGCCCCCGATGTAGTACAGCGCAAAGTCCGACAGGCCGGCGTAGCCGTCGCCGGCGAACAGGTTCTTGCCATCCTTCCAGATGGACTGGTGCACGTGCATGCCCGAGCCGTTGTCGCCGGCGTAGGGCTTGGGCATGAAGGTGGCCGTCTTGCCGTAGGCGTTGGCCACGTTCCAGATGACGTACTTCATGGTCTGCGTCCAGTCGGCACGCTGCACCAGGGTGGAAAACCGGGTGCCGATCTCGTTTTGGCCGGCGCCGGCCACCTCGTGGTGGAACACCTCGACGGGGATGCCCATCTGCTCCAGGATCAGCACCATCTCGGCGCGCATGTCGTGCGTGCTGTCCACGGGGGGCACGGGGAAGTAGCCGCCCTTGGTCGTCGGACGGTGGCCGCGGTTGCCGCCTTCAAGCTTGGTGCCGGTGTTCCACGGCGCCTCGTATTCTTCGATCTCGAAGAAGGTGCGGCCGGGCTCGTTGCTCCAGCGCACGCCGTCGAACACGAAGAACTCAGGCTCCGGACCGAAATAGGCTGTGTCGCCCAGGCCGGAGGCCTTCAGGTAAGCCTCGGCACGCTTGGCGATGGAGCGCGGATCGCGGTCATAGGCCTTGCCGTCGCCGGGCTCGACCACGTCGCACTGCAGGATCAGTGTCGTTTCCTCAAAGAACGGGTCGATGTTGGCCGTGTTCGCATCGGGCATGAGTTGCATGTCCGAGGCCTCGATGCCCTTCCAGCCGGCCATGGACGAGCCGTCGAAGGCGTGGCCATGGTTGAATTTGTCTTCGTCGAAATGGGATACGGGCACGGTGACGTGCTGCTCCTTGCCACGGGTGTCGGTGAAGCGGAAGTCCACGAACTTGACTTCGTTCTCCTCCACCATGTTCATCACGTCAGCAACGGTCTTTGCCATCAGGGTTCTCCAGGGTTGAACGGCTCATCCAGGGGGATGTCGAAACGGTATTTGCATTTTGCGTGCCAGGGGCGACAACCTGCCATTGTGCCGCTGGCCTGCGCCAAACCGGGGTGCGGATCAGCGCCGGCGCACCAGTTCAGGGCCCAGGGCTGCACCAAATTGGTGCAAAGCCGCCTGTAGCGCCTGCCAGGCCGCGGGCACCAGGGCGGCGTCGCCCTTCACGCCCAGCTCGATGTGGCGACCGTGCACGGGATGGTCCACGCTGGGCAGACTGAACACCTTGATGCCGGGGTGGGCGGCCTCGATGCGCTCCATCAGCGGCGTCAGAGCCGACTCCATCGCGCCGTAGAGCACCACGGAGTGCTCGGTCTGCGGTGCCCGGCCGAACCACTGGGCATAACTGCCGTCCAGCACCCACTCCAGCATCGGCCAGGCCATGACGGGAAAGCCCGGCACGAAGTGCACCGCGCCGCCGCCGGGCCCGTCGCACGAGAAGCCCGGGATCTTGTTGTAGGGGTTGGGGATGAGGCGCGCGCCCGCCGGCAGCACGCCCATCTGCAGGCGCTGCAGGTTGTCGGGGCGTTCGGGCTCGAAGGGCTGACCCTGCTCGCGCGCCATGTCCTGCATGCGCTCGCGGATCAGCGCCTGCGCGCCGGCATGAGGTTGCAGCGCCACACCCAGCGCCGCGGCGGCGCACTGGCGGGTGTGGTCGTCCGGCGTGGCGCCAATGCCGCCGCAGCAAAACACCACGTCTGCCGACGCGAAGGCCTGGGCCAGCAGGGCCGTCAGGCGCGGCGGGTCGTCGCCCACGCACGTGGCCCAGGCCAGGCCCAGGCCGCGCGCGGCCAGCAGTTCGATGACCTTGGGCAAGTGCTTGTCGGCGCGTTTGCCCGAGAGGATTTCGTCGCCGACGATGATCAGGCCGAAGGCTGGAGGTGTCATGGGGTTGAGGGTTCGGAAGCTGCCTCTTCGCTGCGCAGCCGCTGCAGCGCGGCTAGGCAGTAGTGGGTGAACCACAGCGAGGAAAAGGCGAAAACCAGGGTGTAGATCCAGATGGCCACCGGCACCAGAATGAGGAAGGCCGCGGCGAAGACCACGCCCGAGATCCACACCACCCCGGGCGCCGCGCCCAGAAAGCCGCAGACCACGCCAATCGCCAGCAGCTGCCAGCGGTGGCGGCGCAGCAGGAGCTGGCGCTCCGGCCGGCTGGCGTGCTCGGCCAGGGCGTCGAAGGCCATGATGCGGTAGTTCAGCCAGCCCCAGATGAGCGGCGGGAGCACCAGCACCAGGGGCGGTATCAGCCACAACGGTATGGACGCGATCAGCGCCGCCAGTGCGGCAATGGTGCTGCCGGTGGCCCACACCAGGCTGCCCAGCAACGAGGCGCCATGCCTGCGCTGCAGCTGGGGAAAGCGCCGCTCGGCCACTAGGCGCACCAATGCCGGCGTCATGAGGGCAGCCACGGCCAGCACGCAGACGATGACGATGACCGGCGTGGCGCCCATCACCACCAGCAGCGGCGCCAGCGCCACGGGCAGGTCGCCCACCCCCACGTGGCCGAGCCAGCCCCACAGGGAGGCGAGCCAATGCGTGCTCTCCAGCACCGATTGCACCCAGGCCACGGCACTGCTCCACAGCAGCCAGCCACTGCCGGCCGCCACCAGAGCGATCACCGCCAGCGGCAGCAGCGACAGCAGGATGACGCGCGGCGACAGGCAGCCCGCCGCGGCGCGCCAGAAGGAATCAATGAGCGGGCCCATGGCGGCAAGCATAGCGCCCGCTTTGGCTATGCCTGCGTCAGCCGGCACCGAACAGGCGTCGCAGCCCGAGCCACTGCTGCTGCCACAGGCCGCGCCCGTAGTCCCGCACCCGGCCGTCACGGCCAGGCTCGACCTGGTCGCGCACGCCCGTGGGGTCGTAGCGCCGGGCGAAGTCCGCCGTGCCCAGCAGCATGTCCCACCAGGGCAGCAGCACGCCGAAGTTGCAGCCGCCGAAGACGTTGCGGCGCGGCCCCTGCGCCGGCTCGCCAATGCCGATGGCGTGGTGGCGCCGGTGAAAGCACGGGCTGACCCACAGCCGATCACCCAGCCGGCCAAAGCCGGTTCGCAGGTTGGCGTGGTGCAGGTTTTCGCTCAACTGCGTGAGCGCCACGATGGCCACGAACTGCCCCGGGGCCACGCCGATGGCCTGGGCCACCAGCACGATGATGATGGAGCGCAGCAGGTCGTCCAGCAGGTGGTTGCGGCTGTCGCTCCACAGCGTCATCTGGCGCTGCGAGTGGTGCAGCGAATGCAGCCGCCACCACCAGCCGAAGCGGTGCTGGGCGCGGTGGATGCAGTAGTCGACGAAGTCGAACACCAGCAGGTACAGCAGCAGGCTGACGATGGGGCGGTCGGTCACGCCGGGCCAGAGCGCGTCCAACTGCAGGCCGTGCCAGCCCTGCACGCGCAGCGCGCCGAAGAGGTCGTCCCACAGCGGCTGCACGGTGAAAAACAGTGCCACACGAAACAGGCCCAGGCGGTGAATGAGGCTGTAGGCCATGTCGGTGCGCACCGCGGCACGGTCATGCACTGGCTCCACGGGGCGCCATCGCTCCAGCGGCGCGATCACCGCCAGCATGATGGCCAATTCCAGCACACCCACCAGCAGCCAGCCGGTGGCGGTGTAGCCGTCCTCCAGCAGATTGCCCAGGCCCAGGGCGAACATCAGCGGCTGCATGGCCGCTTCAAAGAGCCACTGCTGGGCGGCATCGAAGCCGCCCGCCAGCCAGGTCAGCACGTCGGTCATGGGCGTGGGCCGCTCAGCAGCGGCGCGTAGGCAGGGTGCTCGGCCAGCGTGCGAAAGCACAGGCCGCGGGCCTTGAGCCCCTCGATCAGCGGCTCCAGGACCGCCGGGGCCCAGGGGTCTTTGCGCGACCAGATGCCCAGGTGGGCCAGCAGGATGTCGCCGTCTCCGATGCTGCGCAGGCTGCGCGCCAGCAAGGCCTGGTGGGGGTGGCTGTCACTGGGCAGTTCATCACCCAGGAAGCCGGCGCTGGACCAGCCAACGTGGGTGTAGCCGCAGCGCTTGGCGGCGGCCAGCAGCGCGGGCGAGGTCTTGCCGCCGGGCGCACGGTACAGCGGCAGGGGCTCGCGGCCCGTGATGACCCGCAGGCGCTGCGCGGCTGCTTCGATCTGCTGGCAATAGGCGGCCGGTGTGAGGGTGAAGCTCTGCCCGGCGCGTGGACCGGCCGAAGGCTTGACGCGAAAAGCCGTCGCGCCGCCCTGCCGGACGTCCGCCTGCCAATAGGTGTGGTGCAGGGTGTGGGAGGCAAACTCGTGCCCCTCGGCCGCCCTGGCGCGCCACCACGGCGCCCAATGCTCGTCCAGGCTGCTGCCACCGTCCTGGGTGCGCTCATCGGCTGCAAAGAAGGTCACCCGCACCTGCTGACGCGCCAGCACTTGAGCCACCAGCGGCGCGATGCCCATGTGGCCGGTGTCGAAGGTGAGGTAGACCGCGCCCTTGCAGCCATTTTGGGCTATAGAGCCCGTGGATAAAGCGCTGGCAGCTATCAATACCAGAGCAGCACTGCTACGCAGCAGAGGCCCATGGGTTTTAGCGCTGCGCATGCCTGAGCGTCCACACCCCGTGGGGCGACTTGCCCACCCGCACCTCGTGCGCCACCTTGCGCTGCTGCGTGTCGATCACCAGCAGCTTGCGTGCCCAGCGGGCACTTACGTACAGGTAGCGGCCGTCGGCAGAGACGTCCATGCAGTCGGGCCCGCCGGGCGCGGGGTAGCTGTCCACCACGCGCAAATCCTGCATGTCGATCTTGCTGATGGTGTTGGCCACACGGTTGCTGACGAACAGGTGGCGGCCGTCGCCCGCCGCGCGGAAGGCATGCGCCCCCTTGCCGGTTTGGATGCGCTGCACGCTGCGCGGCTGTGCCCCGCTGATGTCGAACACTTCCACGCTGTCGCTGCCGGTCAAGCCGACGAAGAGCAGCTTGCCGTCCGGGCGGCCATAGACGTCGGCCGGCATGGCGCCGGTGGGCGTGCGCCAGCGGATGGTCTGCGTGGGAATGTCGATGGCCACCAGCTCGTCGCTGTCCTGCATGGAGGAATACACGGTGCGGCTGGGGGCGTCGATCCACAAATGGCTGGGCGTGCGGCTGGTAGCCAAGCGCTTGACCAGGGTCAGATCACTGCCGTCCCAGCGGTAGAAGTCCACATGGTTCAAGCGGTTGGCGGCCGTCACCAGCCATTTCATGTCGGGTGAGAAGCGCAGGTGGTACGGGTCGACGATGCCATTGACCGTACGCTGCACTTGGGCGGTGCGAGGATCGACGAAGGTCAGGCTGTCACCCAGCGCGTTGGCGATGATCAGGGACTTTTCGTCCGGCGTCAGGTACAGGTGGTGGGGCTCCTTGCCGGTGGCGATGCGCGCGCGCTCGGCCCAGGTGACGGGGTCGACCACACTGACGTCCGCTTGCAGCGAGTTGAGCACGAAGACAGGCGGCTCGTCAGCGGCATGCGCCCCACTCGGCACTGCCATCAAGGCGCTCATTGCCAGAGCAGCTATCCATCGTCCGTTGCTTTTCACACTGTTCCCATTCGTTGTCGAAGCCGCCGACGATTGCCGGTGTTTACCGTGCTGTGCCGAAAAGTGACGCACCGTTCTGCTGCTGCACAGGTCACCATTTTCCGTAATCCGCAGGCTGGAGCGTGTGTCAACGCGCTGTTGCATGCACGGGTTGACGCCTGCTTACACCTACAGGCTTATCCCTGCAGCAAGCGCAGCTCATCGGCGGCAAGCCAACGCCACTGGCCAGGTACCAAGTCGGCCGGCAATTCCAGCGCTCCGATCTGCGAGCGGTGCAGGCCTTCGACGCGATTGCCTACGGCAGCCACCATGCGCTTGACTTGGTGGTACTTGCCCTCGGTCAGCGTAAGGTCGATGCGGCACTCGCCCGTTTGCACGCAATCGGCCGCCTTGACAGGCTTGGGATCGTCGTCGAGCACCACCCCGGCGAGCAGGCGTTCCACCTGCTGCGTGGTCACGGGATGCTTGGTCGTCACTTGGTAGACCTTGGGCATGCGTTTCTTGGGCGAGCTCATGCGGTGGATGAACTGACCGTCGTCGCTGAGCAGGAGCAACCCTGTAGTGTCCTGATCAAGTCTGCCGATAGCCTGCACACCCGCCATCGCGCTTTTGTTGGGTCGCTGGCGCAAAGGCGCTGGCAGAAGGGTGTAGATGCTGGGGTGAGCGGAAGGTTTTTGCGAGCATTCAAAACCTGCCGGTTTGTTGAGCACAAGATAGGCCTTCGCATGGTAGGGCCAGTCCACTCCCTGAACATTCAGCATCAGGTC